>JADGDV010000021.1 GCA_016744695.1 Hahellaceae bacterium
TGATCTACACGTTAGCGCAAGCACTGTTATATACGGTCACTAAGATCGAAAAACAGTACAAGCACTGTTAAAAAGGCCACCTTCGGGTGGCTTTTTTGTTTCAAAATTATTTTTAAGGTATTTGAATATAACTACGTTTTACTTTCCGTTAAGTGGTTCTTTAAGAAAGTAAAAAATGAGAGTTTGTTCAAACTACTTTATTTGTTCGTGTGGTATTTTATCTTTGCTAAATATAATAAAAGGGTAAGAATATGAAAAAAATAATGGAACTAGCGATAGGTATTACTGTAGGGGTTGCATGTACGACTGTAAATGCTGAAATTTTGGCGCTTGATGAAGCTACTCTGTCTGAAATATCAGGGCAAGCAGGACTTTCAATTGAGATAGATAACGCTGAAGTCACCATGGGTGAATTTAGGTATCAGGATCAAGGAAGCATAGCTGTTCGTGATATCCGTCTTGGCGGTGCTAATAAGACTCACTTTTTTGGTAATCAGTGGATTTCTGCAGCAGATCAGTCTGACAAATTAGATAATCTTAAAATTGATGTTGATGTTCAGTCAGATGGTGATTTGACCGTTATAATGAAACCATCAGGGGCATTCAGTGTTGTTGATTTTGGTTTGTCTACTGGTGAGTGGGTTCTTCAAGATTCATTAGGCAATGACGGTACACGATTGATATCTAGTTTGAGTGTGACTGGTATCGGTATGGATGCAAGATTAAGAGTGGATAATCAAACGTCACATACTTTTGTTGAGACAACGTTCGGAATTGATGATCTTGATGTAGATTTTGAATTTCTCGGCATAAGTTTGAAGGATGTTCAGATAACGGGAACGAGTTATCTTGAAACAGTGGGAACGTGGGGTTATGGAGGTACAGGTATTCCTGATCTTGGAGCTGAATTTGATTTTGAGCTTTTCTCTACAACATCCGCAACAGGTAATACTGCTTTAGGTCTGAATATTAATAAATTTCAAGCAGATATATTACTGCCGGAGATTTATTTAGGGTCTACCCCAAGCATAGGGCAAGTTACTCTCAATAATCTTGATGTAACTGCAGAGCTAGTTGTTTACGGTCACTAAACTGTGATGCGAATATGACTAAGTTAGTATAAAAAAACCGGCATATTTGCCGGTTTTTTTTATTGCTCAACTATCAATTCTTAGGGATATCGATAGTCAAATCAAATCCACCGCCTTGTCTAGGCACTAGCTGAATAGGCCCTTCACTTATACCTTGTGGCATTTGAATGTTGTTCACCCCAGGTAAATTACCAAAAGAAAATGTTAACTGATCATTACTTCGGCTAAGCCCTAGGTCATTACCAATAGGGTTGTATGTAAAGGTATCTAGCTGGGCAAAGGGTGGAAGCTCTGCGGTAACTGGCAAATATTCAATGGTTGGGATTTTAACGCGCAATGCTTCCGCTGCAGGCCCTGATGATGTAAAAGCAAGTTCGCGTAATTGTTCTTCTGCATTATAAATAGCACCTTCATTTTGAAGGTCGACCTCTAAAGCAGCACTCTCAAACTCAAGTAATTCTTCTGTTTCTGATACAGAGGCCTCACCAGGAGAAATTGTAATACTGCCCAGTGCTTTTTTCTTAGCCTCACTCTTTCGTTTCTTAGGCGTTACAATGATTGTAGAATCTTTTATGTAGGTTTCAGTTAGCTCAGAGCTTGTGAGAGACTTAACATCAGCAGACACGGGAGCTGAAAGAGCTACAGTTAGCGCTGTGAAACCAAAAATAGTCTTGTTATTCATGAAAGTTCTCTTTTGTGGTTTGAGTTACTGGGTTATAAATTATTATTATGCTTTATATACTATCAATTATTTGACTTCTTAGCCTGTTTTTCAAGTGACCATGTTGCAAATTTTGTTATTAATCGTAAAGAAACTATGCTTATGTAATAACTGATTGAGTCTCTTATGCTTTTATGGTTTAAACAGGGCTTAGTAACTCAACTCATTGCTAATATCTTGTTCTCATAGCAGGTGCTTTTCTGGTGCCATACTATTTGATATTAAACCAACAAATACGATATCGTTTTTCCTTTGTAAGTAGTAAACAACATGATCTTTTAATGGAAACCTAAATGCATGAGGTGATATTTCATTAATAACAATACCTAGGTTGGGGTTGTTTGCCAGACGTTGAAGTTTTTTATAAAGTACTTTTTTATATTCAAGCCATTGATCATTGCCCCAGTTTTTAATGGTGTATTTTCTTATTTGTATAAGATCCGACCGTGCGTGACCTTTAATGAAAAATTTTACATTTTTCATTAATCATATTTTCCTGAATCAAGTTCTTCAAAAAATGTTTCTCCATCTATCAAGTCATTTTCATCTATACTTTGAAAGCGTGATTTTATAATTTCCAATTTTAGAGCTTCTAGTTTTTTATATTCTTTTGAAGAAATAACAACGGCAACAGGCGTACCGTTCTTAATGATTTCTACAGGCTCTGTTTGAACATTGATTAACATGCTACCGAATTTTGTTTTTGCATCATTTGCGGTTAAAGAAAGCATTGGGCGGCCCTAAAATTTTGTTAGAATTAATAGTACAGTTTAGTCGAATCGTTCGATTGGTTCAATTTGATATTAGTATATTGGATTAAATATTTATCCTCGATTTAGTATTGGAGCTAATTATTCAAGGCTTAAAAAATTGGTGGTCGTCTAAGTTTTACCAATGGGTCAGTAGGCGCATACCCCCGTCAAATACGACATTATTAACTCAAAAGAATGTGTTTATTTTCCCCACTAAAGAAGGGGGGCTTTTTTCTTTATTGTTGCTGTTGTTATTACTAACGGCCATAAACTACCAAAACAGTCTTGTTTATGTATTTACGTTTTTATTGGGTTCTCTTTTTGTATTTTCTATCATCTTTTGTTTTAAGAATATGTCGGGCTTAAGTGTGTCATTAGTGAACGCAAATGAGTGCTTCGTGGGTGAGGAGGCTGAGTTTAGTTTTTCGTTAAAATCGAAAGAAAATCAAGATATTGAATCTTTAAGATTTATTCTTGCAAATGAACCCGAAAAAATATTAGACATCGCTGATTCGGAGATTGCTTCGCTTAATCTTTCTATTCATGCTCTGAAACGAGGGCGGTTAAATTTAGGACGTCTACGTTTAGAAACAGTGTATCCATTAGGTTTAATCAGAGCTTGGACGTGGCTTGAATTTATAAAAGAAGCCTTAGTTTACCCAGAGCCCATAAAGGGAGAGCGTAGTTTATCTGCATCGATACAAGGTGAAGAAGACCAAGAGGGTGTTGTTGTAAAGGGTGAGGATGAGTTGTCGGGTGTAAGAGATTATGTACAGGGGGATTCATTTAATAGAATTGCGTGGAAGCACTATGCTTCAAAGGGGGAGTTATACGTTAAAGAGTTTGATGCGGTCTCTTCATCAACGCAGTGGCTGAGGTATTATGACTATTTGACCGGAGATAAAGAGCTGCGTTTAAGTCATTTATGTTTCGATATACTTGAATACTCTCAAAAAGGCTTACAATTTGGCTTAGACTTACCGGGTGTGACTATTGAGCCCGCTCAAGGGGAGGCTCATAAACAAATGTGTTTAAGAGCGTTGGCTGTTGCATAAAGTGAAAGGTACAAAGGTGCTAACTAATAAACTGTTGCCACGCTCTACTTTAATGACTTTGCTTGGCGCCTTTTTGATGGTGATGATACCTCATTATGCCAATATTTCATTGTGGATTTCTGGTTTATCTATTGGGGTTATTGTTTGGCGATTTTTAGTTTTTAAAGGCCTTGTTATTTACCCTGGGGCTAAAATAAAAACCTGTTTAGTTACTGTTTCAATTGCTTGTTTCTACTTGATCTATAGACACCAATATTCTGTTGAGACGGCGGTTGCTTTTTTTGTTTTAGCGGTGTCTCTCAAGCTGATTGAAGTTCGTTTTACTAAAGACTGTTATTTATTTGTATTTATATTGCTCTACCTTGCCGCTAGCCAGTTTTTATTTTCGCAAACCTTTTTAACTACGATTTATCAAATTATTTCTGCTTTTGTTGTACTCTCGGTACTATTTTCATTACACAAAGGATCGTTAAAAATATCTTTTAAGCGGCGTACTGCTGCGTTGTTAAAAACGGTCATGGTGGCGGTGCCCTTAGTGGTTGCCATTTTTATGTTTTTCCCTCGTATTGCCCCCTTATGGAGTATCCCGCTTGCGTCTGGTAAAGCCTACACGGGTATTAGTGATTCAATGTCACCAGGGCAAATTGCAGAATTAACCCAGTCTTCTGAACGCGCGTTTAGAGTGAGTTTTTCTACTGAAATACCGCCTAAAAATCAATTATATTGGCGTGGTCTTGAATTAGATCGTTTAGAAGGAGATACATGGCGATCCAGTGAAACTATTCCTCAAAGTTTTTTAGGCAAGTTAAATGAAGGTCGCCTATTTGATACGAAATCAAGCAATAGCTACGATATATTAATCGAACCTACAGATAGAAAATGGGCTTATGCATTGGCCAACTCAATGGTGGCCAGCAGTAATATTTATATTGGTGATAGTGGTTATACTCGCTTTAAGAACAATGTTATTCAACCTACACAATATCGCCTTTCTTATTCTAATGATTTTTCTGCAGTACCACTGAAAGGAGAGCGCTTATCTTTAAGCTCCCCGTATTTTAAAAAATACCTTCAATTACCTAAAGCAGGGAACCCAGCGACAAGACGTTTTGTTAATGAACTTCAGTTGCGGTTTTCAAGTTCTGCAGCATTAATACAACACCTAATGACTTACTTTAGAGAGCAACCCTTTCATTACACGCTACGCCCACCTCTAACATCAGATCAGTTCTTTGATGAATTTTTGTTTAACACTCAACGTGGTTTTTGTTCTCATTATGCGGGTAGTTTGGTGTATATGTTACGTTTGGCGGGTATTCCATCTAGGGTGGTTATTGGTTATCAGGGAGGAGAGTTCAATGAACAAGAAAATTACTTAATTGTCCACCAGTATGATGCACATGCTTGGGTTGAAGCGTGGCAAGAAGGTGCTGGTTGGGTTCGTTATGATCCTACGGCAATGGTTGCACCATCAAGAGTAGAAATGGGCCTTGAAGAAGCCGTTAAAGAGGAGGGCAGTTTTTTATCAGGTAGTGCATTATCCGCTGCTAGGTATAACAATATTGAATTTATTCGTTGGATGAGACTAAACATTGACTCGATGAATTATAACTGGCAAAAATGGGTGGTTGGATATGACGGGCAAACTCAAAATAATTTGTTAAGTCAGTGGTTTGGTCGTATTTCATTTCAGTCTTTAGCTTTGATTATGGCAATATTGGGTGGGGTTATTGTCTTGTTCGCCTTTTTTGTACTGGGAGCGAGTAAAAAGCAGCAACCTGTCGATAAAGTCGTGCTAGAATTTGAGCGCTTTTGTAAATCAACCGAGAAATTTGGGGTCAAAAGAGAGGTAGGGGAAACACCCGCTCAGTTTTCTGACCGCTTAATAGGTCATTTTCCTCAATTGAAAGATTCCCTGAATCATTTTATCAATTGCTTTTATCTTTTGCAGTATGGGCGAGGGGTCGGTGATGAGCATAAAAAAAGTAGTTTAATCTCTGGCATGCGCATACAGGCGCGCGCGCTGGCAAAAGAGATGCTTAAAGAAACAAAAAAAGGTAAAAGAGCTGAATGACTTATCCATGGCAGGTTTCACAATGGGAGCAATTATCCGAAGTGTTTAAATCGGGCAGGCTTCCTCATGCCCTAATGCTAAGCGGGAGCGCCGGAACAGGTAAAAAGCAATTCTCCTCACAATTTGCAAACGTAGTATTATGTGAGCAGGTGTTTAATAAGGTGGATGATCAAGGCTTGTTAACGCCTTGCGGTGAATGCAAAAATTGTAAATTGATTTTAGCTGAGGCTCACCCTGATATTCGTTATTATACCTTTGAATTGAACCCCAAGGGCGTCAAGTCTAGCGTTATAACGATAGATCAAATTCGTTCTCTTAATGAATTTGTAGCGAAATCTAGCCAGCAAGGGGGTTATAAAGTAGCCATCATTCACCCTGCTGAAGCTATGAATATAAATGCCGCAAATGCACTATTGAAATCACTTGAAGAACCTTCTCAAAAAACGTTAATCATTTTAGTGGTTGACCAGCCAGGGAGAATGTTACCAACTATTCGTTCACGTTGTCAGGTTCTTGAGTTTCCGATGCCGAATCATAGCCAGTCAATAACTTGGCTGAAGCAAGCGCTGCCTAAAAATACTTCACTGGAAGAACTGTTAGACCTTGCGGCGGGTAGCCCGATTAAAGCAGCAGAGCTAGCTGAAACTGATGCGATCTCACAAAAGCAAACAATGATTACAGAGTTAGCTCAAGTGTTAAAGCGCGAGGCAAGTGCAGTTTCCGTCGCATCAAAATGGCAGAAGTATGATATTCATACCGTTCTAGATTGGAATTTATCGTGGGTTCAACAACTTATTCGTTTTTCTATGACGCATGATGACGTTTTGGTGCGAGATGACCGTTTATTAAAAATGTTTCAATACCTATCAGGCAAACATGCGGCAAGTACATTTTATGATTTGCTAGGTAAAATTCAGAGTTACAGTGATTTATTGGCTAAAAAGTCAAATCCAAATCCACAAATACTGATTGAAAATTTGTTGATATCTTGGGCTGAGTTAATGCAGAAATCAAAATCATGACGCCTATATTATTGATGGCTCTGGATTATTTAAAGTATTTACCTACAATAAGTAGTAAGTCATAATTTACAGGTTATTAATTTTACAACGCTTAACCTTACAACTTTTAACATTACAATATAGGAAGAACCGGCAATGCCACCAGGCTTTGGTGCCCGTAGCGGTATATTAACCTTAACTATTAAAGACAAAGCAGTACTTTATGCTGCCTATATGCCTTTTATTAAAAATGGCGGTCTTTTTATTCCAACAGCTAAAAGCTACCATCTTGAAGATGAGGTGTTTCTGCTTTTAAACTTAATGGATGAAGCAGAAAAAATACCTGTCGCTGGCAAGGTCATTTGGGTTACGCCTAAAGGTGCCCAGGGTAATAGGGCCGCAGGCATAGGCGTTCAATTTAATGGTGAGGATGAAACCGCCAAAAATAAAATTGAAACCTATTTGGCTGGCTCATTGAATTCTGATCGTCCAACCCACACTATGTAAGTAATAAGCAGCACGTAAAAAAATTTATAAAGGGCTGGTGGACTTTTTGCTGCTGGCCTTTTTTTATGGGGTAATAAATGTTTGTAGATTCACATTGTCATCTAGATCGTTTGAAATTAGAAAAATACGAAACAGGTTTAGATGGCGCTATAGAAGCCGCGCAAGAAGCGGGTGTTTCAGAAATGCTATGCGTAGCGATTGATCTTGAAAATATTGAGTCGGTACTAGATTCAGCCAAGCGTTACGACAATGTTTATGCCTCCGTTGGTGTTCACCCTGGTACGGATGTTGGTGAAGAACCCACTATAGAGCGTCTTCTTTCTTTATCTGAGCGAGAAAAGGTGATTGCCATTGGTGAAACAGGGCTGGACTATTACTATGGGCAAGAACGAAAGAGTGAGCAGCAGGCGCGTTTTGCGGTTCATTTGAATGCCGCCAAGCAGTGTAAAAAGCCTGTTATTGTACACACTCGTGAAGCTAGAGATGACACCATAGATATTATTCGTAATGAAGGTGACTTGGAAACAGCGGGTGTATTGCATTGTTTTACTGAAGACTGGGATATGGCAAAGCGTGCGCTTGACCTTAATTATTACATTTCGTTTTCGGGTATTATCACCTTTAAAAACGCTGAAGAATTGCGGTCAGTCGTTAAGCATGTGCCTTTAGAGCGTATTCTAATAGAAACGGACTCCCCTTATTTGGCCCCGGTTCCTTTTAGAGGCAAGCCCAACGAACCCAAATACGTATCAGAAGTCGCAAAATGTGTGGCTGATTTGAAGGGTATCTCAATTGAGAATGTTGCTGAAATAACGACGGCTAATTATAAAACGTTGTTTAAACGAGCTTAATTTTTTATGGACGCTATAAAGCACACTATCAAAACAGATCGTATTAACCTAGCGGCACTCGAATGGGGGAACCCTGATGGTGTACCTGTTGTGGCAATACATGGCTGGTTAGATAATGCGGCTTCATTTAGTTGTTTAGCGGAATCCTTAGATTTATCAGCGATCCGCTTGATAGCCATAGACCTACCTGGTCATGGACGTAGCGATCATCGTGGAGAAGGGCAGATATACCACTTACTGGAGTATGTGGTTGATGTTGTTGGTGCTATAAAGGCTTTAGACCTTAAATCACCTGTTTTATTAGGACACTCCCTTGGGGGTATTGTTGCATTATTAACTTCTGTGGCTGTGCCAACAAAAATAAGTCAGTTAATTTTATTAGATTCTTTTGGTCCTATGGTTGATAAAGAGGATGACGTTGCCCTCCAACTTAAAAAAGCGATTAGCAAAATTTGTTTTACAGAATCTAGACCACAAAAATTATATCAATCAATCGAAGAAGCGATTAACGTTAGGCTAGGCGGTTTTGGAAAAATTAGCCGAGAGGCGGCTCGCGTATTACTTGAGCGTGGCTTAACGAAGACATCAGAAGGCTACACTTGGTCGACAGACTCAAGACTAAGAGAACCATCAATGATGAGGCTGTCAGAGTCACAGGTAAGGGGAGTTATGAGTAATGTTCAGTGCTCGACTTGCCTTATTGCAGGCACTGAAGGTTATGTATCTCTTGAAACATCTAAAAATTCAAGGTTAGGCTATATCTCTAAGCTTGAAACGCATCAGGTTTCAGGTCACCATCATTTTCATATGGATGGCGATGTTGATCTGACCGCTAAGATTATAAATCGTTTTTTGAATTGAAAGGATTATGTATGACGAACACGATTCAAACACTATTATCAAAATATAAGCTCATTATTGTTTCGTTTTTGATAGTTCTATTTTCTCAGTTTGCTTGGTCGGATGAGACCGCCAAAGCCAATGGTCTTCTAATAACACCTTATTCTCATTCATCATTATCATCCTCTGAACCCTTCTCAAATGATGACTATTTAATTCTGTTATCAGCCCCTAAACGCATCAATAATAAACTACGCGCTGAGCAAGAGTTAAGAGCTAATATTAGTGGGATAAAAGAGACATACCAAATTAATGATGGGCACACCACAGAGCAAGCTTTTAAGCATTATTTATCTCAGTTAAAGCAGTTAAGTGCAAAAATTGTTTATCAATGTAATAGTCGAGACTGCGGACGTAGCACTAGCTGGGCTGAAGGGGTTTATCAAGATTCAAAACTCTACGGTAAAGATGCGTCTCAGTTCTACTTTGCTGCGGCTTTACAGCGTAATGGCGAACAATGGTTAGTGACGGTTTATACCGTCGAGCGAGGCAATCGTCGGGTTTATGCCCATGTGGAAGCACTTAAGCTTAATGCGCCACTTGAAAATGATGGCTTACAAGACTTGTTTGTTGAGCAACCGCCTCTCTTTATTTTTAACTATAGCTTTAAGAGTAGTGTTCAGCTTAATGTTGATAGTGCAGAGATCCAAAAGATAATTGACCAAGTTAATGTTTCGTCTTCATCTTCTGTCTACGTTGTTGGGCACATGTCTCAGGGGTATAAGACGACAGAAGAGGCTCTCAAGCAATCCCTTAATGCAGCGCAGCAGCTTTCAACCGTTTTGCAGAAGCGGGGGGTTGATGCGATTAAAATATCAACCTTCGGTGTAGGTCCTTTGGTACCGGTTAATCAAGGTATTAGAACCGGTAATAGAGTCGAAGTTATGGTTTTAACAAAATAACTGTGGAAACGAACGTCAACGCGACCAATAATGACAAAGGAAAAACCGTAGCGCTAGTGCTTGGAAGTGGTGGGGCAAGAGGTTATGCTCATATTGGCGCGATTGAAATTCTACAAGAACGCGGATATGAAATAATTGCCATTTCTGGTTGTTCAGTAGGCGCTATGATTGGCGGCGTGTATGCGGCTAAAAAGCTTCAGTCGTTCAAAGACTGGGCGACAGGTTTAGATCAGCTTGATGTTTTAAGGCTAATGGATCTTTCATTGTCTTCTCCTGGTGCTATTAGGGGTAATCGCGTATTTTCATTTGTTAGAGAGTTAATTGGCGAAATTAGTATTGAAGAGTTGTCTATCCCTTATACGGCGGTGGCTACTGATTTACTTGCACATAAAGAAGTTTGGTTCCAAGAAGGCCCTTTGCATCAGGCTATTCGTGCCTCGGTTGCTATACCTAGCTTAATGGCTCCCGTTATACTGGGGGAGCGTTTATTGGTTGATGGTGGGCTATTAAATCCTTTACCTATATTCCCTACTATTTCTTCTCATGCTGATATTATTTTAGCCGTTAATTTGGGCTGGGAGAATGGAGCAAATATTCACTTGTCGGATGTGTATGACGATAATGAAGAATCGAAATTAGGCTTATGGGTCGAGAAATTTAAAACCAAAGCGTCTTCGTTATTTGATAAAGATATCGAAAAAGATTTATTAGAGCGCACACAAGCCTCTGAGAATGAATCTGATCTTAAAAGATTCAAGGTGGTTGAGTCTTCGCATAAATTACCTTTTGGAATGATTGATATTATGAACTTATCATTTGAAGCGATGCAAAGTGCATTGACTCAGTATAAGTTGGCGGGTTATCCGCCTGATGTTTTGGTGAATATCCCTAAGCATGCATGTAAAACATTTGATTATCATAAAGCACCTGAACTTATACAGTTGGGACGAGAGTTAACTGAAAAAGCGTTAATAAGCTACGAGTCAAAATAACAAAGGGGAGCCTAAATCTTAAATAGGCTACGGACAGTGAGGGCCAATCAGGCTATAATAAGTCTTTCAAAGAATATATTTAGGGTTAATTAATGCCAGCTGAACATTCAAAACTTAATGCATCATTAAATACAGTCGAGCAATTGCCTCTAACGGCGATTTTTTCTGATAATGTTGCCGAATCTCTTTCGACCATAAGAGATTATATTCGCTATGCGGTGTCATGCTTTAATGAAGCTGAGATATTCTACGGCCACGGTACTGATAACGCATGGGACGAAGCCGTTCAGTTAATCCTTAATACGGTACATTTACCATGGGATATGTCTGATGTAGTCATGGACAGTACCTTGATACTCCCTGAAAGAAAACGAATATTAGCAAAATTGAAGCGCAGAGTAATTGATAGAGTCCCATCGGCTTACCTAATGGGGGAAGCATGGTTTATGGGCTTGCCATTCTACGTAGATGAACGTGTACTGGTTCCACGCTCGCCTATTGCAGAAATGATTGAAAATGAGTTTCAGCCATGGTTACAGGCTGAAAATGTATTAAATATTCTAGATCTTTGTACCGGTAGTGGTTGTATTGGCATAGCATCAGGGATGGTCTTTCCTGAGTCAAATGTTGATTTGGCCGATCTGTCTGAAGAGGCGCTTGAAGTCGCCGCGATTAATATCAAGAAGCATCAGGTTGAAGGTCGGGTAAAATTAATTCATTCTGATTTATTTCAAAACGTTAGTAAAAAGTATCAGTTGATAGTGTCTAACCCACCTTATGTTGATGCTAAAGATATTTCAGAGATGCCCCAAGAGTTTCATCAAGAGCCTGCGATGGGTTTGGCCGCAGGTATTGATGGCTTGGATATTGTTCATCGTATACTTAAAGATGCACGTCAATATATGACCGATGACGGGCTGTTAATTGTTGAAACAGGTAACAGTTGTGATGCATTAGATGAAGCTTACCCTGAAGTACCTTTTACTTGGATCGAATTTGAGTTTGGCGGTCATGGGGTGTTTATAATTAGTGCGGCAGAGCTTGACGAATACCAAGGTTTTTTTAAAGGTTAAAGAAAGATTTTAATCAGAACTTGAAAATTTAATTACGAAAAAGAACGCATACTATGTCTGGTAATACATTTGGAAAATTATTTAACGTAACAACCTTTGGTGAAAGTCATGGTTTGGCTTTAGGTTGTATTGTTGACGGCTGTCCTCCTGGATTGGAATTGAGCGAGGAAGACCTTCAACGTGACCTTGATAGAAGAAAGCCTGGTACTTCTCGCTATACAACTCAGCGCAAAGAAGCTGATCAGGTAAAAATTCTTTCTGGTGTATTTGAAGGAAAAACAACCGGTACACCAATTGGTCTTGTTATTGAAAATACCGACCAGCGATCTAAAGACTATTCCAATATCAAAGAAACCTTTAGACCTGCCCATGCCGATTACACCTACATGCAAAAGTATGGCACACGTGATTATCGTGGTGGTGGTCGCTCTTCTGCAAGAGAAACTGCAATGCGAGTGGCAGCTGGAGGTATTGCAAAAAAATTCCTTAAAAACCGACTAGGTATAGAAGTAAAAGGTTATTTGTCACAATTAGGCCCAATAACCATTGATAAAGTAGATTGGGATGAAGTGGGTAATAATCCATTTTTCTGTCCTGATGTTGATAAGGTTCCTGAAATGGAAGCTTATATGAAGGCACTCAACAAAGAAGGGAATTCGGTTGGTGCAAAAATTGTGGTGGTTGCGAGTAATGTACCACCAGGTCTGGGTGAGCCCATATTTGACCGACTAGACGCAGAGTTAGCTCATGCTCTGATGAGTATTAATGCAGTCAAAGGCATAGAAATTGGTGCAGGTTTTGATTCTGTGGCTCAAAAGGGTACAGATCACCGAGATGAAATGACGCCAGAGGGTTTTTTATCTAACCATGCGGGTGGTATTTTGGGTGGGATTAGCACCGGACAAGATATTGTTGCCAGTCTCGCATTAAAACCTACTTCCAGTTTACACTTGCCAGGTAAAAGCATTGACGTGAAAGGTAGCCCGATTGAAGTAGCAACACATGGTCGTCATGACCCTTGTGTGGGGATTCGCGCAACACCGATAGCGGAAGCAATGATGGCCTTAGTGTTAATGGATCATTTCATGCGTAACCGCGGCCAGAATGCTGATGTTCATTGTACAACGCCTATCATCCCTGGCTCTGTCTAAATAAGTGCTGAGTAGGCCATTGCATTGTTTCTCCCTCTGCGAAGAGGGAGAATAAAGCCATGTCACTTTATTTTAAACTTTCCTCATTTTACTTCTTCTATTTTGCTTTATTAGGTGGTTTTGCTCCATATTGGGGGCTGTACCTCGAAGATATCGGTTTTAATCTCATTGAAATCGCACAAATCACCTCGATTTTGATGGTAACTAAAGTACTTGCCCCTAATGCATGGGCTTGGGTTGGCGATCGTTACGGTAAGCGTCTTGAGTTGGTTCGATATGGTGCGTTTTTAACACTGTTATTTTTTTTAGCGTTCTACCTTCATACCGGTTTTTGGTGGTATATATTTGTTATGGCGTTATTCAGTTTTTTTTGGAATGCTGTATTGCCACAATTTGAAGTTATTACACTGCATAGTTTAGGTGATAGGCGGGAGCGGTATAGTCAGGTCAGACTTTGGGGCTCTATTGGATTTGTTGCTTCTGTGGTTTTATTGGGATGGGCATTTGATCATATTGCAATATCTCATTTACGAGATTTCTTACTGATAATAATATTGCTCATAGCTTTAGTGAGTCTATTTTCATTTAAACAGCCTGCTCGGGTTACATTACGTAAAAAAGGTAGCTTTGTACGATCCTTAAAATCTCCTGTGGTACTCTCTTTTCTTTGTATTAATTTTCTTCTGCAATTATCCCATGGTCCTTATTACACGTTCTACAGTATTTATATGGAAGACCTTGGCTACACGCGCTCTACTATTGGCATATTATGGGCTGTGGGTGTTATTGCCGAGGTATTAATTTTTATTGTCATGCATCGCTTGCTTCATCGTTTTAGTCTTAGACTGATAGTTATTGTTTCGTTAGTTCTTACGACAATGCGTTGGCTGATTGTAGGTGTTTTTTCTGATGTATTCGTCATGGTCATCTTGGCGCAGCTTATTCATGCTGCTTCTTTTGGGGCCATGCATGCTGTCGCTATACACTTTGTGCACCATAGTTTCTCTTCTGATAACCAAGGACAAGGTCAGGCTATTTATAGTAGTGTAAGCTTTGGAGCGGGCGGTGCTTTAGGTGCTTTGCTAAGTGGGCTTATAGTGACTGATTATGGCTATGCTATGGCGTTCAATTTTGCCGCTATTGCATCAACTATTGCCTTGATAGTTGCCTACCTGGGTTTTAAGAATAAAATGCTGAAAATTAGTACTTAAACCACAACTTATACATACCCATTTTGTTATATTCTTACTACTCACTTCAGTATTGATGCCTGTCAATGGAATTTACTAGGAGTAGTGCTGTAATTAAAGAGTAATAAAAGGGTAGTAAAATAAAAGGCAATTAAAACAAGGTGGATGTTATGAACGAAAATTTAGTAGAAAATTTAACAGCGCAAGCAAAATCTCTTTATGGACCAATGGGTAAAATTAACGCATTGATGATTGCTAATGTAGAGAAAATTGCAGAGTTTCAGTTAGGGGTTGTTAAATCTTACGCAGAATTAGCCATGAAGCAAGTTAAACAGGTGTCTGAAGTTCGTGACATTGAAGGTTTAAAAGAATTCGGCACGACTCAAAGCGAAATGGCTAGCGAGTTCGGTGGAAAGGTCATGGAGGATATGAAGGCTCTGGGTGAGATAGGTATGGAGTTTAAAACCGAAGTAGAAGAGATTTTTTCAGAATCACGCAATCCATCAGAAGACGCTGATGCGGGTTCTGAAAAAGCGTAAATGCTTATCTCTCAGTCATTCTGTAGCTTGCATGCAGAGTTACAGAGTAGGGAGAAAGCAAATAGTGATACAACAAAAAATACAAACTATTATGTAGGAGGGGTAATGATTGAATCCGGCAGCAACATTGCACAAGACACAGTTAAAAAAATATTTACCAGATTCGATAATCTTACAGGCCAATACCGTAAGACAATAGAAGATCACCTTCAAAAAAACCCATCTATTGACGACTCTAAGATAAGTTCCATGTTTGAAATGGTTGGGTCGTTTCGAGACATTGCAGAGCAGTTAACGTTACACCCTTTCCGTTTAGTGCAATCAGAAGCAGAGCTTGTTAAAAAGCATGCGCAGTTAATTGGTGGAACTGCCAAACGTGTTGTTGGTAAAATGTCCGATCCTATTGTTGTTCCCGAAAGAGGGGATCACCGGTTTGCCGCTGACGACTGGTCTGATAGTGTTATTTTTGATTACATAAAGCAGGCATATCTTCTTAATTCAAATTCTATTTTGGAGCTCGTTGATTCTCTAGAAGATACGAACTCTCATTCACATGACCAGTTCATGTTTTATTCACGTCAGATTATAAATGCACTTTCTCCCAGTAATTCGGTGCTCACTAACCCTGAAGTGCTTAAAAAGACCGTTTCTTCAGGCGGCATGAATTTAGTGAATGGCTTTAAGCAATTTATTGCTGACTATAAGAAAAATCCTGGTCTTTTAAATGTCTCAATGACTGACCAAACAGCATTTTCGGTGGGCGATAATGTAGCAACAACAGAAGGGAAGGTTGTTTTTCAAAATGAGTTGATGCAGCTTATACAATATGCACCGACCACTGAGAAAGTGAATAAAACACCGCTCCTAGTTATTCCGCCGTGGATCAATAAATACTACATTCTAGACCTTAAAGAGAAAAATTCTTTAATTAAGTGGTTAGTAGATCAGGGTAACACTGTATTTATAGTCTCATGGATTAATCCTGGGCCTGGACTACGTGAAACCAGCTTCGAAGACTATATGAAAAAAGGTGCCTTGACTGCATTAGATGCAATTGAACAGGCGACCGGTGAAAAAGAAAGTAATGTAATTGGTTATTGTGTAGGTGGTACGTTGCTTGCCAGTACGCTTGCATGGTTAACGGCTAAACGAAAGAAGCGTATTAAGTCGGCAACTTATTTAACGACACTTATTGATTTTACAGACCCTGGTGGAATTGGTGTTTTCATTAATGAAAATGCGATTTCAAGTATAGAGCGTCGCCTTGAGAAAGTTGGGTATTACGACGGTCGCGCAATGGCATTTAGCTTTAATTTGTTGAGGGAAAATGACCTTTTCTGGTCTTTCTTTATCAACAACTATCTTAAAGGTGAAAAGCCTGCGCCATTTGATTTACTTTACTGGAATTCTGACGGTACTAATCTACCCGCAAAAATGCATTCTTACTATTTGCGTAATATGTATCTTGAAAATAATTTGGTTAAGCCTGGTGGCATTGAGCTTGATGGCGTGAAAATCGACATCAGTAAAATTAAAACACCAACTTATTTCTTATCGACCATTCAAGATCATATTGCTAAATGGAAAACCACCTATAAAGGTGCGTTGTTGCATAGTGGCAATGTTAAGTTTGTTTTATCAGGTTCTGGTCATATTGCGGGTGTCGTTAACCCACCAAGCCAAGAAAAGTACGGTCATTGGACTAATGACGAGTTACCTGAAGAGTCGGCAAAGTGGCTTGAAGGAGCTGAGAATCATAAAGGTTCATGGTGGCCAAACTGGAAGGAATGGTCTTCACAGTATGCGGGGGTTCAGGTTGAGCCGCGTATTCCAGGTGATCGTGAACTAGAAGTGATTGAAGATGCGCCGGGTTCTTACGTTAGAATGCGTATAGCTGAGGTTATTAAGAAGTAATTAGTTGTCAAGATTCACTGCATCACGGTTACTTGTAGTCGTGATGCAGAATAAACCCTGATTTCAGTCGTTCCTCCTTTCATCAAGGCTACGGTTGGTTTTTTACTCCAAAGAATCATCCCCCCAAACTTTATTTGCCTGTTCAATCAATGCTTTTGCAGCATTACTCATTGTTTTTCTTTTATGTGTTACTGCGCCTAGCTTTCTTGAGGGGCTATATTCTGAGCTAGTTAAGATTGTTAGCTCGTCATCAATCATCGTATTGGGAAGAACACTCCAGCCTAGGCCGACAGATACCATCATTTTAATGGTTTCAAGGTAGTTGGTTGGAATAGTGGCACTAAGCTTTAATTTTTGATCTGCAAATAACGTTTCAATAACTTGATAAGTCAGTGTGGTTTTAGAGGGTAGAATAGCATTCGATTTTGAAAGTTCCTCAATGCTAGTTTGCTTAAAATTATTAGTTTGACTCTTTGCAAGCTCATGTTCAGATGAGCAAACTATGCTCATGGGGTCATGCCATATTAGATGTTCTACATAATCAGAGTCTGCGCCAGGTGTAACGGTGATAAAGCCAATGTCAGCATGATTATGTTCTAGTGCTTCAAACGCTTTTTCAGACTCCATAAAGAGCAGCTTTAAATCAACCTGTGGGTATTGTTGAAGAAAAGGTTTAATCACAATAGGAAGGCGGTGCAAGCCAATATGGTGACTGGCAACGACGGTGAGTGTGCCCGTGACATTATCTGAAATGTTCAAAATTGATTGCTTGGCATTCTCTACTTCTCTAAGAATAGACGTTGCTCGTGGTAATAGTTCTTGTCCTTCTTCCGTTAGTTGAACCGATCTTTGAACTCTTTCAAATAATTTGCAGCCTAATTGTTTTTCAAGTGAGCTAATACGCTTGCTAATAGCAGGCTGAGTGATTGAAATAACGTCTGCTGCTTTCGAAAATGAGCCTGTTTCTACAATACTTACAAATGCATTTAATGAGTCAATATCCATTTATATTCTCTGGCTGTTGTCTTGTCTGTGCTGTCAGATGCAGATAATTTATCTTGTTCTTGTTAATAGCTTAAATGTATTCCGTAAAGTTATCCAATGTATAAATAATATGAATTTGTTTTATCTTTGGTGTCTGTTTATCATAGGTCTTATATCGCATTAGATATCATTATATAAAGTAAAGAATAGGAGTGAGAATCATGGCCGGTAAAACGCTTTACGATAAGTTGTGGGATGCCCATTTAGTTAAACAACGGGAAGATGGTTCTGCGCTTATATACATCGACAGGCAGTTACTTCATGAAGTGACATCACCTCAGGCTTTTGAAGGGCTGAGAATTGCAGGACGAAAGCCTTGGCGCATTGATGCAAATTTGGCAACACCTGACCACAATGTACCTACTACTGATCGTTCAAGTGGTGTTGAGGGTATTGAAGATCCTGTATCCCGTATTCAGGTGAAGACATTAGATGATAATTGCGATGAATTTGGAATAACCGAATTTAAAATGCTTGATGAACGCCAGGGCATTGTTCACGTGGTAGGGCCTGAGCAAGGCGCAACTTTACCGGGAATGACGGTTGTCTGTGGTGACTCGCATACATCAACCCATGGTGCATTTGGTGCCTTAGCTCATGGTATAGGCACGTCTGAAGTCGAACATGTATTGGCGACACAATGCTTGGTTCAGAAGAAAATGAAAAACATGCTTGTAAAGGTAAATGGTAAAGCCGGTAAGGGAATTTCAGGAAAAGATATCGTACTCGCCATTATAGGTAAGCTAGGTACGGCCGGTGGTACAGGTTATGCCTTAGAATTTGGCGGGCAAGCAATACGTGATCTTTCAATGGATGGGCGTATGACAGTCTGCAATATGGCTATTGAGGCCGGTGCCCGTGTAGGTATGATTGCCGTGGATGATACAACTATTAATTACGTTCAGGGCCGAACATATGCCCCAAAGGGCGAAGATTGGAGTAACGCGGTTACTGCCTGGAAAGACTTGCATAGCGATGGGGATGCTGTTTTCGATAATGTAATTGAGCTTGACGCTGCTGATATTAAACCACAGGTTACTTGGGGTACTTCACCCGAAATGGTTGTATCTATTGATGATACCGTGCCAAATCCAGATAACCATTCTGACCCAATTGTGAAGGAAGGTATTAATCGTGCGCTTGAGTACATGGGGTTAAAGGCTGACGCCCCAATGACCAGTATTAAGTTAGATCGTGTATTTATTGGTTCATGTACTAACTCTCGTATTGAAGATTTACGTCTTGCGGCTGAAGTCGTAAAAGGACGTAAAGTGGCTGATACATTAAAGCAGGCACTGGTGGTTCCTGGTTCTGGGTTGATTAAGAGGCAAGCTGAAGAAGAGGGCTTGGATGTAATTTTCACTGATGCGGGTCTTGAGTGGCGTGAAGCTGGTTGTTCTATGTGTCTTGCTATGAATGCCGATAAACTAGGGCAGGGTGAGCATTGCGCATCCACTTCAAATCGAAATTTCGAAGGTCGACAGGGCTTTGGCGGCAGAACTCACTTGGTAAGCCCTGCAATGGCGGCGGCTGCAGCCATTGCAGGTCACTTTGTAGATGCACGTGAGTATTTGAGTTAAAAATATACCTTGAATTGAAGAGACAATTGAAATGAAAAAATTTACTCAAGTTACAGGTATTGTAGCGCCGATGGATCGCGCTAATATCGATACTGATATGATTATTCCAAAGCAGTTTTTAAAGTCTATTAAGCGCACGGGCTTTGGTAAAAACTTGTTTGATGAATTACGTTATTTAGACGAAGGCCAACCTGATCAAGACTGTGAGGGCCGTCCATTAAATAATGATTTTGTATTGAATCAGGCGCGGTATGAGGGGTCAACAGTATTGCTCGCTAGACAAAACTTTGGTTGCGGGTCAAGCCGAGAGCACGCGCCTTGGGCTCTTGAAGATTACGGATTTCGTTGTGTTATTGCGCCCAGTTTTGCAGATATCTTCTACAATAATTGCTTCAAAAATGGAATTCTACCTGTCATTCTTGATGAAAAAATAGTTGATAAACTGTTTGTTGAGTTATTTGACAATGAAGGTTACGAGCTGACTATAGATTTAGAAAGCCAGTGTGTAAAAACAACGACTGGAGAGATAATCCCTTTTGAGGTGGATGCTTTCAGAAAGCATTGCTTGGTCAATGGTCTTGATGACATCGGCGTGACTTTAGAGAATACAGATTCGATTAAAGCATTTGAAAGTAAACATAAAGAAACTTCACCTTGGTTATTTGGTGCGATTGCTTAACTTATAAATTAATGTATTACATTAATAAAACTATCTAAGAGATTGATATGAATAAAAATGTATTGTTGTTGCCTGGTGATGGTATTGGTCCGGAAATTATAAGTGAAGCAGAAAAAGTGTTGAACTTATTAAATGACTCTCTCGGCTTGGGTTTGGGTATCGATAGTGCCTTGGTGGGCGGTTCTGCAATTGACGAGTTTGGCGTGCCACTTCCTGATTCGACCCTAGATAAAGCTAAGGCAGCTGATGCAATATTGCTAGGTGCGGTAGGTGGACCTAAGTGGGATGCTTTGGATATGGCTATTAGGCCTGAAAAAGGTTTGCTAGGCTTACGTTCAAATTTAAAGTTGTTTGGTAATTTGCGACCGGCAATATTGTATCCTCAATTAGCTGATGCTTCATCTTTGAAGCCTGAAATTGTATCAGGTCTTGATATTCTAATTGTTCGTGAGCTAACAGGTGGGATTTACTTCGGGCAGCCTCGTGGTGTTCGTGTACTGGAGAATGGTGATCGCGAAGGTTATAACACTTACGTTTATAACGAGACTGAAATCAAGCGTATTGGTCGGGTTGCTTTTGAGGCAGCTAAAAAACGTGGTGGTAAGTTATGCTCTGTTGATAAAGCCAATGTACTTGAAGTAACAGTGTTATGGCGCGAAATCATGGATGATCTTGCAAAAGAGTATCCTGAAGTTGAGCTGAGCCACATGTATGTGGATAACGCTGCAATGCAGTTGGTTCGAGCACCGAAACAGTTTGATGTGGTTGTAACAGGTAATATGTTTGGTGATATCTTGTCTGATGCCGCCGCTATGTTAACCGGCTCAATTGGAATGCTTCCTTCTGCGTCTTTAGATGAAGATGGAAAAGGTATGTATGAACCTTGCCATGGCTCCGCGCCAGATATTGCAGGTCAGGGAATAGCTAATCCATTAGCTACCATTTTGTCTGTCGCTATGATGCTACGTTACAGCCTTGCTGAAAATAACGCGGCTGATTTGATTGAAAAAGCAGTCAGTAATGTGCTTGATCAAGGCTATAGAACGGCTGATATCTTCTCTGAAGGTACAACTAAAGTAAGTACCGTTGATATGGGTGATGCGGTGATTACTGCGCTGAAGGCTCTGGTTTAGTTTAATTTTAGCTTTATGCCGTATATATTTGATGAAACTCATCGAAGTTGATGGCATAAAGCTTTAAAATGTACTCAGCCTGTTTATGTACTATCTATATAAACATTATAAACAGTTTGTCATAAAGAAGAGTTACCGAGAAAAGTCATGAAAAAAGTAGGTTTAGTAGGTTGGCGCGGCATGGTAGGTTCTGTGTTGATGCAAAGAATGCGTGAAGAAAATGATTTTGATTTTATTGATCCAGTATTTTTCACCACCTCTCAAGCCGGACAGGCAGCGCCAGACGTAGGTAAACCTGCATCTGTATTGCAAGATGCAAATAGCATTGATGCCTTAAAAGATATGGATGTAATCATTACCTGTCAGGGCGGCGACTATACTAAATCAGTTTACTCATCTCTTAGAGAAAGTGGCTGGAATGGCTACTGGATAGATGCTGCATCTTCACTTCGTATGGATGATAGTGCTGTTATTGTGCTCGACCCTGTTAACCGAAATGTGATTGATTCTGCGTTAACAGATGGTGTTAAAACCTATGTTGGTGGTAACTGTACGGTTAGTTTAATGTTGATGGCTTTAGGTGGCTTATTCGAAAAAGATTTAATCGAATGGGTGAGCCCAATGACTTATCAAGCTGCGTCTGGTGGCGGTGCTCGTCATATGCGTGAGCTTATTAGTCAAATGGGGGTTATTCATTCCTCTGTTTCTGATTTGTTAGATGACCCTGCTTCTGCGATTATTGAAATTGATAAAACGGTTGCCGAAACTATTCGCTCTGAGTCGCTACCAACAGATAATTTTGGTGTTGCTCTAAGTGGAAGTCTAATTCCTTGGATTGATACACAGCTTGAAAACGGTCAAAGCCGTGAAGAATGGAAGGCTGAGGCAGAAACAAATAAAATTCTAGGTACAACTGAATCTGCCATTCCAGTGGACGGACTTTGTGTGAGAGTGGGGGCTATGCGTTGTCATAGTCAGGCTATGACCATAAAGCTGAAAAAAGATTTACCTATATCCGAAATTGAGTCAATTTTGGCTTCGGCAAACGATTGGGTGAAAGTGATTCCAAATGATCGCGATTTAACCATTAAGGAGCTTACTCCGGCAAAAGTTACTGGCACTTTGAGTGTTCCTGTAGGTCGGCTTAGAAAGCTGAATATGGGGCCAGAATATCTTTCAGCTTTTACTGTCGGCGATCAATTACTTTGGGGGGCTGCAGAGCCTCTTAGAAGAATGTTGCGAATTCTTCTGGAGAAATCTGAGTAAGCTTGTGTAGGGTGTGCCGTGCGTACCATTGTTTCAAAAACCGGTGCGCGCGGCACACCCTACAACCAGCTGTTATCGTTGTGAATTTCTCTTTAATCCCTCTTCCCGTACACCAAGACAGCCAACCCTCCCTTAATTAATACTCTCTGTAACAATTAGCAAACAAAGAATTATTGTAAAATCACGAATTATAAACAATACTTGTTATCTAGTTGTGTGAAATCCTATTTTTTCGAGTAAAAGCAACTATCTGGAATAGTTTTTTAAACTGAAAAGTTCATTACATAAGCTAACGTGAATGTATTTTTCCATTTAAAACACTTAAATTAGCTCAAGTATATAAAAAGAAAGGAAAGACAAGATGATTCGCAAGCTTGCGGTTGCTCTATCATTAATAACAGCTCTAAGTGCTGGTGTTGTTCAGGCTTTAGGGCTAGGTGAGGCTTCGGTGGAGTCCACGCTTAATCAACCGTTAAAAGCTGAAATAGAATTAGTGAATATTCGGGACCTTGAGGACAATGAAATTCTTCCGGGTTTAGCGTCAAGAGAAGAATTCTTGAAGGCTGGTGTTGAACGAATATATTTTCTTTCTGATGTGCGCTTTGAAGTGGAGCACAAGGAGGATGGCAGGGTTGTTGTAAATTTAACAACGAATAAGCCTGTACGAGAACCTTTTTTAAACTTTCTAGTTGAAGTTATTTGGCCTAGCGGCCGTTTACTAAGAGAGTATGCTTTATTAATCGATCCTCCTATTTATAGTGAAGAGCCTTTGGCGCCAGTTCAGCAAGTTGAATCAAGCACAGCAACTGAAACATCTAGCGCTCCTGCAAATTCAATGGTTGATACTGCTACTTCAGGACCTTCTTCTGTTGCATCGACGTCATCGTCAACGCCTTCAGCTAGTGATACTTATGGCCCAACTAATAATAGCGATACCATGTGGGCAATCGCTTTAAAGGTTCGGCCGGACAACACTGTAACTGCACAGCAGACAATGTTGGCAATTCAGGAGCTAAACCCAGATTCATTTATTAATAATAATATTAATAGCCTTAAAACAGGACAGATATTACGTCTTCCTGCTTTAAATGAAATCAGGCAGTTATCTAAAAGAGACGCTGTTCTAGGTGTTATTACTCAAAATAGAAGTTTTGAAAACAAACCTTTGAGCAGAAATGTTGTGGATGCTGCACCAGATGAAAGCAGCCCTCAGCCAGCGAACTCTTCTGATGCGGCTCAGGCATCTAAAGCTGCAGGTGATGAGCTTAAATTGGTGGTTGCAGAAGGAACTGATGCCAGTCAGCAGTCAGGCGCACATGCTGGTGATTCCGCTACAGATGGCTCGTCTTCAGCTTTAAAAAATGACCTAGATGTTACTCTTGAGAAATTAGATCAATCAAATCTTGAGAAAAAAGAATTAAATAGTCGCGTAACAGACTTGGAAGAGCAGTTAGAAACACTTCAGCGTCTACTTACACTAAAAGATGATCAGTTGGCTAACCTTCAAACTCAAATGGGACAGCCCGATAGTGCTGCAGAGGTCGAGGGACTTCCCCAGCCAGACGTAGTGGTTGGTGAAGGACAAGACGCTGTTTTACCTGTTGTAGAAAGTGATTCTAATGTTGCCGAAAGCACAACAGATGCACCTGCGGTAACCGCTGTGACGGTAACACCTACAGAGGTTACGGCTGAAAAGCCTGTTGAGACTGTTGCAGAAGAAGTACCTCCTGTAGTGGTGCAGCCTGTTGCTGTTGTATCAGAAGACAATGCAGTAGCAGAGCCTTTATCCGTGCAATCTGTAATAAGCTTAGTTTTAAGTAATCCTATCTACCAAGCGCTTGCCGCCGGTATTGTTGTTCTTCTATTGTTGATTGTTTGGGCTTTATCTCGCAGAAATGCTCAAAAAGAACAAGAGTTCTTTGAAACAAAAAATGATGAGGGAGAAGAGCCTGGTGATATTTTTGATGTTGAAAGTGCATCGGATATTGAGGAATCAGAAAATACTATCGATGAAACTGATGATGTAACCTCTATATCTGAAGAGGTTGTGACGGATGTTCAGTCTGAGACTGAAGATGTTATTGCTGAAGCTGATATATATATTGCATACGGGCGTTTAGACCAGGCTTCACAGTTGTTGGAGAATGCTATTTCGTCTGACCCTCAGCGAGTGGATACACGTATTAAGTTGCTAGAAGTGTATGCAGAGTCTAATGAAGTAGAGTCATTTGATAAGCAGTTTAATGAAATTGAAGCGCTTGGTGATGATTATGCGTTGGAGCATGCTACGCAAATACGAGCGGGTTTTGATGGATCAGAAAGTAGTATTTCAATTGACGACCTTGAAAGTCAATTGTTATCAGGAGAATCATCTGAGCCAGAAGGGCATGCTCCTATAGAGTATGAAGTGCCTGAAGAGAGTGCTGATTTACCTGAAGCTGATGAAACAGATGATTTGTCGAGTATAGATGATGAGCTGAGTGATCTGGAGCTTGAGTTAGATAGTGCGGTAGATGTTACTGATAACTTGGCAGAGGAAGATGATCTTGATATTGAATTTGATATTAATGAAATTGACTTAGATTCAGATGATAGCGGGCTTGATGAAACTTCAAGTGATGACCTTGAGCTTGACCTTGAAAGTGATGATCTTGATGTTTCCTTGGAGGAGTCTGAGCTAGACTCGTTGGCTGAGGATGACTTGACACTAGAGTTAGATGTAGAGTCTACAGAGATTGTTGATGACTTAGATTTAGCACTTACGACTGATGATGTATCGGCTGATGTAGATTCTGAGTTAGACAGTATATTAGAAGGTGGTTTGCTCGAGCCTGAATTAGACCTTGGTTCGGATGAGTCTGAACTTGATAGTATTGATGAGCTTACTCTTGATGAGGGGGATTTAAGCCTTGATGACCTTGATCTTGAGTTGGATAAGATTGATTCAGACTTAGATGTTAACTTTGATGCAGAAGTTAGTGACACTGAATCTGACGAAATCGTAGATCTAGAAGGTGACTTAAACCTTGAAGTTGAAGACGCTGAGACTACAGATCTCTCTGAAGACTTGGAGCTTGATTCGAGTTCTGCGTTAGAGGAACTTGAAGATATTGCAGATGTATTAGGGGATGATGACTCGTTAGATAGTGTTTCTGTCGATGCTCTAGAGCTTGATTCTTTTGTAGCTAGTGAAGTAGTAGATGACAGTTTACTTGATTCAGCTGAGCTTGCTTTAGGTGATGATGAGAATTTTGAGTCTGATTTAACTGACGATGAAGATTTTGATTTCCTTGCAGGTACTGATGAGGCCGCGACCAAGTTGGATCTTGCCAGAGCCTATATTGATATGGGTGATGCGGATGGCGCTAAAGATATTCTAGAAGAAGTCTCTTTAGAGGGGAATAGCGAACAGAAACAGGATGCACAAGATCTACTGAAAACATTGGACTAATCTTTAAAAACAGGTAACCTATACCTCACTTGGTCACTTAAGTCTTAGAATTAAATTAAGACTTCAGAAGAAGTTTAAGGTATAGATTAACCTGATGAGTCTAGAAAAATCTTGCACGCCCGGAACCTTAATTGGCTCTGGGCGTGTTGCGTTAGTGTTAGAGTATAATGGGGCACAGTATCATGGCTGGCAGTCCCAAAAGTCGGGCCACCCTACCGTTCAGCAGCATTTAGAGTCTGCCTTATCTTCTGTCGCTAATTGCCCTGTTGAAGTGGTTTGCGCGGGCCGAACAGATGCCGGTGTTCATGCCTCTCATCAAGTGGTTCATTTTAATACTTCCGTTACACGCACTCAGCGATCATGGGTTATGGGGGCAAATGCCAACTTACCTCTAGATATTTCGGTGCACTGGGTTGGGAGTGTTACTGAAGACTTTCATGCGCGTTTTTCTGCAAGAAGACGACGTTATCGTTATGTCATTTATAATAACCCTGTTCGGTCTGCTATTTTTCGTGAAGGCCTCACTTGGAACTACCGTCCTTTAGATGAGCAAAAAATGGTAAGAGCTGCTCAGCATTTAGTTGGCAAACATGACTTCTCATCTTATAGAGCTGCAGAGTGTCAGGCAAAATCACCCGTTCGAGAAATTCAATTCTTAAATGTTGAGCGCTTTGGTGATTTCATTATTATTGATATTCAGGCTAATGCTTTTCTTCACCATATGGTTAGAAATATTGCGGGTGTTTTAATGGCGATTGGCGCGGGTATTAAAGCGGAGTCCTGGTCACAAGAGGTGTTATTAGCAAAAGACAGGGCGGCAGGGGGGATTACCGCACCGCCTTTTGGCTTGTACTTAGTTAATGTTGGTTATCCTTGTGGTGAAATACCAGAATTTGACCCAGGCCCTTCTTTCGTTAAGTCTTATTATGATAATTAAACCCTTAAACATTAATACGAGAAAAAGAAGTAAGTGCAATGATTCGAACACGTATTAAAATATGCGGTATTACCAAAAAAGAAGATGCTTTTAAGGCAGCTGAATTGGGTGCTGATGCGCTAGGCTTTGTTTTCTACGAGAAAAGCCCACGATATGTTAGCATTAACGTTGCAGCCGAAATATGTGCGTCCGTTACTCCCTTTGTTACTAAAGTTGGATTATTTGTTAATGCTGATGAAAATGATGTAAGGCATGTTGTTGATAATGTGCAACTAGATTTACTTCAATTTCATGGTGATGAGCTTCCTGATTACTGTCAGAAATTTAATCTTCCCTATATTAAAGCAGTTCGGGCTAAAGACAGTGAAAGCATACGTAAATCAATAAACGAGCATGTTAATGCTGTCGGTATTTTAATCGATAGTTATGTGCCTGGTATACCTGGTGGAACGGGAAATACGTTTGATTGGTCGTTAATCCCAGAAAAAGATAAAAGTAAAGTGATACTGGCTGGTGGGCTTAATGCCGATAATATCTCAGAGGCCATTACCACAGTAAAGCCTTACGCGGTTGATGTTAGTGGCGGTGTAGAGCAAAGTAAAGGCATCAAAGATCATGAAAAAATCTATCAATTTATAAATGAGGTGGCGAGTGCCGACAAAATATACTGAAGACATGCTTAAGAACATTCCTGATCTAAGCGGCCATTTCGGTGAGTACGGCGGACGTTTCGTTTCAGAAACTCTCATGCCATCACTGTTGCAGCTTGAAGAGCATTACAACAAACTAAAAAATGACCCTAAATTTCAGGCAGAGTTTTACAAAGACTTAGCTGACTATGTGGGCCGCCCTTCACCTTTGTATTTAGCAGAGCGGTTAACTGAGAAAGTAGGTGGTGCTAAAATCTATCTTAAAAGAGAAGATTTAAACCACACAGGTGCTCATAAAGTAAATAACACCATTGGTCAGGGCTTATTAGCTAAGTATCTAGGTAAGCCTCGCATTATTGCAGAAACAGGTGCTGGTCAGCACGGTGTTGCAACCGCGACTATTGCTGCACGTTTAGGTCTCGAATGTACCATCTTTATGGGAGCTGAAGATGTTCAGCGCCAGTCTGCAAATGTGTATAGAATGAAGTTGCTAGGTGCTAAGGTTGTGTCTGTAGAAAGTGGTACTCGTACACTTAAAGATGCAATGAATGAGGCTATGCGAGACTGGGTAACCAACGTTGATAATACATTTTATATTATAGGTACCGTTGCAGGGCCTCACCCATACCCCATGTTAGTAAGAGACTTCCAAACGGTCATTGGAAAAGAAGCAAGACAGCAATGTCTTGAAAAAGAAAATAGATTACCTGATGCTTTGGTGGCCTGTGTGGGGGGTGGGTCTAATGCCATTGGATTATTTTATCCATTTATCGCTGATGAATCGGTCAAAATGTACGGTGTAGAGGCGGCTGGTCATGGTATGGAAACAGGTGAGCATGCAGCGCCACTTTGTGCTGGTACGCCAGGTGTTTTACACGGTAACCGTACATATTTAATGTCAGATGAGAATGGTCAAATTAGTCCTACGCACTCAGTTTCAGCGGGTTTAGATTACCCTGGTGTGGGTCCAGAGCATAGCTGGTTAAAAGATGAAGGGCGTGCTGAATATGTTGCCATTACCGATGACGAAGCATTAGATGCTTTTAGAACGCTTACAAGAGTTGAAGGTATTATTCCTGCACTTGAGTCAAGTCATGCGATTGCTTACGCCATGAAACTGGCAAAAGAGATGGATAAAGATCAAATTATCATTGTTAACCTCTCCGGTCGTGGTGATAAAGATATGCATACGATTGCAGCCATTGACGGTATAACTGTTTAATTAATTGTAGGATATTATCAATGAGTCGAATTAAAACCGTTATGTCCTCACTGAAGGATAATGGTAAAAGTGCACTAATTCCGTATATCACTGGTGGAGATCCAGAGCCTGGTTTAACGGTAGAGCTAATGCATGCCTTAGTTGATGCGGGAGCTGATATTATTGAGTTAGGTGTTCCATTCTCTGACCCTATGGCAGATGGGCCTGTTATTCAATTGGCTTGTGAAAGAGCACTTAAGCACAATGTATCGCTTATCGATATTTTTTCAATGGTTACAGCATTTAGGTCTCAAAATAGTTCAACGCCTGTGGTGCTAATGGGTTATTTAAATCCAATTGAAAAAATGGGGTATAGCACGTTTACTAAATGTGCTGCTGAAGCCGGCGTAGATGGTGTATTGGTGGTTGATCTACCACCAGAAGAGGGGCACGGTTTTCTACTTGAAATGAAAACAAATAAGCTAGATTCGGTTTACCTGATTGCACCGACTACCACTGAAGACAGAATCAAGGCTATTTGTGATGCTAGTTCAGGTTATGTTTACTATGTATCCGTTAAAGGTGTAACGGGTTCTGCAAGCATCGATGTTGCAAGTGTTGCTAAGATGTTGACCGTCATTCGTGAAAAAAGTGATATACCAGTCGGTGTCGGTTTTGGTATTAAAGATGCTGAGTCAGCCAAGGCAGTTTCTAATGTCGCTGATGGCGTTATTGTTGGTAGTGTTATCGTTAACACCATCGCTGAAAATGTAGGTGATCATGCTGCGATTATTTCAAAAGTGAGTAGCTTGGTTTCTTCAATGCGCAAGGCTATGGATGCCTGAGGGAGAGTTTGAGTGAGTAGTTGGTTTGATAAAATAGTTCCAGGTGCTATTCGCTCCGATTCACCACAAAAAAGCACGGTGCCTGAAGGTTTATGGAAGAAATGCCCAAAATGCGAAAGTGTTTTATATCGACCTGAACTTGATAAGAACCTAGATGTTTGTCCAAAATGTCAGCATCATATGCGTGTTTCAGCGAGAAAAAGGGTTGATATTTTTCTTGATAAAAATAACCGCATCGAAATTTCTGCAGACTTGGCACCTCAAGATAAACTCAAATTTAAAGATAGTAAAAAATATAAAGATCGCTTGGTTTCAAGTCAGAAAGCAACGAACGAAAAAGATGCCTTAATCTGTTTTAAAGGCGCTGTTCGCGGAATCCCTGTTGTAGTTGTCGCTTTTGAATTTAGCTTTCTTGGTGGCTCTATGGGGGCTGTCGTTGGTGAAAAATTTGCTCGTGCTGCGTATGCCTCAATGGAGTCGGGTATCCCCCTGGTCTGTTTCAGTGCCAGTGGCGGAGCAAGAATGCAGGAAGCTTTAATATCGCTGATGCAAATGGCTAAAACAGCAGCGGTTTTAGAAAAAATGAAACAAATGGGTATCCCTTTTATTTCTGTTATGACAGACCCTGTGTTTGGTGGTGTTTCAGCTAGCTTGGCCATGCTGGGTGATGTGAATGTTGCAGAGCCTAATGCACTTATTGGTTTTGCTGGCCCAAGAGTTATAGAGCAAACAGTAAGGGAAAAGTTACCTGAAGGTTTTCAACGAAGTGAGTTTTTATTAGAGCATGGTGTTATTGACATGATTTTACCGCGTGCTGAAATACGGTCTCGCCTTTCGTCAATTTTGGCGAAGTTAACGGGGCGTGATCTGCCGTCTAAAAGTGATGTCGCTATTAATGACTAATCCATCTGTTCATGAATCAATAAGTTCACGTTCTTTGCAAGCATGGCTTGAGTTAATTGAAGCAAGTCATCCTTCAGAAATTGCAATGGGCTTAGAGCGAACACTTACGGTTTATTCTCATTTGCGATCTACATTTTCTTCTAAGTCAATTGCCCCTCGAGTAGTCCTGGTAGCTGGTACTAACGGAAAAGGCTCGACTATAGCAATGTTAGAGCGACTGCTTTTAAATGAAGGGCAAACTGTGGGTGTTTATACATCACCTCATATTCATCAATATAATGAGCGTATTCGTATTAATGGTCAAAACGCAGATGACCAAAAAATTGTTCACAGTTTTGAACGTGTTGAAGCGGCACGTAATAATATACCTCTGACGTATTTTGAATTTGGAACATTAGGGGCGCTTAGTTGTCTTGAATGTGAAAATTTAGACGTGGTCTTGCTTGAGGTTGGCTTAGGTGGCCGGTTAGATGCGGTTAATATAGTTGAACCTGATCTGGCTATTATTACTTCTATAGATATTGATCATATTGATTGGCTAGGAAGTGATAGGGAGAGTATAGGTTTCGAAAAGGCTGGGATTCTAAGAGTTGGCGTCCCTGCTATTTATGGTGAAAATAATCCACCGGATAGTATTTGCCAACAAGTATTAGCACAAAAAGTTAAGATGAACTATTGTCAGCAGCATTTTGGACTACGCTCTACTGAAGAAACAGGGCTAGAAGATGTTGTTGGGTATATTTCTGATAACACGGGCAACATAAAAGATATTCAAATGCCTGACTGCTTATTACCTGAAAACAATATCTTAATGGCATTGCAAGCAATGGAGTGTCTTGGATTTTCTTTAAGTAATGATGCTGTGCTTGAGAGCTTAGACGGCTTTGTAGTTGAGGGGCGGCTTGAAGTAGTGTCAAATGCCCCCACTGTTATATTGGATGTAGGGCATAACCCACATGCTTCTCGTTTTTTGGCTGGTCGATTAAAAGAGATTGCAAAGGGTAGGCCTATTTATGCTGTTTTTTCGGCTTTGGCTGACAAAGATGTATCAGGTATTATTTCACCATTGAGTCAAATAATTACGGCATGGCACATTGCTCCTCTAGACTGTGCTCGTGCTAAGAGTATTTCAGGTTTAAGTAACGTGTTTAATGAGCAAAATTTAGTGTTTACTCAGCATTTGTCATTAGATGATGCTTACCAACGAGCTAGGTCTGAAGCCTCGAAGTCTGATTCAGGGGCGGTTGAAGAAATGGGCGTTGTTATTTGCTTTGGCTCATTTCATGTGGTTTCAGAAATTAAAGATAACTAATAACGGATAATTTAAGATGGACGGTTTAAAACAAAGAATTGTAGGCGCGCTTGTGATTGTTTCGCTTGCAGTCATATTTTTACCAATGATTTTTGATAAGCCTCATGAAGTATCGAAAAAACAGCTTATCTCAATACCTATCCAGCCCGAACTACCTGTTATTACAATTGATAAACCTAAAAAGCCTGTTTACAAGTTGGTTGAGTCAAATAGTAAAACTGAAGTTAATACAGTACAAGCACCTAAGGTTGAAAGTAAAGAATCTGTTAGTACTAAGCCCGAAGTTAAAGAGTCTGTGACCAAGAGCGTTGTTAAACCAGAAATTCAAGTTAAGCCTGTGGCAAAAGCAGTTGCTATACCTAAAAGTAAAATTGATCCTGTATTTAATCAAGATTTATTAAATAATGTATGGATGGTGCAGCTAGGCACTTTTGGTAATCATGAAAACGCATTTAAGTTAAGAGATAAGCTCCGCACTAAAGGCTATGATGGACATACGACTAAGCTTAACCGAGATGGAAAGGTCTTAGTGAGAGTATTTAGCGGCCCTTACGCAGATAAAACGAAAGCAGCAGCTATAAAGAAAGAAATAGATAAGAAATTTAAAGCTGAGAAAGTAACGAGTCTTGTTGTTTATTTTAAGTAAGGTTATTTGGTAGAATGCGCGCCTCAAATTTTAATATGAAGATGATATAACCCTATGCTTAATTGGGCAGACCTTTCTATTATCGCAATAATTGCATTATCGAGTCTTTTTAGTCTTAAAAGAGGCTTTGTTAAAGAGGCTTTATCTCTGGTTACCTGGATAGCGGCTTTTATTATTGCCCGAACCTTTAACCCGAATTTACAAACATTACTTGTAGATGTTATTGATACCGAAGTTTTTAGAGCCATTGCTGCATTTGCTATTTTGTTTATAGGCACATTAATTGTCGGCGCGGTAATTAATAATTTAATTGCCTTATTAGTAAAAGCGACGGGTTTATCAGCAACAGATCGCCTGCTTGGCGTTGTGTTCGGTGTGGCTCGAGGCCTTATTGTGGTGCTAGTTATTATTGCAGTATTAAGAGTTACACCGTTTGCAGAAGATGTATGGTGGAAACAATCTGTCATGATTACTAAGCTCCAAGTGTTAGAGCAATGGTCAAGAGCGGTTTTTGAAGATCAGTTTTCTGTTTTTATGACTTAGCCTCTTAGTTTCAGGTTAGCGGCATAAATTTTAGTTTTTATTTTTTGTACCTAGTGAGGTAGATTGAATGTGCGGTATCGTAGGAATTGTTGGTAAAACCAATGTTAACCAGGCGCTTTATGACGCGCTAACGGTTTTGCAACATCGGGGACAGGATGCCGCGGGTATAGTAACTTATCAGGATGACCGTTTTTTCTTAAGAAAAGACAACGGGTTGGTTAAGGATGTTTTTCGTACTCGACATATGCGCAGACTCGTGGGCAATGTAGGTATTGGACATGTACGTTACCCAACAGCCGGTTCTTCAACTTCTGCCGAAGCTCAGCCATTTTATGTTAACTCCCCATACGGGATTACACTTGCACATAATGGTAACTTAACAAATACCAATGATATTGCTGAAGGCTTACTTCGCTCAGATTTGAGACATATTAATACTAACTCAGATTCTGAAGTGCTGTTAAATGTTTTTGCTCATGAACTGCAAAGTCAAGGTAAGCTTGTTCCTACGGCAACAGAAATATTTGAATCAGTAAAGGCTGTGCATAAACGCTGCAAGGGTGGGTATGCCGCGATAGCTATGATTACTGGATATGGTATTGTTGCCTTCAGAGACCCTCATGGTATTCGCCCTGTTTGTTACGGAAAGCGTGAAACTGAACAGGGTACAGAGTATATGATCACATCTGAGAGTGTTGCATTGGGTGCTCAAGGGTTTACTTTAGTAAGAGATATTGCACCAGGTGAAGCAATTTACATAGAAACAGATGGGCAATTGTATAGTCAGCAATGTGCAGAAAACCCTCAATTAAATCCATGTATTTTTGAACATGTTTATTTTGCCCGTCCTGATTCAATTATCGACGACGTTTCAGTGTACAAGGCCCGTTTGAGAATGGGCGAAAAGCTCGCTGATAAAGCCATGAAACTTAGACCCGATCATGATGTTGATGTGATAATGCCGATTCCAGATACAAGCAGAACCTCTGCAATGGAAATGGCTGTACGAATGGGCGTTAAGTTCAGGGAAGGTTTTATTAAAAACCGTTATATTGGCCGAACATTTATCATGCCAGGCCAGAGTCAGCGTAAGAAATCAGTACGCCAGAAACTCAACCCTATTGAATTGGAATTTAAAGATAAGAACGTACTTTTAGTCGACGATTCCATCGTTCGTGGCACCACCTGTAAAGAAATTGTTCAAATGGCACGAGATGCAGGGGCTAAAAATGTATATTTCGCTTCAGCAGCGCCAGAAGTTAGGCACCCCAATGTTTATGGGATTGATATGCCTACAGCGAGTGAATTAATCGCACATAATCGAACCGTTAAAGAAATTGAACAACTTATTGGTGCTGACTGGTTGATCTATCAAGACCTTGAAGATCTTATTGAATGTGCAAAGGATGGTAATCCTTCAATTGTTGAATTTGATTGCTCTGTTTTCAATGGTAAATATATTACTGGCGATATTACGCCTGAGTACTTACTTAAATTAGAGCAAGCACGCAAAGAAAGCAGCAAAATTAAAGCAAACGTAGATTTTGAAGATGATAATGCAGTCATTGATCTGCATAATAATGATTAATATTGACGACTTAAAAACTAATGGCAAATAGTATTTATAAAGACAACCCAATCCCTGTTGCTAATATTGATGGCGCTGAGCTTGAAACCATTGCGGTAAGGGCTGGGCACCAACGTACCCATGAGCTTGAGCATAGTGAGGCGATTTTTCCTACTTCAAGCTTTGTTTTCAATAGTGCATCTGAAGCAGCAGCGCGCTTTAGTGGAGAGGTTGAAGGGAATATTTATTCTCGATTTACTAATCCAACGGTGCAGGCTTTTGAAGAACGTATTGCGGCGATGGAAGGAGGCGAGCGTGCCGTTGCTACGGCCTCTGGAATGGCTGCAATAATGAGTACTTGCGTTGCTTTATTAAAACAAGGTGACCATGTCGTTTGCTCTCGGAGTGTTTTTGGTACCACTAATGTGTTTTTTCAAAAATACATGTCTAAATTTGGTGTAGAAACTACCTTTGTTGAGTTAACTGATCTTGAGAGCTGGCGTTCTGCAATTAAAGAAAATACAGCTTTGTTGTTTCTTGAGACACCCTCTAACCCTTTGTGTGAAATTGCAGATATAACTCAGCTTGCAGATCTTGCACACAAGCATGGTGCGCTACTAGCTGTTGATAACTGTTTTTGTACTCCAATCCTTCAGCGGCCGCTTGATTTTGGTGCTGACATCGTTATTCACTCGGCAACTAAGTATTTAGACGGCCAGGGTCGATGCATTGGAGGGGTCGTCGTTGGCAGTAATCAAGTAATGGAAGATGTGTACGGCTTTTTGCGATCAGCTGGGCCTACCATGAGCCCATTTAATGCCTGGGTATTCCTTAAAGGGCTTGAAACTTTGAGTATAAGAATGCGAGCTCATAGTGAAAGCGCGTTAATAATTGCTCAATGGTTAGAGTCTAAGGAGTCGGTAGAGACTGTGTTTTATACTGGTCTTGAGTCACATGCTCAATATGAATTAGCTAAAAAACAACAAAGTGGTTTCAGTGGTGTACTCTCTTTTAGAATTAAAGGGGGTAGGGAAGAGGCTTGGAAGCTTATAGATGGCCTTCAGTTCTTGTCTATTACTGCTAATTTGGGTGATACTAAAACGACAATAACCCACCCCGCGACGACAACTCATGGCCGTTTGTCTGATGAAGATAAAGTGCGGAGTGGCATTACTGAAAATCTTATTCGTATCTCTGTGGGTCTTGAATCGGTTGAAGATATCAAGAAAGACTTACAGGCAGGCTTTATTTCTTCTGGATTAGAATGAGGTTATTTAGCTTTTAAAATTAAAATGGTGCTATTTATCAATAAAATAGCGCCATTTCTTCATATTAATTCTATACTGATAATAAGGTATAAAATTTATCTTTGTAATTCATGAAGCATGCGGGTGAATTAAGGCTTAATACACGATACACTGCTTGCTTGCATTAGAAATTTACTCCATTCGGTAGAATATTCTCACTCTCTATGAATAGCTCAAAAGCACAATCGCCGGCAAAAGAAGGTCAGGCCGATAAAAATAGTCGTTTTCAGGCTTATATGTCTCAAGGTGTTAAAGAAGGTGCGCTTATTGGCTTGGTAGCCCTGTGCATTTATCTTTTTATGGCTCTGATTTCTTACAACCCACAAGACCCAGGGTGGGCTAATACCAGCGATAGTGCCGTAGCAACTAACTATGCAGGCCCTGCAGGTGCTTGGTTTTCTGATGTGCTAATGTTCTTTTTTGGCTATGTTGCTTACCTTTTTCCCGTTTTAATATCATATAAAGCTTGGCTACAATTTCATAATCGTCATAAGAATATTGATTTTCACTGGCCTCTATTTTGTGTAAGGTTTTTAGGTTTTGTATTAGTCTTAATAAGCGCTACAGGTCTACTTTCAATGTATTCCATTGCTGGCTTGCCTGTTTCTTCTGGAGGCGCTTTGGGTCATGAAGTGGCTAACAGTATGGTTACGGCGTTCAATTTATCTGGCAGTAGCCTCTTATTAGTTTCTATATTTTTATTTTCAATTACTATTTTTACTGGTCTCTCCTGGCTTAAGCTAATGGATCAAACGGGAGCGTTAACACTAAAGTTAATTAATGAAATTAAGTTGGTGATTGGTCAATCAAAAGACTTTATCCGCGCAAAATTAGCCGCTAGAAAAGAACTAAATGAAACTAGAGCGACTGAAAAAAGTAGTGATGTATTAAGTGAGCCTCCATTACTTGTTGAAGAAGTGAATCGAGAATCAATTTTTTCTCAAGTTAAACTTAAGATAGGTCTGGGTAAATCATCCGAAACAAGTAGTGATGATATTCCTTTTCATGACCGCATTGATCCTATAATAGATAATAAAAGTAAATCAGTATCTTTGCCTGTGAGGAGAGTTGATAAAAAAGAACTTATATCTGCTAGTAGACCAGAACACATATCTTCTGAGCCAACTGGAATCTCTAAAATTAATGAAATAGAAGAAAAGACGAAAAAAATAGGGTTGAAAATTGCTCCTTTCTTGAAAAAAAGCTCTAAGGAAGAAACCAAGCCAGCAGATAAAGAAAAACAGGGTGTTTTAAATTTTGAAGAAGGGCCGTTGCCACCTATATCGCTATTAGATCCCCCTGAGAATAATAAAGAGGCAGGGTACTCAGAAGAGGCACTAGAAAACTTATCTCGTTTACTTGAAGAGAAACTAGCTGATTTTGGTATCACTGTAACAGTGGTAGAGGTAAACCCAGGCCCAGTTATAACTCGCTTTGAAATTCAGCTCGCACCGGGACTTAAAGTAAGCCGCATTACCAATTTAGTTAAAGATGTAGCGAGATCTTTGGCTGTATTCAGTGTGCGGGTTGTTGAGGTAATTCCTGGTAAGTCTGTAGTAGGCATTGAAATACCTAATGAACATCGACAGATGGTCCGTTTTAGCGAGGTGCTTTCCACCAATGCATTTGATAAAGCGGAGTCACCATTAACTATGGCTCTAGGCAATGATATTGCGGGAGACCCAGTGGTTGTTGACTTGGGGAAAATGCCTCACTTATTGGTTGCTGGTACAACGGGGTCAGGTAAATCCGTTGGTGTAAATGCGATGATATTAAGCCTGCTTTATAAATCAACGCCTGCTGAAGTTCGATTGATCATGGTTGACCCAAAGATGTTGGAGCTGTCAATTTATGACGGCATACCACATTTACTTACGCCGGTTGTTACTGATATGAAAGAAGCGGCTAATGCACTACGCTGGTGTGTGGCTGAAATGGAGCGTCGTTATCGTTTAATGGCGGCATTAGGTGTAAGAAATCTTGCCGGCTATAACCGTAAAGTTAAAGAAGCGATAGAAGCGGAAGCCCCTATTAAAGATCCTCTTTGGAAACCTGAAGATCACCTTCTTGACGGTGAACAAGACCAACCTGAATTAATGACACTGCCATATATTGTTGTTGTGGTTGATGAGTTTGCTGACATGATGATGATTGTTGGTAAAAAGGTTGAAGAACTTATCGCCCGAATTGCCCAAAAGGCGCGTGCCGCTGGAATACATCTAATATTAGCTACACAGCGTCCGTCAGTCGATGTTATTACTGGCTTAATTAAAGCCAATGTTCCTACGCGAATTGCATTTCAGGTATCTTCAAAAATTGATTCGCGAACTATTCTTGATCAGGGTGGTGCTGAGCAGCTATTGGGTAATGGCGATATGCTATATCTACCTCCTGGTAGCGGTATGCCAGTCCGTGTTCATGGTGCTTTTGTATCTGATAATGAGGTGCATCGTACGGTTAGTGACTGGAAGCAGCGAGGTAAGCCTGACTTTATTGAAGAAATTCTTTCGGGCGGCGATACTTCAGAAGTTATTCCCGGCTTGTCTGGTGAGAACACTGATAGCGAGCAAGATGCTTTTTATGATGAGGCGGTTGCTTTTGTAACAGAGACTAGGCGTGCATCTATTTCATCGGTACAGAGAAAGCTCAAAATCGGCTATAACCGAGCAGCGAATTTAGTAGAAGCAATGGAGGCTGCTGGCGTTGTCAGTGAAGCAGGGCATAATGGGGCAAGGGAAGTATTAGCTCCACCTCCACCAAAACATTAAATGAATTAATACAAAACATATACATGGCTAATTTTATGACCACAACGATAAGAACACTTAACACTAGTATTATTTTGAGCATGATATTCTTTACTTCAATGATAAAAGCAGATGAAGCAACTTTGTCGCTAATCAAGCGACTCGAAAAACTACAATCTATAGAAGCTAATTTTATACAGTATGTAGTCGATAAGGCAGGCACTGAAGTTCAGGAGAGCCGGGGTCTGTTAAAGGCAAAGCGACCAGGGCTTTTTTATTGGCACACCGAACCGCCTTTAGAGCAGGTTATTGTTTCTGACGGGAAGAATGTCATTGTTTATGATCCTGATCTTGAGCAAGCGACGGTTCAACAAGTATCGGAGCAATTATCAAATACACCCGCGCTATTGTTTAGTGGAGATGTTAAATCATTAGGTGATAGCTATGTGGTGCATCACAAACAATGGGATGACACTATTAATCAATATATATTGATGCCTAAGAGTGAGGAGTCTTTATTTGAATCCCTTAGATTACGTTTCGACAATGATGTATTAGTAGAGATGCGTCTTAGTGATTCATTAGGCCAAAAAAGTACGATTGGCTTTAATGACGCAAAAATTAATACCGGACTGAAAGACGATGCATTTGAATTTATCATTCCTGAAGGGACTGATGTTATTCGAGAATTAGCTCAGTAATGGTCTTAGGTTCAGGTAATGACATGTTTACCGATGCCCCTTTGCACCAGCCCTTAGCTTCACGTATGCGGCCAAGAAACCTAAGTGAGTATATTGGCCAAGAACATATTTTAGGTACCGGTAAACCTCTAAGGGTGGCTGTAGAGAAGGGCGTATTACACTCCATGATTTTGTGGGGGCCGCCTGGCGTAGGTAAAACTAGCTTCGCCCGTCTGCTGGCAGAAGGTTGTGAAGCCCACTTTGAAACGTTATCAGCCGTTTTAAGTGGTGTAAAAGATATACGTGCCGCCATAGAGCGCGCAAAAAATCATAGAAGTATTAATAATAAAGATACTATCCTCTTTGTTGATGAAATTCATCGTTTTAACAAGTCCCAGCAAGACGCATTTTTACCTTATGTTGAAGATGGCACTGTCATTTTTGTAGGGGCAACCACTGAAAATCCCTCTTTCGAATTAAATAACGCCTTATTGTCTCGAGCGCGAGTTTATCTTCTAAAAAAATTGTCTGTAGAGTCTTTAGTCCAGTTGCTAAGTAACGCACTTAATGACACCAGAGGGTTAGTAAAAGAAAACATCCAAATTGATGCATCCTTACTTGAACTCATTGCAAAAAGTGCAGATGGGGATGCTAGAAAAACGCTCAATATACTTGAGATTGCCTCTGATCTGGCTGAAGAATCTGACAGTCATAAAACCATATCAAAATCTGTGCTAAAAGAAGTTATGCAATCATCATTACGTAACTTTGACAAGGGTGGGGATATTTTTTATGAGCAAATTTCTGCGTTACACAAGTCTGTAAGAGGCTCAGACCCAGATGCGGCGCTGTATTGGTATGTAAGAATGCTTGATGGGGGGTGTGATCCTCTTTACATTGCAAGACGTGTCGTTAGAATGGCGAGTGAGGAAATAGGTAATGCTGACCCACGCGCATTGCAGCTTGCCTTAAATGCGTGGGACACTCAGCAGCGTTTGGGTGCACCTGAAGGTGAGCTAACTATTGCACAAGCGATTATTTATCTTTCAGTAGCGGCAAAAAGTAATGCTGTTTATACCGCATATAATAAGTGCAGGGCGGATGTTAAAGACCAGCCAGATTATGATGTGCCTGTACATTTAAGAAATGCACCGACACATTTAATGAAAGATTTAGGCTTTGGGCAAGAATATCGTTATGCCCATGATGAGGCTAATGCTTTTGCTGCGGGAGAAGTTTATCTTCCTGAAGCATTAAGCGGAACGGTTTATTACAACCCTGTAGAAAGGGGAATGGAAACAAAAATAGCCGATAAGTTAAAGTGGCTAAGCGAACAAAATAGAAATAGTAAGAAGCGTCGGTATTTATCGTGAGTGAGCAACTATGTATCAAATAATGGCAATAGCAATCGGCGGCGCATTAGGGGCCGTATCCAGATACCTCGTGATTGGTTTAGTCACTGACTGGCTGGGGAAAAGCTTCCCTTACGGCACCTTGATTGTGAATGTATTAGGGTCATTTCTCATCGGTATTTTATATGTGGTTGTCGTACAAAAAATGCATGTGTCACCTGAATTAAAATCCATAATGGTGGTCGGGTTTTTAGGGGCGTTTACAACGTTTTCTACCTTTTCTCTGGAAGCATTTAATTTTATTAATGAAGGCTTAGTGTTAAATGCTATTACCTACATACTAAGCTCCGTTATACTATGCATAATTTCTGTTTGGGCAGGTGTTTCAGCCGCTAAGTTAATATAATGGCCATGCTTTAAACCGACCACAGATAAACTAACTTTCAAAGATCATTCGCTCGTGTAAATCACGACCATACAAATTATAGGAAAAGAGCTAATCCAATGTTAGATGCTAAAATTATTCGCTCAAATGCTGAAGAAGTGGCTGTAAAACTTAAGAAGAAAGGCTATCAGTTTGATACCACTTTATTTCATAAGCTTGAAGAGCAGCGTAAAGCTATTCAGACCCGAACTGAAGAGCTGCAAAGTGAACGTAATAGCCGCTCAAAGAATATTGGAAAGGCTAAGGCATCAGGTGAAGACATTGCGCCATTAATTGCAGCGATGAATGCCATCGGTGAAGACCTAGAGGTCGCTAAAAAAGAGCTTAAAGCGACACAAGATGAGCTACAAGGCCTATTGGCTGGTATGCCTAATATTCCAGATGATGAGGTGCCTGAAGGTCAGAGTGAAGATGATAATGTTGAAGTTAGACGCTGGGGACAACCTAAAGCGTTTGATTTTGAAGTAAAAGACCATATTGAACTGGGTGAAAGCCTTGGACAACTAGACTTTGAAGCCGCTGTTAAGCTAGCAGGTTCACGCTTTGCTGTGATGAAAGGTGATATTGCTCGATTACACCGTGCGTTAGCGCAATTTATGCTTAACACTCACATTGCTGAGCATGGCTACGATGAGATTTATGTACCATATTTGGTAAATGCAGAAACCCTTTATGGTACTGGTCAGCTTCCTAAATTTGAAGAAGATTTATTTAAGGTACCTGGCGAAAGAGATTTTTATCTAATTCCTACCGCTGAAGTACCTGTTACTAATATTGTTCGTGACGAAATTGTAGATGAAGCTGATTTACCATTACAGTTTGTTTGTCATTCGCCTAGTTTCAGAAGTGAAGCCGGCTCTTACGGTAGAGATGTAAAAGGGCTTATAAGACAGCATCAGTTTGATAAAGTAGAACTTGTTCAAATGGTTAAGCCAGAAACATCTAATCAGGCGCTTGAAGAATTAACCGGACATGCTGAACACATTTTGCAAAAGCTTGAATTACCCTATCGCTTAATGCTTCTTTGTGGTGGTGATACTGGGTTCTCAGCGGCTAAAACATTTGATCTAGAAGTTTGGCTACCAGGGCAAGATACTTATCGTGAGATCTCGTCTTGCAGTAATATGAGAGATTTTCAGGCAAGACGAATGCAGGCTCGTTACCGAAACCCTGAAACAGGTAAGCCTCAGTTGCTTAATACGTTAAATGGTTCAGGCTTAGCGGTTGGCAGAACATTGATTGCTGTACTTGAGAACTATCAACAGAAAGATGGGTCTATACAAGTGCCAACGGTATTACGCCCGTATATGGGTGGTAAGGAAGTTATTGGTAAGTAATTTACGATTACCGAGTTAATTCTACTTCTTATTTTGTCATCCCCGCGTAGGCGGGGGGCCAGCGTCTAATAATGTAGCTTCAGTCTATGGATTTTTTACCGCTTTTTTTCAACCTAAACAATGCTTCAACACTGGTTGTTGGAAGTGGTGATTCAGCCTCAAGAAAAGTTGAGTTACTTCTCAAGGCTGGTGCTAAAGTTAATTTATGTGCAGTGCAGCCCGTTAAGTCGTTACAGCTGTTAATAGATAATGCTGAAATAAGATTGGTTGCTTCCGTATTTGTACCTGAGTTATTGGATAACATTGTTTTAGTGGTTACAGCAAACCCTGAACAAGCACTGGATGATCATGTAGCCGCTTTAGCCAAGGCTCGAAATTTACCTGTAAATGTCGTTAGTCATGCTGATAAAAGCACCTTTATATTTCCCTCTATTATTGATCGCTCGCCTATTATAGCTGCAGTATCGAGTAGTGGTTCATTGCCTGTACTTGCTCGCTTATTACGTAGTCGGCTTGAATCAAGTATTCCACAGTCATTTGGGCGATTAGCCGAAGTGGCAGGTAATTACCGTGAGCAGGTAAAAAATAAATTTCCAGATGTTAATCAACGTCGAAAATTTTGGGAACATCATTTAGAAGGTCTTTTTGCTGAAAAAGTATTCTCAGGGCATGAAGGTGAGTCAGCAAAAATAATAGAAGCGTCCTTAAATGAAGATGCATTTACACCTGAGGGGGAGGTTTATCTAGTTGGTGCAGGCCCTGGTGACCCTGATTTATTAACTTTTAAAGCACTAAGGTTGATGCGTCAGGCAGATATAGTCTTATTTGATCGGCTGGTTTCACCTGCAATACTTGATCTTGTAAGGTCGGATGCTGAAAGAGTGGATGTTGGTAAAGAGAGAGCAAATCACACTCTACCTCAACAAGAAATTAACGCATTACTTGTTACCTTAGCCAAGCAAGGTAAACGTGTTTTAAGACTAAAAGGTGGAGACCCTTTCATTTTTGGTCGTGGAGGGGAAGAAATTGACCGTCTGAGTGATGAGGGTATTTCTTTTCAGGTTGTTCCTGGTATTACGGCTGCTTCTGGATGCTCCTCTTATGCGGGAATCCCTTTAACCCATAGAGACTATTCTCAGTCAGTACGGTTTATTACAGGGCATTTAAAAGATGATACCTGTAATTTACCCTGGGTTGATTATGTTCAGGCAAACCAGACATTGGTTTTTTATATGGGCTTGGTAGGTTTAGGGGTTATCTGTAAGCAATTGATAGCTAATGGCATGTCTTCTGAAATGCCTATAGCGTTGGTTTCTAAAGGAACTACAAAAGAACAAAAGGTTATTACAGGTACATTAACTACAATGCCTGAGCTTGTTAAAATAGAAAAGGTAAAGGCGCCGACGTTAATAATTATTGGTGAAGTTGTTAATCTACGTAAAAAGCTTCGCTGGATGGACTAATTAAGTTTTAGATTGTTTACTAAAACAAAAAAAGCGCCAATGGGCGCTTTTTTTGATGAAAGATATCTTATCTATTAGGTAAGACATCTTTTAATTTAGCACGCATCTCTTTAAGCGTCTTTTCGGTTGTATCCCAATCAATACATGCATCAGTCACAGACACACCATACTCTAGCTCAGCGAGATCTTTAGGGATTGATTGATTACCAAAGTTAAGGTTACTTTCAATCATTAAACCAATAATTGATTTGTTGCCTTCGAGTATTTGATGGGCTACATCTTGAACAACCAAAGGTTGTAAATTAGCATCTTTATTGGAGTTTGCATGACTGCAATCAACCATTATATTCTTAGCTAGACCTGTTTTATCTAGTTGCTGTTCACACAATGCGATGTTCACAGAATCATAATTCTGTTTCCCACCACCGCCACGAAGAACAATGTGTGAGTGAGCATTACCTTTAGTGCGAATAATAGCTACTTGACCTTCTTGGTTTATTCCAAGAAAACGGTGAGGATGAGCAACAGACCTTAGCGCGTTAGTAGCAACATCAAGTCCACCGTCTGTGCCATTCTTAAATCCAATAGCAACAGATAAGCCACTGCTCATTTCTCTATGTGTTTGAGATTCAGTTGTACGGGCGCCGATAGCACTCCAGCTAATGGTGTCTTGTAAATACTGAGGTGATATAGGGTCAAGGGCCTCTGTTGCTGTAGGAAGTCCAATTTCAGCAACATCCATCAAAAGCTGACGACCAATATGAAGACCTTCTTCAATTTGAAAAGAGTCATCTAAATGAGGGTCGTTAATAAGGCCTTTCCAACCTACTGTTGTGCGAGGCTTTTCAAAATAAACCCTCATAACAAGTACTAGCGTATCACTTACTTCATCGGCCAGTTTTTTAAGTTTTAGTGCATACTCTTTTGCTGCTTTAATATCATGAATAGAGCAGGGGCCAACAACAACAAAAAGTCGATGATCTTTACGATCTAAAATATTGTTAATAACCGTTCTGCCATTCTCAATAGTTTGAGCAGCAGATTCAGTGAGAGGGATATCTAATTTAAGTTTTTCAGGTGTGATTAAAATATCCTGACTAGCGACATTAACGTTATCTAGAGAAGAGGTGTTCATTGGTTCTAATCTCAGTTGTAAGAAAAATTTAGTATTTTTACACTAACGCAACATTTAAGTTACGTCAGATGTGCGTAATAAAAAGTGTTTATATGTTGCTTTATTCAATTACGTTTTGCAACGGATCACATCAAGGAAAGGTAATAAAAACCCGCCTTAAAGCGGGTTTACTAAAACTAATAGCTAATAACTTGAGGAAGGTAGGGGAACTCGTTAAGAGGTCGAGTATCATTTCTCCGATCAAATAACCTTCGTTCATCAACCGTGTTCTTATTCTTAGTTGTTAACTTAGAATATCTTCTATCATCTTCTCTGCGTTCAAAATTTAAATTATACATAATAGCCCTCTTACTTTGCGTTTATCGGGTGTCTTAATTATAACGTCAATTTAAAGATTGATTAAAAATTAATCAGATTGTTTTGGATTAACAAAATACTACTAATAAACATAGGTTTCTAAAACGAATTTTATAAAGCGTACTATAATCCATGTATATATAGGCTATCCCTAAGTTAGGATGTGTTGTCAGTTTTGTTGAGTATTGATCCTAAAACCAAGCTTTTAAGTGCAAAGGATTTAAGTGTGCCGCTAATCTCAGTAATTACTAAAGAATTACGTATTCCTGAGTTGAAATATGAAACTTCAAACACAGGTGAAACTGAAGAAACAATAAATAGTGTCTGTGATTTTTTACAAGAACATGCTGCCGCTAATCTTGGAGCATCACTCATTAAAACGTTTGAGCCATACAGTGATGCTTATAATCTTTCGCCTCGCATTTACAATGCATTATTCGTTTGCGACAGGCTTGCGGATGTTTTTTACAGAAAGGCAAATATTGATGATTGTTTAAAGACTCAGTTAAGTAGTTGGCGTTTTGGTCTGGCAAGGATATTAATAAAATTTCCAGCATTATTAGAAACCGAAGAAAACCCTATTTTTTCGTTAGTTGATGAGATTTGTGCAGGTCAAATTGGTTGGACACCAGAACCAAAACGAGTGAGCCAGTTGGTTGTTGAGCGATTAATAGAAATTAACCATGTTATTAATTCACTTGATAGTGGTTCATACGAACCTTTTATAGAACTTAAAGAAAAATGGATATCTGAACAAGAAAAACAGACAACACGTTTGAGTTCATCGTTTGAACGTTTGATTAAGACAGAGCAAGGGGCTGCAAGCTCTCGTTATGCTTCTCAGTTTAGCCAATTTACGCTTCATAGCCTAACTCAAAATAAGTCTTTACCAGAGCCTATATGCCAATTTTTAAGTACATCGTGGCTAAATATACTTCGATGTACTTTACTCAGAAATGAAAAAAATCAATGGGACAAAGCAGAAGAGTTAACTCGACGGTTTGTTTTAATTTTTTCGGCAAAATCGACACAAAATCGAGACTCCTTATTTGGTATGGCTGAGGGTTTGGTTGATGAAATGGCAGAGATCACGAGTGGCGTAGGTATAGAAACGGCTAATGAAGATTGGGAGTCAATACAAAAACAACTCATTATGATGCTTCAGGGAAGTCCTGTTAATAGTATTTCATTAAATGTTGAAGACAGTTATATTAATTTTAGTAATGAAATAACGTTCTCAAGTGAAGAGTTGGAAAAACTGCTTAATCAATGGTTTTTTATTAAACCCTTAGATCAATCTAGCGGTGAAGTGAACCGTTTGAAGTTTTCACAATATTTTTCTGATTCAAGAGAAATACTCTGGATGAATCATGCGGGAATGAAATCTATGATTATGTCTTGTGAGTCTTTTAAACAGCACACTTTAGCAGGTGAAATAAGGCCCATTCCTCCATGTTACCTATTGAGCCAGGTTTTCAGTGAAACCTTAAAAGGACTTAGTAAAGTTGCTAAGGCTCAAAATGATGCGAGAGAAAGAGCGAAAGTTAAAGCACAGGCCGAAGTAGAACAACTGAAAGCCGCTAAAGCGCAAGCCTTAGAAGAAGTTCGTTTAAAAAAATTAGAAGCGGATAAACGTCTAAATGAACAACGCTTGCAAGTAGCAGAAAAAAATAGGTTGATTCGGGAGCAAGCTGCTTTAAAAATTGCCAGTGAACTTACACTTGGTGCTTGGGTCTCAATTGTAAGTGATAAAGGTGTAGAAAATGAAAAATTTAAATTAGTCGTTAAAATTAATGCGACAGATAAATTTATTTTTGTTGATAAAATTGGTTTGAAGAAAATAGAAATTAAAACCCCTGAACTTATTAAGCGCATGGTCAAAGGAGAGATCAAGGTACTTAATGATGGAGTGGTATTTGATGATACTCTAACAAGAGTTATTGGGGCTATTCGAGTTGGAAGATAAAAGGGGAGTCATGGTGGATACGTTTGATATAAATAGCTTAATAAGTGATGAGGAACGGCGTGAGGAAACACGACTTAACCGGTCTGCCGTTTTATACGTTGAGACCGTTTCTTCAACACCCGATAGCAATGATGGTCCAGTTGTTGTTGCATGTAAAACAGTCGATTTTTCTGCGAATGGCATTCAAGTTGAGATGGATACTGAGCTTACCGCAGGTGCTATTCATCAAATGGCATTAGATTTACCTAATAGCAAAGAGCGTTTTCAGCTAACAGGTGAGGTTCGCTGGGTGAAGTTATTGGCTGCAAACAATAGGTATGTTGCTGGCATTATGTTATTTGATTCGGAAGGAACTGAGATTATAGATTGGAAACTTGCAATCGCTAACTGGTTGAGCGATTAGCTTGAAACTGAGATCAAAATTTTTATTATCAACACTGCCAATGATCATTCTGCCTTTATTGGCTATAGGCTTACTTTCTTTGATTTACTTGAAAGGAGTCAGTCAACGACTAACTATTGTGCAGTTAGAGTCTTCATTACAGCAATTAGCTAGCGATAGTGTATCTCGTTTAAATAATGCTTCATCTAATGCATCTGTCTTATCCGCCAGCGGTATGTTTGAAGGTTATCTTAATAATGACATTGAATCTATAGATCAAGCAGCGGTTACTGAAAAGCTAGAAATGATAGCAAAAAGTTTCCCTAGTTATACTGATATCTCTGTTTTTGGCAGGCAGGGTGCTTTAATTGGCTCAGTCAGTGATATGTTTAATGCTAGTGACTACCAAAAGAATTTTATTCAACACATGATCGAAGCGAGACTTGATCATCATGAAGCTGTTCGTCTGTCTGAGGGCGATAGATCTATTGACTACTTAGTTGCTCATGCTATCAAACAAAAGAATGAAAATGATCAATTTATAAAAAATAGAACTGACACCGTTGGTTTTTTGTTTTTTAGTGTCGGGGTTGGGTTTCTAAATGAATTAATGAGTGAGAGTGCGGAAAAACAAGGCATTGAATATTTTCTAACCAACAAAAACGGTGAGGTTTTATCCTCAGCCAATAATCAAAATAAAAATCAATGGTATACAGATCTATCTCAACAATTGAGACAAGTCATACTCTCTAGATCAAGTGCTATTAATCAATATGGTAAGGGTGCGGATGCTTTTTATGGTGGGTATAAACGTCTAACTCAAAACTTATACTTATTAGGTCTGGTTACTGAAAAAGATTTAAATAAATCATCAGATTCAATGAAAAATTATCTATTTTGGTTTGTTGTGTTTGTTTTTCTATGTGCCTTTGTATTACTTAATGCCCAAATTAATGTTCTGCTAGTTAACCCTATTAATTTACTTCGAAAGTTAGTTATTCATTTTACAAAAGGTGAATACGATCAGGATATCAGCATTTTGGGATCAGATGAGCTGAATTTATTAGCCAGTGATTTTCATACATTAAGTCACGGATTAGCTAAAAGTACAGAAACGGTTAAAAACCTAGCATACTATGATGAGTTAACAGGCTTACCAAATCGTATTACCTTTAATTTAAATTTAGATAAAGTTTTGAAACACTGTGAGCGGTCCAATACTGTCATGGGGCTGTTATTTATAGACTTGGATAATTTTAAATATGTTAATGATGTATACGGTCATCAAGTAGGTGATGAATTATTACAGGAGACGGCTGTACGTCTAGAAAGTTGTTTAAGAAGTGTCGATATTGTTTCTAGAAAAGTTGAGTCAGGCACTGATTGGAATAATGACTTAGTTGTGCGCTTAGGTGGCGATGAATTTACTATTATTCTTACTGGGATTGAGCAAGCTCATCAGGCCTCTATGGTCGCTCAACGTATTGTAGAGGTATTATCACAATCATTTGAGTTGGCAGGCACTGAAGTTAGTGTTGGGGCAAGTATTGGTATTGCTATGTATCCCGTAGACGGCACTTCTTCTGATAGCTTGATAAAAAGTGCTGATTTAGCCATGTACGAAGCCAAACAAAGAGGGCGAAACAACTACCAGTTTTTTACCAAAGCATTAAATGAAGCGGTTGCGATGAGACTGGAGATTGAATCCTCTTTGCGTTCAGCCATAAAAAATAATGAATTCTTTTTAAATTACCAGCCTAAGGTAAGAGTGCAGAATGGAGAGGTTGTTGGTGTAGAGGCTCTTCTACGTTGGCGCCACCCAATTAAAGGGGTGTTACATCCGGCCAACTTTATCACCGTCGCTGAAGATACTGGGTTGATTGTTGATATTGGTAAGATTGTATTTAATCTTGCCTGTTCTCAGTTAAGACGTTGGAATGATGAAGGACTTGGACATTTAAAAATTGCTATTAACCTATCTGCTCTTCAATTATTGCATGGTTCAATTGTTGGTGATTTTAATGCCGCCCTTAAAACGCATCAGGTAAGTGCTGAAAACCTAGAGGTAGAGGTTACAGAGAGTGTTTTGATGACTGATGAAAGAAATTGTGTTGATTTTCTTAACCAGTTTAAAGCATTGGGTGTTGATGTTTCTTTGGATGACTTTGGGACAGGCTATGCTTCGCTCACATACATAAGAAAATTCCCCATTGATCTTATTAAAATTGATCGATCATTAACTATTAATATTGAAGAAAATGAAGAGTCTCGCATCATAGTTGTTGCTATTTTAGAGCTTGCTAAGGCGCTGTCACTTAAAGTGGTGGTTGAGGGGATAGAAACCTTTGGTCAGCTAGAGGTAATAAGTAGAATGCCATGTGACTATGTTCAAGGTTTTTATTTTTCGAAGCCTGTTGAGGCAAGTGATCTGGAATTTAGTTTTGCTATGCCTTCAACTGAAGGGCATAGCAAAATAATTTACGATAACTAGCAATTAGTTAGAAATACCTTCTAGGGTTCTTTCCATTGCACCTGGCTCACTAAACGCCTTCTCTTCAGTGACAGGCTTAGGTGCCACTACCTTCTCTCCATTAAGAAACTTAATCGCGTCTACCACTGTTATAGCTGGGGCTTCTTCCATTGGAACATGACCCACTCCAGGGTAGATTACTAACTGACTATTCCTAATGTCATCTTTCCAGCGCTGACTTAACTCAACGGGAGTCCAATCATCAAGCTCCCCCCACATTAATAAGGTCGGAGCCTTGATTCTACTGAAAGGTAAAGGGACTTCTTGTGTGCTGCGCTCTTCAAGTATTTCCATTATTTTTATATAAGCAGATCGAGCACCTGCACGTTGCCCCATTTGTACATAGCGATCCATGTGTCGTCTTTCTATGCGTTGATGGTCTCCATACATTTGCTTAACATTCATAGTGATAATAACAGGCGGTTGAAACACTTTGCCAATACTTGATAACCCAGGCGTTGTAGCAAGGTCCATAACCCATGGCATATCTTGAGGGTAGGCAATTGGGTCAATTAATATGAGGTGGTCAACTCGTTCGGGATAACTTGCTGCATATTGTGCGGCTATGTATCCACCTAAGCTATTTCCTGTCAGTGAAAAGTTTTCTAGTTCGATTTCATGAACAAATTTAGCAAAGGTGTTTAATAAGTATTCTTCTGTGAGGTCATCGAGTGATTCTGGAGCACCTGTCAGGCCAAAGCCAGGTAGGTCAAGACTCACTACATGATAGGATTTACTGAGCTCTAGGACCCAGTCATCCCATGTTTGGAGTGAAGACATAACACCATGCAATAATACAATAGTTGGGCCTTCACCTAGTTCTTGATAATGTATTTCAAGGCCGTTAACGGTAACCCATTTAGAGTATTCATTGGTATAGCTTTCTTTCAAATCGTCAAGAGGGATATCTGCCATGCCTAAGGAGTTAATAAATGATGGGCTAGCCTTCATTGCAGAGCCCATACTAGAGCAACCGCTAACAGTTATAATTAATAATATCGAAATAAAAAAATGGGTATAAAATCGTTGCACAGAATTCACCTGGTTTAACTCGCAGCTGGTTTTCAGTAATAAAAAAGCCTCAATATTCCATACATCAAGGCTTTTGAACGATAACGTTATTTACATAAGGTTACAGTGACGTAGTCGAAAGTTAGTAAAAAAGGTTAATTGAAATTTATTAGTATTACTCTTCAAGGGCCCCCATCGCAGTAATACTGAACCCCGCATCTACATGAAGTATTTCCCCTGTCATTCCACTGGCTAGGTCTGAGCAAAGAAATGCAGCGGTATTTCCAACTTCATCTATGGTTATATTGCGGCGAAGTGGGGTTCTTTTTTCGGTTTCGGCAAGCATTTTTCTAAAGCTCTTAATGCCAGATGCAGCCAAAGTACGAATAGGGCCAGCAGAAATAGCATTAACCCTTGTGCCTTCTGGCCCTAGACTGTTAGCCATATACCTTACATTAGCTTCAAGACTGGCTTTAGCTAAACCCATTACATTGTAATTAGGGAGTGTTTTCTCTGCCCCTAAGTAAGTTAGTGTCAGTAATGAGCCATTACGACCTTTCATTAGCTCTCTTCCGCCTTTTGCTAAGGCAATAAAACTATAAGAACTAATATCATGAGCTATTTTAAAGCCTTCACGTGTAGTGACATCTACGAAGTTGCCGTCTAATTGATCCGCCGGGGCGAAGCCAACAGAGTGCACAATAATATCTATACCATCCCATTTTTTTGAGATGTCAGTAAATAACTCTTCAATTTGTTGATCATCGGATACATCACACGGGTAGACCATATCGGTACCCCATTGTTCGGCAAAACCTTCAACCCGCTTTTTTAGTTTGTCGCCTTGATAAGTGAGGGCTAATTCAGCACCTTGTTCATGGAGTGCGCGGGCAATGCCCGTAGCAATAGATAGCTTGCTAGCAATACCAACGACTAATGCTCTTTTTCCGGTTAAAAATCCCATTTCTTTGTCCTTTTTTAATGAGCCGTATAATAAAACGAAGCATCTATTAACGAGCGAGTGTATTCTTTTTTAGGTGAATCAAAAATCTGTTCACTCGAACCATATTCTATGACTTGTCCTTGTTTCATAACAAGCACTCTATGGCTTAGCGCTTTTACAACGGCAAGGTCGTGGCTGATAAATAAATAACTTATTTTATATTTCTGTTGAATGGTTCTTAAAAGCTCAACAACCTGAGACTGCACTGTTCTGTCGAGTGCCGATGTAGGTTCGTCAAGAATAATCAATTCAGGTTGAAGCACTAAGGCTCTGGCAATAGCAACACGTTGACGCTGCCCACCTGAAAACTCATGAGGGTAGCGATGACGTGTTTCTGGGTCTAAATCAACATCTTTAAGTGCTTGAATTACTTTTTGTTCTCTACGTTCTACTTTGTCGCTTTCTTTGGGGTTGCCCTCTTCATGAATAATTAAGCCTTCTTCAATTATTTGCTGAACGGACATTCTAGGGCTTAGACTCCCGTAAGGGTCCTGAAATACAATTTGTATCTGTTTTCTGAGAGGGCGGAATTGTTGTTGGTTTAAGTTGTGGACTTTATGCTGCTTAAAAACAATATCACCATGGCTTCTTAATAATTTCACGAGAGATAAGCCTAGTGTAGTTTTCCCACTGCCACTTTCACCTACTATACCGAGGGTCTCACCTTGTTTTACCGAAATTGAGATATCATTAGCGGCTTTAAAATACTGGGTTGTTTTACCCAAAAAATTCTTTTTTATTGGAAACCAAATATTTAGGTCTTTCGTTTCTAATAATATTTTAGCATTACTTTCGATAGGTATAGGTGAACCTTCAGGATCTGCATTAATTAATGTTTGCGTGTAGTTTTCTTTAGGCGACTCAAATAATGCTTTGGTGTCTTGTTGTTCAATGACTTTTCCATGATGCATAACAACCACTTCATCAGCATACTGCCTAACGATATTTAGGTCGTGAGTAATAAGCAGGATAGCCATACCCAATTTTTCTTGAAGTGATTTTAAAAGCTCAAGCACCTGTTTCTGAACGGTTACATCAAGCGCTGTCGTTGGCTCGTCAGCAATTAATAATTCAGGCTCATTGGCCAGTGCCATTGCTATCATTACGCGTTGTTTCTGACCACCAGATAATTCATGAGGGTAAGCATTTAAGCGTGACTCCGGGTCTGGTAAGCCTACGAGTGTTAATAACTCAATAACGCGTGTTCTCGCTTTTCTCCCACTCAATCCTTTGTGTAATAAAAGAGTCTCACTTACCTGTTTTTCAATAGAGTGCAGGGGGTTAAAGGAGGTCATAGGCTCTTGAAAAATCATGCTGATTTTGTCACCACGTATGGAGCGCATTGATTTATCATTTAGCTGTAATAAGTCTTGTCCTGAAAATAAAATTTCACCGCTTGGGTGAGACGCTTTAGGGTAGGGCAGTAACTTCAATATTGAAAGGGCGGTTACTGATTTTCCTGAACCACTTTCTCCTACTATTGCCAGTGTTTTACCATTGGGAATATCAAACGAAATGCCTTTTACCGCATCAACCGTAGACACACCTTGAGAAAACGACACACGTAAGTCTTTTATTGAAATAAGAACGTCTTTATTCATTATTGTTACGCCTTCTTAGGGTCAAATGCATCACGTACGGCTTCTCCAATAAATACCAGTAGTGTCAACATAAGAGACAGTACAACAAAAGCAGAAATTCCAAGCCAAGGTGCATGAAGATTTGCTTTGCCCTGAGAGATAAGTTCACCTAAAGAGGGTGACCCTAAAGGCATACCAAAACCTAAAAAGTCTAGCGAGGTTAAGCCTCCTATCGCACCGGTTAAAATAAAAGGCATATAGGTCAGAGTGGCAACCATCGCGTTAGGCAGCATGTGTTTGAACATGATCCCTCTATTATCAAGACCTAGAGCACGTGCAGCTCTAACATATTCAAAATTACGGGCGCGTAAAAACTCGGCGCGTACAACACCTACTAAGCCCATCCAGCTAAAGAGCAGCATAATACCCAGCAACCACCAAAAGTCGGGTTGGACAAAACTGGATAAAATTATGAGTAAATAAAGTACCGGTAACCCAGACCAAATTTCTATAGCCCGTTGGCCAATAAGGTCTACCTTTCCTCCGTAGTAACCTTGCAGAGCACCTGCGACTACGCCAACAATGGTACTAAAAAAGGTTAGAGTTAAGGCGAATAAAATTGAAACCCTAAACCCATAAATAAGGCGTGCCACCACGTCACGGCCCTGATCGTCTGTGCCCAACCAATTTTCAAGTGAGGGAGGGGCAGGTGCGGGTACGGGTAAATCATAATTGATTGTTTGATAGCTATAGCGAATAAGCGGCCATATTATCCAGCCTTTTGCATTAATGAGTTCCTGTATGTATTCATCTCGATAATCCGCCGCTGTTTCAAAATCGCCTCCAAACTCTGTTTCTGTATAAGTGTTAATGACGGGGAAATAGAGCGAGTTATCGTAAGAAATTAACAGTGGTTGATCATTGGAGATAAACTCTGCAAACAAGGTGATAATGAATACAAATGCAAAAATCCAGAGTGACCAGTATCCTCGTCTGTTGGCTTTGAAGTTATCAAGTCTGCGTTGGTTGATAGGGTTTTTAGTCATGTCTGTTAACCCTCACGACTTTCAAAGTCGATACGGGGGTCGACTAATACATAGGTGATGTCGCTAATGAGGTTTAAAATGAGTCCCATTAGAGTGAAAATATATAGTGTGCCAAACATCACAGGGTAGTCTCGATTTAAAGCGGCTTCAAAGCCTAATAAGCCCAAGCCATCTAAAGAAAAAATAACTTCAATAAGTAGTGACCCAGAAAAGAAAAGTGCCATAAGCAAACCAGGCATTCCTGCTATTACAATAAGCATGGCGTTTCTAAAAACGTGACCGTATAAAATATTTTTATCATCAAGCCCCTTTGCTCTTGCCGTTATTACATATTGCTTACCAATTTCATCAAGGAAAGAGTTTTTAGTAAGTAAGGTTAATGTAGCAAAGCCTCCAATTACGTTAGCCGTAACAGGTAGTACCAAATGCCAAAAATAATCTTTAATTTGCCCCATCATAGAGAGCTCAGCAAAATTATTTGAGGTGAGTCCGCGCAAAGGAAACCAAGCAAGGTAATTGCCGCCTGCGAATATAACAATAAGCAAGACGGCGAATAAAAACCCTGGAATAGCATAACCAACAACAATAAGGCTGCTAGTCCATACATCAAAATGAGAGCCGTCTTTAACGGCTTTTCGGATGCCCATTGGAATAGATATCAGATAGATAATTAAGGTAGACCATAAGCCTAGAGATATGGATACAGGCATTTTTTCTATCACTAAATCTACCACTGACTTATCACGAAAAAAACTATCGCCAAAGTCGAAGCTCAGATAGTTCTTAATCATTAGCCAAAAACGCTCATGAGCGGGCTTGTCGAAACCATAGAGTTTCTCAATTTCTTTAACCAGCTCAGGGTCAAGTCCTTGTGCCCCTCGGTAGGAAGAGTCACTACTGCTTGTTGTGGGTGTAACTTCAACAGATACACCTCCACCCATACGGTTTTGTACGCTAGTGTCAAGACCTTGTAGCTTTGCGAGAGTTTGTTCTACCGGACCACCTGGCGCGGCTTGAATAATAATAAAATTGAGTAGAATGATCCCGAAAAGTGTCGGGATCATTAATAGCAAACGTCGAAAAATATAAACAGACATAAATAACTAACTTAAATTAATTGGATTTTGGTTCTTTTAACCACCAGGTACTCAGGTCTACACCGGAGTCAGGAAAAACCGCTGGGTGGCCTAATTTTTTCCAGTAGGCGATACGGTCTTTTGGTAGGTGCCACTGAGGTATGACGTAATATCCACGTAGTAAAATTCTATCTAATACATGTGTGCGTGTGATAAGTGACTCTCTATCAGGCGCTTCTATAATCATATCAACTAATTGGTCAACGACTGGGTCAGATACCCCCGCATAATTACGGTTACCGGGTGTTTTTCCACTACTGGTTAACCAATAATAACGTTGCTCATTGCCAGGTGAGTTTGACTGAGCAATTGTTGATATGAACATATCAAAGTTGTATTTTCTTATACGGTCGATATATTGGGTTGAATCAACGAGGCGTATTTCAGCTTTAATGCCTAACTTTTCAAGATTCTTGGTAAATGGATGAATAATTCGCTCAAAATTCTTTTGAGCTAAAAGTATTTCAAATGTTAAAGGTTTGCCTGTGAGGTCATTGACTAACTCTTTGTTTTTAATAGACCAGCCAGCCTCTTTAAGTAATTTTAGCGCTGTACGTAAGTTTTTTCGTAATTTGCCTGAGCCGTTGGTTGTAGGCATTTTAAAAGCTTCAGTAAAAATACGATCAGGTATTTGCCCTTTAAATTGATTTAATAATTCTAGTTCCGCTTTACTGGGTAAACCAGACGATGAAAGTTCAGAGTTATCAAAGTAGCTACTGGTTCGTTTGTATTGTCCAAAAAAGAGTTGTTTATTAGTCCACTCAAAGTCAAAGGCATAAGCCAGAGCTTCGCGTACTTTAGGGTCTTTAAAATTGTCTCGTCTAGTGTTAAAAACGAATCCTTGCATACCGACGGGGCGTTGGTGTTTAACTTCTTCTTTTATAATAGTGCCGTTATCAAACTTGCTGCCTTTGTAGGCTGTAGCCCAGTCTTTAGCTGTATTCTCACGACGAAAATCATATTCACCCGCTTTAAACGCCTCTAATGCGATGGTGTTGTCGCCATAGTATTCAAAAACAATTTTATTAAAATTGTTTTGCCCTTTATTTACAGGAAGGTCTTGAGCCCAGTAATTTTCAATACGTTTAAAAGTAATTGATCTACCTGTATCAAAAGAGTCTATTTTATATGGCCCACTGCCTAAAGGTTTATCTAGGCCAGATTTAGAAAAATCATGATTTCCCCAGTAGTGCTTTGGTAATACAGGAAGTTCTCCTAATATTAGGGGTAACTCACGGTTTTCTTTATTTTTGAAGTTAAAGCGAACCTGATACTCACCTGTTTGTTTAACTTCAGTCACATCAGCATAGTAGGCCTTATACATAGGGGCACCATGTGTAATAAGGCTGTTAAAGGTGAAAATGACATCTTCAGGTAGAATGGGATGCCCATCTTGAAAGCGAGCCTTGGGGTTGATATGAAAAACAACCCAGCTTCGATCTTCAGGCATCTCAATTTTTTCAGCAATGAGACCGTACTGACTAAATGCTTCGTCATTAGAACGTTTGGTTAGAGTGTCATATAAATATTGCCCCACCCCAACAGCAGGCACACCTTTAAGTACAAATGGGTTAAAACTGTCATAACTGTTAGAAACAACGGCACGACGTACCGTTCCACCTTTAGGTGCATCTGGGTTTACATAGTCAAAATGAGTAAAGCCGGGTTTATACTTTGCTTCTCCATGCATAGCCACTGCATGCTGTGGTGTGGCCTCTGCTGTTAACGCTGCGAAAGTAGGCGTTGAAAGCGAAGATATCAGTAGAAGAGACAAAAATGACTTAACTATTATTTTTGATTTCATAAAATCCATTGTTTGTTCCGGTTTATTTAAATGACTATAAATAACTATTTAGCCCACCAAGTATCGAATCCTAATGTATAGGGTGGCTGTAGTGCTGGTTGTTTGAATCGATCCCAATAAGCGATACGATGATAGTTCAAGTGCCAGTTTGGGATGATATAGTGGTTCCAAAGTAGCACTCGGTCAAGGGCTTTGGTTGTACTTATAAGCTCCTCTCGCGTTTTAGCGTTAACTATTTTCTCCGTAAGTATATCAATGACAGGGTGGGTAATGCCTGCATAATTTTTACTGCCTTTAATGTTCACGGTTGATGAATGGAAATAGCTTCTCTGTTCATAACTGGGTGATAGTGATTGAGACAGTACAAATGTAGTCATATCGTAATCGAAATTATCGAGCCTGACTTTGTACTGGTTCGCATCCACTAAACGTGCTGTAACATTTATGCCTGCTTTTTTTAAGTTTTCTATATAGGGCTGGATAACCCGTTTCATCCCAGGCTGACTAATAAGAATTTCAAACTCAAAAGGCTTGTTGGTTTTATCGTTATAAAGAATGCCTTTTTTTAGATTCCAGCCGGCCTCTGTTAGCAAGGTCAATGCTTTTTTAAGTTGCTTTCGTATATTTCCATTTCCGGTGTGCTGTGAAGGGGAAAAGGGTTGCTTAAAAAGTTCAGTAGGTAACTCATCTTGAAATGGGCTTAAATACTCAAGTTCGGCTTTGTCGGGTATGTCGGCCGAAGAGTCATATATTGAGTTTGGAAAGTAAGAATTATTACGTTTGTAGGCGTTATGGAAAATGTTTTTATTAGTCCATTCAAAATCAAAGAGTAGCGCGATGGCTTCTCTCACTTTAACTGAGTTGAACAGTGTTCTTCTTGTATTAAAAAATAAGCCTTGAGTACCAGAAGGGATGCTATGGGGTATTTCGAGCTTTATTACTTCGTTGTTTTTTAATGCAGGAAAATTATAACCTGCAGCCCAGTTTTTAGCCGTATAATCTATAAAAGCGTCAAATTCAGCACTTTTGAAACCTTCAAAGGCTACGGTTTGGTCTCGATAATAATCAAATTGAATGCCATCAAAATTATAGCGTCCTTTTAATATGGGTAAGTCTTTCGCCCAATATGTTTTGTTTCGTGCAAAAATAATATATTTACCCGCAGAAACAGAGTCAATTTTATAGGGTCCGCTAATCAGAGGAGGGGTGAGCGTTGTTTTACTAAAGTCTTTGTTTCGCCAGTAGTGTTCTGGCAGTATCGGCATTTCACCAAACCTTAAAAGATCTGCTCTTGAATCCACTTGTTTGAAGGTCACTTTTACAGAGTGATTGTCGATTTTTTCAACCTGTTTAATACCTTTTAGTCTTTGTCGAAATGCGGGATGGCCTTTATTTATTAATGTATGCCAAGAAAACAGGATGTCATCGGCATCTATTTTATGTCCATCTTGAAACTGGGCAATATTTCTTATTTTGAAGATGGCCCAACTAATATCATCTGGATAACGTATAGATTCAGCAATCAAACCATAGGCTGATTGAGGTTCATCACCCGATCGTGAAACACCTTCGGTTCCAATTAATAAAGAATCCGTTTCTTCTGAAAAGCCGTAGATGTATTGCCCAGGGCTATTGATTGGGCTTATACCCTTTAGAGTGTAAGGGTTGAGAGTATCAAATGTACCGAACCCCATGAGCTTAATCTGCCCGCCCTTGGGCGCTATAGGGTTTACATAATCTAGATGTGTGAAAGATTGTGCATATTTCAGATCACCATAAAGGGCAAACCCGTGACTCTGATTGATAGATTCAACAGAGAGTACAAAGGATGTATGAGTGAACAGGAAGCTAAGCGTAATCAGTAAGAAGGTGTTTTTAATGTGGCTCATTTGAACTCAGAATTATTTTTATTTTACATAAAATGCCAAACGATCAGTACCTTATCAGGATCATTGTCTATATTAAAGTTAATAAAGTTTAAATTACGCACGCTAAGTGCGAAATGTGAGGGTGTAAGTGGAAAAGAAAGGGTTGTCTGCCTGGTTGGAACGTTTAGATGGAGAGGATGGTGTCGTTCTTACTTCAATTTTGTCAGAACTTAATGAGCTGACCTCATCAGATGAGACATCAGCTAACCAATTGGCAAAGGTTATATTAAAGGATTCATCTTTAACTACACAGGTTTTGAAAATAGCCAATACGGTACACTTTAACCCTACAGGTAGCCCTGTTACCACGGTTAGCCGTTCTATACTCACCATCGGCTTTAACTCTATTAAAAGTTTATGTATTTCTATAAAAGTTCTTGAAATAATTTTAAAAGATCAGTCTTCTACACGCTTATATCAGATTATGGCTGACGCACTACATGCGGCTGTTCAGGCTAGAAATTTATGCATAAAAATGTCTGGTGAAGGCAAAGAGGAGGTTTTTGTTGCCACGCTACTATTACATTTGGCAGAGACCTTAGTGCTTTCTAGTGGCGAAACGGAAGTAGAAGAACTCAATGAATTAACCGCTGATGATGCAAAAGATAGTGAGAAAGACCGTATTGCAGAAAAGGTTATTGGTGTTAGCTTTAAACGTTTAGCGCTGACTCTGGTTAAAAACTGGCGATTGGGGAGCGTGTTGCAAGAGTCATTGCAACCATCGGCAAAAGTTTCCAAGAAAGCAGAGGCGGTTTTAATAGGAGATGAAATTAGTAAAGCTTCAAAAAAAGGTTGGAATTCAGCCGAAATGAAGTTATTGCTGAAAAGAATATCTGCATTTACAGGTATGAACTCAAAAAACGTTGAAGAAATGGTTCGAGAAGGGGCAAATGAAGCTGCAGAGGTTGCATCTAACTATGGCAATAAAGTGTTAGTTGCAATGATTCCTGCTTCAAAAGTCATATCGTCTTCCGTGGACGGGGATGAGCAGGATTGTAAAGAGCATGAGCCAGACCAAAAGTTACAGCTTCAGATATTACAAGACTTAACGACCATGATGATTGACGGAATTGATATGAATTCTCTATTTCAGACGGTACTTGAGGGTTTGCATCGAGGGGTTGGGCTAGAAAGAGTTTGTTTGGCTATTTTTGATAAAAATAGAGAAACCATTTCTGCCAAGTATGTCTTAGGTGAAGGAACGGAAGACTGGACTAGTAAGTTTAAATTTAATTTTGTTAAAAGCCGTAGTGGGTTTTTGTTTCAATTGTTTTCGAAAGGATCGCCAGCCTGGATAGGTAATAGTAAGTTTCAAGAATTAAATATGGCTCTGACGCCTGATTATATTGCGGTTACCGGTGTGAGGAACTTCTTAATTTCACCTGTAAAGGCAAATAAAAAACCCGTTGGATTTTTATATGCCGATTTAGGTGAGAGCAAGCGTGACATAACGGATGCTTATTTTAATGGCTTCAGACATTTTTGCCAGCAAGCCAATATGTGCTTAACCGTACTGTCTAATAAGTAAATACAACATTATGAACCGTTGGTCACATCAACGCGTAATTTAAGCTTTTGGCCCAGTTTAAGATATTTTTTAGGGTTTATATTATTCCATGTAACGATATCTTTAATCGTTACATTAAACTTACCCGCAATTCTTGCTAATGAATCACCTTTTCTGACCCTATAACCAATGTTTCTCATTTGTGAGCGGCTAGGGGGGGCATTAGACACACTTGATAAGGTGACGGTTGAGTTTGTCCAGATAACTAGCTTTTTACCTGGTCTTAATGGGTCTGTTGGCGCCATACCGTTCCAGCGGGCGAGACTGCGGTGTCCTACTTTATATTTACGGGAAATATCCCAGAGTGTATCGCCTGAGCGTACTGTGTATTCAATTTTTGACTTACTTTTCCCTCTTGGTTTCGTACTTTGTTTCTTTTGCATTCTATTGTCAGAGCTGAATGCATAGTAAGTATTACCTTTAGCTGCAACAGGGATGAGCAGTTTTTGGTTCTGCTTGATCATATTTGATCTAAGATTGTTAACCTGTTTAATGACGGAGGGGGTGGTATTAAACTTTTTAGCAATAACACTCAATGAATCACCAGAGCGTACTTTGTAACGCTGCCAACTGAGTCGTTGGTTTTTCGGTATTGAATTTAACTCGGCTTTAAATTGAGTTGTATTTTCTACCGGTATTAATAAGCGGTGAGGCCCGAATGGTGATGTAGCCCATCGATTGAAACCAGGGTTGAGCAGGTAAAGTTCTTCAACGGATATATTGGCAAGTTGAGCGGCCTGAGCCAAATCTATTTGTGAGCCTACTTTAACAACATCGAAATAAGGTTTGTTAGGTATGGGGTTAAGTGTAATTCCATATTTATCGGGATCTTTAAATAATTTGGCTAAGGCTATGAGTTTAGGCACGTATGCTCGTGTTTCTTTCGGCAGCTTTAATGACCAGAAATCGGTTTTGAGTCCTCGTTTCTTATTATAACGAATGGCTTTTGAAACCGTGCCGCCTCCTGAATTATATGAGGCTAGTGCAAGCAACCAATCACCATCAAAACGGTTGGCTAATGCCTGTAGATACTTTAGAGCAGCATCAGTGGAGGCTATAACGTCTCTTCTACCGTCATACCACCAGTCTTGATTAAGACCAAATGCTTTTCCTGTACCAGGAATAAACTGCCATAGGCCTGAAGCTCGACCATGAGAATACGCAAATGGATCAAATGCACTCTCTACAATGGGGAGAAGCGCAAGTTCAAGGGGCATATTTCGTCTTTCTGCTTCTTGTACAATATGATGGAGGTAGCGGGAAGAGCGAGCGGTAGTTCTATCGATGTATCTCTGATGTTTTTTATACCAATTTAATTGAATATCAATTCGTTTTTGGCGCTCAGTTAGGTCAAGTGCATAACCATTTCGCATTCTGGCCCAAAGGTCATTGTTTTCATCTTTAAGGAGCGATGAGTGATACTCATTTGAAAGGTAGGTAAATTGTGTTGTGATCTTAGAACAATCAATATCAAAACAAGTTAGGTCTGTTAAGTCATTGTCTTCAGGTTCTAACTCTTCATCTGCAGCGGCAATAACCAACTCTTCTGAGTTAAAAAGAGTTAATAGTGCTGAGAGCATTCCATCGTCTTGAGTTGTTTCAATCTCATGATGGGTTTCTTTCTTGTTTTGAATTTCTGTTTGCTGCACAGCTTCCTGTACAAGATTATTGGTTGAGCAAGCAATAAGCGATACAAATAAAATAACTAATAACGAGAGTCGAATCATTAAGAAGCAGCAACTTAGAAGAAAGTGTGGAGTGATAGAGATGAGTTTAACGTCGTCCCGCAGTAATCATTAAATTTTATTGATCAGTGCGGGGTGGGTCAATAGCTTAGATAGGGTAATTAACTATATTTAATATTACTTGGCTAAAAATTGTCTTTCCATGACCTTAATGCGGTAAAAATAGCCAGCTCGCTATTGTCTGTTGAGTTTGAATGTTTGCAAACAGCATGAACAAGCTCATTCTTAGTACAATTCAAAAAAGGATTTATTGATAGTTCTGTTTTAATAGTAGTGGGTATAGTTGAAAAACCTTCAGTTATTTTTTGTTGGCAGTGATTAAAATAGGTGTTGGTTTCTTCACTGTTTGGCAGAACGGCTTTCGCAAATGAAAGATTGGCAAGGGTATACTCATGGGTGCAGTATACTTCAGTTTCATGAGGGAAATTTATTAAGGTCTTTAGTGAGTTAAGCATTTGGCTTGGCGTTCCTTCAAATAAACGCCCGCAGCCTGCAGAGAATAAAGTGTCACCACAAAATAGCCATGAGTCTTTATGACTAGTATCCTTTTCAGAATAAAAGGCGATATGGTCTAAGGTGTGCCCTGGTACTTCTTTAATGAGGAAACGTGTGCCTAGTAAGGTGATTTGATCATTGTTTTTTAGCGGGTGAGTAATTGATGTTATTTTAGGGTTTTCAGGTCCGTAAACATCTATGGGGGCCGCTTCCGTTAATGAATTTATGCCGCCAGTATGATCAAAATGATGGTGGGTAATCAATATACCCTTTAACGTGAGCTTGTTTTTGTCGAGATAGTTTTTAACTGGAGATGAATCTCCTGGGTCAACAACGATACAGTCATGTGAAGTGGTATCTTCAATACACCAAATGTAGTTATCTTGAAATGCTTTAATAAGGTGAATCTTTAGCATGGTTGATTCCTGATAATTTTATTACGCTGTTTGTTGCTTATTCATCTAATGAGACATATCTTAATCTTTAGGTGCTGAATTTTAAAGAGGAACAGTCATGCAGCTGATGCGAGACAAAACAATAAAGGATTATCTTCAATTACAAAATGCTTATGAGCAATGGTTCCAGACAGCCTTGGGTAGAAAGTTATTAGCTGATCAGCGGTCTAAGATTGATACAGTGACCCAGCGAATATTTGGTTATCAGCAATTAGAGCTACCAGTTAGTCACCGTCTACCTATGGGGAATGCTACCCGTTTAGGACATAAAATGATGGTAGTGCCACAGTATCAAACCGATATGCCTGAGAGTATTCTGGTATCCCTTTCACATGAGCTGGCTGTGCGTCATGACAGCATAGATTTGGCGATTCTTCATCACACGCTTGATTTTGCTGCTAGTCCACATCAGGCATTAAGGGAGGCATCTCAAGTTGTTAAAAGTAGTGGTTATTTATTGATTATTGGCTTTAATCCAATCAGTCTGTGGGGTGTTAGAAAATTAGTTTCAAGAAAAAAATCAGCCCCGTGGAATGGGCGTTTTATTTCAGGGCAGCGTATTGAAGATTGGTTGAGTGTATTGGATTTTGAAGTGAGTAATTCAAGTTGTCATTTCTATAGACCTCCATTTGAAAGCCATAGTGTTCTTGAGCGTTTTTCATTTATGGATAAATTGGATAAAAGAGATACTCCAATGGGCGCTTATTATATGATACTGGCCAAGAAACAGGTGGGTTGTTCTATTTCTGCTAAACCTCGGTGGCAAAAAGCTAAAGTGATAGGAATGCCCGTTGCCAACCGAGTGAAGCACTAGTTATTTAATTAAGCATGAGTTAGTTAAAGTAGGAATAATATTTAATGAGACAAGTTGTACTAGATACTGAAACAACAGGGCTTGAGCCCAAGCAAGGCCATAGAATTATCGAAATTGGTTGCGTTGAGGTTATTGATCGAAAATTAACGGGTAACCACTATCATCAGTATATAAATCCTCAAAGAGAGATTGAGAGTAGTGCAATAGAAGTTCATGGAATAACCAATGATTTCCTAGATGATAAACCTGTATTCAAAGATATTGCTGATGAGTTTATAGAATTCGTTAAAGGTGCCGAATTGGTGATTCATAATTCAGCGTTTGACGTAGGTTTTATTAATCATGAATTTGCTAAGCTTGTAGGTAATTACGGCAGGATAGAAGATAGCTGTGGCGTACTTGATACCCTGGCAATGGCCAGAAAAAAACACCCCGGACAACGCAACAGCCTTGATGCGCTCTGTAAGCGATACGGTATTGATAATAGTATGCGTGATTTACACGGCGCATTACTAGACTCTGAGATATTGGCAGATGTTTACCTGATTATGACAGGTGGGCAAACAATGCTTTCCTTAGGGGGGGATTCGGCCGATGGCGAGATCACCCAAATAAAACGTTTAAACGCAGAGCGCGGGGCATTGAAAGTTATTTCTGCTTCTGAAAAGGAACTTGTAGATCATGAAATGCGTCTTGATGCAATTAATAAAAAATCTGAAGGGGTTATTTGGAGGGGATGAGCTACATTCTAGTTACTAAACGTAATGTATTGAAACAGTCCATTTCTTGTAACACATGAAATATGTGTTATAAGTTATAGTTAAATAAATAAATATTTAGATTTAATCGTACAGTTTAAATGTTGCAAGCAGGCAACAAATATCGAAAGTTGTATGACAGAAAACTCTAAATAGTAGCCCATCAACATCGGGAATTGATAGTTTATGACTGCACCTTCAGCAGCGGCGAAGGCAAATTCGTTCGAACTTGTTCAGTCTGAGATTGAAACAACAATAAATCAAGCAGAGAAGAATCTTATACACTTTCAAGAAAATAGAGAAAGTGGAGAGGATCTACAAAATTGTATTGATTTTTTAAACCAACTCCGAGGTATTTTTGTACTTGTAGAAATACAAGGCGGGGTCATGCTTTGCCATGAAGCGGTGTCCTTGGCTAATGAAGTCCCGGTTGGTGCGACTGACGATAAAAATAATTTATTAACTACGCTGAATAATGCACTGTTTATGTTGCGCCGTTATGTTGAGTATTATCATCAGCGTCGTGAAGATCATCCCGAATTATTACTTCCCATTATTAATGAGTTAAGACTCGCTATAAAAAATAAACCTTATCCTGATTCGCACTTTTTTGATGTGGATATGAGCATAAAAGTCGATCATTGTCAGGATTTAGGCCTTGGTCAAGCTGAAGAAGTTCAAGATTTTGATCATCGAGCCAAGCGTTTACGTCATATGTATCAGGTGGCTTTGCTAGGCATAATTCGTGATCAGAATTTATCGGTTAGTCTTAAGTTGCTAACACGGTCCGCTCTTGGTTTATCCAAACTTTGTGGTAATTCTCCATTGTCAGGTTTGTGGTGCCTGTTGACTGTTGCAGGCCAAGCAATGATGGACCGTCAAATGGAGACAACACTGTCTCGTAAACGACTTTTGATGAAAGTAGAGCGTTATACTAAAGAGTTGGTATACGTGGGCAAAGTTGTTACTTCAAAAACGGCCCCTGACTCCATTATTAAAGAACTTCTTTATATGCTGTCTTTGAGTGGCTCATCCAACCAAGAAGTGAGTGATATCTTGGGTGGATACGGCGTTGCTCCTCAAGAGTTTAATGAGCAGAAATTAATATCACACCGTAAAAGATTATTTGGCCCTGGTGCGGACGTTTTACGTTCATTATCAGGTGCTTTACAAGAAGAAATAAGCCAACTGAAAGATAAGTTAGACATCATTGAGCGTGGAATAGACCCTGATGTAACTGATTTTAGTGTTATTTCTGCAGGCCTTGAAAAACTATTCAGTACATTAATAATGCTCGACCTTAAGCAGTTGGCAGAGTTGGCCTCTACTCAAAATGATGCGATTAAATCTTGGTCTGGTAGTGGTCGAGTTCCGACAGAAGAAGATTTAATCTCTGTTGCAAATGCGGTTCTAACTATTGAGCAAGCCATTAAGCGTTTTGAAGAGACAGGCATTACGCCTGAATTAGATGGCAGTATCGTTGATCAGTTGGATGTGGGGAATAGTCCTTATCTATCTGAAGCAATGATAGTTGTAACAGATGAAGCGCAATCGGGCATTACCTTAACTAAGCGCGCAATTACTGCATTTGTAGAATCAAACTGGGACAAATTACATCTAGCAAATATAGATGCAACGCTTAATGGCGTGCGCGGCAGTATGGTTATGGTTGGTGAATCGCGATTGGCTGAAGCCCTTGCAGCAAGTATGGAATGTATTGCTAAGGAGCTACTTGAACGTGAGTCTCGTCCTGATGAAAAAGTACTTGAGACTTTGGCAGACACTTTAACTTCTTTGGAATATTATATTGAGACAATTGCAGGTAGGGAGTCGGTCAATGCAGATTTACTTTCATTGGCAGAAGAAAGCCTTAAATCTATAAACTACCTCACTGAATGAATGAGCTAATTAAACGGTTTTATAGTTAAACACTATGTTATATACAATCTTAAGTGCCACTCTTGCGTTACTTGCTGTACTCATTATCTTTGTTGCCCTGAAAATATTATTTGGTAGAGCTTGGTTCCTTGCTTGGTTGCGCGGGACCGCTTCAATTTTTGCTATTCTATTTTCATTGATGATTGTGGCTTTTGCATGGGACTTTGTTACCTATAATGTCATTTCACAAGATAAAACTGTGGCTACAGTCTCTGTTATCGAAATCGGTGATCAGGAGTTTCAGTTAGATGTTGCATTGCCTGAAGGTGATACGTCTAGTCATAAGATAAGTGGTGATCTATGGCAGTTAGATGCACGTTTAATAAACTGGGTAGGGGTAATGGAGCTTATTGGTTTGAAGCCAGGATATAGGCTTGACAGGTTAAGTGGTCGGTATATTTCTCTGGAACAAGAACGTAATGCTAAAAGAACAGTTTATAATATAAATAATGACTATTCTGTAATAGATGTATGGTCTGTTATTAATAATAACGCTTGGCTTCCTTGGGTGAGTGCGAAATACGGCAGTGCAACTTATCTTCCTATGAAAGATGGCGCGCTTTACGCTGTAACACTTACTCAGCAGGGCATAATAGCAAGGCCTTTAAATGAGTCCGCAGAAAAGGCGATAGATACTTGGGATTAATAAAACTATATTAATCTGACGCTAAATTACAGACATAAAAAAAGGCGGTTAGACCGCCTTTTTTATTGCGAACGTGGCTTGTACTAGCCCATGTTAAATAGTTCGCCCAGCTTAGTTGCTAGCATCATATCGCCTTCAGCACGAAGCTGACCAGCCATGAATGCTTGCATGCCGTCAGTCTCTCCACTAACAATACCTTGAAGAGTTTCTGTGCTCATGATCAAAGTTACAGAAGGGTCATCATAATCGCCAGCTACAAGCTCACACTGCCCGTCTTTGATGATCAAATGATATGCATCAGCATCTTCGATTGCGAATTGAAATACTAGATCTTCCCCAGCTGCTGCATCAGAATTAAAGTTGTCTTTTAACGTCTCGAAGATTTTTGCTACAGGCATTGGTATATCCTTTTGCTTTTTTAGTTTAACTCACACTTGTTTCGTGTTTTAACGGTAAGTGTGATGCTAGAAATTATCCTGATTTAATGACTTGATATATAGGCCAACAGTTAATCAGGAAAACTGAGGTTAAGTTGTATTGAGTTATATGTCAATAGCCAATCGAACGCTTGTTTTATTCCTCTTTAAGATAACAATTAGACGCTTGTAATTAACGTAATAGCCCCAATATTTCTACATTCGTGACGGATAAATAGAATGTATTAGGTATATAAGGGGTTAATCTTGGAATTTTTGGCAGAATATGGTGTTTTTCTTGCGAAGGCTGTAACTATCGTCATAGCTATAGTTATTACTGTTGCAGGTGTTGCTGCAGCTTCTTCAAAGGGAAAGCATGGCTCAGAAGGGGCTATTGAGGTCAATAAAGTTAATAAGCGCCTTGATGAAATGAAAGAAACGATAGAACATGAGATTCTAGATAAAGATGCGCTAAAAGAAATGCATAAAGCATCTAAAAAAGAAAAAAAGGATGATAAAAAGAAAAAAGGGGCAAGCGTCGATATACTTCCCAAAAAGAGAATGTATGTTCTAGATTTTGATGGTGATATTAAAGCTTCTGATAATGAGCAACTTAGAAATACTGTGACAGCTGTTTTGTCTATTGCAGATCCAAAGAATGATGAAATAGTCATTCGCTTGGAAAGTGGTGGCGGCATGGTTCATTCTTATGGTTTAGCTTCAGCGCAATTGAATCGAATTAGAAATAAGAATATACCGTTAACGGTTTGTGTTGATAAAGTCGCTGCTAGCGGCGGTTATATGATGGCCTGTGTAGCTGATAAAATATTAGCTTCGCCTTTTGCTGTTCTTGGTTCAATTGGTGTTGTGGCGCAAATTCCGAACTTTAATAGGCTTTTAAAGAAAAGCAATATTGATGTTGAACTCCTAACAGCGGGTGAACATAAGCGTACCTTAACTATGTTTGGTGAGAATACTGACGAAGGTAGAAGTAAATTCAAGCATGATCTTGAAGATACGCATGAGTTATTTAAGTCGTTTGTAAGGGATCACCGTCCGGTTGTTGATATCGCTAAAGTAGCCAATGGAGATGTCTGGTTTGGTAAGCGTGCTTTAGACGTTCAGTTGGTCGATGAGCTAAAAACATCAGATGAATACATTACTGAAGCATGTGAAAGTCTCGATGTTTTTGAGGTGAGCTATAAAGAGAAAAAGTCGCTTCAAGAGAAATTGGGTTTATCTGTATCTTTAGGTATAGATAAAGCCGTGACTAGATTATTGAGCTCAGTTCAGAATAGTCGTTTTATGTCTTAACAGCTTGTTGAGCTAATAGCTAAAATCATTTTCGTTACCTTGTAACGTAAATGATTTTAGTCTCGTCTTAATTTATCACTTATTGCAATTGGGCTAGGGTAACGAAAAATCACAATATAAGAATTTAAAATAAAAGTAATAATAGCCGTTGCCTGTATTACATGTGATGCATTCGTACCAATGATCCCTGTTGATGTTGCAAGAAAGGCAATAAGCAGTGAAAACTCACTAATTTGCCCCAATCTAAATCCTACCTCCCATGCCTGATCTACTGGTTCTTTAATAAAGCTTAGTAAGTATCTAAATGTCACCGGCTTTATCGCGAGCATACAAGCAGCCAATATTGTTGAGGTGATAATCACCTCAGATAATAAGCCTAAGTTGAAACTTGCCCCTAGAGAAAAGAAAAACAATATAAGGAAAAAGTCTCTAAGTGGTTTTAAGCTTACAGCTATATATTGCGAAATTGGGCTTGTAGCAATGCTTATGCCTGCAATGAATGCACCGATTTCATGAGATAAACCAAAGAACTCTGCGAGTTGTGCAACACCTAAACACCAGCCTATAGCCAATAGAAATATATATTCATGAAAACGATCAAAATGCTGAAGCAATTTAACAATGACGTACTTTACAATGATGAAGGCTGAAAATACTAATAAAGGAAGAGTGACGAGTGTTTGTAAAAATTGTTGTAATGGGGATTCAGATTCTTTCCCCCCAAGCATTAATAGAACAATAATGGCAATTAAATCTTGAAGGAGTAGTAGGCCTACAACAAGCTCACCTGTATGACGGTGATGCAAAACGGTAGTGGGTAATAGCTTAATACCGATAATCGTACTTGAAAATACCATTGCCACACCAATAATTAAGCTTTCAGTTTGGGTGTAGCCAAAAAGAATCGCTACGCTGTATCCACAGACCGCAAATATGAGAGAGCTAGCTAAAGCAACGAGGGTTGCTTTTTTAAGCATTTGGGCAAGGCTGCGTGGCTGCATGTCAAGACCCAGTAGAAAGAGTAAGAATATAATGCCAATTTCAGAAATTTCAGAAAGTAGGTGTGCATCCGTCACTAAATGAAGGCCGTAAGGGCCAAGAATAGCACCCAAAGCAATGTAGGCAACAAGAAGTGGTTGGCGTGTGTAAAGTACGATAGACGCAAGTACAGCTGCGCCAGAGAAAATGAGAAAGAACGAGGTTACTATTGACTGGCTGTCCATAAAATTTAGTGATCCTGATGCAATATGCTGGCAAAAGTGGTGTTTTTATCCTCTTACTAAGTTTAATCTAAATTTTTGTATTAGGCATAAAAAAGGCGAACATTTAGTTCGCCTTTTACATTTCTAGGTCAGTAAGACTTGTGGTCTAGTTTTGACGACGAAATAATGGGTCTGGATTATCACAGGCAGCTTGATAGCTGCTTGAGAAGGTCGTTAATGCGGTTAGTGCGCTGGTAATATCTCTATCAGCTCTTACTGCAAACGCATTAAATCCACAGCGTTGCATGTAAAATAATTGGTCTTGCAGCACATCGCCTATCGCGCGTAATTCACCTTGGTAATCAAAGCGATCACGTAGTAAGCGGGCGTAGGAATAGCCGCGTCCATCACCAAACTTAGGGAAGTTGATGGCAATAGTAGGCAGGCTCTTTAGATCGTCAATAAGCTCTTCAGGCTCTTCATGACTGTCAAGCCAGACACCGATATCAGAGCGATTTTCGAATGCTGCTTTATGTTCTTTAAAGTAAGCCAAGGGCACAATAACTGGGCCATTGGATAACTCGCCTTCGAAATCAGCGTCTAAAATAACCGTGTTGTCATTAATGATCTGACCATCTTTAATTAGCTTTTGCATAAACGCGCTCCTTAAATGGTGCCATACCAATGCGTCGGAAGGTGTTAATAAATAACTCGCCTTCAGTTCTGTTTTCAGTGTAAACGTTAAGAATTTTTTGTATTACATCGGCTATTTGATCTTGGGCGAAAGATGGCCCTACAATCTTGCCAATTGAAGCACTTTTAACTGAACTTCCACCTAAAGAGACCTGATAAAACTCAGCGCCTTTTTTATCTACACCTAGAATACCAATGTCACCTACATGGTGGTGACCACAGGCATTCATACAGCCAGAAATATTCAATTCAATTTCACCTAGATCATATAGATAATCAAGGTCATCAAAACGTTTTTGAATTTGCTCCGCTATCGGGATTGATTTTGCATTAGCGAGTGCACAATAGTCACCCCCTGGGCAACAAATCATATCGGTCAGCATATTCAGGTTTGGTGTAGCGAAACCAAGTTCCATTGCCTTGCGCCATACAGCAAAAAGATCTGACTTTTTAACGTCTACTAAAGCGACGTTTTGGTCGTGTGCAACACGTAGCTCACCAAAACTATATTCATCAGCCATATCTGCAATGGCATCAAGCTGTGAATCACTTACATCACCGGTAGGAACACCTGCCTTTTTAAGGGTTAGTGTTACTGCTGAGTAACCAGTCACTTTGTGTTGCGTAGTGTTACGCTTTACCCAGTTAGCAAAGGCAGGGTTAGATGCTAATAAGGCATCAAGCTTAGCTGATGAAGCATTTAGTTCTTCATAAGCTGGGGGTACAAAGAAATCTTTAATACGGTTTATTTCATCATTTGTTAATTTTGATGAGCCATCTTTAAAGTGATTCCACTCTTCTTCTACTTTCTCTGCATACACTTCTGGTGTTAATGCCTTAACCAGAATTTTGATACGTGCTTTAAATTTGTTATCACGACGTCCGTAGCGGTTATAAACACGCACAATGGCTTCGAGGTAGGTAAGCAAATCTTTTTCTGGTAAGAATTCTTTAATTAAAGAGCCTATGAGCGGTGTGCGACCTAAGCCACCACCCACATAAACCTGAAACCCTATCTCACCGGCTTCATTTTTAACGATTTGAAGACCAATATCATGCACTCGAATAGCCGCGCGATCTTCAGTAGGGCAAGCATTGACTGCTATTTTAAATTTGCGTGGCAAATAAGCAAACTCAGGATGAAAGGTCGACCACTGACGGATGATTTCACAGTATGGGCGAGGATCGGTAACCTCTTCACTCACTACACCTGCAAACTGATCCGTAGATGTGTTACGAATACAGTTGCCACTAGTTTGTGTGGCGTGCATTTCAAACTGAGCTAATGACTCAAGCATGTCTGGCACGTCTTTAACTTCAGGCCAGTTGAATTGAACGTTGTGACGCGTAGTGAAATGCACGTATCCTTTGTCGTATTTACGGGAAAGCTCTGCAAGGTTTCTTATCTGTGCAGATGAAAGCATTCCATAAGGTACGGCAACACGAAACATCGGGGCTAAGCGTTGAACATAAAGCCCGTTTTGTAATCTCAGGATTAGAAATTCATCTTCACTTAGGTCTCCAGAGAAATAACGTTCAGTTTGTCCTCTGAATTGTTTTACTCGTTCAAGAACGATCTTTCGATCGTGGTCGTCATACTTGTACATGTTAGTGAGACTGCCTATTCAATTTTTAAGCGCACAATGCGCCAAATATAAAAAGGCGCATACGATACCAGTT
>JADGDV010000049.1 GCA_016744695.1 Hahellaceae bacterium
CGATCGTGGTCGTCATACTTGTACATGTTAGTGAGACTGCCTATTCAATTTTTAAGCGCACAATGCGCCAAATATAAAAAGGCGCATACGATACCAGTTTAGCCTTATTCTTAAAATGATTATTTATTAATATCTTAAGAAGAAAAATGCATAACTGATGAGTGTTTTATCTAGTCGGCTTCATAACCTAGGTTAGGGGATAGCCAACGTTCTGTTTCTCGTAAAGACATTTTTTTACGCTCTGCATAAGAGGCTACTTGGTCTCTATTAATCTTACCTACAGAAAAATAAGTAGACTCAGGGTGAGAGTAGTAAAAACCGCTGACAGATGCAGCTGGTAACATAGCAAAATGCTCTGTTAATGTTACACCGCTGTTTTCTTCACCGTTTAATATTGAAAATAATGAATCTTTCTCTGTGTGGTCTGGGCAGGCAGGGTAGCCTGGAGCAGGACGTATGCCTTTATATTGTTCTTTGATTAGATCCTGGTTTTCAAGCGCTTCATTATTAGCGTAACTCCAGAACTCTTTTCTTACTCTTTCGTGCATTCTTTCTGCAAAGGCTTCTGCGAGTCTATCTGCAAGTGCTTTAACCATAATGCTGTTGTAGTCATCGTGCTTGGCTTCGTAAGCTTTAGACAGCTCCTCTGCGCCGATGCCTGCTGTGACTATAAAACCACCAATATAATCTTTTTTACCAGTACTCTTAGGTGCAATAAAATCAGCTAAAGAATAATTTGGTTTTTTGGTCGCCTTATCTGTTTGCTGTCGAAGGTGGTGCAGTGTTTTAAAGCACGAGTCACGATCTTCGTTGGTGTATAACTCTATGTCGTCATTATTGACCATGTTGGCAGGCCAGAAACCTATGGCTGCGCGAGCACTTAAGCTCTTGTCGGCTATTAATTTCTTCAACAGCGCTTGGGCGTCATTAAATAGGTTAGTTGCTGCTTCGCCCACTTTCTCATCTGTCAAAATTTTGGGGTACTTACCCGCAAGGTCCCATGCAATAAAGAAGGGAGTCCAATCGATATAATCGATTAACTCTTCAATAGGGTAGTCAACAAACGTTTTGGTACCTGTAAAGGTTGGCTCTGATGGCTGGTAGTTCTCCCAGTCAATGACTGGCTTTCGGTTGATTGCCTCTTTGTATGTTAATAATGGTGTTTTTGCAGCGCGGTTTTTTCTGCGCTCCCTTACTGCTACGTACTCAGTGCGTAAATTTTCGACAAACTTGGGTTTTAATGTATCGCTAAGCAGTGATGTTGAAACAGCAACACTGCGTGATGCGTCAGATACATAAATGGCAACATCATTTTGGTATTGAGGTTCAATCTTAACAGCTGCATGGGCTTTAGAGGTTGTAGCGCCACCAATCATCACAGGAATATCAAAACCTTGGCGTTGCATTTCTTTGGCGACGTGAACCATTTCATCAAGGGAAGGTGTAATAAGGCCACTTAAACCGATAATATCAACATTTTCCTCTTTGGCTCGCTTAAGGATGGTTTCACAGGGAACCATAACGCCAAGATCAATAACTTCAAAGTTATTACACTGTAATACCACGCCAACGATGTTTTTGCCTATGTCGTGTACATCGCCCTTAACGGTCGCCATCAGAATTTTCCCTTTGGCTTTCGCTTTTTCGCCTTTCTCAGCTTCAATAAAGGGTAGAAGGTGTGCGACGGCCTGTTTCATTACTCGCGCACTTTTTACCACTTGAGGTAAAAACATTTTGCCATCACCGAACAGGTCGCCAACTACGTTCATGCCGTCCATCAATGCGCCTTCAATCACTTCGATTGGACGGGTGGCTTCTAGCCTTGCTGCTTCGGTGTCTTCAAGAATATGGCTTGTAATACCTTTTACTAAAGCATGCTCGAGACGCTTTGTAACGGGTAATTCACGCCACGATAGGTCAACTTCCTTCGCCTTAGCACCGTCACCTTTAAAGTTGCTAGCTATTTCAAGGAGGCGGTCGGTGGAGTCTTCGCGACGGTTTAGAACCACATCTTCTACACGTTCTTTTAACTCAGGGTCAATGTCATCATAAATCACAAGTTGGCCTGGGTTAACTATGCCCATATTCATGCCCGCTTTTATCGCGTGATAAAGGAATACGGAATGAATGGTTTCGCGAACGGCATTGTTACCACGAAATGAGAAAGAAACATTACTTACACCACCAGAAATACTGGCGTAAGGCAGGTTTTGTTTAATCCATTGGGTGGCTTCAATAAAATCTACGGCATAGTTTGAGTGTTCTTCAATACCCGTACCAATAGCAAATATATTAGGATCGAAAATAATGTCTTGAGGCGGAAACCCAATAGAGGTTAATACATCGTAAGAGCGCTTACAGATTTCTTTCTTGCGTTCAAACGTATCAGCTTGGCCATCTTCATCAAAAGCCATTACCACAGCAGCTGCACCATAGCGCATGCAGGTCTTAGCTTTTTCTATAAACTCTTCTTCACCTTCTTTAAGGCTGATAGAGTTAACAACGGCTTTACCTTGAACACAGCGTAGACCTGCTTCGATAACATCCCATTTTGAAGAGTCCACCATAATAGGGACTCTTGCTATATCGGGTTCTGAAGCAACTAAATTTAGGAACGTAGTCATTGCTTCTTTGGACTCAAGCATGCCTTCGTCCATGTTTATATCAATTATCTGCGCGCCATTGTCTACTTGTTGGCGAGCCACATCTAAGGCTTCTTCAAATTGCTCTTCTTTTATTAGTCTTAAAAATTTTGCAGAGCCTGTAACGTTAGTACGTTCACCGACATTAGTGAAAAGCGTATTCTCATCAAAGGTAAATGCTTCTAAACCTGATAATCTAAGCGCAGGTTTGATTTTTGGTATTTTACGTGGTGGAAAAGGCGCTACTGCATCAGCTATCGCCTTAATATGTGCGGGTGAAGAACCACAGCAGCCACCGATAAAGTTAACAAAACCAGACTCGGCAAATGATTTAACGATCTCGGCCATTTCTGCAGGGGTTTGATCGTATTCACCAAACTCATTGGGTAGACCTGCGTTAGGGTATGCGCTTACATAGGTTTCTGCTTTATTGGATAGTTCTTCTATATAAGGGCGTAGAGCGTCTGCCCCTAATGCACAGTTAAGACCTACACTTAACGGTCTTGAGTGTGATATTGAAAGCCAGAAGGCTTCTGACGTTTGACCAGATAAGGTTCGGCCTGACGCATCAGTGATAGTTCCTGAAATCATAACCGGCAGCTCTATACCGCTGTCTATAAAATACTGCTGAGTGGCGTAAATAGCTGCTTTAGAGTTGAGTGTATCGAAAATAGTTTCGATAATGATTATATCAACGCCACCATCACATAGGGCTTTTACGGCCAGGTAGTAGTTATCAACTAATTCTTGGAAAGAAACGTTGCGGTAACCTGGGTTGTTTACGTCTGGAGATAGTGAGGCTGTTCTAGAAGTCGGACCTACTGCGCCAGCAACAAAGCGTGGGCGGTCAGGTGTTTCTAATGTTTGTTGGTCCGCGGCTTCACGTGCAACTTTTGCTGACTCAAAATTAAGTTCATAAACCAGCGACTCCATACCGTAATCAGCTTGTGATACTTCGGTTGAGTTAAATGTGTTGGTTCCAATGACATCTGCGCCAGCATCAAGGTATTCTTTGTGAATGGCTTTAATTATGCCAGGTTGAGTGATACTTAGGAGGTCATTGTTACCTTTGATATCGCTAGGATGGTCTTTAAATCGTTCGCCTCTGTAGTCCTCTTCGGCTAACTGATAGCCTTGAATCATGGTGCCCATGGCTCCATCAAGAATCAAAATACGCTGGTTTAAGGCTTCGTATAGCTGCTTAATTCTGTTCTGGCGATCAGTCATGATGGAGGCTAACTCTTAGTTGTTTGATGATTATTTATTGATACAGATTAAAAAAAGGGAAATATTATACCAAGTAGCAATGCGTTCGTCTTTAGTTCTGGTGAGTGTTGTTCGCAGTTTTTGATGTAAAAAATATACCCTAGTAAAATAGTAGGTCTTTTATAGGGAGGCAATATGCCGTAAAATGATTTCAAATCAATTTTTAAGGTGGTGGGCTAATGGTCACGGTTACAGAATCTGCACAAGATTATTTAAAAGCACTCATAGACAAGCAAGATGCTGGTGATATGGGCGTTAGAATGTTTGTAGCTCAACCAGGTACTAAAACAGCAGAAACCTGCTTGGCTTATTGCAAACCAGATGAAATTGTAGCTGATGACAAAAAAATTGAGCTCAAGAGTTTTATACTGTATCTAGAGCAGAAAAGCTTACCTTTTCTTGAAGAAGCGTTAGTTGATTATGCGTCTGATAAAATGGGTGGTCAGCTAACTATTAAAGCCCCTAACGCTAAAGTACCAAAAGTAAGTGATGACTCTCCTTTAGATGAGCGTATTAATTACGTATTAATTACAGAAGTAAATCCTGGATTAGCATCTCATGGTGGTGATGTTTCATTAGTTGAAGTGATAGAAGATAATATTGCAGTGCTAAGGTTTGGTGGTGGTTGCCAAGGTTGTAGTGCCGTGAGTATTACTTTAAAAGAAGGTGTTGAAAAAACGCTTATTGAGCGCATTCCAGAGCTTACTGCGGTAAAAGATGCCACCGACCATACTGTTACAGATAATGCCTACTTTAATTAAAGGTTATTAATATTTCTGTAAAAGCGTGCTTTCTGCACGCTTTTTGCACTAATGAACAGTTTTGCTTCTTGTTATAGTTTACAATTTGTTGATATTTGGTAAGTGCTCCCTTCTTTTAAAATCTTATGGCCTGCTGTATTTATGAAGCTATAGAAGTTACAGGTAGAGGAATACGTTATACTTCAAATCAATTATTTTATATGAATGTAGATTAAATGGATTTGCAACTAGCTCACTTTTTTCAAGATTCCAGTTGGATTAAATATGCCAGCCTACCTCTACTAGCCGCTCTTGTCGGCTGGGTAACCAATTGGTTAGCCGTAAAGCTTACTTTTTATCCTCTTAATTTCAAAGGTGTTGCTCCTTTTCTTGGGTGGCAGGGGGTTATTCCACGCAAAGCAGAAAAGATGGCTGCCATCGTTGTAGATAGGACTATTTCTCGATTCGGTGATATGGATGATGTGTTTCAGAAACTACAGCCTGAAAAAATAACCGAACATATAATTTCCAGTATAGAGCCAAGAATTGAAGAGTACATTGATGAAATAATGTACGAGCGGCAAGCTATTCTTTGGGATAACTTGCCAATTTCTGTAAAGAGGAAAGTTTACCAGTGGGCTAGAAATCAGATACCTAAAAGAATAGAAGGTTTGGTGGCTGAATTTGGTGAGGAGCTTGTTTCCCTAATTGATATTAAAGAGCTTTTTGTTGGGGAGTTAAAGAAAGATCCCGGCATTATGGTTCGAATTTTTCAGGAGGTGGGTAGTAAAGAGTTTAGTTTCATTGTGAAAAGCGGACTTATGTTCGGTTTGATACTGGGCGCAGTTCAAGTGCCTATCTGGTTGTATCATAGTGATTTTTGGTTATTACCCTTATTTGGTTTTGTGGTTGGCTTTGCAACCAACTGGCTAGCGTTGAATTTTATTTTTAGGCCGCTTTATCCGCGCTCATTTCTAGGGCTTAACATACATGGCTTGTTTTTGAGACGGCAGGATGATGTTTCTGATGTGTGGAGTAAAATGGTGGCGGAAGAGCTTATTACTGTAGAAAAAGTGGCTGACTCTATGGTTAATGGTCGTCATGCCAATAGAACAAGAGCTATTATACAAAAGCATATACGTCCGGTGCTTGATCAGGCGGGTATTTTGAAATTTGTTGCTCAACTGACTGTAGGTACAAATGGTTATGTTGAATTAAAGAAAGCTTTAAATGATAAAGCGATTGAGGTTTCTGTCGATTCTTTTCATGATACTTCATTTAATAAAAGTCGTTCGGATGTCGTTGCCTCTGCAATGTCTGAGCGTATGCGTTCGCTTTCTCCGTCCGAATTTCAGGATGTATTACGACCAGCATTCCAGGAAGAAGAATGGCAGTTGATGTTAATTGGCGGTGTGCTGGGTGCTCTTGCAGGCTTAGCTCAGTGGTTTTTAATTTTTTCATAGTACTTTTTTTGGATAGTTATTTGTGAGGTTTGTATTATGGTTCAAATTTTCTTAACGGTGATAGTGACTGCAATTTTAACTGCGGCACTGACTTCAGTGTTCTTTTTAATTCTATTTAAGAAGGTGGTTGTCCCGAAACTGGATGAGAAGGTTGAAGAGCTAAAGGTTATTGGTTCTACTGTTGATGAGCAGGTTTCACGTGGCGTTGCATCGGGTGTTAAGAAAGCAATAAAAGGCTTGCCTACGGCAACGGTAAAAGAGACTGGTCGAACAGTAGCGGAACTAGGTGCCGGTTTGGTTGAGGGTGGGTTAACCTCTTTTTTTGGTGATAAAAATCGGCAGTAGCAAGGTTTGAATGTAGGGTGTGCCATGCGCACCAATGAGACATTTCCGGTGCGCACGGTACACCCTACGATTGAGCTGTTAATTTTATTAAGTATCTAAAAAGTTTTTATCTCTTGTTTCCCACTGCTCTTTAGCGAGTATAAGTGATTCTTCCTGGTTTATTGTTTTGCCTGTTGTTTTTAATGCAAGCGCCATAGTGCCGATGATTGCACCCTCGGCATATTCATCAAAAGATTCGCCTTTCCAGATGCTTGTCATGTGATCAATAGACATTTCTTCCGCTTTTACGTGACGCTTATCATACATTCTTGGCCATGTTTCTTCGGTTAAACCGTTTGCCCCTGAAAACAAAACATTAAGTTCATTATCTGGGTTTCTCTCAATTTCACCGCCTTCACCTTTGATTACTGCTAATTGCTTATAACCTAGTATCTGGCCTGCTTCCTGGTGCATGGTGCTGTAAGCAGGGTGAAATATCCCTTGAATTACAGTGTCTGCATTCACTGGGTTGATTAACCTTGAAAGCGAATGAACAGGAGAGCGAAGCCCTAAAATAGGCCTCATATTAATCATGTCATCCAGTCTTGGGGATATAAATGCGAGTGGCATGTAGCAGAAGTTAAGTTTGTTTAGCGCTTCTTTTGCTTCGGACCAGTTTTTTGAAATGCTAAACCCGAGGTCCTGTAATACATCTTCTGTATACATTCTATCGGCTGTGTGGCCGCTGGCACCATGCATGAATATGCGCATGCCATTTTGTGCCAGGCAGATAACAGAGAATAAATACCAGGGAAGGTGCCTTCGTTTGCCTGCATAAGAAGACCAGTCTAGATCTACTTGTAGGCCGGCTGGTGCTGACATAATTGATTTTGCGGCTTTAACAAAGCCAGCTAATTCTTCTGGAGATTCTTCTTTAACGCGTAAGAGCATTAAAAATGCGCCTAGTTGGAGGTCTTCAACTTCGTTGTTAAGGATCATCGACATTGAATTAAAGGCTTCTTCCTCAGTAAGGGATCGACTGCCTTTTTTTCCTTTGCCAAGTATACGAACATACTCGGCAAAAGGGTGTTCTACATAAGTTTTTGCTGGTTTTTGTATTTTGTTTAAGGTCATGTTGAGGTATCGGTTAAGTTTATAATAAATTAAGTTCGTCTATGCTTGTCTGGTTGCTAAAGGCAGTTGGTTGGCTTAGGTAATCCTGCAATTTTACTAGCCAATTTTGCTGGGCTACCAGGAAAAAGATTCATTAAATGAATGCTGTTGCCTTTTTCTTCACCTAGCGACTCTTTAATCGTTTTTACAAGAATACGCATAGCGGGGGATATTTCAAACTGTTGGTAGAAATCTCTTAGAATATTTATGACTTCCCAGTGCTCGTCAGTAAGTGTAATACCTTCACTCTCAGCAATAAAATTTGCAGCCTCAGGAGTCCAGTCATTAATGTTTTTTAGGAAGCCTTCTTTATCAGTGTTTAATTCTGGGTTCTTGGTACTCATATTCATTAATACCAGCTTGAAGATTTGTTGTGTGTGGTTGTAAGTTCAACAAATCCTTCGTAATTCACGATTTGTATGCTCCCGTGAATTTTTTTGTTTATGCCTCTAGCTACTAAGTCTTCTTCGAGTGCGTAAATTTTAATTTGTAGCGCATCTAATCTTGAAGTTATTTTACTTATTGTAGAGGGGAGAGCAAAGTAAGCAGCATCTTCTATAAGTAATAATGAATCACCTTTTGATGAAAAATTAAGGCATCGTTCCATTATGGATGGTTTTTCTGGCGATTTATTTACAATGTGTAGTGTTTTCATTTTTATATCAAATAAGTTCTTTAGAAATTAAGAATCGTGTCGGCATTGACCAGCAGTTCAGATATTTCTTTTACATCAACTTTGATTGTCGGCACACAAAAATCATTATCAATTCCATACTGCTCTAGGGCGTTTGAGTCTACATAAAATTGATTTATGCCGTAAATGGGAAGTGCTGATAAGGTTTTAGTCAGATCTTTTTGGTTTATGGTTGAAGGGTTTTGGTCGTTTATGAGTTGTAAGACTGCATCACCAGTAAAAAGAAGTGTTAAATCTTGTTCAAAGGCCGCTGCTGCTAGGCAATAGTCAATAGCTTCTCGTGAAAGAGCGTTACCATAAGGGCTTTGAGTTAATATGACCAGCACTTTCTTTCGGGCTTTAATTGCGTTTGAATTCATATTCAATCGTTGCTTTTTTTAAATTTAAGGTCCAAAGGTAATTACACGATCAGAGTGTTCGGTTGCATCTACAAGCTGTCCTAAACCAGATAGTTCAAAGCTATTACTTAAATTTGAACTTTTCTTTTCATGTCTTAATGCTTCATTGTTATCTAACACGCCGCGTTTAACGGCCGCTGCGATACATATAACTAGATCAATGTCGTGTTCGTTCTTTAATTTTTTCCATTCAGTTGAAATATCTAGTTCATCCTGTGGTGGCCTGGAAAGCTCTGAGCCATTATGTACTGCATCATGATAGAAAAAAACCCTGTAAACGTTGTGTCCGTTTTTTAATAAGGCTTTTGTAAAGTTTAGGGCTGTGGTGGTGCTTTGTGTGGAGTAGGGGGCACCTAAAATAACAAGAGAGTAATTCATGAGCGTTAAATACGGGAGGTGGGTTATAGAAATAAAAAAGGCTTCGATCAGTGATGGTCGAAGCCTTTATTCGGTTAGCTAATATTAATCATCGCCGCCGAGAGCGGTTAATATATTTAACAAACTAAGAAATAAGTTATAAAGAGATACATAAAGTGTAACGGTTGCCATTATGTAGTTTCTTTCACCACCATTAATAATTGAACCTGTTTGCATCAATATTATTGCAGAAGAAAATAGAACAAAACCACAAGATATTGCTAGATGCAGACCTGCGATCTCTGTAAATAAAGATAAAACAGTGGCTCCAATCAGAACAAAGAAACCAACCATTACAAAACCATTTAAGAAGCTAAAGTCTTTTTTGGTGATTAATGAGTAGGCTGAAAGTCCAAAGAAAACTAAAGCAGTAAGGCCTAATGCATCTGTAACAATGCCCATTGCGCCGGCGCCTGCGTACATACCAATAATTGGACCTAGTGTGTAACCCATGAAGCCGGTTAGTGCGAATGTGCTTGCAATGCCCCATATGCTATTTTGTAGCTTGGAGGTTAAAAACAATAAACCGTAAAACCCTACTAATGTAATAATAAAGCCAGGGTGAGGCATATTCATTGAGAAGTATGCAACAGCGGCAGAAAAAGCAAGGGTAAGCCCTAATAGCATATAAGTATTTTTCAAGACCGATGCAGCACTAGCATCAAGGCTTGTGCCGGTTTGTGTTTGTGTGATTCCTTGAGCTTGTTGGCCCGGGAAGCGACGATCTTGCATAAATTACTCCGTTGGAGGATTGTATTTAAAAGATGAATAAAGGTAACTATACCTCTATAGCACTTATAATAATGGTAGAAGGTTGAAATACAAGCTTTGTTGCCGAAATTTAATTCAGTTCTCCTATTAAAGGCGACTTGTCTATTAAACATAAAAATATTTTTATTATGTTATTAATTTAATGAGACACTTCTTCAAAATATCCTATAAATAAGCATTGACTCAAATATTAAATCAGGTAATATGCACCTCGCTGTCGAACGAGACGGCACTTCGCGGAGGGGTGGCAGAGTGGTTGAATGCACCGGTCTTGAAAACCGGCGTGGGTTAATAGCCCACCGAGAGTTCAAATCTCTCCTCCTCCGCCATTTCAATTTCAAGTTTCAAGTTTTAAATCCCATACAAAATCTTAATCTACCATTCTAATGTTAGTGTCTGTTTAATTTCAGAATTTAAATCTTTTTGTCTAATTATCTTATATAAATTATCTCTTCTAAACTGTCCTGTAAGTTATTGAATTTATGGTGGTTGTTGTGACTATCTATAAGGCAATGTTTATATTCTTTTGAGTGATTAGTAAATAAATGTAAGTTCTCATTAATGCCGTGTGACAAATTGAGACTTTATGTTATCTTTATTAGTAGTACATTCAAAATCGAGGTGAAGGGTTGTGTCTGAAATATCAAGTGAAAAATACTCTATTAGACCTGCGCACGACATACTATATGTGTCTTTAAATGGCTCGTTGGCCCCTGACGATACATTACAGTTCATTTCTGATTACAAAAAGCAGGTTAGTAAATACTTTGCACAAGAATGGGCTTGCGTCACTCAGTTATCTGAACTTGAAATGTTGATAGAAGAGGACTTTCAAATAGAAACCTTCAAGGCGTTAAATACTTGGAGTTACATAAAGGGGATGGGGGCTATGGCGATTATTGTTGGTGAAGATAATCGTGACCATCTTTTATATCAATTTGAAGAAATATTAAAGGGAAGATTGCCTTTTCAAACCAGTGTGTTTAAAAGCAATGATGAGGCGGATGCTTGGTTGCGCTTACGTGGTTTTAAGGCCAAACTGTTAACAGAAAGTTTTGGCTTGGTTCAGTTTGGTTCGTAAGTTTTACTTTTACCGAAATGCTTAATAGCAATTTCGGTTGTTTCTTTACTTGTTGTTTGAGGTGATATTTGATTAAAGTGCTCGTAGTTGACGATCACGATTTGGTGAGAGCGGGAATCTCTCGTATGCTTTCTGATGAGGATGGGATTGAGGTTATTGGTGAAGCTTGCTCTGGTGAAGCTGCGCTCGATATTGTTCGCACATTATCTCCTAGTATTATCCTTATGGATTTAAAAATGCCCGGCATCGGCGGGCTCGAAGCAACACGAAAAATAAAACGTCTAGATGATGAAATTAAAGTGATTGTTGTCACTGCGCTAGCTGATGACTCATACCCTGCTAGAGTGATGCAGTCGGGTGCTTCTGGTTTCATTACCAAGGGCGCTGACCTTTCGGAAATGATTCGAGCTATACGTGTTGTTCATTCAGGGCAGCGATATATTAGCCCTGAAATTGCTCAAAAACTCGCATTAAAACCCTTTGCAGAAGAGGATGAAGGCACTGTTTTTGATAAGTTATCTGAAAGAGAGCTGCAAATTGCAACTATGATTGTGAGTTGTATAAAGGTGCAAGATATATCAGACAAGCTTTGTTTAAGCCCCAAAACGGTTAACAGTTACCGCTACCGTATATTTGAAAAATTATCTATTACCAGTGATGTAGAGTTAACGTTATTGGCAGTTCGTCATGGTATTCTCGATACAGAAAATATTAATTAGTGCCGTTCGATTCTAAAACTTTCTTAAAGCAGCTTACCTTACGGCCTGGTGTTTATCGTATGTATAATGCTGTGGGTGATATTTTATATGTGGGGAAAGCCCGCAACCTCAAAAATCGTGTTTCGAGTTATTTTCGTAGTACGGGTCTTCCGATAAAAACCCAGGCGCTTGTTGCCAAAATATATAATATTGATATAACCATTACAGATAGTGAAACAGAAGCATTACTACTTGAGCAGAACCTAATAAAGGAGTTGAAGCCTCCTTATAATATTCTTTTAAGGGATGATAAGTCTTATCCTTATATCTACCTTTCTCGTCACAAGGATTACCCTTCTTTAACCTTTAAACGATCTCGTGTAAAAAAAGAAATGGGCCGTTATTTTGGTCCATACCCTAGTTCTGGGGCTGTAAGGGAAAGCCTTAACATCTTACAAAAAATATTTAAAATAAGGCAATGTGATGAAAGTTTCTTTAGTAATCGCACTCGGCCGTGTTTACAGCATCAAATAAAACGTTGTAGTGCGCCATGTGTGAATTTAATTTCCCCTGAGGATTATCAGGCCGATATGCAGAAAGCGGCTTTGTTTCTGGAGGGTAAAAATCCACAGGTGATACGGCAGCTTATAGAAGAGATGGAAAATGCTTCCGGCTCTTTAGATTTTGAAAAAGCGGCAGAAATTAGGGATCAGATAGACTTCTTGCGTCATGTTCAAGAGCAGCAATCCATTGAGTCTAGTAGCGGAGATGTTGATGTGGTTGGTGTGGCAATTAAGGCGGGTGCGGTTTGCTTGTCATTTATGTTTATTCGCGGCGGGCGTATTCTTGGTCATAAAAACTATTTCCCTAAAATTACATTAGAGCAGGGGGTGGGGGAAATTTTGGGTTCTTTCTTACCTCAGTTTTATTTTAGTGGTGCTAGGGCTGGAGATCATCCTCGTGAAATTGTCGTTCCGTCTATGCCTGATGATGCTGATTTGTTGCAAGGTGCTATTAAGCAGTCGTTTAATGTTAACGTAAAAATTTCAGACAATGTACGCCTAGATAGAGCTAAGTGGAGACAGCTGGCTCAATCTAATGCAGACATGAGTATTGCAAGTTATCTGTCAAAAAAAGAGAATGTTTATCAGCGTGTTGAATCGCTAAGGAGTGCGCTTGATATGTCAGAGCTTCCTAAGCGTATTGAATGCTTTGATATTAGTCATACCGCTGGAGAGAAAACCGTTGCATCATGTGTTGTATTTACTGATCAGGGGCCATTAAAGGCTGATTATAGAATATATAATATAGAAGGTGTAACTGGTGGTGATGATTATGGCGCAATGCGGCAGGTATTAACAAGGCGCTACAAAAAACTTAAAGCAGGTGAGGGTAAATGGCCTGACATAGTCTTAATTGACGGGGGTAAAGGGCAGTTAGGTATCGCTATTGAGGTGTTTGAGTCGTTACAGTTGACGGGGGTGCAGTTAGTCGGCGTTGCAAAAGGGTCAACACGAAAGGCTGGGTTTGAGACGCTCATTGTTCCTAATCAAGGGCGGCATAACATGCTAAACTTGGCTCCTGACTCTTTAGCCTTGCACTTAATACAGCATGTACGTGATGAGGCGCATCGTTTTGCGATTACCGGTCATCGTCAAAGACGTGATAAAGTGCGTAAAACATCAACTTTAGAAAATATTGAAGGAATAGGGCCAAAAAGACGTCGAGAGTTGCTAAAATACTTTGGCGGATTACAAGAAGTGAAAAAGGCAAGTTCAGATGAAATTGCTAAGGTACCAGGAATATCAAAACACATAGCAGGCATAATATATGATCACCTGCATTCAGATTAATAAGATCGAATGATTAACTTATGACTTTGCCGAATATCCTTACCCTTTCAAGAATAGTGCTAATACCGGTTTTTGTGTTGGCGTTTTATATTCCCAATGAATCTCATCGCATGATTGCTACGGGGGTTTTCTTTTTTGCAGGCTTTACTGATTGGCTTGATGGCTATTTAGCTCGAAAGATGAATCAATCTACCAAGTTCGGTGCTTTTCTAGACCCTGTGGCTGATAAATTGATGGTTGCTGTCGCTTTAACCATGATCGTAGAAGATTTTAACTCTATGTGGATTACTATCCCTTCCATTATTATTATAGGGCGTGAAATTGTTATCTCGGCGTTACGTGAGTGGATGGCCGAAATGGGTAAGAGGGCGAGTGTTGCAGTTTCTTATATAGGTAAGATTAAAACCGGCGCTCAGATGTGGGCTATATTACTCATGCTGTATTCACCTATGGGTGAAATGATTGCAAATATAGGTGTGGCATTGTTATATCTTGCTTCAGTGCTTACTTTATGGTCAATGGTGATTTATCTTAAGGCTGCATGGCCAGATTTAACCGCAGAAATGAACAATAAATAATCAATCACTTATTGTGTGAGATTATCTTACTTTTCTAGCTTGACACAAACCAGTAATCAAGTAAGATACGCCCCACTCAAGCGGGAATAGCTCAGTTGGTAGAGCACAACCTTGCCAAGGTTGGGGTCGCGAGTTCGAATCTCGTTTCCCGCTCCAAATTTTAAGAAGTATCAAGGCGCGATAGCAAAGCGGTTATGCACTGGATTGCAAATCCATGTAGGGCGGTTCGACTCCGCCTCGTGCCTCCATTTTTCAAAGGCCATAGCAATATGGTTTAGTTAGTAAGTGTTAAAGCCTGGGTGGTGGAATTGGTAGACACCCGAGACTTAAAATCTCGTGTCCGCAAGGGCGTGCCGGTTCGACCCCGGCTCCAGGCACCATTCTCAAATCAATAAGTTACATCCTTTCTAGTATTTATTTTCAACTTTTTTAAATTATCTTGTCTTGCCGCTACACAACCGGTGCATAGTGTTTGAAAATCCATTTTTTATATTCGATAAGCAATCTTAATCAAAGTCCATTTCTATTCTCATAAGTTCATCAATGTTTGACGCATCCTCTTGGCAAGTGCAATGACATGAGTCGTGAACATATCATTGTTTAGGAGTCATTTAGACGCAGCTATTCATTTAAATCCGAAAATGCGTGTTTGACTGAAGTCCATCTTTGATGAGCTGCTTCATGTAGAGCTATTTTCACTATCAAATTGAATTATGAGCTGAATATAGCTATTATTCGGCTCATATGTAGAGCTGAATGATGACTGTATTCGGCTCATTCTAAGAGATAGTATTATGAGTTTTGATAGCGATAGTTCTGACTGTTACATTTCAGATAAAAATAGTTGGATTTGGGTGCGTCCGAATTGGCATGACTTTAAGTGGCAGGATGAACAGGTTCTACCACTTCTCAGGCGTGTACGGTTAAAGCAGGGGCAATTATTAGGTAAAGCTGGCATCGTTAATGACGACTCCAATATCGAGAATGCTTTAGATACCTTATTGCAAAATGTTATCACTTCCTCTGCTATCGAGGGTGAACAATTGAATGTACAGTCTGTTCGTTCATCACTGGCTAAACGTCTTGGTCTTTTTGCTACGGACTCATACCCTGTATCTCAACGCTCTGAAGGTTTAGCAGAGATGATGATGGATGCTATTAGTAATCAGGAAGCGCCATTAACGAGGGAGCGTTTATATCAATGGCATGAATGGTTGTTCCCAGGAAATGAGTTTAGTTTACAACATATACGGGTGGGCGAACTTAGAGGCGAGGAACCTATGCAAGTGGTTTCTGGGCGAATAGACAAGCCAACCGTTCATTTTGAAGCACCTCCACGATCTGTTTTAGATGATGAATTGAACGTGTTTATTAAGTGGTTCAATAACAGCCGAGAAAATAGTTTACTCGATCCTTTAATAAGAGCAGCGATAACTCACTTTTGGTTTGTAACGCTTCACCCATATGATGATGGAAATGGGCGTATTACAAGAGCATTAACTGATTTGGCGTTGGCTCAGGCAGATAGCCAAAGTATTCGCATGTATACAATGTCAGTCGCTATATTGGACCAACGCAAAGCGTACTATGATGTACTAGAGAAGAGTCAGAGAGGCAGTAATGATATTACAGTTTGGTTGCTTTGGTTTCTTGAAACGCTTGATTCTTCGTTACAGGGCTCGTTAGATAAAATAGAGTGTACCTTGGTTAAAACACGATTTTGGAGTGCGTTTAATAATGTAGGGTTGATGAAAGAGCAAGTAAAGGTGTTGAATCGTTTGCTTGACGGTGGGGGTAAAGGATTTGAACAAGGGATAAGTGCGTCTCAATATCAGAAAGTAGCTAAGGTGAGTAAGGCTACGGCCACTCGCCACCTAGCAGATTTATTGACAAAAGGCTGCGTAGAAAAATTAGCTGGAGGAGGTAGGAATACGCGCTACAAAATTACAAAGTAGGGCAGCAACTACTCTGGCACAGGGGGCCAGGTAGTTATCTAATGCAAACTACAGAGGATCTTGTTGGTCTTATGTGTAGAAAATCAATATATGTATAGATTTTAGAGATTACTATATATAGTTTGCGTGATATGCATAGAAAATCTTAATAGCAGAATTGTCGCAATGAGTTGCTGGATGTTAGGGCAAAAATGAATGAAGTATTTCTCTTAAATAAAGGGTGAATTTGTATAAATAAATCATATTAATTTATATAAAACAGTAAGTTAATTGTTATCTTTCAAGTAGGCTCCAGGCACCATTTCAAATCAGTAAATTATTTCCTTTCTAGTATTTATTCTCATATTATCTAAATTAAATTATTTTGTTACTACGCAATTACTACGCAATTACTACGCAATTACTACGCAATTACTACGCAATTACTACGCAATTACTACGCAAT
>JADGDV010000050.1 GCA_016744695.1 Hahellaceae bacterium
TCGGTGCGCACGGCACACCCTACAGCGAATTCAACAAACAAGGACCAGACTCAATGTCGGCCGTCTGGAATCTAAGCAGAGCCCTATCTCTAATGACTCATTTGTAGCAATTCCAGTCTTCAAAAGGCAGTCCTAACTTAGAAAGTTTGAATACAAAGTATCACAAAATAATTAATTTTGAGGGAGCTGATTAGCGCTACAAACTACCCAATCAAAGCCAAAGAGCCAAATTATTTTTCTGCTTCGACGGTCTACTCTTTCGTAGCCTTGATGAAGCGTAGCGGAATCAGGGGCATCCCAGAAAGCATAAAGAAACAGGTGCTTAGTATATAACCCCTGATCCAGTCGTACCCAAAGCGTTTCACGGGGCAGGCCCTACCTCTTTCTATCAAAGCTACAAAATGATATTCACTAATAACTCAAACCGACCAAGGAATATCAGCCCCTAAACTATCAGCCACACTCATTGCCGATTGAACGGCACTCTCAAGTAAAGGAATGCCTGGCATGGCATATGAACCGCAATACCAAATCTGCCTGTCATGCTCTTTGTGCAACTTATTAAGCGACCTAATTGCAGCTAAGCTTTCAAGATTAACCGTTGGGCGCTCAAAATGAGACCGTCCAACAACCGTTTCACTTTTTGGTTCAAGTATTGGGTTCCATGTTTGAAACAAGGGTGAGCGCCCTTTTAAGGAAGGGTAAATCTCATTTAACCAAATACTAGCCATCGGTTTATCTTGTTTTTTATCCAAAAGGAAATTTACCGGGGCCCGGTCTTGCACTGCATTTGGAATTAAATCGACATCTCCGTGAACAACCACCTCACTACGTTCATAAGGTATTGTACTCAGTAACTTATTAGCAGTAGCCTCATCCTTAGCAATCATTTTCACAGCCTGATTTGCCTGAACCGCGATGACCACATGATCAAACAGCTGTTCCTTTCCATTCGTCTCCAAAACGCTTACACGACCATTTTGTTTAGTGATACTTTTAACTTCGGTATTGCAATACAAAGTACTACAGTTCTTAAGCATTTTATGAATCGCATCTTCAGCACCACGCTTGGCGCGCCAAATACCGTTAAACAACATACCGCTTGCTAAAAAATCAATAATAATTTCAGCAGGATATTGCTTCACCGCAACATATGAACAAGTACATATAGCAGCAAAAGAAGGAAAAATAACCTCTTCAATAAACGCTTTTGAATATTGATTAGCACGCAAGTAATGCTCAATAGTTAAGCCTTCCGTTAAGCCCTTACGCCTATCTCGCTTGGCAAAAAGTAGAAAACGGGCCGCATCTTTTGCAACAGTAAGAGACTTAAGGTTAACGCTGCTTAAGTTTGCAAACATCGGCATCGCTCGCTTACCAAATTCAATATAGCGATAACCAAAATATATATTCTTATTGCCGTTTGATGAATAAGATGCAGAATGATCTGTACGCTGTATTTCAACACCCATTTCATTATATAGCGCAACGAGGTTTTTGTAGTAACAGGTATTAAAAGCCCTCAAAGGAACATCAATACGCTCCTCTAAATCACCCTCTTTATAAGTAAGATTGAAAGCCCCCATGCCAGGGTAGTCATGGCGTTCATATAAGGTTACATCATGGTATCGTCCTAATAACCAAGCGACACTCAACCCCGCTATACCACTCCCGACCACTGCTATTTTCTTTTTTACAACTGTCATACGTTCCCTGCTACCTTATCTGCGGCATTCCGCTATTCAATCTAAAAGTTGACATATTCTGACAATTATCAGGAAAAATAACAAAGCATTCCAAAACTACAGGTATAATTCTGCACTATAAACAATCACGCCCTCTTATGTTCAGCAAAAAAATCAGGTCCTTACCAATGAAATTCATCCACACATCAGACTGGCACATAGGGCGACAATTTCATAATGTCTCTCTGCTTGAAGATCAACGATATATACTCACACAAATTGTTGATTACCTGAGCAGTAAAGACGTGGATGCTTTGATCATAGCGGGTGATATTTATGATCGTTCAGTCCCCCCTGCTACTGCCGTAGAATTATTAGATGACGTGTTCAACAAAATCTGTAATGAAATGGGCATACCTATCATTATTATCTCTGGCAATCATGATAGCGCTGAGCGTTTACGTTTTGGTTCAAGACAGTTAAAACAAGCTGGGTTACATATTTTTGGCGATATATGCTCGATAACAGAGCCTGTCACGATTACCGGAAAATCAGGTATTGCCGTTAATTTTTACGGAATCCCTTATCATGACCCAGAACAGATCCGCCACCACTACGACACGCCTATAAAAAATCATGACGAAGCGCACTCATTTGTTGTCGACCAAATAAAGCAATCAATTAAGGCTGCTAATAAGACTTCAGAGCAGATTAACATTCTCATTAGCCACTGTTTTGTTGATGGGGCTGAAGAGTGTGAATCAGAACGACCATTATCCATTGGTGGAGCTGATCGAGTGTCTTACGCTCCTATGCTCGACTTTAATTACGTTGCTTTAGGTCATCTCCATGGCCCGCAGTATCGTGGCGAGCCACATATTCGCTATTCTGGTTCAATTCTTAAATACAGTTTCTCTGAACAGCACCAGAAAAAAGGGGTTACGCTAGTAGAACTTGACGTTAATGGAACAGCAACAATCACCCCCCTCCCCTTAAAACCACTACGAGATATGCGCATACTCGAAGGTGAAATAGTAGATATAGTCGAGCAAGGAAAAACAGACCCGAATGCCGATGACTACCTAATGGTTAGGCTCACAGATACTCACGCAATTTTAGACGCAATGGGTAAATTGAGGGAGGTATACCCCAATGTATTACATCTGGAAAAGCCAGGAATTATGGCAGTAGGTGAAAAGAAAGCAATGAACCGCGAAAAGCTCAAACGTAGTGAAATAGATATGTTTCGTGACTTCTATAGCCAAGTATCCGATGGGGTGCTTTCAACGGAACAAGATAGCGCCTTAGAAGCGGTGATCAACAAACTGCATAACCCGGAGGCAGCGCAATGAGACCCAACAAGCTCATCATACAGGCCTTTGGTCCTTTTGCCGGAACAGAAGAAATTAACTTTGACCAGCTAGGTTCAAACCCTCTATTCCTAATCAATGGCCCCACCGGTGCGGGAAAAAGTTCAATTCTTGATGCTATTTGTTTCGCTCTTTACGGCCAGACAACAGGTAAAGAACGTGAAGCCTCAGATATGCGCTGTGATCATGCAGAGGCAGCGCTACTCACAGAGATTACGCTCGATTTTTCATTAGCCGATAAACGCTATCGTATTCGCAGAGCCCCTACGCAAGAACGCCCAAAGTCAAGAGGGGAAGGAACAACAACACATCAGACAGACGCTCAGCTTTGGCAAATAAGTCCAGAGGGTGATTCCCTTATAGTCCCAAAAAAATCACAAGAAGCAACCGAAGCAATTGAACGTTTAACAGGGCTTAGTGTTGAACAGTTCAGACAAGTAATGGTTCTACCTCAAGGAAAATTTCGTGATTTTCTGATGGCCGATTCAAGCCAACGAGAAAGTATTTTTAGTAAGCTTTTCCAAACTCAAATCTACAAACGCTTAGAAGATGCACTCAAAGTACGCGCATCCTCCATTCGAAAAGAAGTTGAAGCATTACAACATCAGATAAAAGGTATTCTTCAGGGTGCTGACTTAAATACCGAAAACCAAGTACAAGAACAATTAGCCGAACTTGCACCACAATTAGCGACTGCCCTCTTACAAAAGAACCAATCAAACGAAGCGCTAGCGCAGTCTGAAAAAGCACTTGAGGCAGGGAAGTTATTAATAAAAGCCTTTCAGGCCTTGAACAACTCTCATGATGTGCTCAGCAATCTCGAAGCTCAAAAAATCCCAACAGATGAAAAGAAAAATAAATTAAAACGAGCTCAAGTCGCTCAAAAGATCGAGCATTTACGCATAGCGCTTTCTAATCTCGGCCAGTCTAGAACGTCTATTACTAATGATATTAGCACGACAGAAAAACAACAATCACAACAACAAAACACGCTAAACGATGCTCAAGGCGCATTAACCCACGCTGAAACTAACTTACAGCCATTAGACACACTAAAAGAGCAACTGGCCGACTTACGTAAGCTCCAACCTAAAATTAGCCAACTTGCTAACGCCAAAGCAGACACCCAAAAAGCCAAAACATTCGCCATATCTTCAGATAAGGCATTTAACACCCAGCAAGAAAAACTCAACAACATAATCGAGCACATTAATCGCTCTGAACAAAGAATCACCATACTCAAAGCCTCATCAATTACATTACCAGAAAAGCAACGTCAATTAGACAGCCTGCTCTTACTTGGGCAACAACGGGCCAATTTAGATACACGGAAACAAGAACAACATGCAGTACAACAAGAACATGCACTAAGAGAGCAATCATTAAATGCCGTAACCGTGGCATTTTCAGCACAAGACACACACATAAAAACACTCGAATTTGCATGGCATACTAATCAAGCTGCACTATTAGCTGCCGAGCTTAAACAAGGCGAGCCTTGCCCTGTCTGCGGTAGTCAAACCCACCCATTACCCGCTAATTCATTAAACCAGCATAAGCCTGTTAGCAAAGAAGATATTGACGCAGCACGAAGTGAACTAACAAATATACAAAAGCAATTAACCCAAATGCAAAGTCAGGTAACCCAAACAGCCACTCAACTACAAAGCATTTCCGCAGCATTAATTGAGCAACAAAATGAACTGGGTGATAATCAACATAAGTCAACCAATCAGCTACGAGAAGAGTGGAAACAACTTAATGACGAAGTCACTCGACTTCAGGCAATGCACGCAGAACATATTCAATTAGACACTGAACTTCAGGACTTGTCCCAGCAACGCGCTAACACTGAACAACAAAAAGAAAAGGCAAGAACAGCACAGCAAACAGCACAACAAGCTTACTCATCAGCATCACAAGATGAGCATCACATTGAACAAGCACTGCCCGAAATGTATCAACAGCCAGGAAGACTTAACCATTTAATTGAACAGTCTGAGCATAATATAGAAACTATTACCAAGGCACACGACAGCGCATTATTATCATTCAATCGTGCGAATCAAGAAATCACCCAGACCTCAGCCAAGCTGAAGCAACAACACGTACAATTTGAGGCCGTCACCAAAGACTACACCAATGCTAAAAACACGTGGGATGCAGCACTGAACAAAAGTGACTACATTGACGAAAGTGACTTCCTTAATGCTTTATTATCAGAACCAGAACAACAGCGTTTAAATAATGAAATAGAACAATTCACCCACCAATTAAGTGGCTGCAAGGCAACACTAGAACAACAAAAACAACAACTAGCAGGCCAACAACAACCTAATATGGAGCTACTCCAAAGTAACAGAACCACGCTTAATACTACAGCCACACAAACACTAGAATTATGGAAAAATATTGACAATCGTCACCAACAGCTTACCGATATACAGAAGAAACTTAAAAAGGCTCACAATTCAAACCAAGCTCTAGAGGATGAATACAAAATTTACGGTACATTAAGTGATGTAGCCAATGGCCAAACAGGCAATAAAATTAGCCTACAGCGCTTTGTACTCAGTGTATTACTAGACGATGTGCTCATTGAAGCCTCGCACCGTTTAACCGTAATGAGCAAGGGGCGTTACCTGTTAGTTCGCAAAGAAGAACGAGCCAAGGGTAATAAAGCATCAGGCTTAGAACTAGAAGTAGAAGATGCTTATACAGGGAAAACACGCTCTGTAGCCACACTATCTGGTGGGGAGTCTTTTATGGCTGCACTTTCTTTGGCACTGGGCCTCTCAGATGTTGTACAAGCCTACGCGGGAGGTATAAAGCTCGACACTTTATTTATTGATGAAGGCTTTGGTAGCCTTGATCAAGAATCTTTAGACCTTGCGATCAAAACCTTAATAGACCTTCAAAGCAGCGGTAGAATGATTGGTATTATCTCTCATGTAACTGAGTTGAGAGAACAAATGGCACTTAGAGTGGATGTGCATAGTACGCCTTCAGGTAGTAAAATCACACACTCAGTCAGTTGATAAATTTATATTTAAATTAACAAAAAAAAGCCGCTAATTAGCGGCTTTTTTGATATGCAAAGAACTACATATTACTTAGCAGTTTGTTTTCTAGAATAAACAAGGCTAGATAAACCAAGTAACATAAGTGCAAGCGTACCAGGCTCTGGTACAGACGTTATATTAACTGCGTCGAATATATTACCAGTAGTGTCTGAACCGCCATCCTTTGATGTAAACGTCAAAGTAGATAGAACATCTACCGCTACAAATGAATAGCTATATTCATTCCAGCTACCAAATGCTTGATTAATAATAGTGTCTGTTAAATCACCCACTGAAACCGAAAACGATTCATCAGAATTTTGTTGGCGCTTACGACCCGCAAACGTTAACTGATACTCTTGCCCAACAACGGTCTCAAAGTCTTGAAAAATAGAGAATTGACCATTAGGATCACCAGGATGTGCATTCAGCTCTAGGACATTATTGCCTTCATAAGCATCAACAATAAAATCGTTGCTCCAGATTTCTACATTCTGTGATGCATCCCATTCAGGAATAGAAGAATAAATCTGCCAAGTAGATGCAGATCCATAATTACCAAGCGGAGAACTAGTTCCTACATTCTCAAAACCACCATTATCGATAAGATTGGCCTGAACACCACCACAAAGACTAACCGATAAACATGTTGCACTTATTAATTTACTTAGAACTTTCATTACTACACTACTCCGCACTTACCTAATAAAATTTATTTAGTAAACCAAAAGCAGAAATCGTGCCTAAAATATAAAAACCAACTAAAACAACCGATAACAAAATATAAATGACGCGCTGTGCAAAGTTTGCCGACAGTCATGTAAATTAATTCGACGCTACTTGCTTTTCTCAACCATGTATTGAACTGTCGCTTTAATCTGCTGATCAGAACATGTTTTACAACTACCTTTAGCGGGCATTTTGTTAACGCCCTTTATACTGAAGGTCGTCATCACATCCACACCCTTAGCGATTAAAGGTTCCCAGACAGCCTTATCGCCTAACTCCGGAGCTCCCGTCATCCAGCCTTTAAATCCGCCACTATGACAAGCAACGCAATTTTGTACATAGATCTCTTCTGCAGAGCTAGTCGCCGTGACTGAAGAGCTACCAGAAGAGCATCCGACCAGCACACTCAACATAATGAAACTACAGCATGTTTTTATAGTACGTCTAACTATCATTTTGTATTCCTTACAACCACGCTATTTTTAGACGCTGTTTGTAGTGCCGTTACTTGATGCTCAATCCATTGATCAATGGAAGAGCTCAGTTTCTGTAAACTCACTTCTTCCCATTCATTCTCAAGCCTTTCTTTTCCTACCATACCCACCATTGTTTTTGCGACAACGTCATTCGTTTCTACATCAACAAATTCGGCCTCAACGAATAAGAGAATTTCTTCGTCCCGGGTTCCGATGAGTTTAGCCATGCTGGTAAGAGCTAAAAGAGAAGGCCAATATTCGTAAATTTGTATCGGCTCATCTCTGGTTTCAAGTCCAGTAATCGCAACTTTAGCTCGCAAAGTTCGACTGTTTAGTTGATCTGAAAAACCGTAATATTCTTCTAGCTTATTAGTGAGCGCTGAGGTCATATACTGGCGAATGTTTTTCATGGTTTTATCAGTAACCTGAAGACTCTGCTTCACACTAGAGTCAACTTTGATAGGGTCAACAACCACGGTTCGATAAGACTGCAGATTTGCACCCGGAGCAATCCAACCTTTTGCCGCTATAAACTCTCGTTCATCAACCTCGACCGAACTCAAAGGCTGATAGTCAGTCATAAAACCAGAATATGGACGATCAACATCAGGTGCCTTAGGCCCAAAAGTGCCACAGCCAAGCATCAGCGAGGCAGTACACGCTATAATCAAACCCCTTAACCATTGTTTCATCTCTGAGCCCTTCTTATAATTATTATGTTTTTTGAAATTTATTGAAATCAATATTAAGAGATTATGCCTGCAAATATTGTTGCACAAGTCTAGGTTTACACATTAAGTTAACGCCGTCTATTTGATGTGTTTTTACCCATTCCCCTTTGTTTATGCCGACGTTTTTGTGCCGTTCGAGTATTTTTCTTTGAAACCTCAACCACTTTAGTTAAATCTGGTTCATAACCCGGTAGCCATTGCTGCGGTAAACGAGCATCTAAAACAGCTTCTATTTCTTCTAATAACCAGTTTTCATCGGGGCTTAATAATGAAATAGCCAAGCCTGACCCACCCGCTCTACCTGTACGCCCAATACGATGTATATAGTCTTCTGCTATATGAGGAAGTTCATAATTGATTACATATTTCAACTGGTCAATATCCAAACCTCTTGCAGCAACATCAGTAGCACACAAAGCCCGTGTTTTGCCCTGTTTAAACTCTTCCAACGCTCGCTCTCGTGCCCCCTGAGACTTATCACCATGAATTGACTGCGTTTTAATACCATCTTTACACATTTCCTTCGCAAGAAAATCTGCACCTTGTTTTGTGCGAGTAAAGATCAATACCTGATGCCAGTTCTTTGCACCAATAAGATGTGAAATAAGCTCCCGTTTCCTGTCAGCATCAACCGCATACACAATCTGCTCAACTTGAGTCGCGGCAGTATTTCGTTCATCAACTTCAATTAACGTGGGAGACTTCAATAAGGTTTTACTTAACTTAAAAATAGCTTCATCAAAGGTCGCTGAAAACAGCAGAGTTTGCCGTTCAGTAGGTATATGTCGGAGAATACGATTAATTTCACCAATAAACCCCATATCCAACATTCTATCAGCCTCATCAAACACTAAACTTTGCACGTGCTTTAGGTCGATGATCTTTTTGAATAAAAGATCTAATAGTCTTCCTGGTGTGGCGACTAGAATATCTGCCCCAGATTTAAGGGCTTTAATTTGGGGATTAAGACTCACTCCACCATAAGCAATTTCGGTACGTAATGAAGTATGTTTTCCATACTCAACAAAGCTGTTATACACCTGCTGAGCCAGTTCTCTAGTAGGCGTCAGCACAAGCGCTTTAATAGGGCGAACCGCATTAAGTGAATAATCTTCATCGCCTGAACAGGCATTTATTTGATGCAGAAGAGGCAAAGCGAAAGCCGCAGTTTTACCTGTTCCTGTTTGGGCACCCGCCATAATGTCTTGTTTGTTCAAAATAGCAGGAATAGCTTCAGCCTGAATAGGCGTAGGCTCGGTATAGCCAAGCTCGGAAACGGCATTTAACAGCTGTTGATTAAGACCTAAAGAAGAGAAATTCATAGCGCACCATTAAAAAAATATCGATTCAATTAGCAAGTGCGCGCAGTGTATCAGAGTTTATGAGTGTTATTCATTAATCCCCAAAAGTGTCACTTCAAAAATTAATACGGAGCCAGGGCTTATTTGCCCTGCGCTACTATTACCATAAGCCAGTTCACTGGGTATGAAAAAGCGTGTTTTATCTCCAACGACCATTAACTGCAAACCTTCAGTCCAACCTCTAATCACTTGATTGAGGCCAAAATCTATAGGCTGACCACGCGCTACAGAGCTATCAAACACCGTACCGTCAATCAGTGTTCCATGGTAATGCACTCGAACACGATCTTTTGCCTCTGGGTGCTCTTCTCCTGCACCTTCATTAAGTCGTAAATACTGCAAACCTGAAGCCGTTTTTTTAACACCATCAAGTTCACTATTAGCCGCTAAAAAAGCAAGGCCTTTTTCTATGTTTTCAATCGCCGCCTTTTTGTTGCTAGCAGATCTGCGCACAAGAAAAATAGCCAGAATAGTAACAACCACAGCAATAATAATTTGCGTCATAATAAGCTCCCCAAAACTACATATTGAAAGTTAAAAATTGATTTCTATGCCCTGTTTTTTTATCTTGATACTGTTAAGTGTTGGTGTAAATGTATTACCCATTAATTGTTTTATGTCTAACAGTACGATAATAGGTAGATCTTGACCTACCAACTGGGATACTTGTTCAACTAAATTTTGATCACTCACAGAAGACTTGTCCAGCCAGTCAAGGCGTTCAACTCTTGGCTTAACTAATTGAAGTTGCTGCTGCTGATTATCAAAAGCAATGCCACCACGCAGCATTGTTTTGGCCTTCACTATCTGCCCGCTAGCTTGATCTTTGAGTGATATATTTAAAGTAATACCAATTTCTTGAGAACTTTCGTAGAAGTGAGGCTGAGGGTCACTCAGACTAATAGCGTTATTTCCTATGCGTGTTTCATAAGGAAACGTGAGGGCCAACATATTATTAACCTGAGATTCATTAATTAAAAAACCGAATGCCCAAGCGCTTGATGCTACAATGAAACAAAATACTAAAATGCTGATCTGACTGAAACGAGAATATTGCTGAGTGTTACGTCGCATTGTTAACGTCCTGTACTGATAGATATAGAATATAGTCCTGAATGCCTATTCTATATCTATCAGTACCAACGTGTAATTACTTACAACGCTAAAACTCAAATAATTCTATTATTGTTTTTTATCTTCAACTTCTTTGCTTCTTTTTTGAGCTTCTTTAACAAAGGCATACCCCATACCAACCATAAGAGCTAACATCAATGCCACTGTACCAACACCAGCTAACACAACAGAATCTAAATACATAACAAAGTTCTCCAAAATTTATTCGTATCAATAAAACTATAACTGTAAACTTATACCCATATATAAGTAGTTATATTGATGCCCGTCAACAAAACTAAAAGATTGCTTTAAACCATAAAGTTGATTATTATTTAGTCTAAAATAATCATCAAGAGCAGGACAATGTCCTCGCCAACCTGCCCCCTCGGCAAGGTGGTGTTCAGAGATAAACATCTCTGAAGATGTGGCCGCACATTAATGTGGCAACTAAGCAGGCGCTCTCCCTTTCTGCTCTCTGATGCAAGCTTAAAAGCTCATTGGAGAAAATCATGTTCGAAGAAGTTACCTTATACCGCAGGCCCTATAGCAATAATTCACCAAGTAATGGGGCATTGATCAAGCATCCCAAACTTCCACACTCTGATATATTGTTGACTCTATCACAGGGTGAAACGGCTATTTGCCAACATAAACAGCAAAAATGTCTTATTCGCCTTTGGTTGGCTAAAGGGCTTATCAAAACAAGCGTCAAATGGTTTTTGTATATTGAGTACCAAGACACCGCAGGTAATAACCGATATTTGCAAAAAACCTTTAGCTCCAAAAAAGAAGCTATTACATATGCAGAAAATGAAGCACTTAATCAATCACTCCCAATGGTTTAAAGTAATAGCTAACCATTTAAAACACTATTAGAGATAGATTTATGGATTTTATTGACGTATTAAAGAGCCGAAGAAGCATAAGGGCATTCTCTGACAAAAAAGTAGAGCAAAGCATTCTTGATGAAATTTTGCGTGAAGCCTTAGAGTCCCCCTCTAGCTCTAACACGCAGCCTTATAAGCTTGCTATAGCAACAGGAGAAACATGCAAAACTCTCGGTCAGGCTCTACTTTCTAATTACCAAGCGTCTAATAAAATCCAAAAGCAACCTCTGCCATTAAAAGTCATATCAGCCATTACCAGTAATGCATTACCTGATAGTGACTTTAAGCCCATGCTAGGGAAATACCCAGGAATCTTTCAAAAAAGACGCACTGAAACGGGTATGGGTTTATATGAAGTACTGGGTATTGAACGCAAAGATAAAAAGGCACGTGATGAACAAATGGCTCGTAACTTCACATTCTTTGATGCGCCAGTGGCTATTTTTCTATTTATTCATCCGGGCATGAAGCACACAGCACTGCTAGACGCAGGTATTATGTTGCAATCCCTAATGCTGGCGACAACAAACAAAGGCTTGGGTACATGCGCTCAAGGCGCACTAGGCATTTGGCGATCCCCCATTGATAAACACTTTATGATCCCAAAAGACTACAAACTCGTCTGCGGCTTAGCTTTAGGGTATCCAGAAGAAAATAGTGTGAATAGCTACAGACCTAAAAAAATAGACCTTGATGAATTGTTGATCCCTAGTAAATAAAACAGGCACTTTATAAAGAGCGAGAAAATGGCTGACATTAAGTTTTCTAAAAATGAAAAGGATATTCTAATTGATAAAATCCAAACCTATTTCCAGGATGAACTAGATCGCGACTTAGGTCAGTTTGAAGCTGATTTTTTATTAGATTTTTTCGCCAAAGAAATGGGCTCTTTTTTCTACAATCAAGGGCTTCGTGATGCGCAATCAGTATTGGAAGAAAGATTAGAAACCATTAATGATGCGATCTATGAAATAGAAAAGCCAACCCCCTTTATTAGGTAGCTAGCACAAGCAAGAGCCAGACAGAGGCGTTAAAATAACGTATAATCGCCGGTTCATAGACTCTAGCACTTAACCTCTACCTACGTTGTAAGCATCTGCCGAATGAATACTATAGATACTAGCCAATACCCAGATCAACTCAATAGCAAAACTGAGCAAATTAAACAGACCTTTGCTGAATTCACCGTACCTGAGCTAGAAGTATTTGCCAGTAAACCTAGCCATTACCGTTTACGTGCAGAGTTTCGTATTTGGCATGAGGGCGATCGCTGTCATTATGCGATGACTGAAAAGGGCAATAAAAAGAATATTTATGAAGTCATAGACTTCCCTATTGCTTCAGAATTAATCAACCGTTTAATGCCTGAGCTATTACACGAATTAAACAGCACACAAGCCCTTAAACACCGTTTATTTCAAGCCGAGTTTTTAACTACACTCAGTGGTGATGCCTTAATTACCTTAATTTATCATCGCCAGCTTGATGACGAATGGAAAGAACTTGCCCTGGCTTTACAAACAAAGCTGGGCGTTTCTATTATTGGTCGCGCAAGAAAACAAAAAGTAGTACTTGATCGAGACTTCGTGATTGAAGAACTGACTGTTGATAATAAAAACTATAAATATAAGCAAATTGAAGGCGGTTTCACTCAACCTAACGGCGAGATGAACAAAGCAATGCTAGCCTGGTCACAGTCTTGCTCAGATATTATCAACCCAAACAAACAATCAGACTTAGTTGAGTTGTATTGTGGTAACGGTAATTTTTCTGTTGCACTTGCAGGGCACTATCGCAAGATATTAGCCACTGAAATATCTAAAACATCCGTTAATGCCGCGCAATATAATATTCAGGAAAATGGAATAGACAACCTAATTATTGCTCGCTTATCGAGTGAAGAATTCGTACAAGCATTACAAGGTGAGAGAGCGTTTCGTCGTCTGAAAGACATCGAACTTTCTGACTATCAGTTTGATAATGTATTAGTTGACCCACCACGCGCAGGCCTAGATGACGAATCGGTAAAGCAGGTGCAAAACTACAACAATATTATTTATATATCATGTAACCCTGAGACACTCAGTAACAACTTAAAGGTACTAACTCAGACCCATGAAATAAAACGCTTTGCGCTATTTGACCAATTTCCTTATACCCATCATGTTGAATGTGGTGTGTTGCTTTGTAGGAAGAAAAACGCCTAATTAAAAATTAGGCGTCACACTTTTTATGTACCCTCGATTTTAATTGATGATATAGCGAACCCTCACCTCGCCTCGACCAATAAGGGTCTTCGAATTATCACCCCAAATAGGGCCCCAGTCACTTGACTCAAAATTGAGCGTAAACTCTTCAATATCTTTTAGAATTACATCAGAGCCCTCAAATACCTTTGAAGGGCTGCCATTTGGCCCACCCAACCAGAGCCAGTGCATGTCCCATTGGTTTACTGGCCCATTATGGCCATCTGTTTCTCCGACCCATGCACCAATTGAAAAGCGTTGATCTTCCGTCATACTAAACGAATAAGAGTAAACGGCATTGTAATTAGACAATGTTAACGTTTCCCCTATGCTAATTTGTATACCGTTATTATAAGCTGACCAACAGGGTGTGTTAGTAAAGAATTTGTATCCTGACCTATCACCATCACACTGAGGTAGATTACTCCTCCCTCCAGAAAGATCACTATCATCTATGACTTTATTACCTGCATCCACCCCCATGGGTTCAGCATCATCAGGCATAAAAACATGAAGACCAAACCTGAAATCTGCCGCTCCGCAATTATCCCACCAAGTGCCACAATTCCCTCCTCCTTCACCGGTTTCTTCAACAAAAATACTGCGCAACTGCACTGTTACTTTGAAATCAACCTGCAGTGGATTTAAACCCTGACTTATTTCAGCCGCATCATCCCGCTTATCTCCATCGGTATTCACTAAGAAAGGGTCTGTTCCCAGTAAATATTCGTCACCATCTGGCACGGTATCAAAATCAGCATCTGCTTGCAGTGGATGACTGTATACACGATATGGAACCTGCTTAGCTACACGCACTATCCAGCGTTTGGCAATAATATCTTCAAGTTCAGATTCATCACCATCACTACGTTTATCATTGTCGGTGTCAGCATCTAAGGGGTTAGTTGTGATAATGCCCTGATCACGCAATACAAAACCACGCACTTCTTCAAAGTCACTCAAGCCATCACTATCTGTATCTACATCGCGAGGGTCTGTCCCTCTATCATGCTCCTCAGAATCTGATAAACCATCACCATCAGTATCCACCAAAGAAGGATCAGATGTAACCTGACGAGTAACCGCCTCCCCTTGATCACATACAGTGATACAAAGATCAGGAGCATTACTCACATTGTAAACTGTGATTTCCCAGCCATCGGTCTCTTCTATATTAATAAGGCCGTCGCCATCTTCATCAGAAAATTGGTTAAAATCACTGACATCGGTTGGATTCCCCCCCAGCCTTCTTTCAGTACTATCCGTTGCTGTATCACCATCCGTATCCGCTTTTGTTGGATCGGTTTTAACATTGATAACATCCCCATTACGTAAAGTAATGTCATAGCCGCAAATTTCTTCCTTATCATCAATACCATCACCATCAGTATCGCTTTCACTCGGATCTGTCACCCAGCGTCCAGCAGGTATTGTTTCACTGTCACATTCGATAGGGCCCTTACCCGCCTCTTGAAAATCACTCACTTTGTCACCATCAGTATCCACACTAGAACACTGAGAAAACACCTTACGCGACCCTCTATCTGTACTAACAATCCAACCTACAAGTACTTCAATTCGATCATCAATGCCATCACTATCAGTATCAGCCTTTACATCAGAACAGTTATACATATACTCGGTCCTGGCAGGCATCCGATCTTCATCAACATCCTGCGCATAAACCAGCTTAATGCCAGCATCAGAGGTAAGCACAAAATCATCAGGGCTAATAGTCTGATCTATGCCTTGAGGCGTCATAACTTCCCATGAATTAGGCGCACCTTCTTGATAAGCCGTACCACGCACACGGTATATTCGCTCTACGCCATGGCTATTTACAATCGTTGAATAACTTTCATTGCG
>JADGDV010000051.1 GCA_016744695.1 Hahellaceae bacterium
AGTACTAATCGGGCACTCAAACGGGCAAAATATACTGTCATCATTTTTTTGCAAAATGACGCAAAAAACTGCCATCAAATTTAGCTATTTAGCAACGCGTTGCCTAACTAGTGTGGTGTTATATGAAAGTTACAACGTTTTATCTTGAAATGAATACTCCAGACGCGTTGATTGAAAAAACAGATCCACGTGGACTTACCATTATAGAAGCTAAAATTAATGAATTTAGGTTCAATAAATTTCTTTATCAGCTTATCGGAGAGCAATGGGAGTGGGTAGATAAATTATCACTCTCAGATAATGAATGGGAAGCATATGTCGAAAGTCCGGACCTACGAACCTGGGTTGCATATTATGAAGGAGCTATCGCTGGTTATTTTGAATTAAATACTAGCGGGTCAGGGGATACAGAAATAGCTTACTTTGGCTTAGCTCCAACGTTTATTGGTAGGGGGTTCGGTGGCTATTTATTATCACAAGCAATCTCGAATGCGTGGAAAATAGCTAAGACTAAGAGAGTATGGGTTCATACCTGTTCATTAGATCACGATTCAGCATTATCTAACTATAAAGCTAGAGGGTTAAAGCTTTATAAACAAGAAATAGAGTAAGGCAGACAATACACTGACACCACATTTTTTGCCCAAAATATTAGCGTTATACTTCGGGGATACTTCGCCAAAGATTAATGAATTCTAGTGCAGAGTTTCTATTCGGATGAGGGAGGCTAGGACTCATCCCAATTCGAAAAGTGCTGTACAAGAAAATCAATGGCCAATCGCACTCGTAACGGCATAAATTGCTTATTTTGATAGACGATCCAACTACTGGTCCCTTGCCCCCAAAAAGGTTCTAGTATTGGCACCAGTTGCTCACTTTCAACGGCTTCCGTAAACGTGCTTTTGGGCATGTAGGCCACGCCTAACCCTTTTTTACAGGCATCTAATACCACATTGGCATTATTGCTACGCCATCGCCCCTTCACTTTGACTACTTCTTTATTGCCATCAACATTGAACTCCCACGAGTCTTTGTTGGAAACAATGCAACTATGGGCTTTTAAATGTACTGGGTGTTTAGGCGTGCCATATTGTTGCAAATAGCCTTCGCTGGCAACGGCCATCATGGGCCGATTGATGAGTTTGCGGGCAATTAAGTTGGAGTCATTCAACTCGCCATAACGAATAGCAAAGTCAATGCCGTCCTCTAGCAGATTTACAAGACGACTATTCAGGTTTAGATCAACGGTCAACTCAGGGTGCTGAGATACAAAATCCATTAACGCCGGAGCCACGAAATGCTCGGCAAACCCACCAGCGGCACTGACTCTTAGTATTCCGCTTAAGTTGACCTGCTGTTGATTCACCTGCTCATTGGCTTGCTGCAACCCCGCGACCAGAACCTTGGCCTGCTGATAATAGGCGGTTCCGTTTTCTGTTAGAGTCACCAAACGCGTCGAGCGGGCTAAAAGTGCGCAACCCAAACGTTTCTCCAAACGGGCAAGCTGACGGCTGACGTGGCTTGTACTGCACCCCAAATGCCTGGCTGCTGCTGAGAAACCATTGCTTTGTGCCACTGCCACAAACTCAATAATACCATCAAAACTGTCCATTCAACCTCTATTGTTGCTATATAGCAATACTGTTTCACCTATTTTGAATATTATCATCAATTCTACAATATATTAAAGTGTTCATTCGGTTAACTAACAACCCCAGAACTAAATTACTCAATGAGGCATGATCATGAAAAAAGTACTTATCCCAGTAACTAACCATGCAACGTTAGGCGAAACTGACCAAGAAAACGGCACCTTCGCTCCTGAGCTAACCCATGTAATACACGTGCTAAAAGAAGCGGGCATCGACTACGAAGTAGCATCCATCAAAGGAGGCAAAGCACCTATTTACGGCCAAGACATTGAAGGCGATGACGTGAACACCCGCGTGTTGGCTGATGAAGATTTTCAAAATCGCGTGAATAATACGATCCCTGTGTCTCAAGTAACTATCGCTGATTACGATGCAGTCTTCTACCCAGGTGGATTCGGCCTCTTATCTGACTTAGCGACTAATGAAGACTTTGCTAAATTAAGTGCAGAGCATTATGAAGGTGGTGGCATCGTAGCCGCAGTATGTCACGGCCCGGCCGCTTTGCTGCCGATCAACTTGAGCAACGGGGAGTCATTACTTACGAGTAAATCTGTTACCGGTTTTACCCGTGAAGAAGAAGTTGACTACGGCACTATTGACGATGTTCCATTCCTAATGGAAGAAGCGCTAACGCGTAAAGCGGCTCGCTTCAATAAAATTCAGCCATGGGGAACATTCGTGATCGAAGATGATCGCGTAATTACTGGACAAAATCCTGCGAGCGCACATGCGGTTGGCGAGGCAATCGTTAAACAATTAGCTGAATAAAGTAAGTTCCATAGTTCAGCGCCTTAGTTAGGCTCCTCTTTTTGATAAAGCGGGGGCTTATTATTTATACAAGGAGCCTGTATGTTTAGTCTCAATCTTTTCAAAAACATACAGGTTATTGTGTATCGCCCTAAAGGGCTGACCCTCAGGTCCGTCAGTAAGCGACTGCACTTCGGCCGGTTATAAAGGCGTTAAAATTCGTATAAAATACCGTTATATTATTTTAATTTAGTTTATTTGTCGGAGAGAATGAAATGACCCAGGTTCCAGGGAAAAAGATAGATATTGAGCAATTGGAAGAAATGTTCTCAAACATTCAATCCACAACAGATTGGGATATTTCGGGCGACATGCTTTGGGGTTATTTCTTTACAAACAGCGATTCTGCTAAGCTTGAAACGGTCAAAGAGTTATTAGTGTCTCAAGGTTACCGTTTTGTTGATATACACCTTGCAGATAAGAATGAGCCAAATGACTCTGACGTTTTCTGGTTGCATGTAGAGAAAATAGAGACGCATTCCCCAAAAAGCTTGGATGAAATCAATGATAAGTTTTATATTCTAGCTCATGAATATGGTCTTGATTCATACGATGGAATGGATATTGGTCCAGTTGGAAAAAATTGATTTTAACTAGATTTATAACCCAGCCACAAAAAAAGGCGACCATTCCGGTTAATCTAATACCGAAATGATTGCCTTTTTTTTAACCTAAATATAAATAATCAGAAAAAACCGAGTGGATTAATATCGTAGCTCACCAGAATATTCTTGGTTTGCTGGTAGTGTCGAATAGCGACTTTGTGAGTCTCTCGGCCAACACCTGACTTTTTATAACCACCAAAAGCGGCGTGGGCAGGGTAGTGGTGGTAGCAGTTGGTCCATATTCGTCCTGCTTCAATACCTCTTGCCATGCGGTAGGCCAGGTTCATATCTCTACTCCAAACACCGGCCCCTAAGCCAAACTCAGTATCATTGGCGATGGCGAGCGCTTCTGCTTCATTTGAGAAGGTGGTTACACCAACGACAGGGCCAAAAATCTCTTCTTGAAATACGCGCATTGAATTATCGCCAGCCATTAGAGTTGGCTCAATGTAATAACCTTTCTCGTAATCTTTCCCTACATTGGCGATATTGCCGCCTGTGAGGAAATCGGCACCTTCTTTACGTCCAATATCCATATAACTGAGAATCTTGTCGTACTGCTCTGCGGATGCTTGTGCACCTACTTGAGTTTCTGTATCTAGTGGGTTGCCACGTACGATCTTCTGGGTACGTTCAATCACCAAGTCCATGAATGGCTTGTAGATGTCTTTATGCACTAGTGCGCGAGAAGGACAAGTACAGACTTCCCCTTGATTAAAGAACGCCAGCACTAAACCTTCCACGCATTTACTAAGGTACTCGTCTTCGTGATCCATCACATCACTAAAATAAATGTTGGGAGACTTTCCTCCTAGCTCGATCGTTGAAGGGATAATATTTTCAGCTGCACATTTAAGTATGTGCGAACCCACAGGGGTTGAGCCAGTAAAGGCAATTTTAGCAATGCGTTTACTGGTGGCTAAGGCTTGTCCTGCTTCTTTGCCGTATCCATTGACTACATTCAATACGCCAGGTGGTAGTAAGTCACCGATAATATCCATTAATACTAAAATGGATGCAGGGGTTTGTTCAGCTGGCTTCAATATTACGCAGTTACCAGCAACCAGTGCAGGGGCGAGCTTCCAGGCGGCCATTAATATGGGGAAGTTCCAAGGGATTATTTGCCCAACAACACCGAGAGGTTCATGAACATGATAAGAAACGGTGTTTGAATCTATCTCAGCCATTGAACCTTCGTCAGCGCGTATACAACCAGCAAAGTACCGAAAATGATCCACTGCCAAGGGGATATCAGCATTAATGGTTTCGCGAACGGCTTTTCCGTTATCCCAGGTTTCTGCTACGGCCAGTTTTTCTAGGTTTGCTTCCATCCTGTCAGCAATTTTTAATAACACGTTAGAGCGATCCGTTACCGAGGTTTTAGCCCAATCAGCTTTTGCAGCATGCGCGGCATCCAAAGCAAGATTAATATCCTCTTCTGATGATCGAGGGATTTGGCAAAAAACCTCGCCATTAACAGGGCTGATGTTATCGAAATATAATCCTTTGACCGGTGCTTTCCACTCTCCACCGATATAATTTCCATACGTTGTTTTGAAGGTGACTAGTGAATCTGTAGAACCGGGGTTTGCATAAATCATAGGGAGCCTCTTTTATTTTTGTGTGAAGAATGAAGTTTTTTGTTCTTTAGACTTATGTATTGCGTTTTAGACAATAGTCGAGGTTCTACTCTATTTCCTTCACTCTTTAGATACTTGTCTGCTAGTCTGTAAATGTTGTCTCAGAATCCTAAAAACAAAAAAGCAAAATCAGGAGACCGTAAGTGGGCAGTGTTAATTCGATGAATCGAGTCTTCCAGCCTAAAAAACTGGTGGAAAACAAGGTTAGTTTTTCAGGGCCTCATGCTGAGTTAAGCATTTATGATACATATCAATCAGTTGAGCATGTTGAGCTAAGCTCTGATCAACTGATGTACTGCGGTATGATACAGGGCAAGAAGGTCATGAGAGGCCTTCATCGTAATGGCAGTAGACCTTTTTCTGGTGATGCCTTAAGTACATCGACTCACGACTATGAAATTGAGTTCTTTCCCCATGAGTCATTTGTATTAGCGCCTTCTACCACGGTTGAAATTGATTTTCCTGAAGCCTGTTTAGATACACCAACCCGCTGCCTAACGGTAGAAATTGATAGTGATCGAATAACCAGCATAGCAAAAACACTTCATCATCAAGAAGATACACCCTTAGAACGTTTTGACTGCCATGGTGATCAGGTGTCAGCGTTTCATACCAGTCATACTGAAGGCACTCAGCTTTTGTTGGAGAGGCTCTTTAAGACCTTTACTCAGAGCGACCCAGATCGTGATCTTGCTATCGATTTTGGTGTGTCAGAGCTAGTAACCCGAATGCTGCGCCATCAAGGACGAGAGTTTTTACTTAATAATTCAAGGCATAATCCAGAGCAAAATGGCATTCAAGCCAGCATTGCATTAATAGAAAATGATTTGGCCTTGCCATTAGATATAGACCAGTTATGCAAGGAAGCTTGCATGAGTCGTAGTCGTTTCTATAATGAATTTAAAAAGCAGCTAGGGTGCTCACCAGCAGAACTGCAACAGCAGTTGAGATTGCGTGAAGCGTCAACTCGCTTGGCCAAGGGAAAGTCTGTTACACAGGTTTGCTATGATCTTGGGTATTCCAACTTGAGTCACTTTAGTCGACGATTTCAACAGCAATTTGGTAAATCACCCCGTCATTTCTCTCAGTAATAGATTACTCTTTATCTCATGCTCTTTATTATCCAAAAGCTAATATACTGCTACACTGTCTAAATGAACTAATAAGTTACTCTTGGCGATATAATTTATATTATAAAACCAGACACCTGCATTTAAATTTTTTTATGGGTGAATTACATGGAACGTTTACTTCAGTTTATTCTCGACACCATCTATGGCATCGTTACAATCCTTTGCTTTTTATTCGTTACATTGCTTGCTGTAACTCTAACTATAACTATTGTTGTTTTAGCTCTAGGTGTCATATTTTTAGCATTAGACGCCGGTCCATGGGGCATTTTAGTTGCATTAATCGTTGTGCCTTTTGCTATATGGTTGATAATCGGTACATGGGTTGCATTTTTTAGTTCTGTTTCTAGTTGCTACAAAATTAATGATGATGTGCCTAATATAAACCTAAATTTTCTTACTGATCCCAATATACCTGGGGTTCAGAATCTTATAGGCCTTATCAGAACATGTGAAGATGCCCAAGCTGTATTGGCGGCGGTAAATGCTTCTAAACAAAGTATTGAAGCGCAGTTGGAAGAAGCTAGAACAGAATTTGCTAACACTGTAAGGCAGTTAGCTGTTGCAGTCAGTTTATTAGTGGGTGCATTAATATCTATGACCATTAATATAAACCCAATCGCTAGCATAACAGCCTTTAGTGGTGCTGTGGTGGCTGTGTCTATAGCAACCGCGCGAATGATCGCTGCAGGTTTGAGGGTTAATGCACTTCAAGCAGCACTTGTTGCAATCAATACAACTCTAACAGAAGCTAATGCCCTTGTATCAAGACTATGCTCTCAAAATGAGACGGATATAGGTATTCCAAATGTAGAGGTAATTTCATTATAGGAATAACGACTTTGATATGTTTTTAAATAATATAAACTTTATGGAATTACAATGAATTTAGCTGTAAATATAGAAATGTTAGGCCCTGTTATTGCACTAGTTTTTTGGTCTATGGTCATGTGGGTATGGATGTACGTGACTCGTATTCCTGCCGTTAGTAAGGCAAAAATGAAACTAGATTCAAATGCGCCACGTGGTGAACAAATGTCTACGCTCCCACCACAAGTGCGCTGGAAGGCAGATAACTATAACCATTTAATGGAGCAACCAACGCTATTTTATGCTTTGGCCATTTCTATCGCGTTAATGGGTGAGGGCAGTGGTATAAATCTTTATTTAGCTTGGGTGTATGTTGCGCTGCGTATATGTCATAGCTTAGTACAATCGTTAATCAACAAAATTGAAGTTAGATTTGGGCTATTTTTTCTATCTAACCTACCCCTATTGGCTTTAACATTTAATGCAGCGCTTTTTTTACTGAATAAGTGAGGGGGTAGGCAGAAGAAACATGTTTAGGTAAATCCTTTTGATGGGTGGTATATTAGTACTTTATTATATTTATAAGGAGCATCTTGAAGTGCAAGACAAAATTACTCTGGTAGTTGATTACCTAAACGAAGTAAAAACACGTTGTACATTCAATGCCGTTGCTGAAGCGCTAGGCATTACACCGCATGCTCTAAAAAAAGAGCTAGGTGAGCCTCGCCCAGAAGTCTCTTGGTTTGTTAGCCCAACATCAGGTGAGCCAATGCGATACACGGATGAAGACAAGCACCCAGAGCTTTATCGAACTACGCGTATCATTACATCATCAAAGGTTCTAAAGCGTAATCTTGATTTGTAAGCGAACCTTGACCTTAGAGTAAGACATAGGTTTATAGTGCTGGCAGATGTAGATTAAACTGACTCAAATTGTTTAGACGAGTACGTATGTTTTTAGCTAAAGCACAAAAAAATAGTCGTTACATTGCGGGGCCCTTAGTCCTGCTGTGGCTTCTATGTCAAAGCATGTTGCTTTGTGCTGGGCTGTTAAGTTATTCGTCTACAATGCCCTCTACGCACCTGGACTCTCAGGTAATTAGTAATACCAGTATGATGACAAAGCATAGTCATGATATGAGTCACCTCTCAAGTGATATGAGCATTCATGCTCACGAAACTGTTAATGGGGTTATGGATGAGAACTGCTGTGATGACCAGGAGAATGTGCTCTCTAATACATTTTTTGGGTCTCTCGCCTTTCTATTATTTTTGCCTCTTTATTGGCTCGTTGTTTCGCTAAAGACAATCGTTAAACATTTTGCTAATCACAAAGAACCTCCCCCCCGTTATAACTACCCCAGAAACCACGTTTTTAATTGTACCTTTCTGAATTAAGTTTTCTTAAAAAACTGACGGTATTATTTTGTGTGGCTTAAATGCCCCATTGACTAAAATGCTGCCAGCCTATCTGTTTGATTTTTTATACGCCTTTTTTAGGTTTTGAATAACACTCAACAATTGAGATAGCACTTATGAAAGTACCCCTGAATGGTATTTTTTACCGTGTCTTTTGCGTAACTATGTTGCTTGGTTTTTCAGCACATGTTAATGCATTACTAAGCATTGATCATGCACAAAATCTGGCTACCCGAGGGGATTCGGGCATTTCCCAAATGCTATATCGGTCTCAGGCCGCGCTATCGGAAGCACACTCTCAAAGTCAGTTACCTGACCCTGTGTTAATTGTTGGTGCTCAAAACCTACCAACAAATACATTCAAGTTTGATCAGGAGCCTATGACCCAGCTCAAAGTGGGGGTTCGTCAAATGTTCCCACAGGGTGACACCTTGTCATTAAAAGAAAAAAAGTTGAATACACAAGCCTCATCACTAAGCAGTGTTGCTAAAACACGTTATTTAACCGTAACCAAGAAAGTGAGGCGTTTATGGTTGGAGGTTCAATATTGGGAGCGTGAAAAGAAAATTCTTAATCAAGATAAAGATCTTTTCAAACAGCTTCTTGAGGTTACCCATTCTTTATATAGTGTAGGGAATGTGCAGCAGAAGGATGTAATGAGGGCAGAGCTTGAACTGAGCAGACTTAAGGAAAAAATAATTAAGGCAGATAGACAGGGTGAGATACAGAGAGCCCAGTTATCTCGATGGATTGGGGCAGAAGCGTCTGTAGAAACCTGGCCTGAAGCCTTGCCCACTATGTTACCGCCCTTAAATATGCCTTCAAAATTAGTTTCAAATACATTTGAGGCTAATGCCTTTAGTATTCAACAAATGTTGTTTGAACAGCTTAAGTCACACCCCATGTTAGTGAGCCTTCAGGGGCAGGTTGAGGTGGCCGACAAAGATATTCAAATATCGAAGCAACAATATAAACCCACATGGGGTGTTGAGGTAAATTACGGTTATCGAGATGGAGAGAATAATGATGGCTCTGACCGTTCAGATTTTGTAAGTGCCATGGTGAATGTATCACTGCCTTTATTTTCTAATAGCCGACAAGATAAAACGGTTCAAAGTGCGACTTATCGAAAAGAGGCACAAAAAAATGCCTACCAAGACCAACTGACTGAGATGGTCGGCAGTGTTCAAACCTTGTCGCGTCGACTACTTCAAACAGAAGAGCAACTGACTCTATTTAATGAACAAATATTATTTAAAGCGCGTCTTCATGCTGAGTCATCTTTAAATGCTTATCAGGCTGATGCTGCTAATTTTTCAGATGTAATGCGCGCTTATATTAGTGAGCAACGTGACCGCTTAGATTATGAGCGTTTGCTCGTTACACGTTTGCAATTAATATCTGATTTACAGTTTTACTTCTTAACCGATACCCCTGAACTAGTACTTGGTTCTTATGGAGATATTCAACAATGAAGAGTGTGGGATTAATAATTGCATTGATTATGGCCGTGGCTGGAGGTGTTGCACTTCAGAAATATGTGCTTGGAAATGCAACGATGGTGAGCAGTGTAAAGAAACAGCCACTTTATTGGGTTGCCCCAATGGATAAGAATTATCGTCGAGATAAGCCTGGGCAATCGCCTATGGGCATGGATTTAGTACCCGTATATAAAGATAGTGAAGAAGCTTCGCAGGGTTCTGATGAAGGCACAGTGAGAATTTCTCCATCAGTAATCAATAACCTTGGGGTACGTACTGAATATGTAAAAAAAGGACCTATTGATTTGCCCATTAATACCATTGGTTATGTGGATTTTGATCAAGATAGTTTGTCTCATATACATAGTCGTGTAGATGGCTGGATTGAAGTGTTGAATGTTACTAGTAGTGGTGATGCTGTGACTAAGGGGCAGACGCTCTATGAACTTTATTCGCCTGCATTAGTGAACGCTCAGGAAGAATATTTGGCAGCCCTTAGAAGTGGTAATAAAACCCTTAAGAAAGCCTCACGTTACCGATTATTTGCTTTGGGTTTAACCAAAAAGCACATTAAAAGGCTTGAGAAACGCCGTGTTGTTGATCAGAGAATTAAAGTCAGCGCAGAGCGCGATGGTTTTGTTAAAGACCTTAAAGTCCGACAAGGCATGTTTATTAAACCTGCAACTGAAGTGATGTCAATTGGGTCATTAGATTCTGTATGGGTGATTGCAGAAATATTTGAACGACAAGCCGGTTTTGTAAAGCCTGGACAGAATGTTGAAATGACCACGGAAGCAATACCGGGCGTTATCTGGAAAGGTACGGTTGATTATCTTTACCCAGTGCTAGATAGCAAGACAAGAACACTGAAGGTTCGAGTGCGTGTTAAAAATGATGAACAGGCTCTTAAACCTAATATGTATGCCAATCTTACTTTGTTAGCCCCTGTCGCAGAAAGTGCCTTGAGCATTCCACGAGAAGCACTGATTAAAGGAGGGCGTTTTAACCGGGTGGTTAAGGCGATGGGGGATGGTCAGTTTAAGTCAGTGTTAATTACGGTCGGCGTAGAAGCTGAAGGTTTTGTTCAGGTGGTTGAAGGTCTATCTGAGGGCGATGAAGTGGTTACCTCTGCTCAATTTTTGATTGATTCTGAGTCTAATATTGATGCAGAAATGGCCCGTATGGAATCACGAGGAAAGGCACAAGAGAAGGTTATAGGAATAGGTGTGATTGAGGATGTTATGGCTGATATGGCCATGTTAACAATAACTCATGAGCCTATTAAGAGCCTAGATTGGCCAACGATGAGAATGGATTTTGAAGTCGCTAGCACTATAGATTTGAGCAATTTCAAAAAAGGGCAAACCATAGAATTTGAATTAAAAAAACAAGGTGATTGGGATTACCTGATCATGGCAATTAAGCAAACAAAAACTCAATAAACCGTATTGCTTTAATAAAGGAAAATAAAATGAACAAGCAGACAAATAAAAGCACATTACTAAACACTTCAGCCGCTCTTTTTTTAAGTGCACTGTTAATGCCTGCGGTCAGTATGGCTGGTTCAGGCCATGGAGTTGATGATAAGAACAGCAGTGGCCATATGAATAGCCAAGGGCATATGGCTGGTCAAGAACAGGTGATGGAGCAGCATGGTCGCATGGTGACGGGTATGGGGCGTATTAATAAAGTAATGTCAGAGCGGCACATGGTTAATATCGTTCACGAGCCTATAGCCGAGCTAGAGTGGCCAAAAATGAGAATGAATTTCAAAGTGAGTGATCAGGTTAAGTTAGATGAATTGAAACCGGGTCAGGAAGTTGAATTTAAGTTGCAGGTGAATAAAGACAATAGTTACATGATAAAGAGTATAGAAGCTAAGTAACACGTTTCTTATAGGGTGTGCTTGCGCACCATGTGGTTTGTACTATTCTGGCGGTGCGCAAGCGCACCCTATGAAAATAATTTTGCATATCTGTTGGGGTAAGTAATGATTGCTGCAGTTATACGATGGTCGATCGCCAATCGCTTTTTTGTCATTCTGGCGACGTTCATTCTTTTGGGCGCTGGATTGTACGCAGTACGAAACACCCCTATAGATGCCTTGCCCGATTTATCTGATGTACAGGTTATTATAAAAACCAGTTACCCAGGGCAGGCCCCTCAGGTAGTGGAAGATCAGGTAACGTACCCTTTAACAACGGCTATGTTATCTGTGCCAGGCGCGTTAACCGTAAGAGGGTATTCATTCTTTGGAGACTCTTATGTATACGTGATCTTTGAAGACGGTACCGATTTGTATTGGGCAAGATCACGCGTACTTGAATACCTTAATCAGGTGGCCGGTGACTTACCTGATGCAGCAAAACCTCAGCTAGGGCCAGATGCTACGGGAGTGGGGTGGGTTTATTCTTATGCGTTGGTTGATAGAACCGGTAATAATGACCTTTCTCAATTAAGAAGTATTCAAGATTGGTTTTTGAAATTTGAACTGCAAACGGTTCCCGGTGTGTCTGAAGTTGCATCCATTGGTGGGATGGTTAAGCAGTATCAGGTTGATGTAGATCCAAACAGACTACGCGCCTACAACATCCCGCTATCTCATATTCGAAATGCCATAAAACGAGCCAATCAAGAAACGGGCGCATCAGTGGTTGAGATGGCTGAAGCAGAATACATGGTGCGTGTGTCGGGCTATTTACAAGGTATTGATGATCTTGAGAAAGTGCCGTTGGGGCTTAGTGAAAATGGTGTTCCCCTGTTATTACGTGATGTAGCCGATATAAATTTAGGCCCTCAAATGAGGCGAGGCATTGCGGAGCTTAATGGTGAAGGTGAAGTGGTGGGTGGCATTGTGGTGATGCGTTATGGTGAAAATGCTCAGACTACTATCGATGGCGTTAAGGAAAAACTTGAAGAACTAAAGGCGGGCTTGCCTGAAGGCGTAGAAATAGTTACGACTTATGACCGCTCAGGTTTGATAACACGGGCTATTGATAACCTATACGAAAAGCTCATTGAAGAGTTTATTGTTGTCACCCTGATCTGTACCTTATTTTTATTTCATATACGTTCGTCGTTGGTGATTATTATTAGTTTGCCGATGGGCATTCTAGCCGCATTTATTGTTATGCATCAGCAAGGTTTAAATGCCAATATCATGTCGCTGGGTGGTATCGCCATTGCCATAGGTGCCATGGTAGATGGTGCGATTGTGATGATTGAAAATGTTCACAAACATATGGAAAAAACCAAGCTAACGGATGAAAATCGCTGGCGTATTATTAGTGAGGCTGCTTGCGAAGTGGGGCCACCACTGTTTTTCTCGCTTATTATAATTACTCTAAGTTTCTTGCCGGTATTTACACTTGAAGCTCAGGAAGGCAAATTATTTGCACCACTTGCATATACTAAAACCTTTGCCATGGCAGCAGCGGCCATGTTGTCGATTACGCTGGTGCCTGTGTTAATGGGCTATTTTATTCGTGGTAAAGTTACACCTGAGCATAAAAACCCGCTTAACCGAGTCATGATTGCCATCTATCGACCTGTCATAAAGGGCGTTCTTAACTTTCCAAAATCTGTATTGCTACTATCTCTTTTAGTGTTGGGTGTGGGTCTTTGGCCGGCAACAAAGCTAGGTAGCGAATTCATGCCCCCACTTGATGAAGGTGACTTGATGTATATGCCTACCACTTATGCAGCTGTATCGGTGGGTAAAGCAAGGGAAATACTCCAACAGACTGACAAGCTCATTAAAACGGTGCCGGAAGTAGATACTGTATTTGGTAAAATAGGGCGCGCAGATACTGCGACAGACCCCGCGCCATTAACGATGATTGAGACGGTTATTCAATTTAAACCCAAAGACCAGTGGCGAGAGGGGCTTACCAGAGAAGACCTAAAAAAAGAACTTGATAGCTTGGTTCAATTCCCCGGCTTAACCAATGCGTGGGTCATGCCTATAAAAACACGCATAGACATGCTCTCGACAGGCATTAAAACCCCTGTTGGTATAAAGGTGTCTGGGCCTGACTTAAGTGAAATAGAAAAAATTGGTAAACGTTTAGAAGAGGTTTTACCTAAGGTGCAAGGCACCGCCTCAGTGTATTCTGAGCGTGTAGCGGGTGGTCGTTATGTGAATGTAGATATTGACCGTGAACGAGCCGCTAGGTTTGGGCTTAATGTTGCTGATATTCAGGATGTAGTACGCACGGCTATTGGCGGTATGAACATCACTGAAACAGTAGAAGGCTTAGAACGTTATCCGGTTAACCTTCGTTACCCTCAATCATATCGAGATTCAGAAGAACAGTTAAAACTTCTGCCTATTGTCACAGCGACCAACGAGCGTATTGCACTAGCCGATGTGGCTAATATTTACATTGCTAGTGGGCCGCCAGCCATTAAAAGTGAAAATGCGCGTCTGAACGGTTGGACCCTCGTAGATATTGATAATCGAGATTTGGGCTCTTATGTTGAAGAAGCGCAAAAAGTCGTAGCAGAAAGCGTTGAAGTGCCTGCTGGATATTCAATTGCCTGGTCGGGGCAATATGAATATATGGTAAGAGCACAGGAGCGCTTATCTATTGTGGTGCCTTTAACGCTCGCTATCATAATGATTCTACTCTACATCAATTTCAGAAATGTAATTGAAGTGCTCATTATTATGGGGACTTTACCTTTTGCGCTTATCGGTGGCATATGGTTGATGTATTTATCGGGTTACAACATGTCTATAGCAGTCGCAGTGGGCTTTATTGCATTGGCGGGGGTATCGGTAGAAATTGGCGTGTTAATGCTGGTCTACCTTAATCAGGCTTATGAAAAACGTCTATCAGATGCTACTAAAGAAGGGCGTATCTTTTCTAAAGACGATGTACGTCATGCTGTTATGGAAGGGGCGGGGTTACGTGTGCGACCGATTATGATGACTGTATTTGCCATAGTGATTGGTTTAGTACCGATTATGATTGGCAGTGGTACAGGTTCGGAAGTAATGCAACGCATTGCCGGCCCCATGATTGGAGGCATGATTAGTACGGTACTACTTACACTTTTGGTCATACCTGCTATTTACACTATTTGGAAGCAAACAGGGCTTGATACTCAAGTCAGTCAAGAACTAAGGAAGAAAAATAATGAATAATTTAATAACACTTACAGCAAGTATCATGCTTCTTTCGTCTGGTGTAGTAAATGCTGGGGCTGATTCGTCTGGTCATCAACATGAAGAGCATAATAATAGTCAAACTATGCCTCAAGGTGGAATGATGATGGGGCAACAAGAAGGAATGAATGGACATGCCCATTCAATGGAGTCTTTAGCTGGTCTACCGGGTAAAGAAGAACAAGTTACAAGAGTCATTGAGGTGAAGGCTGACGATTCTATGCGTTTCATTCATGAGCCATTCAATATTAAAGATGGTGAAACTATAAAGTTTTTGGTGGAGAATAAGGGCGCAATGTCTCATGAATTTGCAATTGGCACCAAAGATGAACACTTTGACCATGGTAAAATGATGATGAATAACCCTACTATGCACCATGGTCCAGGTGGTAATGCAATAACAATTAAACCTGGAGAAACTCAGGCTTTAATTTGGACGTTCGAGAACGCATGGCAGATAGAAGTCGCTTGTAATATTCCGGGGCATTATCAAGCGGGTATGCATAGTTCAGTTAAAATTGATGAGGACTAATAATGAGAGTTAATGAACTAGCCACAAGAACCGGTGTTACCTCTGATACCGTGCGTTACTACACAAGAATAGGCTTACTAACGCCCTCTAAGAATGCTGAAAACGGCTATAAAAATTACAACACAGCCGATGAGAAGCGTTTGCTTTTTATTATCAAGTCTCGCCATCTCGGCTTTTCTATCGTAGAAATTCAAGAAGTCGTCAACATGTCTACTAGTGGCAACTCTCCTTGTTGTAGGGTTAG
>JADGDV010000077.1 GCA_016744695.1 Hahellaceae bacterium
CTGTGAAGGCTTTAACCATTACTTTCATTTTATTTCGTCAGGGTTTTAAATGAATCAAAAAGAGACCCGTTTAATGATAGGGTTAATTTTTTCTGGAAGTGGTCAAACAAGCCGCCTATGATGCGTCAGCCCTACTTTTTGACATCAATAAAAAAACAACATTCTGGGACAAATACAGAATAAGAGAAACCGTACTCAATGAGCGCTAGGGTAATTCCCCCGTACGCCCTCGTAGGCCGAAACTTAAGCAGCAATATGCTGAGGATCTCGCTCGACTTTAAGTTTTAAACCTAAGCCATGAATGATTTTGGTGAAGCTATCTAACTTTGGATTACCTGTTGCTGAAAGCATTTTATACATGCTTTCACGTCCAAGCTCTGAACGTGTTGCCAAGCCGGTAATACCATCTTCTTGTGCTTCAGCTATATTGCGTAAAGCCATGAGAATAACAGCCGCATTACCTTCTTCTAAGGCATCGCTTAAGTATTCTGCTGCGACCTCTGAATCGCGCAGGTGTTCGTTATGAGTCGCTCTGACATTACGCGCCATCGTTATTTCTCCGCTTATGATCTTTCCAATATTCTTTTGCTTTCTTGATGTCTTTTGATTGGGTAGATTTATCGCCACCACACAACAACAAGTACACTTTTTTGCCTTCTTTTCCATAGTACACGCGATAACCAGCCCCATAGTGAATGCGTAACTCACTCAACCCATCACCTATCGGCTCTACATCACCGAACAGACCCAACTCCATTTTATCCACGCGCATAATAATTTTAGCTTTCACCTTGGCATCTCTTAAGCTGCCAAGCCATTGAGCATAGGGACTCCTCCCTTTCTCATCCGTGTATTCATTTACGGTATTTGTCATATCAAGCATAATCATTATTGTATCCTAAAGGATACAAAGTGCAACTATTCAATTTCTGACTTACCATCCCGAGCCGCTAAATATTTTTTCTTCAGGCCATCTACTTTTTGTTCATCTATACCATAGTCACTTAGTATTTGGTCATACACCGACAGGTCATTGTACAGCCAGACAAGTGCTAGCCCACGAATTTGGTGGTCAGGTGAGTTAAGTGCGTCATTCATAAGCGGGCTTAGAATATCAGATGTACTATCAACACGATCGACTAATAAAGCAACTATTCCCGCTCTTAAATCCCAATTTTCTTCTGCTTCATATAGCGCAATAAGGGCAGGCAAGTATTGAGTGTGATTTTGTTCACGAAGGGATTCTAACTCACTGCCGTCGCCTTCTTTGAGTGCTTGTAGTACACGAGGTGGAATATCTGTAGGTTCGGTGGCTTGTGCTGAATGCGCTTGAGAGGCTTTATTGCTCGGGGCATTTTCAGCGGTCACTAACCAGTCTAGAATATAGCCGTTCTTCACTGTTAGCTTATACCCAGCATGGTCATGAGCGAGTACCGCGAGTGCGGTTAGCGGTAATGAAATGACTCCTTCTGCTGCTGCCGATTGCGATTTCTTTTTCCAAAACTCTTTATGGAGCTTGAGTGCCTCCTTCATTAGTTCGTTAAATTTATCCTCTGAGCCTGGCGTAAAAATTGCTTGAATAATCGCTAGTTGTGGCCAAAAAAGACGACTGACATAGCCAAAACGGGCCTTTGTAAATTCATCGGGAATAAAAGAAGCCGTTGTTATTACCAACTGTTCAGCGAAGTTTGCCTCAGGGTTAAAAATCGCCTTGAAGAGTGCCGCTAACTGGTTATCAAAATTTTCCGATCCCTGCTCATCGGCTTTAAAAATATCCTCACTCACCTGACTCAAAATGCCAATGGCTTTCATATCTCGCATGATAATGGCTAAATAAAAAGCTTTTAGCCAATGATTCGCTCCGGTATAGCAGTTTTTATATTGACCGGTAACGGGTAATACGCCATTGTCAAAGTCCAGCATAAACGCTTTGCCATCGTTTAATGACAGTTGGAAATGTCCGGTGAATAACTGTTGTGCTCTCTTGATGTATAACCAAGCTGTCTTTGTATCTCCCCGTTGATAGGCTTCTTCTACAAAAATATTTAGATTTTCTTTAAAAAAATCAGGTAAAGCCCATGATGGTGACTCCTGAACTCTTTCAATACAATGAACCATAATTTCTTCATAATCTTCAGTAGCTATTAGACAATACCGTTCGGTTGTTTCGTAGTGATTTTTAATCATTTTGTTCTCCAAGAAGTTAGCCCGTTATAGTTCAAATTTAACCACATCAATACTATCGCTGACCCCGTACACAGGCTCACCATTAACATCAATGGTTTGCTTTGCCTTTTGTTTAATGCCGTAATAATCAATTTTACCTTTATGATCTTCGAAAGCTTTAACAGTTGCCTTTAATTTTTCTAAGTCCCCCGTTGAAAGGCTTCCATTCTTCTTAGCAAGATTCAATTGTGTCTTATAATTATCAATCACTTTATCCATGTAAGATTTCGAGCCTTGTTCAGCACGCCTCTTATCTTATAGAACTAAAGGGGTCGGTGACAAGTGAGAATCATTTACATAAACAGCCCGCTTTATATGTAACAGGTCTTCCTTTTTTTGCATGCCCTATCGACCTATTTAGCATCAATTCTATTTGTTGTTTGAATTGTTTATCCCCTAAAGGCATTGAAAAATTTATTGCATTTCGTATCTCATGAACCACCGATTTAGGTAAGGCTGTTTGATTAACTGATTTATCTCTCCATAAGCATTACAGCGATAACTCGACCAACGATAATCACCTGGGTGCTCAACCATATTGGCCATCACAGGATTAAGTTCTATATATCGATAACAACTCAGTAAATAAGTTTCAGCATCAACCAAACTTGATTTATGCCTACTCTCCCATAGTGTTCCACAGCGTCGATAATGTTTATTGATATACTGAACGTAGCGTCGTCCCAGAGACTGCATGACTCTTGAGATTCCTTCAGCTTTTAGAGGCTCTAATAGTAGGTGGGTGTGATTCGTCATTAAAACGTAGGCATGGCAGTTTACCTGATAACGTTCACATGCGTCTTTCAGACATTCCAGATAAAATAAATAATCATCGTCTGCGAAAAAGCAGGCTTCCCGGTTATTTCCACGCTGTATAACATGATACGGCATTCCCGCCAGATACATTCTTAGTTTCCTTGGCATTTTCTATCCTTGATATCATCCGTGATTTCAATTCTAAATTATCAACTAATCAAACAAAAGACACAACCGTATTAT
>JADGDV010000022.1 GCA_016744695.1 Hahellaceae bacterium
TGAATGCCTTTTTAGAAAAGCGTAAACCGCTTTGGAAGAACAAATGACCCTGTTATCCCCCGTTATTTTTGAAGAGCAAGAGGCACTTGATGGTTATGCCATCGGTGTTGCTACGCTTAATGCCGAAAAATCGCTTAATGCCTTATCACTCGAAATGATAGACCTGCTCACAGCGCAATTAATTGAGTGGTCAAACGATACGCACATTGCCAGTGTAGTATTACGAGGCTCTGGAGATAAAGCGTTTTGTGCCGGCGGAGATATCGTCAAACTTTATGAGTCGATGATACAAAACCCTAAGGGCCCAAACCCCTACGCAGAAAACTTCTTTACCAAAGAATATCGTCTGGACTATTTAATCCATACCTACCCCAAGCCCTTTATTTGTATCGGTCATGGCATCGTGATGGGAGGCGGTTTAGGTTTGTTTGCAGGCGCTAGCCATCGAGTGGTCACGGAAAGTTCACGCATTGCCATGCCCGAAATATCCATAGGTCTTTTTCCAGACGTGGGCGGCACATGGTTCCTCAATAAAATGCCTGATAACTGTGGGCTTTACCTTGGCTTAACCGGCGCGTCGGTCAACGCTACCGATGCACTCTATCTTAATTTAGCCACACACTTTATGGCTGCAGATAATAGAACCTCCTTATTGCGCCAATTAAGGAGTGTGAACTGGGTTGAGCTCTCAGATGAAAATCATCATTTAGTCGATCAAACGATTAATAAGCTGTCTGAAAACACCGAATCACTGCGACCTCCAGCACAAGTACACCCTCATCAATCCATTATTCAAGACGTCACATCTCATGGTTCGTTATCAGAGATAGTAACAGCGATCACCTCAACAAAGTCTGATGACAAATGGATTAAGCGAGGAGCAAAAACATTAAAGGCAGGCAACCCAACAACCGCTAAGATCATTCATCATCAGATAACACACGGAAAACATCTCTCATTAAAAGAGGTTTTTCAACAGGAACTATCAATAGCCATACAATGCACTCGACATAACGATTTTACTGAAGGCGTAAGAGCACTGTTGATTGATAAAGACAATACGCCTAACTGGCAATTTAACAGTGTTGATGATGTTCCAGGCGCATGGTTGAACGAGCATATAACTTCAGCATGGCCCGAAGATCAACATCCGTTAAAGAATTTATAATTAAATAAGAGCGGTGCTTATCCGCAATCAATTTTAACAAGGATAATAATAATGAAAAAAATTGGTTTTATTGGCTTAGGTCATATGGGCGGGCCGATGGCTCTTAATTTAGTTAAGGCAGGCTACGCACTTAAGGTCTTCGACCTGACACCCTCTGCACTCAAAAAACTATCAGCAGCAGGTGCATCAACAACGGCCTCTGCAATAGATGCAGCAAATGATGTTGACGTATTAATAACCATGCTACCTTCCAGCCCTCATGTTAATCAGCTATATCTAGGTGAGTGCGGCTTGCTTAAGACAATATCTGGACAACCCTTAATTATTGATTGCAGTACTATAGCACCCGATACCGCCAGAGACGTTTCAACTGCAGCTTCTAAACGAGGCCTTGAGATGCTTGATGCGCCTGTATCAGGAGGTGTAGCGGGAGCAGAAGCTGGCACACTCACATTCATTGTAGGCGGAGAGGCCAAAGCGCTTGATCGAGGTCGGGCTATTCTCGAGTGCATGGGGAAAAACATCTTCCATGCAGGTGATCATGGCGCAGGCCAAGTCGCAAAAATATGCAATAACATGTTGCTGGCTATTCAAATGATAGGTACCGCAGAAGCGCTTCAGCTAGGCGTCAACAACGGATTAGACCCCAGTGTTTTATCTAATATCATGAACAAAAGCTCTGGTAACAACTGGCCACTTGAGCTTTACAACCCCTACCCAGGAGTAATGGATAATGTACCCGCTTCGCGAGACTACGAAGGCGGCTTTTTGGTAGATTTGATGAGCAAGGATTTAGGTTTAGCCATGGAGGCCACTCTGTCTTCAAAGTCCACAACCCCGATGGGGGCCCTTGCAAAGAGTCTTTATACCCTTCATTCATCTCAAGGGCATGGAGATCTAGACTTTTCAAGCATTCAAAAGCTATTTAGTAAAAAAGGTAGCAAGCCATAATTTATAATTAACAGCATGCAGGAAGGTTAGGGAGCAACTACAAATTGCGCAGATACTAACGCGTCACCACTATGGTTAACTACATTAACCTTCCAGTCGCCCATCATATACTTATCAATAAACTTACTGGATGAAGCTGAAACATTATTGTTTCGTACGTTAATTTTTACCCTGGCCATGCGCTTACCGGCTAAATACCACTCGTGATAGAGTGTTTCACCTTTAAGCCCCTGCATATCTGTAAACAAAAAAACCTTAATGAGCCCCTGATCATTCATCGGTATTGTGCTACCCAATTTATCAACAGGCTCTTTTTTACTTACTGCGTTAGTTAACTGGGCTCTAACTATTTTTTCTGACTGGATATTAATGGGGTCACTAGATACTGACTGAGGGTCTGCTTTATTAGCAGAGGTAGAAACTACAAGCTTAGGTTCAACGGGCTCACTGATTTCAGTAATGTCTTTTTCAACAATGCCTTTTTCAACGATAACTTTCTCAACTGCAACGTCATCAACCACCACAGAATCAACAACGACCTCATCAACAAGAGGTGAATTTTCGTATTCTTCACTATTAACTATATTCTGACCGTCTTGAGTCGGGAGAGGTTGAACGACTACCTCTTGTTCAGGCATGACTTGTTTTTCAGGAGTAATAATTTCGATGTCAGAAGCGATGTTTTCAGGCTTAGGATTAGAGAGTTCTACAGAGACCGCTTCAATACTCGACTCAAAACTGTGGGTAGTATCACTATTGAACACAGTGACTAAACCAACAATGGCGGCTATCAATAACAATAAAGCAAAAACAACAACGCCAATGACTCTATCCCAACGAATGGCGGTCTCTTCAATGACCTCGTAAGCATCATTTTCTTCAAGATCTTGGAGGTTATTAATTCGAATGACCAATTTTTTAGACATAATATTTCGTTCAGATGAGTAGTTGAGTGTGCCGTGCGCACGGGAATATACTTGAAAAGTTCAAAAACTAAAAGCGACAAAATCGGTGCGCACGGCACACCCTACGCTGAGTTTAATAATTATGACGTAGCGCCAGCCTGCACTAATAACATCTCTAGGTCACTTAAGCCCTTTTCCTGCGCAACTTTTAATGCAGTGTTACCTTGATCATCAGTAAAATTAACATCGGCACCCGCCGCAATAACCACTTGAGCCAATAACAGGTCATTATTACTTACGATATGCATTAAAAGAGACTGACCTTTAGGGCTTACGTTTACGTCTGCGCCTGCCTTTAGCAAGGCTTTAACAATCGTTAGGTGTCCTTTATAACTAGCATAAGCAATCGCAGATTCACCATTGGCATCGGAATAATTTACATCGGCGCCTGCTGCTAACAAGGCTTTCACTAATCGTTTGTCACCCTGATCTGACACTTTCATTAACAAAGAGCTTGCACCCGCTTCAACACCTTTATCAGGTGCTGCACCGACACTCATCAAGTAAAGTGCAGGGACTTGTTGTTTTTTGTCGATAGCCCAGCTTAATGCAGTGCCTTCAGGTGTAACGGTATTAACATTAGCACCGTCATCCACTAAATCTCTTAGCTCTGACAAATCACCTGCAGCAGCGGCATTCATTAAAGGGGTTGGCTCATTAGCCGTTAGATTCTGAGCAGAAGATAAGGCAGGCTCATCCGGGTTCGGTGCATCAGAAGAAGCGAACATTCCACAGCCAGACAAGGCTACAGAAAAAGCAGAAGATAAAAAAATTGCTCGTGTTATTGTTTTTGTCATTTTTAGCTCATCCGTGAAGATTATTTTAATCTCAGAATGTGCATTCTTCCCGAATTTGTACTCGTGGTAAAGCATGGAGGTCAAAGTTCTTTAATTTATATCGCTTATTTACTTACAACTAAGCCAATCTACCAAGATTCAAGTACAATACCGAATCGCCAAAGTAGCCATCAGAGATTCAAATGCCCATGCAACTTACCGCCGAACAAGAAACCATTATTCAAGCCGGTTTCGAACACTGTGTTATTACAGCGGTTGCAGGCAGCGGAAAAACAACGACTCTTGCCTACCGAATTAAACACTTATTAAACGAAGGTCATGATCCTCAACGCCTTTTGATTTTGATGTTTAATCGAAGCGCTCGTGAAGACTTTTCAAAAAAAATCAGCAAAGTGATGGCTGGGCAGCCAACGGCACTGCCTGAGATACGCACCTATCACTCAATGGGCTATCGACTTTATCAGCGCTTTATTAATGAGGGCTACCTTAAGCCGATCAAATCAGAAGTGCTTCAAGAACATGAAATTCATTATCAAGTTTGGCGTTTAATAACCCAGCTCGCCCCTGAATCACTACAAGATGAAATAAAACGAAGCAAAAAAGAGCATGTTGAAACCGCCTCAAATTATATTGATTTGGTTAAATCCACCTTATCATCACCCGAGATTGTATTTGAAGAGTTAGGTATTGCTGACAAGTACCGCTACTTAGTTGAACTCTTTGACCGTTTCGAACAATGGCGAAAACAAGAGCGCAGAATATCATATTCAGACATGCTCTATGAGCCCGTGCTGGCGATTCATAATAATGAAGCCTTACAAAAATTAGTTAGCAATAAAATGGATATTATTTTGGTAGATGAATACCAAGATACGAATGAAATCCAGCACTTGTTACTCAAGTATATTGCAGGCAGCCGAGCACGCGTTACCGTTGTTGGTGATCCAGACCAGACCATTTATGAGTTTCGAGGTGCCCGACCAGAGTTCATTCTCAACCGCTTTGCTGAAGAGTTCGAAAGCCCACAAGAACTGACACTCTCATACACCTTCCGTTATGGGCATAAGGTTGCCTTACTTGCAAACCATCTGATTAGTTTTAACAAAGGGCGCAAAGACGTTATCTGCCACTCGCACCCTTCAACACCCGCAACGAAAATAAGCCTGCACCCATCGAAAGATGACGCGGGTTTTATAGCTCAGCATGCGAAACAAATGATGCATGATAATGCTGACCTGAGCGACCTTGCCGTTCTCTTCAGGGTTTGGAGTCAAAGCGTACCAATAGAGTTGCAGCTACTAGAGCAGAATATTCCTTACCGAATTGACCGCTCCAGAGGCGCCCTATTTACACGCGAAATTCAATCACTCAGCACAATATTGGAACTAGCCGCCGGTCTTTTTTCCGATTTATCAGCGACTGTCAGACAGCAGCGATTTGAACAAATACTTCGCTTTCCACATATAGGGCTCAAAGAATTTCAATTACGCCAGCTTTGCCAAACATTGGCGTCTCAAGAAACCGGGTGGGGAACCATACTCGAGCAAATTACCCTGCCCGACTTGAAAAAAATTCAAACCATTAAGCTCGACAGAACCGCCAAGTTATTTAGACGATTAGAAGGTAAGCCAGGTTCATCTGCGGATATTATTCGTTTCTATATTCAAGAGTCTGATCTGTATGAAGGTATACGTGGGCTAGCAATGACTCACGATGCAGCAGAAGAACGAATAGGCACAGTAAAAGGGTTTGGACGCTACCTGCATGCCCTTAACCTCCCTCCAAAAGAGACGCTTGAGCACCTGAGTGAACTAAAGAAGCGAGCAGGAAAACAAAATAGCCAATCAGGTTTACTGCTTTCCACTATGCACCGAACCAAAGGGCTTGAGTGGCCTATCGTCATTATTCCAGGCTTAGTGGATAAGTATCTGCCTTATACTTTGCGCCCTACCAACGACATGCAGTCATTATTAGAGAGTGAGCGACGTTTACTCTATGTAGCCATGACGCGCTCTATTCAAGAATTGCATCTTCTTTCTCCACCAACCATGGAACAAGGAGGCTCACCCACCAGCGATTTTATGCCCAGCCGCTTTGTTAAAGAGATGCGCTTTGAGCTTAGTAAGGAGTTAGGTGAAAAAATTCAGGCACTCCCTCAAGTTAACGAAACAGATGACAAAAAAGAGATCGAAATAAAACATAGCCCTACCAAAATCGCTAAACGGTATGCGGAACTTAAACAGGCAAGCCTTATACAGGCAAAAGCAAACGTTGTGGCAACAGATAATAACGAGACCGCCGCATGGCATTGCGACGCAGTACTCCACGCGATTTTTGGAGATGGCGTGGTGACGGGCGAAGATGAACGCTCATTTAAAGTAAAGTTTGAAGACGGTAAAGAAATGGACTTCAGTAAGAAAAGTGCTCATTTGTATTTTACTGAAAGAACCCTTGATTAAAATTTATTGCGAAGTTGAACAAGCTTAACGAAGCTAAGTTCGATATTATTAACCCTCACCCTCTACCCTCAGAACATAAAACATCTAACGAGTTACGGAATAACGTGAGTAAGCACTGCCACTATCACCCTACATCTCCCGCTAAATGGCACTGTCAGGCCTGCACAAGCTATTACTGCAAATCATGTATGCCTGATGCAAATGAAAGTAAACAGTCTGGAATTTGCCCTAAATGCAGTAAAAATCTGTATTACCAGGGGGCCGCTCACGACATAGAGCCTTTTTGGAATCGCATTGGAGCTTTTTTTGGTTACCCATTCACAATGGACCCTATGGTTCTGATTGCCGTCTGCACCTTTGTACCCATATTTTTAGGGCAAGACCTATTGGGTTTACTGGGCGCTTTCTTTCTATTCTGCATACTGACTAAATATGTTTACAGCATTGTTGAACGTACCGCTGACGGTCAAATGACACCACCCACATTTTCATCTGCTTTTGCGGGAGAAGGTTTAGGGATTATCTTTCAACAAATGGGTGTCTTTTTCTTAATGGGGTTGATGATTGTCGGCGCAGGAAAAGCAGGAGGTCAGGTACTCGCCTTTATTACTGCCGCTTTTTTACTACTTAGTTTTCCTGCCAGCGTAATTACACTGGCCCTAGAAAAGAATATCATTACAGCCATAAACCCAATACGCTTACTCTCATTAATGGGGGCTATTGGCTGGCCTTATATGGTTTTATACGGGCACCTTCTCTTATTTTTCTTTGCATTAAGTGCTATCCAGGAGTTTGTTTTTCAGCACTTCCCCAATGTGATAGCGCAGCCTATTTCAGGTTTTTTATTCAGCTATTTTATGGTAATAATTTTCCATATGCTGGGTTATGTTCTGTTTCAGTACCAAGATAAATTGGGCTATGCCGCTGACTTAAATGAAGACCAAGCAGAACCCGTATCAATGGTCCAAAACCGCAGCTTACGCATTGATGCAGATATTGATATTAATTTAAAAGAAGGTCGTTATGACACCGTCATAGGTATTCTTGAAGAAGAAGTTAAGAAAAATCCCAATCATATCTTTAGACGAGAGCAGCTTTACAAAGTACTGTGGGCTTCTCATAACATAGAGCGCCTGAGCAAGTATGCCCAGCCAATATTACGTTTGTTTGTCAGCAACAATACTCCGGATAAATCAGCCGAGGTTCTTAAGGCTTTATTAAAGCGTAACCCGGCCTTTCAACTACAAGACCCAGAACTTATTTTCCAGTTAACTCAGCAACTCTATCATCAAGGGGAATATCGCCTCATATTGGTTTTAGTCAAAGATATGCACCAGCGCTTTGACACATTTGAAAAGTTGCCAGATACGTATTTAGTGGTGGCCAAAACACTGGCCAATGGACTACAACAATGGGAAAAAGCAAGCAAGTATTTACTGTTCGTTAAACAAAAATTTACTGAACACCCTTCACAGCTTAAAATTCAGGGTTATATAAAAACAGTAACTGAGCATAAACGATTAGAGCTGGTCTAGATTAATAAGAAATAGAACGTGTAAGTTAAACTACTTTCGTACGCCCTCTTTGGAGAACAAACTTTGAGCAAATATCTTAGCCCTAAAAATATAATACTAACCCTCATACCAATAATTATAATCGTTTCAGCTTATCTATTCTTCACAGACAAGAAAACTGAACCACTGCCAGAAATGACCGTGCAAGAAAAGAAAGCACGCTTCAAGTCAATTATTCTACCTGCAACTCAAGAGGTCTATAGCGAACTTTTGGAAAGGTATAATGACGTTGCGAATGATATAAAAAATGGTAAGGGTGATCAGTTTTCAGCGTTAAAAGAAGAATATAAAGCCTCAAGTGATGAAGAGTTATTGATGGCACTCAAGCCACACCCTATTAGTATTACCTTAGCTCAAGCAGCTATGGAGAGTTCATGGGCAACCTCTCGTTTTTTCAGAGAGGCAAACAACATTTTTGGCGTGTGGTCTTTTGATGAAAACGAACCCCGTATTGCTGCAGGTGAAAAACGAGGTGACAAAACGATTTGGGTAAAGAAATATTCATCGGTTAAAGAAGCCATTAGAGATTACTATCGTACATTAGCCCGAGGCAATGCCTTTAACGAGTTCAGAGCCTTGAGAGTGAAGACTAATGATCCACATCAGCTAGTGAAAAAGCTGGATCGTTATTCAGAAAAAGGAGCAAAGTATGGAGAAGAATTAAGCGCTATCATAAACTTCAACAAGTTCCAGGAATACGACAAGTAAGTTTAGACAAGCTATTTTAAAGCCGACCATCGAACGATGATCGGTTTTAATAAAGAAATATTAAGGCAACTCCCCTATCATCTTCTGATATTTATTCACTTTCATTGTCTGCTGACGTTTTTGAAATTCTTGCATCAATACCTGACAAGCTTCCTTAAGGACATCAGGAGTAATATTAGGGTGCTGTCGTAAGCGCTCAAATGCCCGCTCAGCTTCTGTTGGTGAATCATGGCGCAAGCATGCATAAAGTACTTTATTATGATACACCAGCGCTAATCGGCTATTCTCTCCTGCCTGCTTCAAGTAGTCTTTGTAGGTATCAAGCATCAGGCTAAAAAAATTCTTCTTTAATGCAGCGTCAATCAATTGTTGCGCATGAGCATGATACCCACCGCTAGAATGATCTAGTTTCTCAAGGTTAAATAAATGCTCCAACATACCTATATTATCAGGGTACTGTTCATAGAGTTTTTGAAACTGAGTTTTAGCATTATCAAACTCCATTCGCCCCACCAAGGCAAGAGCCTGTGCGTAAGATTTACGAAAAGCATCATCCTGTTGCTCTTCATCTGGCTCATGGAACTCTTCTTTTATTTGCAGCCAACTCTTACCTAACAACCAAACTAGTCCGGCACCCGCAACCAACCCTCCTGCGTGAGCCATATACGCGATTCTAGATGCTTCACCTAACCAATACTCATAAATTTCTTTGCCTATCCATATAGGTAAAATGGCTAACGCAGGCGCAGTGAAATAATTAAAATAAACACCCACAAAATAAAAAAATCGAATTTTTTGTAAGCCAAAAATGGCAACATACATGCCCATTAATCCCGAGATAGAACCTGAAGCGCCTACAAGAGGCACCAAACTTTTGCTATCAAACAGGCTATAAAACAACCCTGAACACACACCACACAACAAATAAGCTATTAAAAATTTACTTTTCCCCAAGGCCCTCTCAACAGTGAAGCCTAATAAAAAAAGAAAAATCATGTTCCCAAGCAAATGCCCTATACCGCCATGTAGAAACTGGTAACCAATAAGGTCAGACATTTGAATGTTGGCAGGTATAAGGCCTAGTCGTAGCGAGCTAATATTATTAATAGTTTTTTCAACAATCTCCGCCCGCTTTTCTTTCCAGGCAAAATAAACATCGTTTTGCCAAAACAGGGTTCCTTCATCCAATAGCATCGAATAAAAACCCGGATCAAGCAAAATAACATAAGCCAGCCAGCCTTCTTCCTTTTCATCAATGGCTGTTTGGATTTCATCTACCAACTCAACCCGATCATCAAGCTGCAACCGTATACGACGCTCTAGATATTCCTTATAAACAGGCGCTTCCAACTGTACAAAACCAGCATCAATGTATTGATCAACTCCCTGCTGGAGCAACTTTTCATCTTGTGACTGATAAATAAAAAAGATAAGTACATTAGCCAAAATAATGGCCAAGGTCATTAAAGGAGGTTTACGCCAATTTAACTGGCGTTCAACAGGGATTATAAGCATCGGATCATAAGTCTATGTTTACGGAATAGTTATTTTATACCATTAAGCGTTTTAGTTTTGGAATATTCTCCTCTTGCCACATTTCATCACTTTGTTTTTCCTTTTTGCCATTTCCACTCCACAAACCTGCCACATCAATTTTGTTTAATAACTAACAACAAAACAAAGCCAAACAAAACCAAATGTCATAGGACAGGAGCAAACAATATGAGCCAACTTACTCACTATAAAAATACAGTTCTCACTAACTTTAAATTGAAACCCTTATTAATTGCCATCCCTATCAGCGTATTGGCAGCCTGTGCCAATACGCCAGAAAGTGAACCCTCTTACGTTCTTAACGAACCCGTAACCTATGAAGAAACGTCTTTTGAAGACTCATATGTTGAAGACACTATCACCTCAGGGCCAGACCTTGTAAGTACAGCCCCCACAGGCGAGTCCAACATAATAGAAAGCGGTATCAATGCATCGGATGACACTCATAGCCTAACTAAGATAAAAGAAGAGGATGTACCTATGACCGTATTAGTAATAGAGAACCCAGAAATATTGGCTAAATTAGCCAGTAATCAACAATTATCCCAAGAAAGCTTAAGCCAGGGTGTCATGAGTGAATCGACACCTCGTCCAAACAAACGGGTTTTTCATTTTGGTTTTAATCAAACATCCTTAAGTGAAGAAGATATAGAACTCGTAGAAAAACATGCCAATTATTTAAAAGCGAACCATGAGCTTAAGGTCACTATTCACGGTCATACAGATACACAAGGAAACGCCAACTACAATCTTCAGCTTTCAGAAAAGCGGGCGCTCATGTTAGTGAGCCAACTTAAAAAATTCGGTATAAATAAAAACAGAATCAAAATAATTGGCTGGGGAGGTAATTACCCATTAGTTAATAGTCATAATTTTTCTGAAAACCGTCGAATAGAAATTGAATATTCAGAAACTCACTACGCAGCTAACCATTAAACAGGCATGTAAATAAAAGAACAAAAATACACCCTTCTAAAAAACACGCCAAGCCCTATTTACCGCCTCGCAACGAGGTGGTTTTTTTATAAATTAATGACGGGGAGTCATTTTGCGAGGCATGCAAACCCATGATTTATTGTATAATTTAACCATTTACTAGACATTAGTCTTGTTTTTAGTATTTTATATGAGAAAGACTAGCCATTTTGTAAAATCTAGACTAAATAAGGTATATAAGAATAATATAATACGAACGAAGCTATTTTTGAGATGTTGGAAATGTTCACAAAAAATGATCTACCTGTTCATTCCCATATTGAGTCTATTAGCAACAGTAGGGGATCTGACTTTTTTATGGCTGACATTCAGTTAACACACACAGGCGTTTTTCACCTTGAGCGGCTAGAAGACCTTATTTACGATCGTTATCAGAAAGAATTTGATATTGAAAGTGAAGAATCACTCCGTGAACTTGTACTCTATGCGTCTCGCCTGCAAGACCAAGAGATACAGCGTGAGTTTCTTTTGTTCTACCTAAATTGTAGCTCCGATACACAGATAAGATTGAAATCGAGTGACACTATCGATAAAACTAATTATATCCAACAAAATTAATTACCTTCAACCTTTGCAAATCTATCGCGAGGTAACGTTACCAACTCATTGTTATACAACTTGTAACATTTACATTCATTTGAGTTGATTCAAGCATCTACAGTCTTTTTTATAAATTCTTTGCTAATTTTTTATTTGTCAATTCTTACATTTTTTTAATTGCACACTATAATTGTCGACCGTTTCATAAACTCAAACTTTTTTACAGGTCGCTGTGTGATTGTTTTTACTGTTACCAATAATGAATCTGGTCGTGTTTTTGTTGCATCCAGTCGTAATGCTCCTGAAGATCGCTGGGAGCAACTCGTCACCCAAGCCCTAGACGGCTCTGAAGGTGAGATTTTCAATGAAATAAGAAGCTTTGATTCTTCCGTATTCAGCGTTGACGAATGGGGCTTTGGTGAAGACCCTAAAGAAATTCGCCAATTAATGCGTGAAGCACAACATGATTTAGATGCAACTGTCGTAAATACAGGTAAAACGGATCGCCTACCCTCTGCAAAGCGTAAAAAACTAACCGATATTGAAGCATCAAAATTACTGGAAGATCTTGAGAAGTCAATTTCAGGCGGAGGTGAATTCGATGACATAATACCCACACCATCACGTCATCCAGATGAGGTCACTACTGACGAAAACACTTCGGTTAGCGCTACACCTTCACCAGTCAAGACTCCAGCACCGGAAATAAGTGAGTCCCTTATTGAAAAATTGGCCCGAAAAGTTGAACGTGAAAAAATTGAGGCTAATGCAAAAAAACTAATACAGAAAAAAACAACCGCGCCCGCTAAGCCCAAAAAGGTGACAGATGAAGCTTCAACACAAGATAAGCTTCCTACAGGTCGAACGTCATCTAGGCTTAAAGAGCAAAGAATAAAAGAAGGGATCGAACAAGCACGAGAAGATAGAGCTCAAGCTCGCCAAGCCAGTGAGCGACGTGAAGCGGTTGAAATGAAAAAAGTCATTACCGCAATAGAGCTTCGCAGAAAGACGCAAACCCCAGCAAAAGTGAAAGCCAAAGCTAAGGCTGCATCAAAAACACTCAGTAAAAGTACGGCGACATTAGGTAAAAGCACAACAAGCACGTTAAAGAAAGAAACAACTAAAGAAGCGCCACTAACAAAAAGCAAAGCGGCTAAAATGGCATTAATTGCCAAGGCTTTCCAAGACACAAGCCCTGAAGAAAAACCGGTTGCACCGCTATTTGATCGAGCCATGGCAATTAAATCAGCCAAGACGCTTAATGAAATAATCAGAGGCAAAAGATCGTTGCAATATGCACCTAGAGCAACGGAGCCACAAGAAACCACTATCTCAGCACCCAAAAGAGATTCAAGTTTGAATTTTCAAGATAAGCGCCTACAGCGCATGATTGAAAAAGAAAATGCCATGCTTGCAGCAAAAAAAGCCGCAATGAACTCCGCATCCGCTGAAGAAATGGCCTCTGTTGTAGCAAGAATTGACTCCCGCTCACAAGAAAGCAATAAAACCCTAAGACGGCGTTAATCACCCCATTTTTTAAGTACCCTAAAACCGCAGAACGTATACACTTTCTGCGGTTTTTTTTATTTCCAAAACGGTTTATCTGCTTCTTTTAACGCATCAGCTCGGTTAATGCCTATATCTTTCAGGAGGTAGTCCGGTAGTTTCGCCAGCTGTCTACGCTGCCTGGATACCTCACGATACTCGTTTAATCGCTTCAGTAGCGCACGTAAGCGGCCTAGTACTGAAGGTGATATTACATCTGTTTTCACTAAAACAATTTGGTAATAACCAAACTTAACCAACGATGTCATTTTGATACCCTCTATCTCTCTAAATCTTGCTATCTCAAGTATTTCCTCAACGTAGTAAAATGATATAGAAAACAGTTGAACCGAAACAGATTCAAAACTAAACTAATTGAATCATAACAGATTAAGTATTAGTCATCTGTTATGGTTAATTTCACTGCTATCTGTATGGGTCTCACTGATGGAACAACACCGTTACAGCCAAATTGCGAACCAAGTTCAGCAACAAATTAGAGATAGAATTTACAAAGCCGAAGACAAGCTGCCCTCTGTTAGAGCACTCGCAAAGCAGCAGCAGGTAAGCGTATCCACCATACTCTCTGCTTATGGTTTACTTGAAGATCGAGGCATTGTTGAGGTTCGTCCAAAGTCTGGTTATTACGTACGCCACACAACGAAAAAACTACCAGAGTCACCTTTCATCACGCAGAAAGCATCTCGCCCTGAGGAGGTTTCAACCCCCCAACTCGTCATGGAAGTAATGAGCGAATCAAGTTCACCGAGCCTAATTAGCTTTGGAGCAGCGGTACCCGCGAGTGATTTCCCCGTTATTAATCAGTTAAAGCGCATTTTTGCCCAAAAAGTACGAACAGAACCCTTTTTAGGTATCGGTTACGACGCGAACAAAGGCAATGAGCCACTACGACGTCAATTGGCTCGCAGAGCCGTGGACTCGGGTGTTTTTGTATCACCCGATGAAATCGTTGTAGCGGAGGGTTGTCAGGCTGCAGTAGGGCTTTGCCTCAGGGCCCTGACAAAAGCAGGTGATATTGTTGCGGTAGAAACACCGAGTTATTACGGTCTACTACAACTGATAGAAGCGTTAGGGCTTAAGGTTATAGAGATCCCTTCAAATGCAGAGCACGGCATGAGCATTGAAGCGCTTAAATTAGCCTTGGAGCAGTGGCCGATTAATATTGTTCTCAGTATTCCCTGCTTTAGTAATCCCGTAGGTGCCCTAATGCCAGACGACAATAAAAAAGCATTGCTAGAACTCATTTATCAATACGATATCCCTTTGGTAGAGGACGACATTTATGGTGACCTTGGTTATACGTCCCCTCGACCCAAAACAGTAAAAGCCTTCGACACTAAAGGACAAGTTCTTTTATGCTCCTCTGTATCTAAAACGCTTGAACCACAGCTAGGTATTGGCTGGGTATTACCTGGCAAATACCTTAAAAAAGTTGAGTATCAAAAATTTCTAAGCAGCACAGGTAGTTTTCGATTGCCACAAATGGCAGTTGCTGAAATTTTAGCTAAAGGAGGATATGACCGCCATCTAAGAATGGCACGAGAAGCCTATCGACAACGTAGAGACCGACTTATCGATCTCATATCACAACACTTCCCTGAAGGCACTCGGATGTCGTCTCCTCAGGGAGGTTTTGTTGCTTGGGTTCAATTACCTAAAAAAATAAATGCCACTAAGCTGTATAATGATGCAAAAGAGCAGCATATTTTAGTCGCTCCGGGGGAGATTTTTTCTTCTGACCCCAAGAAGTACCCCCACTCTATTCGGATCAGTTACGCTAATAGCTGGACGTCTGAACGAGAGGCTGCCATTAAAACATTGGGCGATTTAGCAAAGAGCCAGCTTTAACTAAATAACCTGTGCGGTCACCACATAGCGCATTGGGCCGCCCCCCTGAAGTGCATCAAACGGATAGCAGGTTACTAGCATCAGCTGATCCTGCGCTACATTTTCTGTACTCATATCAATCATATGAGTGTTTGTATCAACAATAGATATATCAGATACGCGGTAAACCGTCCAAACGCCCCCACTACTCTGAATTGATATTTCGTCACCCAATGCGAGTGTTTTTAAAGTACTAAAATGTGTATCGCGATGACCTGCCATGACCACTAAACCATCCTGACCTGTTCCATGCATGCGACCTGGGCCAAAAGCCAAAGCATTACCACTCACGCCATCCAACACAATCATTTCATTAGACGCACCCAGTTTCAGTTTAGCCACGGGCCAAGTATCAGCCCAAGGCCAAGGCTTTTGAGGTGAGGTGGCATTTAGGGAATGCTGCTCCATAGCGTTATCCCATGCTTGCTCTAACATCCATTGAGCCGCAACGGCTTTCACTTGAATATAGCTACCAGAACCTAATAACACTGACCCTATTACAAATAATAACATCCACATTTTAAGCATCTTGTAGCTCCTTCAATGAAATCATAGAACGACGTTGGTACAGCATTCCAATGCCTACCATGTAGCAAATTAAACCGAGCAATACATATAATTGAGATGAGGTCGCTGTTTGAGGAAAATGCGCCATCCGCGGCGTGCTTCCTTTAGGTGATAATTGTGGTAGAGCGTCTTTTCTGAGTGTTGTCTCTACAGGCCGTGAGACTACCTGCTCTACTGCTACCAAGCTGGTATAAGGGCTCACTAAATGATGCTCCAGCGCCACATCAATGACTTGCTGGCGAACGTCTTCATTGCTCGTTGTTCCTAGGTTTTTAGCATCCATTAACGATTCAATTTTTTGTCGCCCCCAAAAAGTGGCTATCCCTTTCGCCTGCTTTGCACCCGCAAGGTTAATAGATTGCTCCCATAATGGGGTATGACTATGCTGCAGACCAATACTATTCGCTGTCAGCTTAAGCGTCTCAGTCAGTTTATTTTGTTCGCCCTCTTGAACCTTATGCTTTATTACCTGAATAACAGGCTCTCCCAGATAGAGGTCACCCGTTAATGAAGGGTAGCTTTCAAATTGATCATTTTCTGAATCTAACCCTGCACTTAACAAAAGGTCACTCAGAACGGGGGCGCTCAGCTTTTTAAATAACCCTTCTAGTTTAGTTTCAACTTCATTCAAGTCACTGATATAAGTGAAACTACCGCGCCCCATTTCTGCCGCCTTTCTCATGAAGTAGCTATTAGGCGCGGAACCAATCCCAATCGTAAATAGTCTCGACTCACCCAACGCTTGCTCAATCTGCTTAAACAACGCAGACTCATTACCTACGCTACCATCCGTAATAAAAACAACCTGACGTAGATACCCTGGATAAACATTACCCGACAAAGCCGCCTCCAATGCTGAAGCCATCTCCGTTCCACCATCAGCATTCAAATTATGAACATAATTCAATGCATGCTTAATATTTCGACTATTAGCCGGTACCGAAGATGAATACAATGAATGTGTCGTACTATTAAATTCAATTACGTTAAATCGATCACTAGGTTTAAGGCTATTAAGCGCTTTATCCAATGCCATGCGCGCCTGACGGATAGACTCCCCACCCATAGAGCCTGATGTATCAATAACAAAAACCTGCTCTCTTGGTAGGGTCATATCTCCTGGTAATTGCTGAGGCGGCATGACCATCAATAATGAATATTGCGCCCCATTCCACATTTCGGTAAACAGCGCTGCTTTTGGGCTCGCCCCTGCCTGCGGCTCCCATGCCAATACAAAGTCTCTATCCATTGCGGTCTCACCTTCTTTCAACGAGACTTTATAGGTGTTTTCATTTCTACTTTCCTCAGTCTTTACAACAATGCTGTGGCTTGTACTGTTAATTGAATCGACAGAGAAACCCGTATTAATTTCGACCTGTAAACTAACATTATGGCTAGGCTTGACCAATGAACTCGAAGGAACTGTAAAAGGCGATATCAAGTGAGCATCTGACACTTGGTCGGTTGGTAGAGCCCAGCCAGTGTTTGTATCGACCGCGATTTCTAGTCCTGATATCTTTTGACCAGGGAAATAACGAGGCGTGGTAGTCAACGGAAAACGAAGTTCAAATGCGCCATGCTGATAATCAAGCACCTGATTGTATTCCAATATAATCTCTACCGTTTCACCAGGGGGAATATTTGCAATGTTATTAGTAAATAAGTTGGGTCGTTGTTGCTCAACCAGCGAGGTTTTTTTACCTGCTTTTTTAGCTTGCTGATAAATCCTCTTTGCTTGAGATTTTTCTTTAATTTCTCCCTTAATTACTCGCTCACCGATTTTCATTTCCATTAAATAAAGTGCTGCATTTTCAGGTAACGGAAATGCGTAAACCGCTTCAAGCCAATCATTAGTATCATTTTTAAACTGTTGTTTCAGTCGAGCCGTGACGATAAGTCCCGAAACAACGATGTCGACCTCTTCACTTAACAAAGTAGCCGGATCATATTTTATTGAACTGTCATTAGCTTGCGCTCTATTAAATAATAATCGCCCGCTTTCAACCTGATTCAGAGATATGGTTTTTGACTCCACAGCCTGAGCACTCAGGCTATACCCCGTCAACAATAGGAAAATAGCCAAGAGCATGAATATATCGTCTCTTAGAGCCTGCCACCGCCACATTTCTTTATTGCTACTTGTAAGTCTATTTTCCATTACTCAACCCTCTTTTTATTTAATCGACCGATGTGCTTCTACGACTTATTACAACAAGAAAAGTTGTCAGAACAGTGGATAAAAAATGTCTGCATGAAGGTGAAATGTGATGAATTATGGCAATATCTATTTAAGGGATAGTCGAGAGCAAGCACTCATGTTTTAATCATCATTAGCCTGTCACTTGAAATGACGTATTTGAAATCAGCAGGGAATAAGAATGAAACGTAAGATTGCCATTATCGAGGATGAACCCGAAATTAGGGCTAACTACTGCGATGCACTCAAAAAGTATGGCTATGATGTAGTAGACTTCGATAATCGGTTAGATGCTATGGCGCATTTTGAGCATTCATTACCTGACCTGGTGATTATTGATGTTGGTTTAGGCGATGACATTGAGGGCGGGTTCGAAGTTTGTAGGCAATTAAGAGTAAAATCTCCTGAGCTACCGATGATATTTCTCACCGCGAGGGACAGTGAACTCGACCAAATACTAGGGCTTAAGTTAGGCGCTGATGACTACCTTACTAAAGATATCAACCTGCCTCATATGATGGCTAGAATTGTTGCCCTGTTTCGCCGTGTTGATGCAATGCAAAATAAGGCCAGCAAACCGGATGAAACGCTTTCCCGTGGATCACTTGATGTTAATGTCGATAGAATGAGAGTAACTTGGAACACCCACCCCATAGACTTAACCGTCACTGAATTCTGGATGCTTCATACCCTCATTAAGTATCCGGGCCATGTTAAGAGCCGAGATCAGTTGATGGAAGCAGCCAACACAGTGCTAGATGACAACACCATCACCTCTCACATTAAGCGTATTAGAAAAAAATTCACATTAATCGACAATACATTTAACAGTATTCAAACCGCTTATGGCATGGGCTATCGCTGGATGTCTGATGAGGCTTAATTGAAATTACGAAACCAGCTACTTCTGATTAGTCTGTTAACGCTGCTTATTCCATGGGGTGGTTATTTATTCATCCAAGAGTTGGAGCAAACACTTAGGCATCAGCAGCTAAAAAATCTCAGCCAGCATGCTGAACTCGTGGCCAAGCAGATTAACAGTCATAAATTCAACGCGGCACCAAATAAGCCCCACACTTATGAGTCTATTTATGCATTTACACTTCCATCACCCATCATCCTGGATGGATATTTCGATGACTGGCGTTCGGTTTCTCAGCAAACTATTCCTTTAGAAAAAACAAAAGATGCATTTTCAGCAAGGTATCTAGCGGGAATTAATGGTGACCGTTTTTATCTGTTTATAGCCGTTACTAACAAAAATACTCGCTATAGAAATCCAAGCAAAAGGGATTTAACAAACAACGACCATTTATTACTAAAACTAGCGCTCCCCACTGGGGGCATAACAGAACTAATTGCTAGCCCCATAGCCCCAGGCCCTCTGGATCTTTTATCTCGAAGTGGCTCAAGGCACTTTATAAAAGACAGTACGTTACGTGGTTATTGGCAAGACACCCAAGATGGCTATCAAATTGAGCTTGAAATACCTTTATCTAGAGTAAACCAAGGCTTAGGGTTCTCTATTATCAAGGCTCCCTCAGTAACCACAGAAAAACAATGGTCAGGCATAACATCACCAGAAGAGAACCGAGTTCTTGCTCCGGTTATATACCGACAACATACGCTTGAGTCATTGCTAGCCCCCTACCAACAAAACCACACTCGCATTAGTGTGCTCAATAAAGATACATGGGTTATCGCACAACTTGGTAAAGCCAATGAAGAGCAATTTAGTTCTCCTTGGCAACAAGGTGAATATAAATCACTGGCTCGAGATATATTACTATCATTATTTAAGGCCGTGTTAGGTACATCTCAACCCAAAGATATAGAAGAGAAAACAAAGCCAGGCCAACGTAGCAATGCCATTATTAAGGCGGCACTAGATAATAAAGCAAGCAGCAACTGGTTTACTGACCCCGACAGCAAGCAAGCCATTATCGCGGCAGCCTACCCTATAACTTTGAATAGCAATCAACCCAACTTAGTTCAAAGCGTCGTATTGGTAGAACAAACAACGGAAGCTATCGCCTCTCTTTCTGACCGCGCTATGGTTAAGTTAATTGCCATCAGCTTCTCTGTCGTCTTAATAATTATTATGGTGTTACTAGGGTTTGCAAGCTTACTGTCATGGAGGGTCACTCACTTACGCAATCACATTGAAGATTCAATTAGTGAAGATGGCCGCATGGGGCAGTTTTATGAACCCTCCAACGCTCAAGATGAGCTAGGTGATTTATCAAGAAGTTTTGCCAGTATGCACAAAGAAGTCTCAAGCTATACAGAGTACCTTGAAGGTTTCTCAAAAAAGCTATCTCACGAACTCAAAACACCCCTAGCCATTGTTCGTTCATCGCTAGAAAACATATCAATGCTAAGCAACAGCACAGAACTAAATACTTACTTACATCGAGCAGACAACGGAGCAAAACGTCTTAGCCTTATTCTCCAGTCAATGAGCGAAGCGTCCCGCCTAGAAAAAAGCATAGCGAGTACAGAGAAAGAAGAATTTGACCTGACAGAAGTCGTTTCAGGTACAGGGAAGGCCTTTCAAAGCATGCTAACAGAACACCGTTTATCACTTAATATTGAGCAAGGCTTTAAGAAGGTATTAGGTTCACCAGAGCTTATTGCTCAGCTCTTAGACAAACTCATTGAAAATGCACGAGACTTCACCCCTAAAAATGGAACAATTAGCATAGAGCTAAACACAAGATCAGGCGACTACTGTTTACGAGTCAGTAATGAGGGCTCTCTATTACCGATAAAAATGAAACGAGACATCTTTAATTCGTTCGTTTCTGTGAGGGGGGGAGATCAAAAAGAAGGACACATGGGACAAGGTTTGGTGATCGTAAAATTAATTACTGACTATCACAAGGGCAGAGTAACCGCCTTTAATCTTGAGAATAAAAGCGGCGTTTGCTTCGATGTTCGTTTACCTAAAGACTCAAACTAAAAAGTTACTTACGCTTTTTTGGCGTCCAGGCCCAAACCATTTCCATAAGGATAGGCTCTTTACCGTCTGCATCCATCACAGTAACTTTAACAACCGTTTCACCCTTCTCTTGAGTGCGAATCTGCTCAATTTGCTTGTTAGTCAATGAGGCTACCGCTTTCATATCCCCTTTAGCACGCTTAACATAATCTGCTTTTATCGTTTTAATAACCGGCACTGATGTGTCAGGTACATTCATTCCAATCAGGTAGCCCGTTGCAGATTCAGCAATCAAAATACTTGCCACGGCATGCACAGAACCAATATGATTTTGAACTGACTTTTTGTTTTTTAAAGTAATTACTGCATTTTTATTAGTCAGCTCTTCAATTTTAATACCGGTGGTACCTGTAAACTTAACGAATGTACCAAAAAATGTGCTTAGCGCTTTAACTCGTACAAAATCAGGCAGTGAGTTAATTTTACTTACGATCGCAGTCATCTTGTTTTTTTTGCTCATGCTAAACACTCTATCCTATTAGTTTCTCTAAAAAAGGGCACTAGAGTACATGATATGCTCGATAATCAAAAATATAATTGACTTAAGGGACCTAAAATCAATCCACTTGAGTCACTATTGCACTATGGGCTGCAGCGTTATAATCTACACCACACAATTAGCGACAATAGAAGGAATAACAATGAGCGACTTAAAACAGAAGTTCGAAGAGTCCGTAAACTATGTTCAAAATGCGGAAGGTAACTTCAAGCCATCAAATGAACTTAAACTGCAAATGTACGCACTATTCAAGCAAGCATCAGAAGGTGATGTAAGCGGCAAAAAGCCTGGAAGAATGGATTTTATTAATCGGGCAAAATACGAAGCATGGGAAAAATGTAAAGGACAGTCTTCTGATGACGCAATGCAAAATTATATTGATAGCATTGAAACGTTAAAATCAGAAAACGGCTAGTACAGCAGTGCAGTATTGACGCCGGACGACTATTTATCGTAAATAAAACGTCCATCTGGCGTCAATATTTTATCGTATCTCTACCGGTCATAACCTTTCTTATCTTTCATTTTACAAGCGTAACCAGAATGTAATAGAATCCGTCTAAAATTAGAATAATAACTCAAAAAGAAAAGGATGCTGTTTATGGATAATGCAGAAGCATTGGACCAGAGTCAGTCTGGATTACTATACCAGGTTCAGAAAATAGTAAAGAAGCAACACTTCAACATTCGTACAGAACAAACCTACCAACACTGGATAACCCAATATATATTCTTTAATGACCTGAAGAACCCAGCTTTGTTATCTGATAATAACGTACAGAAATTTCTTAAATATCTTACTGTAAATATAGGATTGTCTAGAGCGAAGGTAAACCAAGCAAAAGAAGCACTGGCTTTTCTTTATGATAAGGTGTTGCATAAACCCTTAAGGTTTATGGCGAAGTAGGAAAACAAAAAAGAGATGACATTCATCTCTTTTTTTATTTATCGTTCTGAAACATTCGCGTTAAACTGCTCATAATGTCTATTACCCACATCAGGAGTAATTGAATAGCTATTTCCCCAAGTGCTGCCAGGAACATATCGAGGTTCCGCATAATTTAACGTAACAGGTATTTCATGACGACCAAGATCCGTTTGCCTATCTTGGGGTAGCAATAAACTCGTATCTTCATACATAGTAACAGGTTGCTGTGACCGCTTAACGCCTCCGGAACTTGTTGGTTCCAACCCACCAGCAATAACAGCTTCAGATAGTTCATCTTCTTCAATCGCATTCAAGCGAAAGTTTTCTAATGTAGATTTTTCCTTATGCTCTAACTCTTCAATGCTTTTATTACCATCAGCTAATGACGCAGTTGAAACGCATACCCCTACACTTAAGAGAGCAACGACCAAGCGAAGTCTATTTTGGCTTCCAAACTGAATTTTCATTTTTTATTTCCCTATACTAAACGCACAGCACATACGTACAACTTTAACTACACAAGACGAAATCTTCACCTACTAGGTTATTTTATAGACAATTAACGCTCAAAGGTAAAGTAATCCCCAATAATGTGAATTGACTCACTGTTCATCTATTAACTCAACAATCAACCAACTTGAATTATTTTATCAAAATCAACTGGTCTAAATAGAGCTTTTCTTGAGTACCTAAATTATAACTAAACAAACCAAGCCCCCACACTTCACTTAGATTAAACGCTCTATTTTTAGGCGCGCTATAAACGTCATCCAAGGTTATTGTTAGTCTGTTCCACCCTTGCTTTAAAGAATATCGTCTATTAAAACGATCAGAATAAAGTTGAGCCGATTCGGCATGCAACTTATCATGAATACGAATAGTGACAAACAAATTAACTTTAGGACTCCACACATCAAACTGCAAAAAGCGATAACCCTGCCAATCGGGAGAAAAATCCCTTGTTGCGACCCCGCTATAACCTTCATCAAGCAACATAAACGCCAAAGAGTATAAGCCCTCTGTTGATCTAAGCGTCGATCTCTTTAGCTCACCGCCACTCCACCGACTTAACTCTGAATGATTCTCGAAGTCAGAGATCAATGGAAATTTACTTATGGCTACCACCTCATCATACACAATAGTAAAAAACGGTGTAATCACAGTAATACAGAGGAATAATGTCAGCGCAGTCAATAACCGTTGCCGTCGACCTAAACCAAAAACAAATAACCAGGCTAACAAACCTCCGACTATATCAGCCAGAACATCCCATAAACTTAACGTCCGGCCAACAAAGCTCTGTGTGTACTCCGAACTAAAAGCAATTCCAATGACGATACAACTATAAGCCACTGGTAATACTTTTTGAGAGATATATTTAGCTCGATCTAATAGCTCAAGAACAACAACCCCAACCACAAACATAAATGGAACATGACCCAAATCCCAGATTGCCTTAAATATTCGGCTAGAGTAGTAATCAGGCCCTCCAATAAACAATAAAATAAACCCAACTAGCACACATAAGTAGAGAAGATACCTACAAGGGTGAGATTTATTAACTCTCACAAGCGGTATAACTAATGGCGACTACAAAATAAACCTGCTCTCCATCGGGAGTATTTATGCTAAATTCATCATCAACCTGCTTTTTTAGAAGCCCACGTCCCATTGGTGAGTCAACGCTAATAAACCCCTTGCTCATATCAAACTCGTCAGGACCAACAATTCTATAGCGAAATTCATCGCCAGATTCGCTTTCTAGCGTCACCCAAGCGCCAAAGTATACTCGTGTCTGATCATCGGGTTTCTGATCAACTACCACCATGTTATCAAGTCTTTTTCTTAAGAAACGAACCCGCCAATCAATTTCTCTTAATTGTTTTTTTCCATAAATATATTCTGCGTTCTCAGAGCGATCACCTTGTGCAGCCGCCTCAGATACTGCCTGGGTTACTTCCGGACGCTTAACCTTCCATAAATAATGAAGCTCATCCTTAAGAACCTGCTCGCCTTCTGGGGTGATATATTTAGAACCCGGTTTTTGTGGTGCACGATAACGCCCCATAAGTATTAATTAACCTCTGTTTTTTTATATAATCCAGCACCATACAGTGCCGCAACAAGCCCTAACACTTGTGAGATGAAGTTATACCAAAAGGGCACATCTGCTCCCAAAGACATTCCAGCATGCAAAAACATAACGGTCATAATCATAAAGAGTGCATGCCAGTACGCTAAGTATCCCGCAAACTTAGCGGTCAAATAGCCCGCCACCCCATCGGTAAGTGCTCCCACAGCAAGCAGTAACACAGCAAAAACAGATGAATTTAAAGGATCACTCAAGTTCATTTGAATGTCTGCCTCAGAGAGACCTTTTCCTGCAAGAATAGAGGCATAAATGATAAGCAGTACTAAGCCCATAGCAATAGAGATAGCAATATCAATCAATGCACCAAAAACTACGGCACTCCATTTTAATTTCATAATAAGCAGACCATCAACCGTCTTACGGGAAAGTACTCACTCTCGCCAAGACGAGAGTGCATTGTTTTAGCATCGTTCAACATTCTGCGAGCCCCTCCTTTCATGGAATAACAATTGCGTCTTAGTAAATGCTAGACGACACACTTTATCAAGGAGTCGCTCATGTAAGAATACAAATTGTATGAAATTTAGGTTGTTTTCCCTATTTTTTGTCTATATTCTGCTCAACAATATTCAAACAGTTGTTTTAATACGCTGATCATTTTAAAGCGCAGAACTAACGAAGGGGAAACCTGATGAAAATGAACAAGAACATTACGAATTTAATTGAAGCGGCACTTGGCGGTCTTGATAACCTTGGCTTCCAGCTAGACACGATGGGGGTTACCAGTCAGGTAAACCGTCATACACTTATCGGTCTTGTTATGGCTGAACAAAAGCACCTTGAAGGTGAATTAGATAGCATCAAAGCACGTGCTAGCAACGCTCAAGTAAAAGTAGACAGAACTATCAATCGTATTGAAGGCTTTGTTAATAATAGTATCGATATTGCGCTGACTCCAGCAAAAACAACAATCAATACTGTTAAAGGTTTCTTAGGAAAGTAATTGTTTCTTAAGACCAAAAGTAGATCCTGCGGTCTGGCCGCAGGGTTTATATCCGTTATTTTGGTAGTCTAACGGAAACAGTCAGTCCGGGATCATTATCACTTAATTCAATGTCTCCCTTATGCATGGCAATGACAGCTGCCACCATACTTAAGCCTAAACCATTGCCTGGTAAAGAACGACTTTTAGCCACCCGGTAAAAGCGCTGAAATACTTTATCTCTCTCACCTTCAGGAATGCCGATACCCGAATCACTTACCTGAAAAAGTACATCATCTTTATTTTCAGCTAAATGCACTAAAATATTCCCTTCTTCGGGCGTATATTTAATGGCATTATCAATTAAATTACAGGCTACCTGAAATAAAAGATCCTTATCTCCGCTAACCGATACATCTCCCTGAACATTTATTTTAAAACCTTGATTCTTATCTTCTGCTAAAGCCTCATAAAGCTCCGCTGCATCTTCTATTAATTGAGATAAACTAAGCGTTTCAGGCTTTACGACCTTCCTACCCGTTTCAAGCCGGGCAATTCGAAGCAAGGCATTAAATGTTGCCAGTAACTGGTCAGCCTCAGAAACAGCGACAACTATTTGCTCCCTATCCTCCTCACGTTCAACCGAAACAAGCGCGCCCTCTAACTGATTTCTTAAGCGTGTTAGCGGGGTTCGAAGATCATGAGCAATGTTATCTGATACATGGCGAATACCATCCATTAACTGAACAATACGATCTAACATCTGATTCAGATTTTCAGCTAGCTGATCAAAATCATCTCCTGTTCCTCGCCTTGGTATTCTTAAGGAGAGATTACCCCCCATAATTTCACGGCTAATTTGGTTAATAACCTCTATACGCTTGGCCGTACTACGACTCATCATAATACCGCCGATTAAGGCTAGGGCTAATGTAATACCCATTCCCCAGTTAATCGCCCGCTCAATTAAACGCTTTACGGTCATTAGATCATGAACATCTCTGCCTACCAGCAGCTGCATCCCTCCCTGCACAACAAAAATTCGAGCCCTAGCAATATGGGGTTTACCTTGCCAGCCAATCTCTTCATTAAGCTCAAAATTAACCCAGCCATCCTGAACCTGTGCTTTTTCAGGCCATTTATTCAGGTTTCCGGCAAGTTTGATACGATCTCTGGCGGTGAATAAATATAAAGACTTGCCATTAGGGTCTCTCGACACCCTTTCTCGAATCACACTAATAAGACCATTCACACCTTGCCGTTTATATTGCTCAGCCAAACCAATAATCTCAGCCTCAATCGTTTCATCCGTCTGCTCTGCCATATAACCTGCAGTAGCCCAATAAATAAAGCCCAGCAAGATAAACACAGACGTAGCAAATAGCACCATATACACCAGCGCTAATTGAAACGAAGAGGTACGTAATAAACTAACCAACCTCATTAACTATCTTCTCTCAATATGTACCCAGCTCCACGTACCGTCTGTAGTAATGGTCTTTCAAAATCTTTATCAATTTTGGATCTAAGACGACTGATATGCACATCAATCACATTGGTCTGTGGATCAAAGTGGTAATCCCAAACTTGTTCAAGCAACATCGTTCTCGTCACAACTTGACCCGCATGACGCATTAGGTATTCAAGCAAACGAAACTCTCTGGGTTGAAGATCAATTTTTTGCGCGCCTCTCTTAACGGTTCTTGCTAACAAGTCCATATCAAGGTCTGCAACACTTAGGCTCGTCACCTGCTCTGCTTGAGAACTTCCTCTTCTCAGCAGGGCGTCCATTCTTGCCAGCAGCTCCGTAAAGGAAAAAGGCTTTGTTAAATAATCATCGCCACCGCCTCTCAAACCTTCTACACGGTCATCTACATCACCCAGCGCACTCAAAATGAGTATGGGAGTCTGGTTCCCTGTCGCCCTAACTGTTTTGATGATCGTCAGGCCGTCCATACTAGGCAACATACGATCTATGATCATAATGTCATAGCTTTCACTGGCCGCTAGTAACAATCCATCCTTACCATCCGCCGCATGATCTACAACATGATCACATTCATGCAGACCCTTTACTAAATAGGCTGCAACATCTTTATCATCTTCAATTACCAATACGCGCATTAAAACTCTACCCCTATCCTGTCAATAGTTAATCATGCAGGCTTTCGTGATCGTCGCACCAACTCATAAGCCGCCTTAATTTCTTGCGTCTTTTCAGTGGCAATTTTCATCATTTCTTCTGGTAAACCTTTTGAAACTAACTTATCAGGATGATGCTGACTCATCAGCCTACGATAAGCTTTCTTTATATCCGCATCACTGGATGCCTTCGTTTCACCTAATAGTTGATAAGCTTCAGAAAGCGATTCTCTTGAATCTGATGCTCTAGCTCCCGCCCCACGTTGAGAGAAACGCTGCTGTGCAACAGCCATAGCCAGCAGGCGTTCAAACTGCATTCTAGAGAGCCCTAGGTGCTCTGCTACGCTAATTAATACTCGCTGTTCACTCGGATGAAGTTCACCATCTGCAAGCGCTGTCGCTATCTGAATTTCCAAAAACATTTGGATCAGGTTAACTCTGCGATGACATTCTTGCCTTAACTGATCAAGTACCTCGTTTAATGGAAAATTGTCTTCTTTACCTGTATTAAAAAGCGCTATTGCGGCTTGTTTCTGCTCACCATCAAGCTGCATTTTATCCATTGTACGGCGGGCAATATTAATTTCGTCTTGGGTAACACGCCCATCGGCTTTTGCTATATAACCCATTACAGAGAAGGTAGCGGTAAAAAACGCCGCCTGAACACGCTCCTGATCACCCGTGTTCCAGTTTTGAGGGCCTCCTAGCTGCTCGACGCCGGCTAACCCTTTATCAAACCCGTGACCTAGCGTTGCCCCTAACAAAGCGCCTAGAGGGCCTCCCAACATAAAACCAAATGCACCACCAATTACTTTGCCCCACCAACTCATCATTACTGCCCTATTGTAGCGTCCTGTTGTAACGTCTTTTTATAAGACCCGTCTTTATAATACATATAGCTTAAGGGAGTGCGCCGTAAAGGCATAATTAATTGTTTGTAACCTGCCTAAACGTTCAACACGCATAAATATTGGGCACAAAAAAACCGCCTACATAAAATGTGGCGGTTTATAGGGCGGCGTCAATTTATACCTAGCCTTCCATTAATGCCCGAACTTTTTTCATCGCATTTTTTTCTAGCTGGCGAATACGTTCAGCTGAAACGCCATATTGAGCAGCCAAATCATGTAATGTTGACTTGCTATCCGACAACCAGCGCTGCTTCAAGATATCCTGACTACGCTCATCTAACGTACTCATAGCAGAACGCAATCGACTATTAGAGTCTTCAGTCCAATCTGTCTGCTCTACTCGCTTTGCAGGGTCATGACTATGATCCTCAAGATAGTTAGCAGGAGACTGATAAGCGGACTCGTCATCATCATCCATGCCACCATCAAAAGCAGCATCATGAGAGCTTAAACGCCCTTCCATCTCACGAACGACCTTTGGCTCAACACCTAAGTCAGCCGCAACAGATTTAACTTCTGCATGACTTAACCAAGCCAAACGCTTTTTAGCGCTTCGAAGATTAAAAAATAATTTTCTCTGCGCCTTGGTTGTCGCTACTTTAACGATTCTCCAGTTACGCAATATAAATTCGTGTATTTCAGCCTTAATCCAGTGCACGGCAAAGGAAACCATGCGCACACCAAAATCAGGATTAAAGCGCTTTACCGCTTTCATCAGGCCGACATTTCCTTCTTGAATTAAGTCAGACTGAGACAATCCATAACCGGAATAGCTTTTAGCAATATAAACAACAAAACGAAGGTGCGACATAACCAGATAACGCGCAGCATCAATATCTTCTTCGTCATGCAATCTCGATGTCAGCTTTCGCTCTTCTTCAACTGACAGCACAGGGATGCTATTAACGGCCTGCATATACGATTCCAGGTTACCACCTGGTGTTAGCATATCTACTGGCTGTAAACTCGTACCCATTTAAACCTCCAAAATTTACCGGACGCCGAATATATCATCTTTAATATAGGACTTCTAGTGGCGCAAAAAGTTCCTTTTCACGCAAATTAATATAATATTATTATTCTTTTTAATCACTTAAATACATATATAGCTAACGTGTTTAAGTATAAATGATGAAAAATAAAAACCAATACGTGATTACCTCTATAACGCGAAGCAATACGTTTAAATAAATAGACTTAACTTGGCTCTATATCACCTAGATGACGTCGAACCGCAAGCCATGCGCCACTCCAACCCAGCAACATACTTACGCCAAGAAGAAAAAGTGTAGACTCTACATTCAGACCTGACAAACTAAAAGAACTGTAATAAAGCATAGCTAGGTCACTAATTGGGCCATTTATCCAAACCAGTGCCATCTGCACTAGACAAAAAGCAATTAAACCGCCGCCTAAGCCATACCAAAGCCCAGTATAAAGAAAAGGCCTTCTAACAAATCCATCGGTTGCGCCGACTAATTTAATGACAACAATTTCATCTCGTCGATTTTCTATCCCTAAGCGAATAGTGTTCCCAATAACCAGCAACACGGCTAGAGCAAGCAACAAAGCCAAAGCCCACACCCCTCGCTGAATCAGCTCGGTCATACTATGTAAACGTTGAACCCACTGCAGATCTAACTGGGCTTTTTCTACAATTCTGATACCTGAAAGTTCTTTCTGAAGTGCATCAGTTTGTGCAACCGTCGCCAATGTTGTTTCTGGTTTAACCACAATGACGTGCGGCAAAGGGTTTTCATCAAGATAGTTCAGTACCTCACCAAACCCCGATAAACTCTTAAATTCATCCAGTGCACTACTTCTACTAATAAAGTCTGCCTGGGCAATGGTTGGACGAGCAGAGAGGGACAACGCCAGCTTTGCAGCCGCATCATCACTCACATTCATTTTCAAGAATAACGTAATTTGAGCAGAGCCATCCCAGCCACTACTTAATTGCTGAACATTGCTCAATAAAACCGAAAGCCCGGCAGGCAAAGACAATGCAATACCAATAACAGCCCAAGTCATGAGACTGGAAAGCGGGTGCTTGATTAAGCGACGAAAACTCTCTTTTGCAATTTTACGATGATTAGCCAGATAGCTACTAAAAGAACCTTGCCGACGACTCACACGCGCCCCAGCTAGGTCAGGCTGTTTCACAGGCTTTGATGTTTTTTTTGCGCTAACTCGACCAGGACTGGCGCCTCGTGTCTGCTTACCAGGTTCCATTATGATCCCCATCATTAACCATACTTACATCGGTTTGTACCAATTCAGCACCCTGTCTCGACTCTTCGATTAGCTGACCAGCGTTTAATTCCAATACGCGGTGCTTCAAATCAGCAATTAAAGCCAAGTCATGACTGGCAATCAACACGGTTACTCCTACCTGATTAAACTGTTCAAAAAGATTCATGATATCAGCGGATAACTCAGGGTCCAGGTTTCCAGTAGGTTCATCCGCAAGTAACAAGGCAGGCTTATTCACCACAGCACGAGCAATACCCACTCGTTGCTGCTCACCACCCGAAAGTTGAAGCGGGTTTAGCTTCTCTTTACTCAAAAGACCAACTTTATCAAGTGCCGCTCGAACCCTGCGCCCAATTTCCCGCTGAGGCATACCTGTAATTTCCAATGGCAGCGCAACATTATCAAAAACAGTCCGATCAAAAAGCAGGTGATGGTTCTGAAAAACCACACCTATATGGCGTCTAAAATAAGGGATTTGTCGACGAGGTATTCGATTAAGATTCTGACCGCCAACAACCAACTGTCCTTGGCTGGGCCTTTCCATAAGCATAATAAGTTTCAGAAGGGTGCTTTTACCGGCACCTGAATGCCCGGTTAAAAAAGCCATGTCACCACGATTTAAATGGAAGCCAACCTGAGTTAATGCCTCATGCCCTCCTTCATACCGTTTACTGATGTTGTCAAATTTTATCATCTAAACACGTTTACACTTATTAGTTAGCATTATTTTTCAAAAAGCGCTTTTACAAACTCATCAGCAACAAAAGGACGTAAATCATCAATCTGCTCGCCCACTCCGATATAACGAATAGGTAAGTTCAACTGCTTACCTATGGCAAAGATAATCCCGCCTTTGGCGGTACCATCAAGCTTCGTTAATGTAATACCCGATACACCTACCGCTTGCTTAAACAAATCAGCCTGGCTCAAAGCATTCTGACCTGTACCTGCATCCAGAACCAACATGACTTCATGAGGTGCGGCATCATCCAATTTTTTCATGACACGAACCACTTTCTCAAGTTCGGCCATTAAATTATCTTTATTCTGTAGTCGTCCTGCGGTGTCAGCAATGACTATATCAACGCCTTTTGCTTGCGCTGATTGTACCGCGTCAAATATTACGGAAGCACTATCTGCTCCTGTATGCTGAGCAACCACAGGTACATTATTTCTATCACCCCATACTTGCAACTGTTCCACCGCTGCCGCACGAAAGGTATCGCCCGCAGCTAACATAACAGACTTACCTTCTTCCTGATAACGCTTGGCCAACTTACCGATAGTGGTTGTTTTACCCACGCCGTTGACGCCCACCATTAAAATAACAAAAGGTTTGCCCTTTGCATCGAAAGACAAGGGCTCACTACTGCCAGACAGTAATGAAGTAAGCTCTTGCTGGAGCATTTCATTTAAAACCGCAGGGTCAGACAACTGCTTTCTCTCAACTTTTTCGGTAAGCGTTGTAATAATCTGAGTAGTCGCTTCAACACCGACATCAGCCGTTAATAATAGTGTCTCAATTTCTTCCAGCAGATCACTATCAATAGTCTTCTTACCTAAAAATAGGTCTGCCATTCCGCCTGATAAGCTTGCACGGGTTCGCCCTAAGCCTGTTTTAATACGGGCAAAAAAGTTAATAGGCTCCTCAGTCACCACCTCAGGTTTTTGTTCTGTTTCTAGCTCAACGTTAACTGAATCAGTCGCACCTTTTGTTTGTTGAGGTGTTCGCTGCTCTACTCTTTTAGGCGTCGGTCTGCTGCTTTTAAGTTTAGAATAATCTACCAGCCAAAGAACAACCAATACTGCCAAAAGAGCTAATGTAATAAGATTTGCCGTATCCATATTCACTTAATTACCATCATAGTTGAAATAAAAGGATCTATTATGTCGTTTAAAGGGCTCTATTCTATTATTGATTTGTAACTAGGCCAAATCCCTTTTAACATTCACACTCTGTTTTTCTATAATCTATGCCTTTTTCCACTATAAAGACATCAGGACACATTAAAATATCATGTCTAACCGAAAATCGAATTCATATTCATCAAAAAGCCCTAATAAAAACAACAAAAATAGCGCTCTTCGGATTATAGGCGGTCAATGGCGTAGCAGGCGTCTTTCATTTGTTGCCGCAGAAGGCTTACGTCCTACCACTGACAGAGTCAGAGAAACACTTTTTAACTGGATTTCACCTTATATTCCTGGAGCAAGGTGCCTAGATCTATTTACGGGCAGTGGAGCCCTTGGCCTGGAAGCCCTATCAAGAGAGGCTAGTACAGTCACATTTATAGACTTATCTCCTAGTGCAATCTCATCCATCAAAGCTAACTTACAAACCTTGCAAGCGACCAACGCAGAAATCGTCTGCACAGATTCCGTTAAATGGTTAAGAAATGCAAATTCAAACGAAGCCGCCTACGATATCATTTTTATTGATCCACCATTTCGATGTGACCTGGTCCCACAATGCGTATCCTTACTTGAGTCTTCTTCTTTGCTAAAGGTAGGCACTCACATTTACGTTGAAATAGAAAAAGAGACAACACAGCCAAACTTCCCTCAAAGCTGGCAGTTGCATAGAGAAAAAGAAGCAGGACAAGTCCGTTATATGTTATTTATCAACCAGCCTCATCAAGACGATCAATAAGGAGGTTTCCATATCGGTCACAAGTGACAGTCCAACCCAATTCCACCATCGTGGTAGATACCTTTTCCACAATCAGTAATGGCCCTTTTACATGCTCCCCCTCCGTTAATTGTGTTCGATAAAGCACAGGAACGGGCTGTTCATAACCATAAATGCAAGCATCTTCGCTAAATACCTGACCACCTAATTCAGGCGATTGTAACACCAAAGAAAGGCCTGGGGAGGTCACCGCCACTCGCAAAGTAACCATTTCTACCGCACGATCCATATCATGCCCATAGCGATCCAGGTGCAAAGCATGGAAGTCTCGAGCCAAGTCACTTAAAGACCCCCAAGGCAAGTTCAAAGTAAAGCTCTGCCCTTTGTAGCGTAAATCAACAGAGTATTTTACGCTAATGTCCGCCACGCTAACGTTTTCCTCAACTAATTCCCTGCGACCCTTTTCAGCCATCTCATCAAATATAGCCATCATATTTTCAGCATCTGACAATAACTGAATAGCGGTTTTTGACAACTGTCGTTCATGAGGAGCCACTAACATACCAAAAGCAGACAATACACCACCATGAATAGGAACAATGGCTTTACTCATGCCCATTGAGTCGGCTAATGCGCAAACATGAAGACCACCAGCACCACCAAAACAACATAAACGGAAATGCTCTGGATTATAGCCCCGCTGAATTGATATTGTCCTTAACGCCCGATTCATATGTTCATTGGCAATGGTAATAATGCCGGAAGCCGCCTCTAGAATAGAGATACCCATCGCATCCGCTAGTGGCTTTATTGCATTTTCAGCCGCAGTAATATCTAAAGCCATGCCCCCACCTAAAAATGCATTCGGTCTTAGCCGCCCTAGTAGTACATTGGCATCCGTTACCGTCGGTTTTAAGCCTCCCTGCCCATAGCATGCAGGGCCTGGATAAGCACCTGCAGACTCTGGCCCTACCTGCAACATTCCGCCTTCATCTATCCAGGCTAAAGACCCCCCACCCGCACCAATGGTATGCATATCAACCATTGGAACAGCGACAGGCCACGGCCCAATACGCCCTTCATTCGTTAGACGAATATCTCCATCAAGTAACGCGACATCCGTAGACGTGCCCCCCATATCAAAGGTCATAAAGCGGTCTTCATCTAGCAAACCACCTAAAAACTGAGTCGCAGCCAAGCCTCCAGCAGGACCAGACAACAGTAAATTAACCGTTCTCTTCGCAGCCTGGTCTACCGCTATGGTTCCGCCAGAAGATTGCATCATTGATACAGAGCAACCTTCAAGCTCCGACGCTAAACGACTCAGGTAATGATCTACTTTAGGCCCAAGCCACGCATTCAACCACGTCGCAATGCCTCGCTCATATTCTTTATACTCAGGTAAAACAAATGATGATCTTGAGACAAACAAGGCGTCAGGCAAAGCAGACTCAATTTTCTTCTCATGTGTATCATCAAGAAATGAAAACAAAAGATTAATAGCAACAGACTCAGGTTTTAAAATGCTTATTTGCTCGACTAAGCTAGCAAGGTCTTGGTCATTTAATGACTTAAGTACATTGCCCGAGGCATCCACTCGACAATCAACCTCCAAACAAAGAGCCTCAGGAACAGGAGGAGCAATAGGCTCTGGCCTTAGATTATAAAGTTCAGTTCGTGTCTGCCTAGCCAGTGTTAGAATATCCTTCAGACCTTTATTCGCCACATAAACCGTTTTAACCCCCTTTCGTTCTAGAGCCGCATTCGTCGCAACCGTGCTGCCATGTACAATAACCAACTGCCCATTTGACACCGCTTTTGATAAGCCCATATCCTTAATGCCGGTCAAAATAGCTCGAGAGGGATCATCCGGGGTTGATAGTGTTTTATGAATAGTGATTTTATTATTGCTCAGCAAAACAAAGTCAGTAAACGTGCCTCCTGTATCAATCCCTAAGTGACTGTATGTATCAAAAGAATAATCGCTCACCTAACACTCCATTTTTCTATTAAGTACTTACAAAAAGCATCTGAATTTTGACTTTCTAGCACCTTAGTCTTTCCAGGGGAACAGAATACCCTACCCTCCCTTGATTTTGTATTTGAAGACTCCATATATCTCATCATTAAGTAAAAAATTACTCAATTTGGAGTTTTGGATGACAACCATATTATCAGTACGTCGCGACGGAGAGGTTTCCTTAGGAGGAGACGGACAGGTTTCTCTGGGCAACACTATAATGAAAGGCAATGCACGAAAAGTAAGACGCCTTTACCACGGCCAAGTAATTGCAGGGTTTGCAGGCGGTACAGCCGATGCATTCACCCTTTTTGAGCGCTTTGAAGCTCAACTTGAAAAACACCAAGGTCATTTGGTCAGGGCGGCGGTTGAGCTCGCGAAAGACTGGCGTACAGATAGAGCTCTGCGAAAGCTTGAAGCACTGCTGGCAGTGGCCGATAAAGAAACCTCATTAATTATCACTGGCAACGGTGACGTGATTGAGCCAGAGAATAGCCTAATTGCCATTGGCTCTGGTGGTCCTTATGCCCAGGCTTCAGCAACGGCGTTATTAGAAAACACGACATTAAGTGCGCGTGACATTGTAGAGAAAGGCCTAGATATTGCTGCCGATATTTGCATATACACCAACCACAATCGCACCATTGAAGAATTAAGCAGCAAAGACTCTTAAAGCTGATTGCTCTTAAAAACCATATTTAAAACCAAAATAACTGGTAACGAACAATGCCCGTAATGACACCTAAAGAAACAGTTCACGAATTAGACAAACATATTATTGGTCAGAATGAGGCCAAACGCGCTGTCGCCATTGCTTTACGAAATCGCTGGAGACGCATGCAGCTCAGCGAAGAGATGCGCGAAGAAATAACACCGAAAAATATTTTAATGATTGGACCCACCGGTGTGGGTAAAACTGAAATAGCCCGAAGATTAGCAAAACTGGCCGATGCACCGTTTATTAAAGTAGAAGCCACCAAGTTTACTGAAGTGGGCTATGTAGGCCGTGATGTAGAGTCTATTATCCGTGACCTTATGGATATGGCGATGAAAATGCTTCGTGAAAAAGAGATGGAACAAGTCTCTCACAAAGCAATGGATGCTGCTGAAGATCGAATTCTTGACGCGCTTCTCCCTCCCGCACGCAGCGCGGATGAAAATGAAGATGACCAACCAGAGTCATCAACCCGACAAGTTTTCAGAAAGAAACTAAGGGAAGGCGACCTCGACGATAAAGAAATTGAAATTGATGTAAAAGCGACCCCTGTTGGTGTTGAAATTATGGCACCTCCCGGCATGGAAGAAATGACCAACCAGCTACAAAGCATGTTCTCAAACATGTCTGGAGACAAAAAGAAAACCAAAAGAATGAAAGTCGCAGATGCTTTCAAAAAGATTCAAGAAGAAGAAGCGGCCAGATTCGTTAACGAAGATAAAATAAAACAAGATGCGCTACACATCGTTGAGCAAAATGGCATCGTATTTATTGATGAAATCGATAAAGTGGCAAAGCGTGGTGAGAGCTCAGGAACGGATGTTTCAAGAGAAGGTGTTCAGCGAGATTTACTTCCGTTAATTGAAGGCTGCACCATTAGCACTAAGTATGGAATGATCAAAACAGATCATATCCTGTTTATCGCTTCAGGTGCATTCCACTTATCAAAGCCTTCAGATCTCATTCCAGAACTTCAAGGCAGACTCCCAATCAGGGTTGAACTAAAAGCGCTGTCTCCTGAAGACTTTAAACGCATTCTAATCGAGCCTGACGCGTCTCTTACAGAGCAATATGAAGCATTGATGGCAACAGAAGGTGTAGCACTTAAGTTTAGTGACGATGCACTGACCCGCATTGCTGAGATTGCATGGAAGGTAAACGAAAATACTGAAAACATCGGTGCAAGAAGACTACATACCGTATTAGAACGATTGCTAGAAAGCATTTCTTTTGGTGCGGGCGACTCAATTAATGACAGCCTTGAGATTACAGCTGAATATGTAAATGAGCAGTTGAATGAGTTGTCTGAAGATGAAGATTTAAGTCGCTTCATTCTTTAACTAATTAAACACAAAACAAGCATCGTAGGGACGCAGTCCCTTCGATGCTTTTAAAGGCATATTGATGACCCCTACTCCCCGCCCCACTCAAATCAAATTACAAACTCAATCTCGGTGTCTTGAGCTTAGCTATTCAGATGATGAAAAATACCCTCTGAGTTACGAATTTCTACGAGTGCTGTCACCCTCAGCAGAAGTGCGAGGACACGGAAAACCGGTACTTCAAACGGGCAAGAAAGATGTCATTATCACCAACCTTGAACCCGCCGGCAATTATGCACTAAAAATCACTTACAATGATGGCCATGATTCAGGATTATATACGTGGGAATATCTATATGATTTATGCTGCAATCAGGAAGAATATTGGAGAGACTACTTGCTGCAATTAGAAACAGCAAGCGCCAGCAGGGAGGCTTAATAGGCACTACACCTAGCAAGCACTATAAGATATGTTTCGCACTCTGCAATAAGTCAGCCACACTATCTAAGCCACCACTTAATTTACGGCTAAGAAACCCGCTTTCAGCCGATTTCTCTTTCGATACATAGAGGGGCAGCATCTCACCATACAAGCTGGTACTAATCGTGCGTTGATCGTCTTCAAGGAGGTCCTTTCTTAAAGTAACGCCAAATGGCTTAAGCTTTTCTTCCAACTCACCCGCTCGTGCTCTTAAATCTTTTCGCGTCATCTGGTAAGCATGCTCACAAACCATTCTTCTTGCCTGAAAACTAAACACATTAGAGAAAAACAGTTTTCCATCATCTCTAGTAGGTTCAAACATTAATATTTCAGCATTAGGATACTCACGCTCATACATTGCCATACCCGAGCGCATGCGTGAATACACCATGGTTCGGTGGGTCTGAGCAAGAATGTTAGGCATTCCTGAGCTTGTTAAGGTGCCAGGCTTCATAGTGCCGGCCTTTACGGCTGCATTAACATCAATAGGAACAACAGGGTTAATGCCAAGAACCAAGTCAGCACCATCTTCAAGCGCCACAGAAGCATGCATACCCTTACGCAGCGTTCCGTCCATATAATAACGACCATCTATCTCTACCGGACAATACAGGCCTGGTGAAGCAACACTCGCCTGAACGGCCCTTGATATAGGGACATGGTCAAAACCTGGGGCACCAAACCGCACAGTCTCTCCACTTTCAAGGTCTGCTGCGATCAAATACAATCGTCGGCTCAACTGCCTGAAATCATTTGTTCTCCCCATCATGCTATAAGAGCGGTGCAAATATTCATGCAGGCCTTCATTATCAAAAATTCCTGCGGGGAGAGCTTGAGCCAAAATAGTCATGGCCTCCAGAAAATTCTGGTCATGGGGATTGTTTACAAATCGAGCACACGCCTCAACCAACAAACCCGGTACAGATAAGGCTCTTTTTAAATATTCTCGAACGGCGGGACGATAGAAAAATTCAGGATGAAACGGATGTACCTCTGCTTCATTTTTAACAAAGATCCGGCACATTTGCGCTGAAGTCATTTGATTCGCTAAATTTGCTGCAACAAAAGCACCTGAACTGACACCAACATAGACATGAAGATCGTTAAGATCTAAACCTTCTAATGATTCATCAAGAGCACGAAGTGCACCAATCTCATAGATACCACCTAAAGGACCTCCACCCCCAAGGGCAAGTCCAATTTTTGGTTTTATCGATTTGGTTGACTTATTAGCTGCCATTCATACTCCCACTTTAGTTAATAACAACACGTTACAACTAAAAACACTGATTCAAAAAACTTATACTCAATCTCACTTACTGACAATAACAAGTGAAATTAGAATATTCACACTAAACAAAATGTATACCCATTCTTACGCTCAAAAACACCCGTTTCCTACACATGAGATGAGACAACACCCCCTGGACGCATATAACGACCAAAACCCGCGTCTCTCAACGCCAAATCCAAGGTACTTTTCACAATATGAGGAGAATCTAGACAAAGCACCTTATCAAGTAGCTGCTTTGCCCACTCTAAATCTATATTTCGAATAACTGATTTAACCCTTGGCAAATTAGACGCATTCATGGACAAGGCTTCATACCCCATTGCCATTAACAAGACTGCCCCAGCAGGGTCTCCAGCCATCTCACCACAAATACTGAGCTGCGTCCCCGCTTTTTTAGCGTCCTTTGCTATTTTGGCCAATGCTTGTAAAACAGCGGGATGAAATGAGTGATAAAGCCCTGCAACACGGGGGTTATTTCTATCAACGGCTAAAAGATATTGAGTTAGGTCATTCGACCCCACGGACAAAAAATCAACACGCTCTGCAAGCTCTTTCACCTGATAAACAGCAGCCGGCACCTCGATCATCACGCCAACCTGAGGCATCGTGACATTAGCACCTTCTTCTCTTACTTCATGATAAACACGATATATTAGATGAAGCGCCTCTTCTACTTCAGAGACATTACAAATCATGGGCAACATAATCCGAAGATTATCGAGGCCTTCACTAGCCTTAAGCATAGCCCTAACCTGAACAAGAAATATCTCTGGATGGTCGAGAGTCACCCTTATTCCACGCCAGCCTAAGAAAGGGTTTTCCTCATTGATAGGAAAGTATGATAAAGCTTTGTCACCACCAATATCCAAGGTTCGCATCGTAACCATATTAGGTGCAAAAGCTTCTAGTTGCTCCCGGTAGCAATCTCGTTGTTCTTGCTCGCTAGGGAAACGTTCATTAATCATAAAAGGGACTTCAGTTCGATACAAACCAACCCCTTCAGCACCATGACTTAAAGAACGCACGACATCCGTCATTAACCCAGTATTAACCCAAACAGACACCCTATGTCCGTCTGTTGTTGTACACGTTTCATTTTTAAGGGACTCTAAACCTTTAACCAGCTCTTTTTCTTCTTCAACGATATTAAGGTATACCGATCGTAATTCAGGTGAAGGAGAAGCATGAATCTGACCGTTATAGCCATCAACAATTAGTTCACGACTATCTAAACGAGAAACGGGAATATCGACTAAGCCCATAACCGTTGGTAAGCCCATTGCCCGCGCTAAAATAGCAACATGTGAATTACCAGAACCACGCACAGATACGAGGCCAATTAATTTTTCGCGAGGCACCTCACCCAGCATGGTCGGCGTTAACTCTTCACTAACAAGAATGGTGTTATTCGGATACTCACGCTCACTTTGGTCAGACTCCTGCAAATAAGCTAGCACTCGACGACCCAGGTCTTTAATATCTACCGCTCGCTCACGAAGATAAGCGTCTCCCATCATTTCAAAGTGGCCGGCATATTCTTTAATCACATCCCGCAACGCACCTTGTGCCCAGCTGCCCGATTCAATACGGCTAACCACTTCACCAACCAAGGCATTATCATCAAGAATCCCTAAATAAACATCAAAAAGAGCTTGTTCCTCAGGACGAAGCTGAGTCGCAAGTTTCTCACCAACGCTTTGAATATCTTTTCTTACCCCCGCAACGGCTTTTTTAAAGCCCTCTATTTCAATATAGGTATCTTCGGCGACTTTATCAGGCACCGCATCGAGATCTGCAGGCGGAAAAATAACAACACTATTACCTATTGCCACACCAGGGGCTCCAGCAACCCCTTTAAAGTTAACATCCTTGGTCGCTTCACCGCTTAAACTCAGCCCTCCAATTGCCCCTGTAGCCTCACTATGAGCAATAATAGCGGCTAATTGTGCAGATACTGTAACTAAGAAAGCTTCTTCTCCCTCATCAAAAACTCGACTAATGCTCTGCTGCTGAACAACAATAACACCGAGTACATTTCGATGATGGATAATAGGGACACCTAAAAAAGAGTGGTAACGCTCCTCACCCGTTTCAGGGAAATATCGATAGCGAGGGTGAGAGGGTGCATCCTCAAGATTGATGGGTTCTTCCCTTACACCCACTAGGCCAACAAGCCCCTCGGAGTGACCAAGAGTTACTTTGCCAACCGCATCCTGATTTAAGCCTTCAGTCGCCATAAGAAGGTAACGGTTAGTACTTGAATCAAACAGGTAAACAGAGCAAACATCAGTATCCATTGCCGACTGTACACGTGACACAATAATGTTCAGTGCAGTCTGAAGATCTGTGGCTGCGTTAACTTCCTGTACTATGCTTCGTAACACACTTAGCATAATCGATCTCTTCGCATCTACCCGCCCGGCCTTATATTGATAGCGTTATAATTATATTTATTTTAAATTTCGTTTAAATAGTTTAGGGGCTAACTCCTTCATTGCCCGTCGATAAACTTCCATTTTAAAAGAGACTACTTGCCCTAATGGGTACCAGTAACTTACCCATTCCCAGCCGTCAAATTCTGGGGCACTACTTTTTGTCATACACACTGTCGAATCAGAGCTGAGCATCCGTAACAGATACCATTTCTGCTTCTGGCCAACACACAGAGGATGTGAATTATAACGAATCATTTTTTTGGGCAATCGATAACGAAGCCACCCACGCGTACAGGCAACAACTTCAACATCTGAAGCAGACAAGCCGACTTCTTCCGCAAGCTCTCGATACAATGCCTCCTCAGGGGTCTCATCTCTCTTTATCCCACCTTGGGGAAACTGCCATGAATCCTGTCCGATTCGCTTAGCCCACAAAACCTCATTTTGATGGTTGGCAAGAATTATTCCGACATTCGGCCTAAAGCCATCGGAGTCAATCACACTTGCATACCTTTAACTGTCATTTGACTCCCATTCTTCCAGAAAATAAGCGTTTCAGCAAACCTATGCCAAAATCAGCGATAGTTGCTCACAATAATCTATCGTTGCGTACAAATAGTTGCGTATAATAAACGACTTACAAAATCATAAAATATCTATTTTTTAAGTGCCTGCACTATGATTTAAGCATCTAATTGCATTAAATACAGAGTAGACCAATATCATAAAGGAGACTAATAGATGACACTCGCAATTTTCGATCTCGATAACACTTTGATAGCAGGAGACAGCGATCACGCTTGGGGGCAATTTTTAGCTGACAAGGGCATTGTTGATGAAGAAGAGTATCGAAAAGCGAATGACCAATTCTACCAAGACTACCTTAATGGCCAGTTAGACATGACGCGCTATCTTGAATTTTCTCTTGCGCCTCTTGCTGCTCACCCTATGAAAAACTTACTCCAGTGGCGAGAAGACTTTATTAATGAGCGGATCAAACCTCTCATGCTAGATAAAGCCCAGAAACTAGTTAGCTTTCACAAAGCTCAGGGGCATTTTATTTTAATTATTACTGCGACCAACCGCTTTGTTACGGAACCCATAGCGGAGCTCCTTGAAGTTGACCACTTAATCGCCACCGACCCTGAAATTATTGACAACAAATACACCGGCGCGATTTCTGGCATCCCTAGCTTTAAAGACGGAAAAGTCACCCGCCTGAGTAACTGGATGAAAGAACAAGACCACAATCTTGAAGGCTCATATTTTTACAGTGACTCTCACAACGACATACCACTACTTGATATCGTTGAGATACCGGTTGCGGTAGATCCAGACCCCACGCTGGAATCTCACGCAAAAGAGAATAACTGGAAAATAATGTCTCTACGCTAGGCGAAAAATAATGCTCAAAACAACAACTCTATCAATAAACGATAATTTTTCAGTTAAGCTCGCAAAACTAGTCAGTATTGCGAGCCTGATATTAGCGTTATGCTCATGTGGCAACGAATCAGGTAATGGTAAAACTCAAACACCCAGTAATACAGCAATAAATAAACTACAGCCAGCATCTTTAAATACAAACAAAGCAAACATAAAACCATCGACACCAACAGCACTCACGACCTATTATTTATCTTTAGCATCTCAACAATTTAAAACAACCTGCTCCAATGCAGAGCAACTACAAGCATCGGTGCAGCTTTTTTTAACCGCCCCAAGCAAAAAAACATTAAAAGAAACCAGGCAGCACTGGCTTTCCAGCCACAACAGCTACATTGCATCCAAATTATTCCGAACCCTTAATATTAAACACCCAGAATTAGACCACTCTCAGATTGACCCAGTAAAGCATTCCTTAACGATAAGAATTGACCAATCACCAATGCTCCCAGGTTACCTAGATGCCGTTAAAGGCTACCCTCAAAGTGGTTATGTTTTTTCCCCTCTCCCAATCGACGCGGAGACATTAAATAATGAGCATCAATTTTCAGATACGCTATACGTAACACTAGGGTTCCATGCCATTGAGTTTTTACTATGGGGTGAAGGAAACGAACAGGCTAGAACAAGCTCAGACTATGCAACGCTAACAAATATCAAAGAAAACCCTGAGTTACCTCAGGCCCGACGCAGTCAGTTGCTCTCACTTACTACACAGCTACTCTCAGATGATTTACAAACACAATGTAAGGAGTGGACAAATACTGAAGGCTATTACCCTTCGAAACTGAGCGAAAAGCCTGAAGAAGAGCAAAACGAATACATAGTTACAAGCATCGAGCAGCTACTCTCAGACATTCAAATAAACCGAGCTCAAATAAAGAGTGCGACAGAGCATCACTCAGCCTTCGCACAAAGCGATGAACAAGATCTGCAAGCCCAGATAAAAATATTAAAGTTACTATTAGAAAGTAAAGAGTGGGAAGAACTTAGTAAAAAACAGGAAAGGGCAAAAAAACTGACAGCACTAGCCAAAGCGCTATATTAACGTAGGGTGCGCCGTGCGCACCGCTATCATTATTTCTTGGTGCGCACAGCGCACCCTAAGTACAATTTTCTACCATCAAAACGATGGCAGCACTCGGGCAAAGCACGCCTTCAAGTACTCAGTTTCAGGTATAGCTGGAACAATAGGGTGATCAGCTCCCTGATGCCCCTGCTCTATTATTTGCACAAAGCGGTCAGTCTGACGACCAGTTGAACGAATAATATCAGTTAAACGTTCTCTCTGAAGATGCATAGAGCAAGATGCAGAAACTAGTATTCCGTCTTTATCCAGTAAACGCATCGCTAACTGATTAATACGTTGGTAAGCCTGCTCTCCCGCTTTAATATCACGGCGTCTTGGGATAAATGCAGGCGGGTCAACAATGATTACGTCGAACTTTTCACGTATATCACGCAGCTCTTTACAAGCAGCAAAGGCATCACCCTTTATACAACGAACTTTATCTTCCACACCGTTTAGCTTGGCGTTTTCTTCTACAAATGAGAGCGCGTACTCAGAAGCATCAATACAAGTAACAGACTCAGCACCAAAAGCAGCAGCCTGAACACCCCAGCCACCGATATAGCTAAAGATATCAAGAACACGCTTGCCCTTTACATAAGGAGCCAAGCGAGCACGGTTCATTCTATGATCATAAAACCACCCCGTCTTCTGCCCCTTTAATACCGGCGCAGTAAACAGAACACCATTCTCTTCAAGCTGCACTGTTTCAGTTTCTTCGCCTATGACCGTCTCGGTATAAGACTCAAGCCCTTCTACTTCACGCATTTTTCCGTCATTACGGAAGATCAATGTAGTCGGTTTAATTACTTTTTCAATCGCTTCAATTAATTCATCTTTCAGCACTTCCATGCCAAATGAAGATATTTGCGCAACACATGCATCACCAAAGCGATCGATAACCAAACCAGGAAGACCATCACTATCACCAAACACCAAGCGATAAAACGGTTTATCGAAGGCTTGCTGGCGTAAAGATAAAGCAATTTTTAAACGATGAACAATCAGAGATTTATCCATAAACTGATTGTTTGAACGGCTGATTAATCGACCGCAAATCAAGGCATTAGGATTAACAAGTGCAGTCCCCAGTGGCTTGCCTGATGGTGTAGTCACTAAAGCCTGGTCACCCGCTTTAAATTGCTTAAGACCGCCATTCGCGGAATCTACTTCATTGCTATATATCCACAGGTGTCCCTGTTTCAAGCGCCTATCGGCACCTTTGTTAAGTTGAAGCACCTTGTTAGAGGCTGAAAGAGTAGACTCTGGATCATTAGACATAGAAACCTCCTGAAAAATCGATGCGGGATTATACCAGTGAAGTGCTCGCACAGGAAAAAAATAGCAGGCTATTACATTTATATATAAAAAATGACACTCAAATGCTTATAGATAATCTACACTTACGAGATGCGATATTGATAAATCGCCACCGTAAATGGCAACATTGACTAGAACTTAGCTTATTAGGAAACGTAATGGGTGCAGAGTTAACTGAAGATCAGATAAAGCATATCTTGCAGGGTATAAAAATCCCTCCTCAACCCCAAATTCTGGTTGATCTTCAAATGGAGCAAGTCATGCCAGACCCCGACCTCAAGCAAATTGCTCGCTTGATAAGTCAGGACGTAGGTCTTTCTGGCACCATGCTAAAGTTTGTTAACTCACCTTTCATGGGGCTTACCAATAAAATAACCTCCATTGAACAAGCCGTATCATTACTAGGCCTTAATAGCGTTATAAATATTCTTAATGGTTTATCCATTAAAGGCGAAATGACCGATGAAAAAATCGTCGTCATGACTCGCTTCTGGGATACGGCTAATGACATCGCTATGGTATGCGCAACGATTGCCAAAAAAATTGGCTTTAACAGCCCGGACGAATCTTATGCTTTAGGGCTATTCCATAACTCAGGCATCCCACTAATGATGCAACGTTTTGACAATTACCTAAATGTTATGGAAGAGGGTTATGCCGAGACAGCAGACCGCCTGATTGACGTTGAAAACCGCTTATTCAACACTAATCACGCAGTCGTGGGCTACTACACAGCAAAGTCTTGGAATTTACCCCTATCTATTTGTGATGTTATTGCTGAGCACCATAGTGCCGAAGTGATTTTCAAAAATAGAGACGGGAAATCTCAAGAGAAAAAGACATTACTGGCCATTCTTAAAATTGCAGAGCACATTTGCGGTAACTACATAACCCTAGGCTCTCAAACCACCGACTATGAATGGGAAAGAGTCAGTAAAGATATTCTAGAATATGTAGGACTAACCACTTACGATATTGAAGATATGAAGGAATACTTTAAAGATATGGGCGTTTCAGTTATAGGGTAAGAGTTGATATGTTGTAGGGTGCGCCGTACGCAGTTTGATGCGTACGCACGGCGCACCCTACATCAAAAATTATGCTTTATAAGCCACATCCAACTCTCTAGCCGCCTTAACATCATCAAGACGCTTAACTGGCTGAGAATAAGGTGCACCTTTAACCAAATCAGCTGAACTTTCAGCTTCTTTCAATATCTGAGTCATTGCTTCTACAAAACCATCAAGCTCATCAATAGATTCAGTTTCAGTAGGTTCAATGAGTAAGCATTCAGGTACTAGAAGTGGAAAATAGGTTGTTGGTGCATGGTAGCCATAATCCAACAGACGCTTTGCAAAATCCATGGCGGTTACACCCAGCTCTTTCGCCTGCTTACTCATGGTAATGATAAACTCGTGAGTTGCACGACGGTCATCATAAGCCAAATCAAAACCTGCATCACTAAGCTTTTTCGCCATATAGTTAGCATTCAAGGTCGAGAATTCGCTCACTCGATGCATTCCATCACGGCCAAGGAATAATGCATAAATGTAGGCCCGAAGGATAATACCCGCATTCCCCATAAAGGCTGATAATCGGCCGATACTGTCAGGCAGTGCTTCTTGGCCTAACCAACAGTAATCAGGTTCACCACCGGCATCCTCGATACCGGCAATAGGCGTCGGCAAATAAGGCAACAATCGCTCACCCACGGCTACAGGACCAGAACCCGGACCTCCGCCACCATGAGGTGTGGCAAATGTTTTATGCAAGTTCATGTGCAATACATCAAACCCCATATCACCTGGACGAACCTTACCTAAAATAGCATTCAAATTGGCTCCATCATAATAAAGCAAGCCACCTGCATCGTGAACAACCTTGGCAATCACTTCAATTTGACGTTCAAACACACCACACGTAGAGGGGTTCGTCATCATAATGCCAGCTGTTTGAGGTCCAACCGCTTCTTTTAACGCTTCGACATCAACATCACCGTCATTTAAAACAGGGATTTCTTTTACTTTATAACCGCACATAACGGCTGTCGCGGGGTTAGTACCGTGAGCGGCAATAGGTACAATAATTTCACAACGCTCATGATCTCCACGCTTGTCATGGTAGGCTTTAATCATCGCCACACCCGCAAATTCACCCTGAGCGCCTGCCATAGGACTCAAAGAAACTCCGGCCATACCCGTTACTTCTTTAAGAATTTCCTGAAGTTCATACACACACGTAAGATAACCCTGGCTATGAGACTCTGGTGCCAATGGATGACGACTTAAAAAACCTGGCAAGCTTGCTACTTTATGCGCACCACGAGGGTTGTACTTCATAGTACAAGACCCTAAAGGGTAGAACTGTGTATCTATAGAGAAATTCTTACGAGACAAATTAGTATAATGTCTAACCACTTGAAGTTCTGATACTTCAGGTAGCTTAGCCTTGCTCTTTCGCATCAACTCAGCGGGTATACTTGTTACTTCAGCCTTAACAAGAGGGGCTTGGGCGGTCGCGTTACGACCCGTTACTCCACGCTCAAAAATTAACATTCCACACCCTCCAACTCTTTCAGCGATACTTCTAGCGCACTCACATAATCATTGAGGTCTTGCTCTGTTTTAGTTTCTGTCGCACAAACAACAATGCAGTTATTCAAGTACGAGCCACTCGATGTAAAGTCAGCGGGGGATAACTCATAACCAGCTAAGACACCTTGCCTAGCCATATGCTCAAGAACTAGCCTTGAAGAAACGGGCACTCGCAAGACAAACTCATGAAAACAAGCGCCTTGAGATACCACTTCAACACCAGAAACGGCAGATAATAAGCCGATTAAACGATGAGTATTTGCATAGCAGGCACGCGCTACACGCTCAATACCTTCATGCCCTAATAAACTCATATGAATGGTAGCAGCCGTCACAGCCAAACCTTGGTTGGTACATATATTCGAAGTCGCCTTGGAGCGTCGAATGTGTTGTTCACGGGCTTGAAGCGTTAAGGTAAACCCCTCTTTTCCATCAAGATCTACCGTGCGACCAATAATTCGACCAGGCATCTGTCTTACCAGCTTCTGCTTACAGCAAATAAAACCGAAATAAGGTCCGCCAGAGGCAAGAGGAATGCCTAAAGGCTGCCCTTCACCTACCGCAATATCAGCACCATTTTCGCCCCATTCTCCAGGAGGAGAAATTAAGGTAGCAGCCATCGGGTTAATAACACCAATGGCCAGCATGCCTTGAGCATGAGCCCAATCAGTTAAACAGTGTACATCTTCTAAAGATCCAAAGAAGTTGGGTTGAGCAATCACTAGAGCAGCAAAATCTTCGCCTTCAAAAGCAGACAATGCTGACAAATCGGTCACCAAAGTAGACGTATCAAAAGCCACTTCAACTAACTCAATTTGCTGATTAGTCACAATACTTTTAACCGTATCCCGGTAAAGGGGGTGTACTGTTCCGGCAATCAATACCCGCTTACTTTTAGATTTTCTATTTGCCCTAATAGCCATCAACACTGCTTCAGCCATACCCGATGCACCATCGTATAACGAAGCATTAGATACATCTAAGCCAGTTATTGCGGTCATCATCGACTGGAACTCATAAACCAGCTGTAAAGTTCCCTGACTCGCTTCAGCCTGATAAGGCGTATAAGCGGTCATGAACTCACCTCTAGTGGCTACATCCCATACAGCGGCTGGAATATGATGTTCGTAAGCACCTGCGCCAATAAAGCAAAGTGCTCCGCTATCTTGTTGAGCACGCTCAGATAATAAACGAGTGATTTCCATTTCACTTCTGGCAGAAGGAACGGCATCAAGCGAGCCAGCTCTCAAGTGTGAGGGGATTTCGTCAAAAAGTTGGTCGATTGATTGCGCACCAATCGTCTCCAACATTTTTCGAATATCATCTTCCGTATGCGGAATAAAGGGCATGTAAATCTCTCTAAGGCAAATAACTAAATTTAATGTCTAATGATTCTTGGCGTAGCAAAAATAAACCTAGTGGTCTTCTGCTTCACAAGCCGCCGCATATGCTTCTGCGTCTAGCAAGTCATCAAGATCGCTTTCATCAGCCAGCTTCACTTTATAAAACCAACCTTCATTGTAAGGGTCACTATTTACAAAATCAGGAGACTCTTCCAAGTTTTCATTAATCTCAAGTACTTCGCCACTAACAGGACTAAAAATATCTGAAGCCGCTTTTACAGACTCAACAACACCGGCCTCTTCGCCTGCATTTAACTCTGAACCTACCTCTGGCAGCTCCACAAATACCACGTCGCCCAATAAATCCTGAGCATTATAGGTAATACCTACCGTTGCAGTGCCATCGTGTTCTACACGAACCCACTCATGGCTAGATAAATACTTTAGTTCAGCTGGAATATTACTCATCGTACGCATACCTATATTTTGAAATTAATTTAATTTATTAAAAACTACAGACTATTTATAGACTCGTTTTCCATTACGGACAAACGGAGGTTTAACCACTTGCACTGTTTGTAGTTTCTTACGCATTTCTACAGAGCATGTATCGCCTGTTCCTGCAGGCACTCGTGCCACGGCGATTGAGTAGCCTAGCGTTGGAGAGAAAGTACCACTGGTAATCTCGCCTTCACCAAGACCTTCAACAACCACTTTCTGATGGCCACGTAAAACGCCACGCTCTTCTAGCACTAGACCGACTAATTTAGTTTTAACACCGTCAGCCTTTTCAGCTTCTAAGGCTACACGGCCTATAAAGTTACGATCTGCAGGTTCCCAGGCAACCGTCCAAGCCATATTAGCTTGAAGAGGACTAATGCTTTCATCCATATCAGAACCGTAAAGATTCATACCTGCTTCAAGTCGTAGTGTATCCCGTGCGCCAAGTCCACAAGACGCAACGCCTGCTGCTTTTAACTGCTGCCAGAAGTCAGCTACTTCTTTTTCTGGCACCATAATTTCTAAGCCATCTTCACCGGTATAACCTGTGCGACAAAGCATCCAGCCATCAGACTCTAAACCCTGAAAAACATTCAAACCCGAGATAATGTCTGCTTTTTCACCACCTAAAACCGCTTTAGCTTTTTCAATGGCTTCGGGCCCTTGAACAGCAACCATGGCTAATTCAGGACGTTCAGAAAGCGTAATATTAAAGCCATCCGCTTGTTTCTGCATCCAGGCCAAATCTTTCTCTCGGGTTCCGCAATTAACTACCAAACGATAACCCACAGGCATTAGATAAACGATAAGGTCGTCAATTACCCCACCCTTTTCATTAAGCATGCCACTATAAAGGGCTTTACCGATCTCTTTTAGCTTGTTTACATCATTAGCCAGCAGATACTGAAGATACGCTTTAGCGTCATCACCTTCCAAGTCAACAATGGTCATATGAGACACATCAAACATGCCGCTCGCTTTACGGACGACATGGTGCTCTTCAAGCTGGGAGCCGTAATGAATGGGCATATCCCAACCACCAAAATCGACTATTTTTCCACCACAGGCCACATGAGCCTCATAGAGTGCGGTTTTATTTCCCATCACTAAACCTTCTGCTGGTTATCAATATTTCATAGGCTAATAGACAAGCCTCTCATTAAAGGAGCATATGATACTATTGTTAGCTCATTCAATGAACAACTAAACACATTTTAAATACCATATTTTAAGTCAGTTTTAACTTAGTTTTAAGTAATTTTTAAGAAAGAAAGGATGTTAGGAATCACTTTTTCAAAGCCATCAAACTCATGGTTCCCACCCTCCTCAACCCAAACCGTTGATTCTGTGAGTTTTTCAAGCGCTTCACTATAGTTAAGTGTTTGGTCTTCTGTTTGAACTAATAAAAACAGGCGCTCAGGATGAGACAATAGCCGAATATCTAAGGCAATCAATTCATCCATATGGGCTTTGGTTAAGGTATATCGCTCACCACTATAAAAGTTGACGTTCTCTCCCAGGAAGTCATCAAGCAATACGTAGGGTTTTACCGCAGGGTTAATCAATGCAGCATAAAGCCCATATTTTTCGGCAAAGTATATTGCGTAATACCCACCTAGCGAACTACCTAATAACGAAACAGGGCCTAACGTTAACTGTTTTTCAATAATGGCAGATACCTGTATATCGACCTGACGAGGGGAAAATGATAAGGAAGGAATAAGATAAATGCAGTCATGCCCAGCGTTTTCGAGAAAGCCTTTCAACTGCTGTGCTTTTTTAGATTCTGGTGTGCTATTAAAACCATGAAGATAAATAAGCGTTGACTTAGATTTCGTCTTATTTATCTTCACAATTCACTTACTCTGAGACTTAAGCTAATAGCCTTTACTAGAATAATCAACTTCAAACTCAATATGTTCAACCCGCTCAACACCGGTATTAATTGACCCATCATTATTCAACTTTAGCCAACGATAACCTGGTGCCAATGAATCTACCGCAAAATCATTCGACTTTGGTAGAAACTGCACACAAGTAGATGGCGTAGCTAATAGGCGCACATCATTTCGATATTGATCAACTTCCTGATGAATATGCCCCCACATAAGGCAGCGCACATTATCGTGCCGATCGACTATTTCGAGTAACTGGTCTCGATTTTTCAATCCAATGTTATCTAACCACACACTATCAATGTCCACCGGATGATGATGAAAGCAAACCATTGAATGTAAGTCTGGTCGTTCTGAGAGGGCCTTATTAAGTACTTCTAACTCAGATTCTTCAAGGTAACCGTAAACCTTCCCTTCTAATAGAGAATCAAGAAATATCAACTGCCACGAGCCAATACGAACCACCTTTTCAAGTGCTCGTTTATCACCCATAACCGTTACCTGCTTCATTGCATCACGGTCATCATGATTTCCAGAGAACCAATAAACAGGACTATCAAAGCCCCTCATCTTCTCCATGAAGCAACGATATGCCTCAATAGAACCATCTTGTGCGATATCACCTGTAGCCAAGACTAAGTCTGGGGCAGAGTGATTCTGATCTACAAGCTGAAGAACCGCGTCAAGACTGGAGCGCGTATTCATCCCCAGCAGTTCCCCATCCTCCTCTTTGCATAAATGAGGATCAGTAATTTGAACAATAAACAGCGATTTATCATCTAACATTTGGTCTTTTTTTATACCATTCTCTTTGCCGGCAATACCCATGTCCTGATTCGGCCTCCCTACAGTAACTCCCCTAAAACCTTCTCAACCGACACTTATTATTTTTTTATGTGACGGCACAAGCCCCTACAATATAAATTGCAGAAGATTTTTTCTAGTACAGCATTCAGAATTTGTTAGTTAGGTCGCAAATTACGTGACCAAATCTTAGACAATAGTCTAACCATTCAGCAAGAAAGGCATTTATTTGCGTTTTTTCATCAGGGTGATGCATAAAGCGGTTAGGATAATCATTCACCCCTTGAACTCGCCTATGCCGGCAACAACTAATGACTTCGGCCATTCCTACATCATGATATAGGCGAACCGTCATCTGGGGGTTATTCAGCCATTTACCCGCAGTATGTCTTTGTTCAAGATAAAGCGTATCCGTATATTTAAACGACTCAATTAACCGAATACGGACCATGCCAAAATAACGTTCACCTGCAGACAGTTGAAACTCAACAATATCATCGTTCATTTCTCTGGGAAGTAGCTTAATCAGGCGCAGATAATTACCATCACCTAAAGCGCCAAGTCGCGATATATCAGGTACATAACGACGTTTAACATTCATGCTGCGCCCTCCACGCTAGGCTATCTAAACTAAGTCCACTCGCTTTTGATTAATTCATGATTAAGCTGCAACCATTGCAACGCAATGATCGACGCTGCATTATTTATTCTACCATTACTCACGTATTCAAACGCTTGCTTAGCGGATACCACATGAACTTTAATATCTTCGCCTTCATGCTCAAGGCCGTGAATACCTTTGGCGGTTTTAGCATCAACCTGACCACAAAAAAGGTATATTTTCTCATTAGTGCCACCTGGTGAGACCAAGTATTCACAAATAGGTTTTAGCTCACCTAGTTCAATACCTGCTTCTTCCACCCCTTCACGCCTTACTACCGTTTCAGGCGTTTCCCCTTCATCATTCATGCCGGCTACTAATTCCAGCAACCAGGGCGTTTGGTTATGATTCAAAGCACCAATTCTAAACTGCTCGAGCAACACAACCTGATCCGTAACAGGGTCATAGGGAAGCACGCAAGACGCATCACCACGAACAAACAACTCACGCTGCAACTCCTGACTCCACCCCCCTTTAAATAATCGGTGCGATAAGCGATAACGATCAATTTTAAAGAAGCCATCAAAAGCACGCTCTTTAGGGCGTAGCTTTACATCCTCCTTATCAAAAACCTGCTTTATCTCACTAGTCACTTTCAACACCACTCATTGAAGAACATCTCTTTATATTGATCGTAGGGTGTGCTGTGCGCACCGTTTTTTCATATTTCGGTGCACACAGTACACCCTACGACGAGCACTTAAACCTTATGGTAAATCTCGCTACCCTGCTTGCGAAATTCTTCAGATTTTTCACTCATGCCCGCTTCAAGTGCGTCATCAACACCATTAAGTTTATTCTTTGCGGCATACACTCTTACTTCCTGACTAATTTTCATAGAACAGAATTTTGGGCCACACATAGAACAAAAATGAGCAATTTTTGCTGATTCTTTCGGTAAGGTTTCGTCGTGATAAGCTCTGGCAGTATCCGGGTCCAAGCCAATATTAAACTGATCTTCCCAGCGGAATTCAAAGCGCGCCTTTGACATGGCATTATCTCTAATTTGTGCGCCTGGGTGTCCTTTTGCAAGATCCGCCGCGTGAGCCGCAATTTTATAAGTGATAATGCCTGTCTTAACATCGTCTTTGTTAGGTAAACCTAAGTGCTCCTTAGGTGTGACGTAACAAAGCATAGCGCAACCGTACCAGCCAATCATCGCAGCACCAATGCCCGAAGTAATATGATCATAACCTGGCGCGATATCGGTGGTTAATGGCCCCAATGTATAAAACGGCGCTTCACCACACACATCCAACTGCTTATCCATATTCTCTTTAATCATGTGCATGGGAATATGACCAGGGCCTTCAATAATAGTTTGTATGTCATGCTTCCAGGCAATTTGAGTTAACTCACCTAATGTTTCCAGCTCCCCAAACTGAGCCTCATCATTAGCGTCCGCAATACTACCTGGGCGTAAACCGTCCCCTAAAGAAAATGAAACATCATATGCCTTCATGATTTCACAAATATCTTCAAAATGCGTATAGAGGAAATTCTCTTGATGATGAGCCAAGCACCACTTAGCCATTATTGAGCCACCACGAGATACAATACCCGTCATGCGCTTGGCCGTCATAGGAACATAGCGCAATAAAACACCAGCATGAATCGTAAAATAATCCACCCCCTGCTCAGCCTGCTCAATCAATGTATCTCGGAAGATTTCCCAAGTCAGATCTTCGGCTACGCCACCCACTTTTTCCAGAGCCTGATAAATAGGCACTGTCCCGATTGGCACAGGCGAATTACGCACAATCCACTCTCGTGTTTCATGAATATTTTTGCCTGTTGATAGATCCATAACGGTATCAGAGCCCCAGCGAACACCCCAAGTCAACTTCTCGACTTCATCTTCTATTGAAGAGGTCAACGCAGAATTACCTATATTGCCATTAATTTTCACCAGAAAATTACGACCAAGAATCATTGGTTCAAGTTCTGGGTGGTTAATATTACAAGGAATAACCGCTCTGCCGCGCGCAACTTCATCTCGTACAAACTCAGGCGTAATTTCCTGAGGTATGGCAGCACCAAAAGATTGACCGGGATGCTGTTCGTCAAGGGATCCATTCGCTTTAGCTTCTTGAAGCTTCAAATTCTCACGAATGGCAATGAACTCCATCTCAGGTGTAATAATACCTTGTCTTGCATAATGCAACTGAGTGACATTTTTGCCCGCTTTTGCTTTTAAAGGCGCGCGAAAATGATTAAACCGCATTTGGTCCAAGCGAGGATCTTTCAAACGTCTATTGGTAAACTCAGATGTAAATTCTGACAGAGTTTCAACATCACCCCGTTCTTCAATCCAGGCTGAACGAATAGGCTTCAAGCCCTGTCGAATATCAATCTCAGCAGCAGGATCTGTGTAAGGCCCTGAGGTATCATAAATCGTTAAAGGTGGATTTTTCTCTCCCCCCATATCAGTTGGCGTATCAGCTAGGCTGATCTCTCGCATAGGTACTTGAATATCAGGCCGACTGCCTTCAACATAAATTTTCTTTGAATTGGGTAGTGGTGCGACAGACGCTTGGTCAACTTTAGCGGAGTCACTCAGGAAATCTTCTGGCCTAGCATTCATTTGGTTTGCCCCAAATTAAGATATTATTCGGATCCCTACGCCGGTACTAACCGGATCAGGTCAACGGGTTCTGAACTTTCAGTCTCAGCAGTTATTGGGTTTTAACCATATAACTTTTTTAATTTGCACCCCGACAAGACTGGCAAAGTGTAGAGATATAACGCAATATTGTCCATAATCTTAATAACATCAATTTCCTATCATTTTTCTATAAAGAAATAGACGGATAAACAGGACAAGTAATGATTCAAAAAAAACATCTATTAGCAATTGCGATTAGTGGTTTACTCGCATCTTCGTCTGCACTGGCAACCGACTTAGTTACTATTTATGAACAAGCGGTGCAATATGACTCGGGAATTGCTGCATCTAAAGCCGCTTACCAGGCGGAACAAGAAGGTACCTACCAGGCTAGAGCAACATTGCTACCCATTATTACGGCAAACGCTAGTGCTGGCCACTCAGACCAGGAGTATGATGAAACCTCTCTAACAGCCGTTGATGACAGCTTTAAAACAACAGAGTACGGCGTATCATTAACCCAGCCACTATTCAGAGCAGATTCCTGGTTTAACTACCAATCAAGCAAATATAATAGTAAGAGAGCGGAAGCCGATTTCTCAAAAGCACAGCAAGACCTCATTTTAATCACATCAACCGCTTATTTTAGTGTTCTGAGAGAAATAGAAAACGTCGCAACGACTAAATCTGCAGAGGCGGCCTTCAAAAGACAATGGGAGCAAGCCAAAGAGCGTTTTGATGTAGGCCTTATTGCTATAACGGAAGTACATGAATCCAGAGCATCTTACGACTCGACTAAAACAGCGCGTATTCAAAGTGAGGGAGACCTTGAGATTGCTAGAGAAAACCTTGCTAGACTAACAGGCAATATTTATAACGACCTTAATAAATTAAGCCCTGATTTCCCAATATCTCAGCCTAGCCCAAGCAACCCTGATGAATGGGTAAACGCCGCTTACAGCCAAAACTGGTCTATTAAGTCGGCAGAATTTTCTCTGAAAAACTTAGACGAACAACACAAGTCAGAAAAGTCAGGGCACTACCCCACATTGGATTTATCTGCTAATTATACCGTTAGTGAAAATGATGGTTCAAAATTTCAAGACAATACACGAGACGATGCCAGTGTTTTTTTAGTGTTTCAGGTGCCGATATATCAAGGTGGCGGCACATCAGCAAGCATCAGACGTTCACGCTTTCTGGTTGAACAATCTCGCCAAACACTTGAAACAACCAGACGTAATATAAAGCTAGACACGCGAAGTCTTTACACCGCGATAAAAACAGACATAGATACCGTAGCGTCTCAAAAACAAAATATTATCTCTCGTGAAAGTGCTCTAGAAGCAACTCGAGCAGGCTATAGCGTAGGAACACGTAATATTGTTGAAGTACTCGATGCGGAAAGAAACTACTTTGTAGCGCTTAGAGATTACGCCAACGCTCGGTTCGATTACGTTATTGATACATTATCGATTAAACAGGCCGCAGGAACATTGAGCCCCCAAGATTTAATCGATCTTAACAAGTGGTTGCAAGCAGCTGCAGTTACGCCTCAGCAGCAATAAAACTGTAGGGTGCGCCATGCGCACCCTACGCTTCTATAACTCATAATCAATAATATCAAGCAAGCGTCCAAGCGCCCCTCGGTTGGCTTCAACTACATTGTAAGCAGCCAGACCGACCTCTTTCCTATAAGACTCATCCTCAAAAAACTCATTAACCCTTTCCGCTAACAACACTGCTGAACCAACAAATTTAAGACCACCCGCCTCAGACAGCTCATGGCAGATACTCTCAAAGTTAAATACATGAGGCCCCATAATAACCGGCATTTTCAAAGCAGCAGGTTCCAAGGGATTATGCCCTCCACTTTCAATCAGACTCCCCCCAACAAAAGCCACGTCACTTGCTGCATAAAACATCATCATTTCACCCATGGTGTCACCAAGCAATACCTGAACAGCACTATTAGCAGAAGCATCATCAGAGCTTCGTCGAGAAGTTTTGTATCCGCCTTTACAACATAACTGGTACACATCATTAAAACGTTCAGGGTGGCGAGGAACAATAATCAGCAATGCATTTGGCCATTGTTCCAATATTTTTGTATGCGCGCTCAGTGCAAGCTCATCTTCCCCTTGATGCGTACTAGCAGCAATCCAAACCGGTCGAGATTCACCCCAAGCAGCTTTCAGCTCAGTGCTTTGATTAAAAAGCGTATCATCCACCGTGAAATCAAATTTTATACTGCCTGAAACAAACACTTTATCTGCATCAATGCCTATCGATTTAAAACGTTCAGCGCCTTCTTCATTTTGAGCCACAACCTTGGTTAATTGCTGCAACATTGGTTGTGCAATAAAACCGACTTTTTGATACCCCCTAGCAGACCGTTCAGAGAGTCTAGCATTCGCTAATATTACAGGTACTCCCGAACTTGCTGTGTAATGAACAATATTTGGCCAAAGCTCTGTCTCCATGATGATAAGCATTTCTGGTTTAACTTTTTTTAAGAAACGCTTTACCGAACCAGGTAAATCATAAGGGGCATAAACATGGAAAACGGAATCACCAAACATCGCCTTTACGCGGTCTGAACCGGTGGGAGTCATCGTTGTAACAACAATATCTCGATCGGGGTCGCGTTGCTGCAGTGATTTAATTAATGGCGCTGCTGCGATGGTTTCTCCAACTGATACCGCATGTATCCAAATCGGTTTGTTTAAGTGGGCTGTTTTAATGAATCCAAAACGTTCTTGCCAGCGTGCAGAGTATGCAGGGGCTTTCCATGCACGGTAGAGTAGGCGTAATAATATAAAAGGAACTAACAAATAGAAAATAAATGTATAGAAGTGGCGTGCCATTAAATATCCACCGATAAAATAATCGAGTTAAATCGAATCATCGCAACTCTTAGCTGCATTCAAGCTTTCTGCGGAGCTGCACAGATTGTCTCGCCAAATATAGGACAAGGCACAGCCTCCAACCAAACTAAAAACAAAACTTCCACTTGAATAATACATGAATGATTCAAAGGTATTTATGACAAGCCAGAATGGGAAGAACATTCCAATAAAAATAAACATATCTGTCGGCATTATTTTATTTTTCCAAGCACGGTAACTGCCATAATACAAATAGCCAAAAAGAACAAGCATAAGGCTCAAGCCAGCAATGCCATAATTAACTAAGGTATCAAAATAAGTACTGTGCAAATGCCGGGTAATAGCCTTAAAACTATCTGACAATTTTTCTGACTGCTCTACAACCATACGGCGGCCACGACCACCCCAACCAAGCAAAGGCCTCTCTTCAACCTTTTCCATAGCCTCCATCCAACTTACAACACGAACACCCGCACTATTAGTATGATTAAAGTCTTTGTTACCCTGTAAAAGGTCTGTAATCGTCTGCTGCTCAGAATAAAAACGATGAAGGTTAATTGTATCTTTTAAACTTACCACTCCAATCATAGATACTATTAGTAGCGCGAGCGCAGATATCCCTAACGGCTTTAGACTCGTCTCACCTTTTTCTCTCACCCAAAACAGATAAATAAGAATAAACAAAAGAGCTACAAATGAAACAACTAAGCCAAACCAAACCCCTCTGGTTTGAGTAAAAGCAACCCCCATAAATGACACAGTTAATGCACCGGCCCATATCAGGAAGCGAAACCATACGACATGCCCCCCCCCCTTAAAGACACGGTAAGTAAGTGACAATATTGCAAGCATAGCAACACCAAATAACATTGAGGTATGCTGAGCATTAATAATTCCAAAATCGACTCTACGCCCTTTAAATCCATACTCCAGTTCACTCCAGCCAGCACCACTTAACCACGGAGATAAAGCCAAACCGACAAAAACAACAAACCAAACCAAGAAGATATTTCTAGTCTGCCCACCAAATAAGTAAGCAACAGGTATTATTAAAAACCAAACACCCAACCGATGCACTTTGGGTGATGACTCCGCCCACTGAGGATGAGCTTGTAAACTTAGCCCCCATGAAGCCAGTTGAATAAGTACAGCACAAGCAAACAGCTTAACTACAAAGCTACTCACTAAGGGCTTTCCTTGAAGTAAAAAGACAGTGACACCAAGCACGCACATCACAGACTGAGATAAGCTCCCCCCCCTATGGTGTGACAACCCTAACGCCGCATAAGCCAATAAACTAACCACTGCTAAGCCATACAATAAATTTGACTTATGAGGTAAATAGCTTGACTGCCAAATTGAAGATATTACACGTGGGTCAAATCTCAAAAAAGCACCTTTCATCAAGAACGTTTGCTAGATACACGATTAAAGCTCTGAATAGTCTGCTCTGCAATAATATCCCAAGAGAACTCTGCAGTAACACGCTCAAGGCTAGCTTTCCCCATCTGCATTGTTAACTCTCGATTATCACATAAACTTATAAGTGCCTCTGCCAGCTCCTCAGGAGATCTTGGCTCAACCAGCAAACCTGTTTTCTCATGATCAATGATTACAGGGATCCCACCAACATTTGTACCTATTAATGGTAATCCACACGCCATTGCTTCAAGGCCTGCAATACTAGTAGCCTCCATTAATGAAGGTAATATAGAAACATCTCCGGCACTAAATATCGATGGCATTTGGTTGTTATCAACCCCTCCAAGCATGTGAACTCGGCCGCTACAGCCTGCATCTTCCGTTATTTTCTCGAATGAGGCGCGGTCAGCACCATCCCCTGCAACAATAACGTGCAGATCAGGCCTATTAGCTAAATCAATTGCTTTGGCAAAATAAAGAACACCATTTTTTTCTACCAAACGGCGAGCAAGAACGGCCACAAAAGCTTCTTTTGGTATGTTTAACTTTTCTCTCCAATCATTTTCAGAAGGGTAGAAACGGTTCACATCAACCCCATTAGAAATAAATTGTGTTGCCCCGTTATACCCTGTCATTAATGTGGCATCAACTAACTCATCACTAGGAGCAAGCACTAACTCTGCAATTACGAGCTGTTTACGCATTTTTTCCAGAACTTTAGGGCCTTTCTTAACTCGTTTTAAAAATGATGAGGTGTGATTTGTAAATATAACTGGCACATTTAAACGTTTGCATGCATTAAGAGGTCTCATCCCATGAATATGAACCACTTCAAAACCTTGATTTATAATTAACTTCTTTAGTATCCGATGTAATTTCCAGTCATAAATCAAGTGATTATTAGGTAGTTTATATCGATAAACGTGGACGCCGTCCATACTCTCATTGGTAGGTAAAGTACTATCAGCCAAGCGAGTAATCACAACAACCTCGTGACCTAAGCGAACCATCGCTCTAGATAACTCATAAACATGTGTCTGAACACCTCCGATGCTCGGAGGGAATTCATTAGTAACCATTATAATTTTCATAATAAGTGCTTCACTATTTGCTCTGAGGCAGTTCCATCTCCATAAGGATTATGTGCAAATGACATTGTTTTGTAGAGTTCCTTATCATCTAATAGCTCTATTACACTAGAGACTATTTGCTGCGCTTCAGTGCCAACCAATTTAACCGTTCCAGCACTTACGGCCTCTGGTCGTTCTGTCGTATCCCTCATTACAAGTACAGGTTTTCCTAGGGAAGGAGCCTCCTCCTGTATCCCCCCTGAATCGGTAAGGATTATAGTCGACTTCATCATCAGATAAATAAAAGGTAAATAATCTAAGGGCTCAATTAAAAATACATTAGATACACCCTTTAAAATTCTATTAACAGGTTCTCTCACGTTAGGATTCAAGTGCACAGGGTAAATAATTTGTAGCTCAGGCTTACTTTGCGCCAGGGTTTTCAACGCAAAACAAATATTCTCAAATCCAGATCCAAAATTTTCACGTCGATGCCCTGTCACCAATAAAATTTGTTTACCATAGTCTAAATTTTGAATATTTATCACGCGTTCGCATTGCTCAGAAATAGCTGTATTTTGTTTTATTTGTTCAACCACAGAGAGGAGCGCATCAATCACCGTATTACCGGTAACAATAATATTATCTTCAGGTATATTTTCTATTAATAAATTCTGTTTAGACTGCTCTGTTGGAGCAAAATGAAGTTGAGCGATTGTTCCAGTAATTCGGCGGTTCATTTCTTCAGGCCATGGAGACAATACATTCCCCGTTCTTAAACCCGCCTCCACATGAAACACTGGCACCTGATGATAGAACGCGGATAAGCCTGCAGCTACGCTGGTTGTAGTATCGCCATGAACACCTACCCAGTCAGGTTGAACTTCTTTAATGACATCCCGAAGGCTAACGAGCAGACGTGCAGTTATATCAGTTAAATCTTGGTTCGGTCTCATAAGATCAAGATCAAAATCTGGGACAATTTCAAATAACTCCAGAACCTGATCTAGCATTTGTCTGTGTTGTGCTGTCACACAAACTGAGACCTCACAATCACTAGATTTTAGTTTATGCACCAACGGAGCCATTTTAATGGCTTCTGGGCGGGTACCAAAGACTAATAACACCTTCATATTTAATACACTCAGTTTGAAACGTACAACCTACCAATAACGCTCTTTACTTCATTCTCTCAGTTCTACCTGTTCGCCCCTTAGGCTTTGAGGTAGGATAAAACTCGTTACGAAACCGATTTAAATACGCATGTCTTTTCAAGCTTCTAAAACCTTTATACAAATGGAACCCGATCTTAAGAACAATTCCCATATAGGGTTTACTTGGAGGGGTCTTCTGTATATTCGATTCTTCTCTTTGCTCATAAAGCAAGTGAGGTTCAACACCGTAAAGCTTTAGGCCAAACTCCCAAAAATGATCGTATAATTTGTCAATAGGCTCAAATAAGTTATAGCCGTTATCCAATATTTTTTTCATTCCAGACCGACTTAACATATACCCTTGAGCTCCACACCAACCTCGCTCGGGCCGGACTAAGTCATGACTATCGCTATCATCAAACAAAGGTTTAATAATCTTTCGTTTACGTATTTTCAGTGCCATTAATCGAGTCATTTCATACTCTTCAGGGAGATCAACCAATCGATTTAAACAATCTCCAAACTCATTCTCAAGTATTACGTCATCCTCCATAATACAAATACGATCATAACCCTCATCGTAGCCTTTTTGAATAACCCGATAATGAGATAAATAGCAACCAACCTGAGAGCTTGTAAGCATCTGTTGATGCCTTAATATCGATTGTAATTTATTTATCTTTTCACGCCCTTGTAATGACGGCATACCTTTTCTGCCATCAACACCATGAAATACAGACGCATCAACACCTTGCTGACGAAGAGATGCTAACAAAGCTTTAGTCTGTTCGCTTTGCTCATCTAAAGAAATGACCCAACAACCTAATTTCACAATACCTAACCCACTTAAATTTACTAATTATCTTAGTTAGCGAGATACTTTACTCGGCTTACCCAGTTTATTTTTTAAAAGATCGAATAATTTTATATATTCGCTAACTATATACTTCTCGCTATAACCTTCGGCATACACTTTAGATGCATTTTCAACTAACTGCTGCTTTAACTCCTCATTTTTCAATAGGGAATTAATGGCATTAGTTAACTGCTCAACACTATCGATATCTGTTAACAACCCACTATAGCCATCCTCTATTACCTCGCCTGGCCCTTGAGAGCGTGTCGCGATAATAGGACAGCAATGAGCCCAAGACTCCATAACAATAGAGCCCAAACCCTCATGACGCGAAGGACACACAAATACATCAGCCGTTTTCATTAAACTAGTCACGTCATCTCTCCAGCCAAGAAAGCGCACCCTTGAGTCTAAACCTAAATCTGCACAGAGAGATTTTAAGCTGTTTTCTTCCGGTCCCTCACCTGCCAGCCATAATGTTGCATCAGGGATATCTACCAATGATTGCAGTAAAATATCGAAGCCTTTATTAATATGTAATCGGCCAGCGGCTAATATTAATGGTTTATCAATCGGTGTGTTATAGCTATCACGAGGGAGCGCAGTAACAGGCGTTTCATCCGCAAAGTTTGGAATATGGAACACTCTTTCTTTTGGCATTCCGCCATCTATCAAGTGTTTGCAAATCCCCTTGCTTATTCCTATCCAGTAATCAGCATGTCGATAGTATTTAAGATTATAATAATGCCCTAGACGATTTATTAAGATGTATTTCCCGGCTGGCGTATTTCCGCTTGCTCTACTCATCCAGGTTAATACAATATCAGGGTTATAATCATTAAGACGGCGTTTATACTTCGCCCGCCCTAAGACATCTAGTTTCCCGCCAAAACTAAGTCCTTCAGTCGTAACACCGGCATTTCTTAGTGTCTCGACTCGATGAGAATGATCACGAATAAATGCTTTTTGCTGGCATTCAGGCTGACTATTCAGACCTTTAACCAAACGAACAAAGAAATTTTCTGCACCACCTTTCTCTGCGCCAGCTAAGATTTGCGCTACACGAATAGTTTGATCACTCATATCTAATCCAATTTAAGTGCTTTTAATATTTATGCCTTGTCGGAAGGCGCGCCATCGTGAATAAGCAGACCATGATATCCGGGGAAAACGCCCCCCTTCTCTCTATCCTGTAAAAGAAGCTCAATACGGTGTCTTAGGTTCTCAGTTTTACGTTTAGCTTTCTTCTTAAAAAAAGAGGTCGGTAGCATCCAATTAGGAAACATACTTGAGCTTCCTAACCCATCAATTACCACTAACCGAACGATGCAGCCCTCAGCATCCATTTGTGCAACTATGTTGTGCAGTAGCAAGTCGCGAGAAGGAATGCCTAACGCTTCCCAATAACCGCAGAATTGATTCACCGAACGTTTACAGTCGTCAGTATAACCATTATCCCAAATATACTGTTTTAAGGTATGCGAAACATTCTGAGCATTATCTCTGATCAAGTCAGACACGAGCCCTTTGCCCATATCGGTATCTTCAAAGCCAAAGCAATTACTGACATGCTCATATAAAGCACTCCCAAAGCGACTATAAAGCTGCTTCATTACTCTATATTCTTCAGCATTATCATCGAAACTAGAAAGAGGTTTCAGGTTCTTTGGAAACCCTTTTTTACGCCTGCGATCCTCAAGCGTAAAGTCAGGCCTGCGGACTTTTACACAGCGGTTTTGGTCATCTGGATGTACAAAGCAAAGACGATTTCCACCCTGAGCAAAAGGTTCTACCCTTGATAAGTTCAGGCTCATTTCATCGAACCATCTAAGTTAATATCTCTCGCCCACGCATAATTATGGCTAAAAGGAATTTGTAATGAGGCCTCTAATATATATTGTGCATTCAGCTTAGAGTTCATCTCTGTATGGAAAAAATCACGTGCATTTTTCGCCCACAATTGTCTTTTAGCATCGTCGTGATGAAATTCGCGAATTTTTGCTAACAAGTCATCTTCCGCTTTAAAATAAACCGCACTTTCAGGAGGCAGAAGTTCGTCAAAGCGCAGGTCATCATGAGTAAACTGCAGAATACCGTTGCCCGCTAATTGCGCCATACGAGCAGATGAGTACCAGTAATGCCCTTCCTGTCGATTTAAGTTCAAACCCATTTTAGTATTAGCTAAGGCTCGATCATAATCTCGCCCCCACACGGGTTCCTCGCCAAAGCTCCCATAAGTTTTAAAATTCATTTCATTCGCTAGCGAGTCTTTAAAACGACCGATCATTTCTAAACGAGAGGTAAAATTTGTACTATTACTGCAAAATAACAGATCTATAGGCAAATCGGTACGCTGTGAGTTATCCATACACTCGACGGACGCTTCTACCGGGTTGGGCATGTGGTAAACACGTGCGCCAATACCTTCAAACATTGTCAGCTCACGACGGCCTGTAGAAATAAAGATAGCATCTGCAACCTCTGCTCTATGTTTAATGCGCTCAACATTACTAGGAACAAAAAGAGGGTCATTATTACAATGAGCAATAGCGCAGTTAGGATGTCGCTTCTTAATTTCTGCCAAAGTGTCATTTGTAATCATATCGCAGTGGCCTGCAATCACTAAGTCAGGCTCTACTGCATCAACCATTTCTAACAAACGTTTATTAGCGGTTTTCTTACCTAAGTCTCTAATACCCAGAGGCGCCTCAAATGCAGCTACATCTCTATCGCTAAACACTTGCGTATAGTGATCATTTTTAATCAACCCAAAGGTCAATTTTTGCGCCCAACTAACGCGTGTTTTGCCGTAACGACGCAATTGCTGGTAAGCAATATGAAGAACTCTCATAATAGAATCTCTTTAAAATATACTAACAATCAACTGTTGAGCGCGCGATAATATACATTCAGTGTTTCGCGAGCCTGAAAATCCAAATAAAATTCATTAGGCAGTTGTATTTTAACCTCTGCATCTAATAAGCCAGCCACTTTCTGGGCAAATTTACTGATATCATCTGCAGGGACAAGTCCTTCAGGAAAACCTGCTTTTAAAGATTCACTGGCTCCACCACGGTTATAGGCAACAACCGGAACCCCTGACGCAAGCGCTTCAGGCACAGTCCGCCCAAAAGGCTCTGCCTTGTTAGACATATGACAAGTAACGGCTGATAATGTATAAAAGTTATTGATATCAGAGCGATGACCTACAAACGTCACATTTTCATCTAAACTCAAACGAGAACATTGCTCTTTAAGCTCTTGAAGGTAATGTTCTTTATTCGGCTCCGCTTCGCCAATAACAACGCCATGACACCTGGAATCTATAGCAACCAGTTGCTTCATCATATCTAAAAAAGCCTCCTGGCCTTTCCAGCGAGTAAGCCTACCCGGCATAAGAATTAGTTTCTTATCTTTGAATTGGGGATAGTCCGAGAATAAACGCGCCTTCCATTCTATAGCGCTCGACTCCTGACCAAACGCATGTCGATCTAAACCTCGATATATTCTCGTTAACTTATCTGGGTTCACTGAATAGTTGGTTCGAATATAGGCACTCACACAATCCGAGATAGAAATAACCTGCTCAGACTTCGCCATGATTGCGCTATAAGCATTAACGGAATACATACCGTGAAATGTCGATATTAATTTAGGGCGCGTTGCAGGATTCATTTTTCGCCATGCAAGCCATACAATCCAGGCAGGCAATCGAGAACGAACATGAATAACATCCGCTTTCAATTCTTCCAGCAAGCGCCGCATAGGCCTTACCTGTAAGAATGAACTCAAAGCTTTTTTATGCACTGGCATGGTAATGTGCAGTGAGCCTTCAGCCTCTAACCGTGTGACTTGACGACCGCCATTAGAAATCACGATAGACTCATGACCTGCTTGGGCAAGTTCACGCGCAAATTCGACAGTGCCT
>JADGDV010000052.1 GCA_016744695.1 Hahellaceae bacterium
CGAGTGGGGTGCTGGAATGGTGCTTTACCCACTCAGTGCATTTAGAGCGATGAATAAAGCCGCAGAAAATGTATATCAATCTATCCTTGAAAAAGGCGATCAGAAAGAAGTGGTCGATACCATGCAAACACGTATGGATTTATATGATTACTTGGGTTATCACGATTATGAGCAGAAGTTAGATAAGCTGTTTAGTGAAGGTAAAAATAAGTAACGTATTAATTTTTAACGTACTTATTAATAATAATCATGGGAGATAATAACAATGACAGCTAAAAAATTAAGTGGTGCAGGTCTTCGAGGCCAAAGTGCGGGTGAAACTAAGTTATGTACCGTGGGTAAATCCGGCTCTGGCTTAACTTATTGTGGTTATGATGTGTCTGATCTTGCTGATAATACTTCGTTTGAGGAAGCGGCCTACCTTCTTTTTAATGGTGAGTTGCCTACGGTTGAACAATTAGCAGCTTATAAAGCTGAACTACACTCAATGCGTGATATCCCTCAGGCATTGAAAGATGTGTTACAGCGTATTCCTGCTGAAACGCATCCTATGGATGTGATGCGCACAGGTTGTTCTTTTTTAGGTAATTTAGAGCCAGAAAATGACTTCTCAGAGCAAAATAAATCGGCTAACCGTTTACTGGCCGCGTTCCCCGCTATCATGTGTTACTGGTATAAATTCAGCCATGATAATGTAGAAATTGATTGTACTACCGATGAAGCATCACTAGGTGGTCACTTCTTAAAACTACTGCGTGGAGAAACACCTTCGGATCAACACCGTCGAGTGATGGATGTATCTTTAATTCTTTATGCTGAACATGAATTTAATGCCTCTACCTTCACTGCACGTGTTTGTGCCTCTACCTTGTCTGATATGTATTCCTGTGTGACAGCCGCTATTGGTTCGCTTCGTGGCCCTTTGCATGGTGGTGCGAATGAAGCCGCTATGGATATGATTCAGAAGTTTTCCTCGCCTGCTGATGCTAAAGAGAAAATGGCTGGAATGCTTGCCCGTAAAGAAAAAATTATGGGTTTTGGTCACGCTATATATAGTGAATCTGACCCTCGGAATGTGATTATCAAGAAATGGTCTGAAAAGCTGGCTAAAGAAAATGGTGATACTTCGTTGTATGACATTTCTGTGGCTTGTGAAGAGTTTATGTGGGATACCAAAAAGCTATTTTGTAATGCTGATTTTTTCCATGCCTCAGCTTATTACTTCATGGGTATTCCTACTAAATTGTTCACGCCAATTTTTGTTTGTTCTCGCCTAACGGGCTGGGCTGCACATGTTATGGAGCAGCGTTCTAATAATAGAATTATTCGTCCAAGTGCTGATTATATTGGTTCAGAGCCAAGAAAAGTTGCACCTATTAGTGAACGATAAAGATTAAATAATATTTTTTGGAAAAAATTATGAACACAACATATCGCAAGCCATTGCCTGGTACCGATCTTGATTATTTTGATACCCGCGCTGCCGTTGATGAAATTGAGCCGGGAGCGTTTGAAAAACTTCCTTATACATCACGCGTATTGGCTGAAAACCTGGTTCGACGTTGCGACCCAAGCTTGCTTACTGCTTCGCTTAAGCAAATTATTGAACGTAAGCGTGAGCTCGATTTTCCTTGGTTTCCTGCGCGTGTTGTGTGTCATGACATTCTTGGCCAAACCGCTTTAGTTGATCTTGCCGGTTTGAGGGATGCTATTGCAGAAAAGGGTGGTGACCCATCCGAAGTTAACCCTGTTGTTCCGACTCAATTGATTGTTGACCATTCGCTCGCGGTTGAGCATGCTGGTTTTGAGAAAGATGCATTCGAAAAGAATCGGGCGATTGAAGATCGACGTAATGATGACCGATTCCATTTTATTAACTGGTGTAAAACATCCTTCAAAAATGTGGATGTGATTCAGCCAGGAAATGGCATTATGCACCAAATTAATTTAGAAAAAATGTCACCTGTTATTCAGTCTAGAGAGGGAGTTGCCTTTCCAGATACTTTGGTAGGCACAGATAGCCATACCCCACATGTTGATGCGCTGGGTGTTATAGCGATTGGTGTAGGCGGTTTAGAAGCTGAAAATGTGATGCTAGGCCGTGCTTCGTATATGCGCTTACCCGATATTATTGGTGTTGAGCTAACGGGCAAGCGACAGCCGGGTATTACTGCGACAGATATTGTATTAGCGATTACTGAGTTTTTGCGAAATGAAAAAGTTGTCTCGTCTTATTTAGAGTTCTTTGGTGAGGGGGCTGCTGCCTTAACATTAGGGGACCGTGCAACGATCTCTAATATGACACCTGAATTTGGTGCTTCAGCGGGTATGTTTTATATAGATGAAATGACTATAGATTACCTGAAGCTTACAGGGCGTGATCCTGAACAGGTTGAATTGGTAGAAAACTATGCCAAAGAAACAGGTTTGTGGGCAGATAGTCTTGTAAAGGCTGAGTATGAGCGGGTCTTAACGTTTGATCTATCTTCAGTGGTGCGTAATATTGCAGGGCCATCTAATCCTCATCGTAGGGTTCCAACGTCTGAGCTAGCCGCACGAGGCATTTCTGGCACGGTAGAAAATGAACCGGGGCTCATGCCTGATGGTGCTGTAATTATTGCGGCTATCACAAGTTGTACTAATACTAGTAATCCTCGTAATGTCGTAGCCGCTGGTCTTTTGGCTCGTAAAGCAAATGAGCTCGGGCTAACACGTAAGCCATGGGTTAAATCATCTTTTGCGCCTGGTTCTAAGGTCGCTCAACTTTATCTTGAGGACTCCAAGCTTCTACCTGAATTAGAAAAACTAGGTTTTGGTATCGTAGGTTTTGCTTGTACTACCTGTAATGGAATGAGTGGTGCACTAGACCCTGTGATTGAGAAAGAGGTCATTGATCGTGATCTTTATTCTACGGCTGTATTATCGGGCAATAGAAATTTTGATGGCCGTATTCACCCTTATGCTAAACAAGCTTTCCTTGCTTCACCTCCACTGGTTGTCGCCTATGCAATAGCAGGTACTATTCGCTTCGATATTGAGAAGGATGTATTGGGTACCGATAAAGAGGGTAACCCCATTACGTTGAAGGATATTTGGCCGAGTGATGAAGAGATAGATGCGATCGTCAAAGAAAGTGTGAAGCCTGAGCAGTTCCGTCAGGTGTATATTCCGATGTTTGATCTTACCTCAGAGGCTGGAGAAAAAGTTAACCCGCTTTATGACTGGCGTCCACAAACTACGTATATCCGCCGCCCTCCCTATTGGGAAGGTGCTTTGGCTGGCGAACGTACGATGAAAGGCATGCGTCCATTGGCTGTATTGGGTGACAATATTACAACCGATCACCTTTCACCATCGAACGCGATTATGGCTTCAAGTGCGGCCGGAGAATATTTGGCTAAAATGGGATTGCCGGAAGTCGATTTCAACTCGTATGCAACCCATCGAGGTGACCACCTCACAACACAGCGAGCGACCTTTGCAAACCCTAAACTGTTGAATGAAATGGTTCAGGAAAATGGCGAAGTTAAACAAGGTTCGCTTGCTCGTATAGAACCTGAAGGCAAGGTTACCCGTATGTGGGAAGCCATTGAGACCTATATGGATCGTAAGCAGCCTCTTATTATTATTGCAGGTGCTGATTATGGCCAAGGGTCTTCACGAGATTGGGCGGCTAAAGGTGTTCGTTTAGCAGGCGTAGAAGTTATTGTTGCCGAAGGTTTTGAGCGTATTCACCGTACTAATCTCGTTGGTATGGGGGTTTTACCTCTTGAATTCAAAGATGGTGAGAGCCGTAAAACGTATGGCATTGATGGAACAGAAACCTTTGATGTAGTTGGTGAGCCTGCGCCCGGTGCTACGCTGACTGTGACTATAAATCGAAGCAATGGTGAGCGCGTAGATGTTCCAGTAACGTGTCGTCTTGATACCGCTGAAGAAGTATCCGTCTACTCTGCAGGTGGTGTTTTGCAGCGTTTCGCACAGGACTTTTTAGAGTCTTCAGTAAACAAATAAAAGTAGGATGTAAGTATGGCTCACGTAGCTCAGATTAAAATTCCTGCTACCTATATGCGTGGTGGTACCAGTAAGGGGGTGTTCTTCAATTTGGAAGACCTTCCTGCCGTTGCGCAGGTACCGGGTGCTGCACGAGATGCGCTTTTATTACGTGTGATTGGTAGTCCAGACCCTTATGGAAAGCAGACCGATGGTATGGGGGGGGCAACCTCAAGTACCAGTAAAACGGTTATCCTTTCAAAGAGTAGTCAAACCGACCATGATGTTGATTATCTCTTTGGGCAGGTCTCTATCGACAAGCCTTTTGTTGATTGGAGTGGGAATTGCGGGAATTTATCAGCTGCGGTAGGTTCCTTTGCTATTAGTAGTGGGTTGGTTGATGTTAGTCGTATCCCACAAAATGGCATTGCTGTTGTGCGTATTTGGCAGGCTAATATCAGCAAGACGATTGTCGCACATGTGCCCATCACTGGTGGTGAAGTGCAGGAAACCGGTGACTTTGAGCTTGATGGCGTTACGTTTCCTGCAGCGGAAGTGCAGGTTGATTTCCTTGACCCTGCTGACGGTGAGGGGGCGATGTTTCCTACTGGAAACCTTGTTGATGAACTAGAGGTGCCAGAAAGAGTTGTGAGTGGAGGCTTGATTAAAGCGACTATGATTAACGCAGGTATACCTACTATCTTTGTGGAAGCAGAGTCGCTTGGTTATACCGGTATAGAGCTTCAGGATGCGATTAATGGTGATGCTGATGCATTAGCGTTGTTTGAAATAATTCGTGCTCATTGTGCTGTGCGTATGGGGCTTATTAAGCATATTGATGAAGCGGCTAACCGTCAACATACACCAAAAGTCGCTTTTGTAGCACCGCCTAAAGATTATACGACCTCTAGTGGCAAACAGGTTGCTGCTGGTGATATTGATTTGCATGTACGTGCTTTATCAATGGGTAAGTTGCATCATGCCATGATGGGAACTGCCGCAGTAGCAATAGGTACTGCAGCGGCTATTCCTGGCACCTTAGTTAATTTAGCAGCTGGAGGGGAGGCTCGTAATGTGGTGTGTTTCGGTCATCCATCTGGAACGCTTCGTGTAGGAGCGGAAGCAAACCAAGAAAAAGAGAGTTGGGTTGTTACCAAGGCAAGCATGAGTCGTAGTGCGCGAGTATTAATGGAGGGGTGGGTTCGTATTCCAGGAGATATAATTTAGGTCACTAAGGTTCATATTCAAGTGTGAATTGGGTCATATCTTTAGCAATTATTTGATTATTTTTATTACTTTAAACTCTGTTGATGTTCTTATTTTGCAGAGTTTAAAGTTTCCGCACTGTATATTTCTTTTATCTTATTTTTCTTCAATTTAGAACATTTAACTCCTAATTGAACATATAATTCAATTTGTTCTACATCTTTTGGATTTTCATTTATAAATATTGTTTAAAATCGAAAAGGTGAACGCCTGTGTTTTTATTTGATGTTAAAAGCTAGCTTTGAATGACAATTATGACGGTTGATTATGTCACTTCAGCCACTAGAACACTCCATTGTATTTCAGATAACCTATCAGTATAGTCCTTGCTTAAGGTCTTTTTGTCTATGGTGATCAGGTATTCTCTATGCTTTGAGACCTTAAGACATGCACATTAAAATAATAAAGTGGATACATTATTTCATTTAATAAAAGTGTACGTTTGTACTTTAATTTTATGAATGGCTGCATATTTAGACTTATGTGGTGATTAAGCTGTTGGTCCTCTCCTAATTCTATTAGGAATTAAATTTAAGGATGATTTATGTACAAGGATAATTCTGTACCTATATTTTTTGTAATGAGCACTTCTAAAAAATCAATTAAGGAGTACGCATGATGGAAGCGTTAACTTATGACGTACCTTTAATTTCTACTCGTTATGCAGGACTTTTCTTAAATTTTCTTAGGTCAAAAGGTATAAGCAAGGAAGCAATACATGCACACAGCCCCATGATGCATAGCTTGCTTGATAACCCAGATGCATACCTTACGATGAACCAAGTTATTCCAATATTAGAAACGGCTGAATGGCTTCTTAATGATGAGAAAGCCGCTTTTGAATTTGGTCAACAATTAGATCTAGGTGTTCATGGGTTATTTGGATACACGCTTTTAAGTCGTGAGGATCAACCTAAATTAATTGAAACGGTTGTTAAGCATATGCGAATTTGTTTGCCGCTGTTTGATATGGATGTATCTCATCGTAGTGGTGAGGTAGTGATAAGCTTGCGTGATACTTGGGAGGTAGGTGCTGCACGTTCTTTCATGGCTAAAATTTATATGGGAAGTACCTATACAGTTGCATCTAAAATTTGTAACTCTATACGTTTTGATTGTGATTTTAATACCCATATGGATGATGCTGAATGGATATCGTTAGCGCCCAATTCTCGATGGAATTTTAATTCGAAAAATAATCAAATTACGCTCCCTGTGACTAAAAAGGCGATAAAGCAAGAGAAGTTAAAAGTTGTTTACTCACTTGCTCAGAATAAGCATTTAAATAACTCAGCAGAAGAATCTGTTACAGATAAGTCTCACAATAATTATGCCGTAAAAGTGCGCGAGCATATTATGAAATCACCGAGTCTTACAAGTATTGAGAGGAGTGCAGAGCTGTTAAGTATGAGTTCTCGTTACCTTCGTCAGCAACTAGCAGAGGAGGGTACGTCTTATCGTGAAATTAGTAATGAGATTAGAAAGAACTATGCTGACCTCTATTTGCGTGACACACCAATGCCTCTTAATGATATAGCTAATAAGTTAGGCTTTGGTGATCAGGCTAGTTTTACGAGAGCGTATCGCGGTTGGACTGGAAAAACGCCTGGCGAGATACGTAGAGAGGCAAAAAAACTAATTATAGATTAATATTTTATCAGCCTTTGTTTATTCTAAGGCAAATACTTTGGGTTCGATGGGGACTTGTTTATTATTTCCCCAGCTTACTTTGTTATTTTTATCTATTATCATTTCTGTACTAAACCCTTGTGCAAAGCCAGTTTGATACTCTAGCTCAATAGTTAGCTGTGATTTCTTAATGCCTTTTTTCTGATATTTGTAAATGACGGCAGAGCTAACTATTTTTCCTGATTGCGCTTGAGACTTCAGTACTTGACGTAGAACGGGGAGGCTAAAGGCTGGTTCATTTGTCATTTTTCCAGGTTTTGTGTGCCAAACATATTTGACCTCACCTCCCTTAAATAGAGCCGCACCATAAGGAGCAAAATCTCCATGGGTTTCTTGCAGTGATTTAGATTTTTGCAATACGTTGCCTAGTAAGTATTTTGTGTTAGCTAAGGCTTCTTGTTTTGCAAGTTCGATGCTCAAGTTGGAATTTGAATCGCTAGTCTCATTTGCTGATACTGGATTGATAAGTGTTAATATAGTCAGGAAAGCAAACAAGCATGAATGTCTTAATAAATCTGCGTTGTTATTCACTTTAACGTTTCCCTCTTAATGAATTAGGTTGTTAATTTATATTAAATATAGGTAAAGACAACAAAAGCCACCATTGGGTGACTTTTGTGTAAACGTTCAATTAAGGTGCGTGTACCCTTAATATTTAGTGACCATAAATTACAGTTTGAGCTACTATGCGTAAGTCAGTAATGTAAATATCACCGATAGCTGGAGTATTACCTAAAGTAAAGTTTTCTAAATCTATATCTGCTTCAAAATTCTGAAGATCAAGCGCTAAAGCTGTATTGCCGCTGCTGTTTACTCCTTGTTTTATGTTTATTTGTGCATGAGCAGTAGAGTTCGCTTTGTCTTGAGTCGCTAACCATGTAGTCGTGTTGCCACGGCTGTCATGGATTGCGAAATCTGTTTTTACATTCATAAATGGCATTTCTAAAGAACCTTCAGCATTAAAATATGTTGATATGTTCACACCGCCATTTTGACCATCAATGATTATTTCTGTTGGTCCTAAATAACCTGCTAAACTAAGGTTTTGAACTAGCACTGTGCCATCGACTACAGCACCTGGTGCGTCTGTTGACTTACCTAGGCCTACAGAGTCGATACTTAAACCGAAATCAACTGATCGAAGTAAGTTGCTTAGATCACCTGTAAGCGCTGAGATAACAAGGTCACCATCATTAATTACTGGAGCAACGTAATTACCATTTGCTTGGCCTGTACTAATAGCTGCTGTTTGAGATAGTAGTGTTCCACCAAACTTTGTTCTGCCTAGGTCGAGATTTGCACCAGCAACATCAATATGTATTTGAATGTCGTTTAAAATGCCATCACCACCAGCAACACCAAAAGCGTTTTGGCTACCAGTCAGGTGCACACCTTTAATTGATAAGAAACCTTGGTCTTTATAATCAATAGCGCCAATTTTGATATCTGCAGCATTGATATCAATTGTAATACCAGCTTGACCAGTTGCTTCGCTCATTGCTGCTTCGTCCATAGAAACCATTTCTGCTTGAGCTGAGGATGCCGCAGCGATGGCTGCAATTAATGTAATTTTATTCAGGCCTTTCATTGTAATTCTCCTTGAAGAGCATTGTTTTATTTGTTTTTGGGGTTACCAAGTGTATTTTTACGACAGTATGGTGAGCCCTGTTATTAACACACTATCTGAGTATTTCATCCCTCATGATTCTGAGATTGATAAATGATGCGCTAATGTCTTTATTAGGCTTTTTCTTGGTGAAATAGTCATTGTTAAAATAGGCGCTTTTTTTGTTATAATCGGCGACTGTGAAGCGTGCTTTTAAAATTTGTGAACGGTGTCATAATAATTATGTACAAAATTACAATAAACTCTATTCTACTTGAAAATGAGTTTTAAATAAAAATGCAGTGAGCCTACGTATATCGGCTGTTGTAGAGGTTTTTATTCTAAGTGAATAGTGCATGATAGATATAAAGTGAGTTATCCGGGGCCTTTAAAAATTGGTTAGTAGACATAAAAGTAAAGGTAAATTTTTAGGTGGAATTGTTGTGCATTAAGTATAAAAAAGCGCTTGCTAAAAACAAAATAACAAGCGCTTTGAGGTGTTATTTCTTACCCCGCCTGATGCTTGGTAAGTAAGGCTATAAAGATTACTACAAGTTTGGGGCTAGGTTTAAGTTAATTGTGTTACCTGGACCAGCCATCTTAAGGTTTAAGATAGCGGTTAATGGACCACAGTTCTGAAGTTTAGGTAAAGTATATTCACCTACAACATTACCGCCTAGTAGTGGTGAAAATTCTTCACCGTCAATAGTGCTTATGTTGAATGTAACAGGCTCTGCTGTGCGGCAATTTTTGCCGCCACCAATTGTCCAGTTAATCCAGCCAAACCTTGTCTTGGTTACTTTAGGAAGCTTGATATAAGCTGAGGTAGTTGCTTGCAGTTTACCGTCGACTAACGTTCCTACAACACTACCTACAGGCTCAAACTGAATTTGTGCTGTAGCTAAATACTTGCTCCAGCCCTTTATAATCTCAAATTTTCCTGAAGTAGGGTTAAGAGTCATGCCGCCAGTTAAGTTGCCGCTTACAGCGTCAAGTTTGGCATCGATAAGACCGCTTAGTGGTACTGTAGCCCTACTTGCTGCTATGTAGGTGTCACCTGCTAAGGTATAGCCGAGTTCAAAGAAGATCGGGTCATCTTTTTTCCCAGTGCCTGTTAATGAAGCGCTAGCATTACCACCATCAGAAGAAACACTTACACTTCCTGTGCTTATTCCTTCTACTGCTGTGTAAGTGATATTAGTAGTACAGTCTGAGTTAGGTGTGATTGCAGCACCAGTACAATCGTTTTCTACAAGAAATTCAGAGCCGGCAACATCGACTGTTGAAACGGTAAGTGCTTCGCCACCTATATTACTAAGAGTGATTGTTTCAGTTTTAGACGCACCTGGTAGGATTGTTCCAAAATCGATAGAGCTAGAGCTTATCTCCAATACTGGCGGTACTTCAATGTCTGCTGTACCAGTAAGCGTTACAGGAACTGTAGACTCATCTTCATCGTTAGATTGGATTTCAATCGTTGCATTCTTAGTTCCGGCATTAGCAGCAAGGTAAGTAACTTCTATTGTACAACTTGCATCTTTAGCGATAGTGGTACATGCGTGGCTTTCGATAAATGATGCCGTGTCGCCATCAGTAAGGCCGGCGCTATAGATGACTAAGTCAAGGTCTCCTTCATTGGTGATTGTGATTGTTTTGGTTATTGCAGGGTCACCCATTTTAACCGTGCCGAAGTCAATTGCTTCAACATCAATGTGTATATCTGCTGGATCAAGAGGAGGTGGATCGATGATGCCGCCGTTAACGACTTCAAGAGTTACCAGTGTATTATCTTGACCTGGAACTAAAGCGCAATCAGCTTCAAACTCGCCTATAGGTGCTGGCGCGATAGAGCCGTTTTCTTTGTAGTTAACCAAGTTCAAAACTAGGTCATCTACAGTAATGCTTACTTCTCCAACGTGAGATTCATCAACGGTAACTATTGGTGCATTTCCTTCTGCAAGTAAGTTAAATGGACCAACTTCAGTAGGAACGGCTGTAGGTTCAAGGTCTAATACAGCGATTAAAGGGCGATCTTCTGATACTGAATGAATGTTGTTTATAGCTGTTGCTGTGCCAGTAATTTTTGTTGCATCTACAATTCCAAGTCCTAGGCGTGCTTTGTCGGGAACTATGTTAACTGTAGTTATATGAATAGGACCAACTGCATTCGTCTCGCTCACGTCAACTACTTGGGGAATATCAGCTGAAATTTGAGCAATGATTGTTTGGGAGCCAATAATAGGGAACGGGCATTCAAATTCAAGCGTTGTACTTACAGGAGCGGCCACTGCAATACCGTTAGCGGCTAATAATGTTGCACTCATTGCTGCTGTGCGAATTGAGTTTACTTTAAAGCTATTGTTCTTCATGGTTTCAGTCCTAGTTTATCGTTATATTATTTTTTTAGTTGATATTAGGGTTATCCATACTAGGGCCTTGGTTCGGTACTTTTTATTATTTGAGTATATTTGTACCAATAGTGTTGCAGGAATTGATTAGGCAATTTATTTGCTTATTCGTCATTGTTAAAATAGGCACTTTCTTTGTTAAAATCGGTTAGTGTGAAGGCGGGCATTAATAATTGTGAACGGCGTCATAACTTAGTGGTACAAAATAACTAATACATTGAGTGGCTATTTGCTAATTATATTAATTTTGGGTAAAAAAAAAGCGCTTACATTTACAGTAAGCGCTTAAAAGTGTCTTAGCATACCCGGCCTGAAGCGAGGTAAGTGAGACTAGGGCATTTAATCAAGGATTGGCAGCATATCTAATTCAATTGTGTTGCCTTCACCTTTCATTTTAGAGCTAAGAATGCTTGTTAATAAACCACAATTCTCAAGCTTTGGCATAGAGTAAGAACCAGTTACTTTGCCGCCTAATAGAGGGTTAAATCGCTCACCATCTAGAGAGTTGATTGTGAATGTAACAGGGTCTTTAGTACGGCAATCTGACCCGCCACCAATTTTCCAATTAATCCAGCCAAACATTGTTTTTGTTACTTTTGGAAGTTTAACGTAGGCAACAGAAGTTGCTGTTAGCTTACCATCAATCAATGTTCCTGTAGTTTCTCCTACTGGCTCAAATTCAATATGTGCAGTGGCTAAGTATTGCTTCCAACCTTGGATAATCTCAAAGCTACCTTTTGTTGGGTTAAGTAGTAAGTCGCCTGTAAATGTACCGGCAAGTAGATCAAAGTTGTTAGTGATTATGCCGTTTAGTGGAATGGTTCCGTGGTTAGCGGCAATATAAGAGCTGCCATTCACATCAAAGTTCAACAAAACACCTGGACCTGGATCAACAGGGTCTTGACACTCTTCTAGCTCAGGGTCAGCAACACAAGGGTCTACTGGCTCTTCTTTACCAAAACCGGTTAATGAAACCAAAGTGCTTGGCTCATCTGCATCATCAGAAGTGATTTCTACAGAGCCTGTGCTTGCACCAACAGTTGAAGTATAAGTTACTTCAGCAGTACAGCTTGAACCTGCATTAATTGTTGTGCAGTTGTCTGCAGTTTTAACAAATTCTGCACCAGAAACTTCAAGACCAGAGATTGTTAATGCTGCGCCACCTACGTTGTTGATGGTGATGGTCTTGGCTGCACTTGTACCTGCATCAATTTCACCAAAATCAAGACTAGTCGCTGCTACTTCAATTTCTGGAAAAACTTCAACTTCACCTGTTCCGCTTAATGCAACTTCTACAGTTGTTTCGTCTTCGTCTGTTGAAGCAATTACTAGTGTTGCGTTCTGTAGTCCTTCTTCAGAAGCAATATACGTTACGGTGAAATCACACGATGAAAGACCTGAAATAACATCACACTGTGTGTCTACAATAAATGCAGAGGCATCTGCACCTTCAATGCTGATGTTTGTTACAGTTAGGTCTAATTCACCAATGTTTGAGATAGTGATTGTCTTGGACGCTGTTTGACCTAATTGAAGAATACCAAATTCAGCTGATGTTGGGTTAACTTCGATGTCAGCAGGAATCTCTGGAATAATGACTATCCCGCTATCTACTTCAAAGCTTACTAATACATTATCTTCGCCTTCAGCCAATGCACAGTCTGCTACAAACTGACCTACAGGTGCAGTTGCAATGGTGCCATTCGCCGTATAATTGGTTAGGTCCATAACAAGGTCATCAACACTAAGTGTTACTGTACCTTCATGAGATGTATCAAATGTCTGTGCAGGTGCGTTACCGTTTGCAGGTACGTCAAATGTTCCCGCTGTGTCAGTAGGGACTGTTGTCGGCACAATTGTTAGGAGTGTGGTGTTGTCAATGTCACCCGCAACAGTATGAAAAGTGTTAATACTAGTAGCAGTACCTGTTACTTTTTCTGCGTCAACAAGAGATAGGCCTAGCTTACCCTTTTCAGCAATCGTGTTGATGGTGTCAATAAATACAGAAGGTAAAACGGCTTCGCCATTCTCATCAAGTTCTAATACTTCAGGGAAGTCAGCTGTAATTTGTGCGCTTACAAGCTGGTCGCCAATGATTGGGAAAGGGCATAAGAAGTCGATAGTTTTAGTGACAGGGGCAGCTATTGCAGCACCGTTAACTGCCATTAATGCTGCACCAATTACGGCAGCACGTATGGGGTTGAGTTTAAAGTTTGTTGTTTTCATTGTTATTCAGTCCTCTGATTTTCATGCTTTTTTGTTAGAGTATGAAAGGTAACCATTTTTATTATAATTAACGGTTATCCTCACTGGTGTGCGAGTTAAATTTCCATGTTGCTAAGGGTTTAACTTGAGTGGTAGCGCACCAATGGCGTTATTAAGCTTCCTTTCAAGTGGTTAGTCATTGTTAAAATAGGAACGTTTTTTGTTAAAATAGGTTACTGTGAATAATGTTTTAATATTTTGTGAACAGCGTCATAAATATGATGTGTTTTTTTACTGGAATTATGAATAAAGAATGAACATGAACGAACTGAAATACCTAATGGGCTATCCAGATAATATAAAAAATCAAGCTAGTCTATTGATAGATAAGGGTAAGTTAGGTGATTATTTACTGCAGCGCTACCCTGGTGCTCATAATATTCGCTCAGATAGAGCACTCTATAGCTATATTCAATCACTTAAGAATGAGTATATTCGGAAGTCCCAACCGATAAGTAAGGTTGTATATGATGATAAGATTAATGTAGTTAAGCATGCTCTGGGTTTGCATACCTTTGTTTCAAGAGTGCAGGGTGGGAAATTAAAATCAAAGAATGAAATTAGGATCTCATCCGTTTTTAAACAAGCACCCTTAGAATTTTTACGAATGATTTCAGTGCATGAATTAGCACACTTAAAAGAAAAAGAGCACAACAAAGCATTCTATAAACTGTGTAACTATATGGAACCCAATTATCATCAGTTTGAGTTAGATATGCGTTTGTATCTTACGGAGATAGAGCTAAATGGCCGGCTTTATTAAAATATTTTCCTTCTCTTAATAGGGGAGGGGGAAATTTTTTTTGGATGTATAAAGTAAAACCTTGTAACGTTTTAAAAGATGGAAAGGTTAATTTTGTAGGTCATTAAAAGTTATATTTGTTCTTCATTATCGTGTGATATACGACTTAGTGTCGCTTTTTAGGTTGTGAAAGAATCTATGCTATTGAATTTGTTGTGTTTATTTATATGATCACTGTGTTATAAAAATACTAGATATGCGACATGATGACGCATTATAAATAAATTAGTTGATTGGTTTGTTTTTAAGTTTTTGATTTTATTGTGGTTAGTGTTTTTTGTTGAATGTGATAGCCGTCAATGTGATCTATCATGTTGTGTCGTAGAATTAGCTGTTATGAGTTTTTAATATCAATATGATCGAATACATTAGAGATATGATACTGGGTAGCTTTGAGGCAAGTGTAGATGTTGATTTGGCTGCATTAATTTGGAGTGTTGATGCGAAAGAGCATTGCGTACCAAATGCATCAGAGATCAATTCAGCTCTACATCTGGTTAGTAGATATAGTATTTCAAAAAGTGAGTCAGGCATCAAAATAGTGAGTAGCAATGTTCAAGGTTTAGAGCTAATTAGTGACGCAGATATTGAAATGGCTATGAATATTTATAAATCTACATTTGGACTAGGCTAGTGACTCATAACCAGAACATGTTGCATCAGCCACTTCGTGGCTTGGAGTGCGCCCGTGAAGGCGTGTTATTAATACGGTGCAAGTCCGTGTCGGAGAATGTTAGAACTTCGTAGTC
>JADGDV010000023.1 GCA_016744695.1 Hahellaceae bacterium
CCATGAATTAGGCGCACCTTCTTGATAAGCCGTACCACGCACACGGTATATTCGCTCTACGCCATGGCTATTTACAATCGTTGAATAACTTTCATTGCGATCTTTGTAGCTCAAGCTAGAAGACGGTGTTTTTTCTTCTTTATAGTGTTCAAGACCAATGGCCCCCAGCGCATCTCTTAGGGTGATTCCAACTTGCTTGCCATTTTCATCAAACACTACTCTATGATCACCCTCTTCCAACATGCCATTACCATTAGTATCAATTACTCTCCCTAAGCCTGTAGCTACGTGCTTATATTCAGTAAAGTCACTCTGCCCATCACCATCATTATCAGCCGTTCCAAAATCAATAGAGACCATAGTCGTGCGTTCAACAATTTCTTGTGAACTAAAAGCAAAATCCCGCCCTAGCTCATCAACAATATTGTAATTCGATATGGCAAAAACCAAACCGCGAGGGTTTTTCATTAACTGCTCGACCAGCTTAGGATAAATAGTGTCGTTTGACATAATAATAGGGCCCCTCGAAGAGATCATAGGCCCTAGCGTAAAGCCCTGTGAAGGTTCGCTGTCAGGTAACAAAGTAGCAAGAGGAATCAGTCGAGTAGGCGACTGTGGATCTTGTATTAGTGCAGTGACCTGTAAATCATTAATTCTGTAGGCCAAATCACTATCATTTTTAATGTAAAGAGCCACCTGCATATTCGCACCAACGACCTCACGAGACACCGTAGCCCCTTCAGTTAATTCCACATCGGTGCTGCGCGATTGCTCAAACGATTGTTGTGTTTCCTCTGATGAAGTATCGGTATATTGAGTCGCCCACGTTCCGGTCCAACCGCCCTCATAACCCACCGTCCAATTTTTTGATCCTGTACCCTTTGCAATACTCTCAAGGCTCAAACCCAACTCAATTCCTACAGACACTTCATGGCTTTCTGATATTTTGGCAAAGGCCTCATGTGTAGCTGAGTTCATTTTGCTAAACTCTTGACGCTCACTTTGAACTAAGGTTGAACTAACACTTTTTGTTTCGAGGTCTCTGGTTTCAGATGATGTCACTTCCGAAAACCGCACATCAAGCTGAAGGTTAATTTCGCCTACTTCAATGGCCGGTACAGGTATATCAGCAACACGTGCATTGCGGTTGGCAACCAGAATTTCAGATTTATCACTAATTTGATCGCCATCAGTATCAATTAGTATTGGCGATGTCCCGTACAGTCTTACCTCGTCACCGTCACTTAATTCATCACCATCACTATCTTGAGATAAAGGGTTACTATAAAAATATTTTGCCTCTTCAAAATCAGTCAACTGATCGCTATCTGAATCATCATCTCTTGGATCAGTCAGTAGATTTTGCTCTTCTGCGTCACTTAATCCATCCCCATCACTATCACTTATTAATGGATCACTAGTCACATCTCGACAAAGCTGATTTTCATTAGCCTGTCCTATTCTTACCGCCCAACCAAACTGCTCTTCGGCATCCGAAAGCCCATCATTGTCACTATCAAGCAAATCACCATCAGGCGCTGTACCACGGAAATGCGGCGCATTATTTGCAGGCACTAGTGCCTCACCAGAAGCAGAGTTTATACCTGTGACTGTAATACTGTATGTTGTTTCCCATTGAGGGTTAGTTGTTAATGTAACGTGAGTACGACTTTCATTTAACATCACACCCGTTACGATTAAGCGAGCAGACTGAGACTCATCACCCTGACATAATGGCGCTCGGTTAATTTCATAATACGAAGGATTTTCTGCACCATCTCCTGCTGCGCCTGTTAAAGTAAGTAATACGGTATTATTATCTAGTGAAATAGCACTAACCAGTTGCTCGGCACTTCCTAGGTCAGGCTCAGTAGATATATAATTACTGGTCTCTCCTTCGTCTCCACTACAGCCCGCAATGACAATAGGAAGAAACATTAACAAGATATATTTCCGAAGTGATCTCACCCATCTATGACTATTTTGATTCATTACATTACTCCCCTTATAAACACACTTTCAGAGTCCCGCATGACAGGCCCATAAACAACTATCTTGTGTTTAGTGGTAGCAAATAGATGAGGAGTGGTTAAAGAAGTGGCTAGCTTAGGGATTGCTCTTCAATACGCGCCTTTAATTTCGGCAGCATGCGTCGACTTGCACTGAAAGATTCTTCATAACCCAAAAGATGAACCTGATGCCCACCAGAAATATCTACCGATATTCGGTCAATATCATTAAGATTAACAATCACCATACGATGAATGCGTAGAAACACATTCTCAGGTAATAATTGCTCCCAAGTTTTGAATGTTTTATGAGAAATAATAGATGTATTATCTTTAAGGTGAACTTTGGTGTAATTACCTCCAATTGAAGTAATAGCGGTAATTTCGCTAATTATTACAAATCGTTGTTCTCTTTCTGTTTTTATTAAAATACGGTCATCACAATTAAACAGAGACGAATGCCCTAGATTATCCGCTAGTTTTTCGCCCTTATCTTCATGGACCTTTTTATTTTGAATACGACGAATAGAAGAGGCTAAACGCTCATCACTCACAGGCTTAAGAAGATAATCAAGGGCATTAATTTCGAATGCTCTTACGGCATACTGTTCAAAAGCAGTCACAAAAATAACGTCTGTTGTTGGTGGAATATCAGGCACTAGCTCAAAGCCATTTCCGCCTAATAACTGAACATCAAGAAATACGAGATCAGGTTTATATAAAGTGAGTAAAGCTCTAGCTTCATCTAGCGTTGCCGCCTCTCCGACAACCCTAACATTTTGATGAGCAAGCAATAACTCGCTAATATCATCACGAGCATACGGTTCATCATCAACTATAATTGCGGTGATATTCATACAGTCACAAGCCAATAAGTGTCACGAATAAGTATTATTTTCTTCTGATTAAACAACAAATGGTTTAATCCTCCCTGAACCCAGATCAAGAATATCTTATTTTTTATTCGATACTATTAAATAAAATGAAAGGATGAAAATTAAAGTAGAAAGAGGTAATACACTTATTATGCAAACTCAGAGGGGCACATATTTAAACCATTTCAACTTTAATATAAAACTACTCGGTTATATCGCTGCGGGGTTTGAAGTCACCTGCGTTATTATTATTGCTACTTTATTTTATTTTGCATGGCATTTTGATGACCCCCAAAGCCTTGTAATTCCTTCCGTATTGGCTATTTTTGTTTTACCTACTCTCGATATGGCTCGCCGCTTTATTGCAAAAGGCAACGTAAGCGCTGCCGTAACCGTTACATGTATTGTTAGTTGGATAGCCGCATTAACCATTGGTTTTTTTGCATCAGTGGTGCCTGTAATATTTGCGGCATCGGCTGTGCTTTCATTTGTACCTGTGATCATAGCGACGACTACCACAACCCATCGTACATTATTAATCGTCTCCTCATTATCAATATTGGTTTGTTGTATTTGCAGTGTGTTTTTAGTGCTACCGCCCTTCTTAAGCGAGGGGGTTCCCGCCATAGTTATCGGTAACCTAATTGCTATTATTGTGCCCTTATTGCTCGGTATTTCATCTATTTCACTATGGTATGGAAATAGACGATTGCAGTTATCACTAACCGAAGCATTGCAAGCAAATGATACGCTAGCAGCCAAACATCAACTTGAAATTGAACTTGAAGAACAAAAAAGAATGGAAGCAGACGCTCGCCACGATGCTGAGAGGGCTGATTTAGAAAAATTACGTTATCAGATTAATCCTCATTTTTTATTTAATTCACTCACCTCTATTCGCGGAGCCATTAGAACGAATTCTACAACAGCCAGAGAAATGATTACGGTGTTAGCTGAATTTTGTCGACTAACCTTAATGCGTGGTTCTACTGAAATTCACCAGCTAAGTGAGGAGCTTGAAACCTTATATTTATACTTGAAAATGGAACAAGCCCGCAGTGGTGATAACTTGCAAGTCGAGGTATCCGTTGACCCTGCACTCAAAACATTTCTGATGCCAGCCTTTGTATTACAACCACTTATTGAAAATGCCATTAAATATGGGCGCCAAACATCTACCCTGACACAGGGGGATACTTTACAGATTGCAGTAATGATTACAGGCGATGCCGATTCAAGTCTTCATATTCGCGTATCTAATACGGGGTGCTGGGTTGATTCAACACTTGAAGGCCCTATACCATCAACCCGCACAGGTCTTCGAAATTTACGTCAACGCCTAATTCGCCACTATGACAACACAATACAACTGGAACATCGCGAAGAAAATGAAGAAGTTCATGTTACTGTTTTACTACCGTTTTCGTTGAAGCAAGTCAAGTAACATTAATAGATGTTTGTCTATACCTATTGCGGTAACGATAGGTGGTCTCGGCTATTCATAGGCAGTATAATCAGCCGAAAAATTACAGAGTAAATTTTCGCTGAATACGACAAGGCAGGAGACCTAACATGACCAGTTCAAAATTTTTAGCGCCAGAACCATCCTATACCGTAGTACAGCGTGAAGATGAAGGGGCGCAGGTCTATGCAGCAGTGAATACTTCATTAGCTGCTCTGAATCAGGCGCAGCGTCAGTTGTTTAGCTGGCAGTTATCACTGATATTAGATTTAGAAACGGAAGATGAAAACGGCCTAACGCTAGATAATGAAGCAAAAGAAATAGAACCTTTTTGTAAGCAAGTTGAATCTAACTTATTGACCAACGGTAACACAATACCCTTAGCCAGAATCACTTGGCGTAAAACCCGCGAATTATTGTTTCGTGTATATAACCCAGCGGAAGCCGATGAGCACATAAAGAGAATAATTGATTCAGAAGCTAACCCTCGGCCTTTCAGCTATACCATCGACCCGGATAATGACTGGAAGATGGCTGATGATTATCTCAAACAGTTTGCCAAAAGCGATACGGAATAACCTGATCACTCCAGCGCATCACGCTTGGAGTGCTCCCTGAAAATAGTCTCTAATCCAGCGGTATAACTTACCTGCTGTTAGCTCATTAAATGGAATTTCTTCAAATTCATCATCTGGATCTTTATTTTTAAACGCAAATTGATAACGAATAATCTCCGGTTTCTGATCATGCAGTATAAGAATAATCCGTTTTCCGGTTTTCAAGCAGTCAATGGTCATTGCATCAGCGGGAATACCACTTTTCCGCATACTTCGATTAACCCCTACAATGGGGTCAATCTCTTTAAAGTCTTGTTGAATGCGCGTATGGGCATCTGTTGCTATATCGGACAAGGCAAAAAGTAGTTTGTCAGTCAATGTAAACCTCTTATTTTTAGTGTGGATAGTACTTTTTGGTCTAAAATTTAGGTCAAATGTCTGTTTTGATCGTTAATGGCTACCCTGCCTCCAGTACTGAGCAACGATATGTCGCAGACCTCCAAGCCATAAAAAAGCAATCGCTATTCCATAAAAGGGGAAGCAATATTCCAGCACACCTAAAAATCCTGATATGTTAGCGGTATTATGACCAAGGCCTGCGATAGTCGCACAGAAAAATATAATAACAAAAAGCGATGTAGAAGCTCCCGCACTAAAGATAGCTACGCCAACCCTTCGTCGCGAGCCAAATAATAATAGCAAAACAGGAATCCAACTAGAGAACCAGACATACTGGTAGCGTTCAACATAAATATCTGCAAGCGTACGTTTTTTATACTGGGTCATTGTCAAGGCTACTTCCCGAGACATCACATCATGATAGCCACGAAGACGAAAATCCCAAGCAATCTGACGAATACTAGTCTGGTTTCTAGGCTCGTAACTTCCTGGTAGTTTGTTCTTTGAAAGTTCAACAACTTTATCATAAGCTTCAGGCGGCCAAAGGTTTTTCAAATCTAACCCTTGCCTTGAAGTGCAGTCTTGAATCCCCTTCAATAGCAGTCGTAAGCGCTCTAAATCATTGCCTACAACTTCATCAATATTGAGTAATAAAACTAACAAACCCTTTTCGTCATTGAGAATGCCGCGAGGACAAAGCGTGCGTCCCCATAAGTCTTCGTATACATCAATTTTGAGCTTGCTCATGGGCAACAAACCGTCCCCCCTAAAGCTCTGCAACATATGCTTTACCCCCTTCTCTTGTGTTGGCGCCATTAAGAGATGGGTTTCCAGTAAAACAGCAGCAAGGCCCCCCAAGCCATAATAACTACGATGAGATGTATCCTGATCCCACTTCATAGCCACAATGTTGTTTAACCACGTTAATACAGGTGCATTAACAGGCATATCATTTTTTGCCAACGCCCATACAACATAACTCCAATGCAATGCTCGAAGGTAGTCTGAATCTGACGCAATAGACTCAGGAAATGGAAATTTAAACGCTTCAAGATCTTCAGGTTTAATTGTATTTTTCACCCAATCAACGTATTCACCAGGCTCAACAATACCTACATGAAATTCATTCCGGGGAAGATGCTCGATAAAGGAAGGGGAAGGTGTATACAGAGAAGATATATCATTGCCTAATGTGGCTCGACCTAAACTAATAAAAAGTATACCTAGCGTTTTTGTATCCTTAAATACCGTTGAATTATCAATAATATTTTTTAAAACCTTATCGAACATAGCGGGTGAGTAGTGTTTCATTCTCTCCAGATAGTTCAACAAAAAAGGCGTATTGCTAGAGGCATCAGGATAAAGACGTATATAGGTTTCCAGCAACAAAGTAGTGATTTCTACCCCACTATCCACATACCCAGAATGCTCAGGAGCAACTCTGCCTTTATCAATAACCAGGTTCAACCATTCTTCTATTGGCGCATTAACTGGGTTTCCATTTTTTGATAAACCCCAAACGGTATAACTCCAGTGCAGTGCTTGTATATAATCACCATCGACTACTAGGCGATCAGGAAAATGCATTACCAATAATGTTGATTCAGCATTTAGGTTTTGGGTAGCCTCAGAATAACGTCTACGTAGTCTTTCGCGTGGATACCAATTTCCTTTAATCGGGGGCGTCCATTCCTTCAATAGTTTACCAAAAGATACTTCAGCGACATGTTCAGGGGCTGGCGGTATCGGCTCCTGAGCATAAAGTGACATCACATCCAAATAGGCATCATTTACGTGTACATCATCTGACTCTTGAGCATATGCAGCGCGACTTAATAGGCAAACATAAAGACAAAGCGTAAAAATAACGCTTAAACACAAGTACTCACGCTTCATATTTGGCTTTCCATCACTATGCCGACTTTAGTTCTAATGCTAGTTCCTTCTACCCTCTTTGTCGATGGACGATGGACGATGAATAAAGCAAGAAAGAAAGGTGAATCACACTTGATTCACATCCCTCTAAAGACTATTTAATTTTCTTCAATGAAAAGGCACCGCGAATATCGCCTTCACTAAAACCAACCGCTTGGTCATAAGGGTATAACTCATCGAGTTTTGCTGACACTTCATTGCCTAATTCAGTACCGTGGCATTTCAAACATAAGCCTGCAGTAGGTATTGGCTTCATATAACGATAAACCGACTGGCCATTTTGTGTAATAAGCTCTGAATGCTCCATTGTTTTTACATCTTCACCCGCCGCCTTGCGTTGTTCAAATTGCAAAAGCGTCATCAACTCCCATTGATCAGGCGTATTATCTGCATTACGCACCTTTAATGAGGTGCGACTTACTTTCCAATCTGATTTAGCAGAAAGTGTATCTGCAATGGGTCTTGCTTCGAGATTACACACGTTAATCGCATTAACAGGGCCACCATTTTTTATCGCAGGTTTAAGTGCTGCTTTTAAATTGCTCCCATACGTTTTTACTAATGAACGTGCTTCGTGCAACGCTTTATCAGCCATCACTGTTTCAGCATTTGAATGAAGCGGTAGCGCGGTTAAGGTGCAAAGTAATAATGCATTAACACTGAAGCGTTTCATATCTATCTCACTTAAACTAAAAACATTTACTTTATAGCCGACTGTGGAAGCTCAACCCGGATCACGGCGCGTAATGCAGCCAATTCTAAATTTTGAGAAAGGTCATTAGGGTATTTCTCGTGAAGCACAGCTTTTACGTCGTCAGCCATATTTTCACTGTGGCATAAAAGACACTTACCCGTTACATACATCGGTTGAAAGTATAAATAACGGTAACCATCGTCACTCTTTACTTTACGCGCGAAGTATTCTTTGCCTTCAGATTCGCTGCTCAGAAAAAAATCTAAAGCCACTTTGTCTAGCTCATCAGGCTTATTAATCGGGTTTCTGTATTGGTAGGTAGGCCTTCTAATTTTCATTCCCATATTAAAAGAGTTTGCAGTGTCATTAATTAAACCGACAGATTTACTCCAGCCTCGTGCAGCCTCAGCAACCCCTACTCTCTTAATATCTCCGACCATGGTGTCCATTAAGCGCTGAGAAACCATATCGGCCGCTTTATTACCGACACTCGATAGAATTTGATCTTCAGTCGGTGTCAGCTCTTCTAAAACCTCATCAGAGGCAAAAGAAAGCATTGACCAACAGCTAATAAAAATAAATATTATTGTTTTCATTATTATTTACTCCACATTATTGATCTTAAATAATTTGAACCAATGATCTCTTACGTCAATATAACCCTAGCTCATTGCTCCACATAACTAAAGTGTAAGAGATGGCTAGTACAATAGAGTTAATAAAGGTCAATAAAAAGTGATAATAATTAAGCTTTAAATACGCTTTTTTTCACACCAAATATTCATCAAGTAAGAAGGAGACGAAGAGTACTATGTTCAACTAATTTGCTGACTCTAAAATAACACTAACCGTATTAGACCCAAGAGATTTCTTATTAGAGTAATGGAAATTGGCCGCCACTCTCCTGATATTAAATTCAAAGTCATGTGCTGGAATTAAAACATTAGATTGGTTTGTTATGCCCATGCGTCCAACAGTGTTAGCCCCTACTACTTCAGGTTTTCGAATTACCTTTAATTCAGTTTCACGGTTCAATGCAGTAGCAGAGAAATACTGATAACCATTTTCGGCCCCAATTTCAGCGGCACGAAGATACAAGAACGCCTCGAGTTCCTCCCAGTATTCATAGCCATATGTTTCAAAAATTACTCTATATTCAGTTGTGGATATCTTATGTTCGCTATAGCCTTCCGGAATATAATCATCTTTGGAATGGTAAATCGTTCCGCAACCAGCTAAAACAATTAAGGTAAGTAGTGAGACACTAAATTTTAATATTACATCCATTTATTTATAAATCCTTTAACGTCATAGTCTAGCCATTCCAGCTCACTAGGTAATGGCTCTTAAATACTCACAATGCCCTGAACTAATTAAGGTGTTTGTAAAACTAATAAGGGCAGGTTCGATTAGTACTCAGACTAATCGAACCTGCCCCACAAGATCTTTATTTATAATTAGCTAGACGGAGCACCAAAATTGTTCTGATTATCATCTCCGGCTAAGAAACCGTTTTCGATAAGTGCCCAGATCGAGCCGATCACAGGTATTAAAGTAATCAAAACCCACCAACCAGACTTATTCCGGTCATGCCATCGTTTTATTTGCACGGCCAATGACATCCAAATAATAGGTATATATATTATCAATGTTACAAGCCCAAGAACATCTTCACCGACACCCGCAAGGCTAAGCACAAATATTACTGCGAAAAGTGCGACCATCATGCCTAAAAAAGATAACCAATAGGCTTTGCGACCTATGCGCCCCTTAAATGAAAAGAGAATTTGGTTAATCGTAAGCGGTTCAACCGTCCCATCGCCTGCATCGAGATTAGCACTTGGACTACTATAAATATCTGCTGTCATTATTATTACCTCATCATTATATAAACTATACATCAACATAGACTCGCAAACGTCTACACTTTAGTTATAGCAATCAGAATGGGCAAAGCAAATAATTTATAACGCTACGCCTTACAGCGCTGACTAAGACTTAACATCGACCGTTTACTTTAAAGTGGCTTATAGTTTGCGATCCGCTCTTTCCAGTTACCGTCATTTTCTCGATCACAATCTTCTTCTGTATCAAAGCGTATTTGCTTCAGTACATTTTTAAATTTCACACCCACTTTTAATAAATTGCCCTGAATAAGCCTGCGAAAATACGTTTCTAATTCTTTATCTCTCGCCTTATCGAGTGCTTCAGCTGTATCAAAAACGCAAATCACTAACAAACTACCGGGGAAACAATCGTAACTAGCCGTATGGGTCAGCCATTTAAAGCCCTCTACACTCTCTAAAGCCGTGTCGCAGGCAATAGTAAGTGCTTTCCTTACATTGTTATCTATTTTTTTATCAGTCCGACGCATGCTTATTAAATGCCCTAGTGAATTTTTGGTAGCGTATTAAAATTATGAAGGACTCATAATAAATGATGAGTTTAGGAATTTCGAGTAAAAAAATCCAAGAAGATAAATAGGTTAAATTACAGTCAGCTATCACTAAGTTTGTGACCTGTGTGTAATAATTAAGCATTTAGTTCAGAACCCTTTTAATAACTGGGCTATAGAGATATTAAAATAAGTTATCAAGGAAGTTATCCACAGTTTCTGTGAATAATTAACGAATAATAATTGAGCAATTAGATTAATAAAACAACACCTATTAATCGCTGTTTTTATCCATCCACTAGAAATAAAAATCATTTTGCACAATACTTAGCCGTAATGAAAAAAATACTATTGAGAAGCCTCGTTCATGCGCGCACTAATATTAGCCAAAAAACGTCTCATTTTTTTCTGGCTTACTTTTGCTTTTATTAGCTACTCACAAGCCACACCAAAAGAAACAGTCATTGTTACAACGGGTGAGTGGTCTCCCTTAATTTCAGAAAACCTATCAGACAGTGGGCCTATATCAACGGTTGTTAAAGAAGCATTTTTACAAAGTAGCATTGATGTTAAATTTCGGTTTTTACCATGGAAGCGAGCCATGCGCGAAGTCGACATTGGTAGCTCTGATGCAAGTTCTGCCTGGCGTATTACTGATGAGAGGAAGAAAAAGTTCTTATTCAGTGATAGTGTTTACGAAAATGAAAACGTATTCTTTTATCTTAAATCCAAACCTTTTAATTGGAATGAGTTTAAAGACCTCAAGCATTACCAAGTAGGTGCAGTATTAGCTTATGCTTATAGTGAAGAATTTGAGAGGGCTGAAAAGAAAGGGGCGTTTCAAGTTTATAGAGTCAATAAAGAAAAATTACTCATATACATGCTTATTTCAGGACGAATTCATGCCTTTCCGGCGAACCGAGAAGTAGGGTTAAATCTTATCCGATCAGAAGCACCGGAATTATTTAATGACTTTGCAATCCACCCTAAACCACTGATTAAAAAACCGCTTAGCCTTATTTTTAAAAATAACACCAAAGGCCGAAGACTACTTAAAAAATTCAACGATGGACTAAAAAAACTTAAGACATCAGGCCGAATTGAAGAAATATACGGTAAGGGCCCTACTTCGTAGCGCCCACAGGAAAAATATGCAAACCGAAGCCAAGAACACAAAACGTCTTTCTATTCTGCTAGAGTTGAGTCACTTTATTCGCCCCTATAAAGGCACTGTCATTGCCGCCATGGTTGCTCTTATTTTTACTGCGGGGGTAATGCTGTCTGTCGGTCAAGGGGTGCGTGCATTAATTGATGAAGGCTTCGCCCAGCAATCGCAAGAGCAGCTTCAACAGGTTATTTTATTTATTCTTGGCATAACCGTTCTCATCGCTATAGGTACTTACTCTCGCTTCTATTTAGTCTCTTGGTTAGGTGAACGCGTCAGCGCTGATATTCGTTTGGCTGTTTTTAATCATGTGATTACACTTCACCCCAGTTATTTCGAAACCAATGGCAGCGGGGATATTATGTCCCGCATCACAACCGATACCACCTTGCTCCAAAGTATTATTGGCTCTTCTTTTTCAATGGCTATGCGTAGCACATTCATGTTTTTGGGAGCGCTGGCTATGCTGTTCGCTACCAACATTAAGTTAACTCTCATTGTAATGACCTCCGTTCCTTTCATTTTAGTACCACTATTAATTTATGGCCGTCGTGTAAGAGCTTTATCTCGAAAAAGCCAAGACTCAATGGCCGATGTAGGCAGTTATGCAGCCGAAGCTATTGAACATATAAAAACGGTACAGAGCTATACCCGTGAGTCAGAAGAAAAACGTTCTTTTGCTAACGAGGTTGAGAAGTCGTTCAAAATAGGAAGAAATAGAATTAAGCAGCGTGCAATATTGATTGCGGGCGTAATCATTATTGTTTTCAGTGCCATCACAGGCATGCTTTGGGTAGGCGGCAGTGATGTTATAGCAGGTAATATGACAGGAGGTGACTTGGGTGCCTTTGTGTTCTATGCCATTTTGGTTGCGACATCTCTCGCGACGATATCTGAAGTGTTTGGTCAGTTACAGCAAGCAGCAGGTGCCACTGAACGACTGATAGAAATACTCCAAGAAGAAAGTCATATTTTACCACCCGTTGAAAATACGATTGATGCCAGCAAACTAACACCTGAGATTAAATTTGAAGCCGTTACTTTCAACTACCCCTCTCGCCCTGACCAGCCGGCAACAGAAGATTTATCTCTTACAGCCGAGCAAGGTAAGGTTCTAGCCCTAGTAGGCCCATCAGGGGCCGGTAAAACAACATTATTTGAGTTGATGCAGCGTTTCTATGACCCTAAATCAGGCTCAATCATGCTAGGCGGAGTCGATATACGACAAATAAACCCTGATGACCTCAGGCATAAAATGGCTCTAGTGCCTCAACAACCGGCCCTATTTAGTCACGATGTATTCCACAATATTCGTTATGGAAACCCTAGTGCAAGTGACGACGATGTTATAGCGGCAGCCAAAAAAGCCCACGCACATGAGTTTATTATGACGCTACCAGAGGGTTACAAGAGCTTTTTGGGAGAGCGTGGAGTAAGGCTGTCGGGAGGTCAACGACAACGAATTGCTATTGCACGAGCCATTTTAAAAGATCCTGATATTTTATTACTGGATGAAGCAACCAGTGCCTTAGACAGTGAAAGCGAGCATCATGTTCAACAAGCACTCAAAGAACTAATGAGAGGGCGTACCACGCTGATTATTGCTCACCGCTTATCAACTATTCAGCATGCCGATAAAATTGCAGTGCTCGATCAAGGTAAGCTTGAAGATGTGGGTACCCATCAATCTCTAATGGAAACCTGTGAACTTTACCAAAGACTGGTTGAACTTCAATTTAAGCACCTTCAGCAATGAAACAACTTATCGTAAAAGAAACAACGTCGATTATTAAAGACATTGCTCATGTATATATCACCCTACTTAAGATAATGGTGCCTGCACTTTTAGTGGTAAAAGGGCTCGCGTTATTAGGCGCTATTGAGTGGATATCAGAACTACTTGGCCCCGTAATGAAACTGGTTGGTTTACCAAGCAGCATGGGTATTGTCTGGGCAACCACCCTGCTCACTAATATTTATGGCGGTATGGTCGTGTTCTTTGAATTAGCCGCTTCGGAAGCATTAACCGTCTCTCAGGTAACCGTGCTCGGCTGTATGATGTTGATTGCACACGCCCTTCCCGTAGAGGCCGCTATCGCCAAAAAAGCAGGCGTGAGATGGCGAGCCACACTAACGATAAGAATTGTTGGCGCTCTGATTTTTGGTGCTATTTTGAATATACTCTACAAAACAGGCGGCTATCTTCAACAACCTAATCAACTCATGTGGCAACCCGAACTGGTAGACCTAAGCTTACTTGACTGGGGCTTGGAGCAATTAAAAACGTTGTTGATGGTGTTAGTCGTCATCAGTGCATTAATCACCTTACTACGCATACTAAAATGGCTGCATATAGAAAGGCTCATGCATTGGCTGCTTACTCCATTTTTAACATTGCTAGGGCTTAGCAAGCACGCTGCAAATATTACGATCATTGGCATGACACTAGGACTAAGCTTTGGAGGAGGACTTCTAATCAAAGAAGCGGAGTCTGGCTTACTTACAAGCAAAGATATTTTTATTGCAATGGCGCTACTGGCTTTATGTCATAGTCTAATAGAAGACACGCTATTACTTATGGTTTTAGGCGCACACCTTTCTGGTATATTTTGGGGGAGGTTAGCTTTTTCCCTGATAGTCACCACGATGATGTCTCGACTACTAAGCTGGGAAAAAGGAAGTGCGATACAACGCTTGGGAATGAACAGCTCTAAAGAACCTCTTACTTAAACACAGTTTTAATACATCAATGAAGTGTTGTGCCCCTTTAATTGTCTATTAAGATGATTAAAGCTATTATGCCTAATCATTTGTCTAGATTAGCTACCAAGTATATTAATGTTCCTAACCAATACGTTCAGCCCTCCCCTCATAGAAGATAAGCTATTACCTAGAGAAGCGTTGGGTAAAAAATTCTCTGCCTTCCAGCATCACAGAGTAACTGTTTTATCGGCTCCTGCAGGACATGGTAAATCTACTTTTGTAGCACAGCAGCTTAAGCAATTAAAATTACCTAGCACTTGGATATCATTAAATAAGCAAAACAACCATTCACGTCAATTTTGGCTCTGTGTAGCCTCTTCATTACACGCCATTAATGAAAAGCTAAGTAAAAAATCACTTACACTCCTAAACTCGGCCAAGGAATCTGAGCTCACCCACGCCATAAACTCTCTAATAGATGAATTGAGACACTTTCAACGAAACTGGGCTTGCCCGAATGCAATGTTACTGGTTCTTGATAATTTTCATGTTATTTCAGACACCCTTTTATTAGAGCAGTTCAACCTCTTTTTGGATAACCTTCCACGTTATTTGCATTGCATCATTATCAGTAGAACACAACCTCCTATTCAATGTAGCCAGCGCCGCCTAAAAAATGAGTTACTCCACTTTTCTCAAGCAGAATTAAAACTAAGCCTAGACGAGACTTCTGAGCTAATTTCCCGCTTTGCTGGAGACATACTCCCAGCGGCTGAAATGAAGCAACTACACCAAAAAACAGAAGGGTGGCTCGCTGCACTACAATTTATAGGCATGGCCCTTAAGAAAGGTAATTTAACCATTGATTCTCTTTTACAAAAACCAGGTTCAGATCAACTTTTATCAGATTACCTAGCCGGAGAGGTACTAAAACAGATTCCACCTGAATTACTTGACTTAATGTTTAATCTATCCTGTCTGCCAAGCTTTAATAAATCATTAGTAACAGAAATAGTGAGCCAAACAACAGCCACTGAAGTTATTTCTCAACTAGAAAAGGCATCATTATTACAAACCGTACTTAACCACAGTTCAGGATGGTTCAGGATACATGGCCTGATTTGTGACTGGCTGAAGGATAACAGAACAGTACCCAAGAATAATATCGACTTTATTAAGCAGGCTGCTAACTGGTTTTACAAGCATGACTACTATCTTGAGGCCTTTGAAATTGCCATACATTATAAAGTTTGGGATATCGCATTAAGTGTTGTTGATAAAGCCAGTCCAGCACTTTTTCATCAAGGAAAATATCAAATGGCAGGGGGGTTAATTACTGAAATCCCTGACGCTATTATCATTCAACATCCTAAGATCGCACTAATAAAAATACTTGTTGAAAGAAATAATGGTCTCTCCGACGCAATACCCTCTTTGATTAAAGTACAAGCCCTACTATTAACACTCGAAACAGAAGATGAGCAAATACGCATAAAGCACGGAATCAACTCCCTTCAAGAACTCAGAGATATAAAGACACTAGCCATCTTGATAGAAGCCGATATTGCAAGGTATACAGGTAAACTGCATTACGCCAATACGCTAACCATGGAGATTGAAAAATACACACCAACAAATCACAGTGTATTTGGTGGGTGGATATTAACCGGTTTAGGGGCCGATGAACTATTAAAAGGAAACATAGCAAAGGCCTATAGTTATTTGATTCGTGCCTTAGAAATCAGTAAAGAAAATAATGACGGTGTATGCTTTTTAGTCTCTATTTGCTGGCTAGGCCCCCTATTGATACTCCGTGGGCAACTTGATACAGCAATTGATTTTTTACAGGAGTGGCAGCAATGGATTATAAAATACGGGTTTGATGCTATCGCCCTAAGCTCCGTTATCGAAAGAGTACGCGCTTTGGTTTACAGAGAAAAAAACCTTATTATAGAAGCCAATGAGTGCATAACTCGAATGGAGTGGGCTTATAACGATCTCGACCCAATAAACAAAGTGTATTCTCAGTGGGCTAAAATTTCTATAGCGCTTGCTGCATCAACTCCCAGTCAATGCCTAATCGAAGTTGATAAGCTTGAAGTCACTTTCCTAAAGTACTTTCCGCAATGGAATTTTGCGATTCCTGAGCTGGACTGTGTTCGCGGGCTGATTCATTTAAAACAAAGCAATCCCGGACCATTACTTCAATGGGCTGCAAAGTTTACAAGAACCGATTTATTAGCAACTAACTACAGCAACAATTATTTAAAATTTGTTACCGAAGAAAATATTGCCATTCGTATCAAGATAGAATTAGGCGAAGATATGGCAAGCATTATCAGTGATATACGTTCCTCAGCTCAAGCAAAAGGCATCATTCAGCGAGAAGTCTATAGTTATCTCCTTGATACCCTCAACGCAAAAAAACAAGGTAAAGAAAACACAGCATTAAAGTACCTCCAACGTGCATTGGAAATGGCTTCCATCTATGGCTTTGTACAAATGTTTGTGGAAGAAGCTGACTCGTTAATAGAACTTATTGCCAAGCTTCCTCTTTCAGCAACTACCTCAGATATATATCAACAGTTAAACGATGCAATTAACCTCACTACAGCACCTCAACAGCAACATATAACAACATCCCCCCAGACTAATCCTCTCAGTACGAGAGAGTATGAAGTGTTAAAACTTATAGTCGATGGGCAGAGCAATCAACAAATATCAGAGTTACTCAGCATTTCGATCACTACGGTAAAAAGCCATATCCGCAATATATACAATAAACTAGACGTAAAACGCCGAACGCAGGCTATCGCTGAAGCCCGAGCACGAAACTGGATTTAATCCTCCCCTAAACAAGTAAACCCTCATCAACCGCCCCATATTCTGTGATCCAAATCACACATATTTTCCTTTTATACACCTTTTGGTCAGTGCTATTACCCCAAATGCGAGTGGTAATCTAATTAAGTCAAAAAGTGTTACAGAGCGTATTCACTTTAACGAAGTTTAGTTACTTGATTATGTGCGTGCTCTGTAAGTGCAAAGTTTAATAACTTATATAACCATAAAAAAAATAGGAATATTTATGAAAGGCCTGAAAGCAACTGCATTACTAACCTTTGTAGCGGCATCACCTGCGGCACTTGGTGAGCTCATCCCTATGGATGAAAAATCCCTTAGCCTGACAACCGGACAAAGTGGTTTGACAATTGAAGTAAACCAACAGCTTATCACCATAGGGGAGATTGCCTACAAAGACCAAGGCTTCATTGCACTAAAAGATATTGCATTAACCGGAGGGGATAGAGTAAGTGCAATGGATAACTTGACATTAACCTTGGATGTAGCAGGAGATGGCAGTGACCTTGGTGCTAATGCATTAGGCTCACAAGAGTTTATTGATGCAGGAGGGAGTGTTGACAATTTAAATGAGGTTGATCAAAACACTGCAATTAGTGATGGTGACTTAATTATTTCACTCAGAGCTACAGACGACTCTGAAGCACTCGATTATGGCTTAACAATCGGGTCTGTTGAGTTAGGTAGCAGTACAAGTACCATTGGTGATATTAATGGTGGTACAACAATCCTTTCTAATGTTGGCATCTCTGGAAATATTGGCCTTATCGACATTGTTATTGATAACGAAGGGGCTGGCCTGAATATGAATGTATTCTTTAATGCGGTCGGTGAGGTTGAGTTGCCATTTATTGAAACATCACTTGAATTTTCTATTCACAATTCAAGGGGTGATAGCCAGGTAGTATTAAATGGCGAATCATACGCTCATGTTCAGATGAATATAGGCCAAGGAGTCAATAGCGGAGGTGATAATGCTCTTGCCTTTAACCTACAAGACTTTTCTGGTGATATAGATATCACAAACATTCAACTGGGTAACAATGGCAGTTCTATTGGTGAACTCTATATCACCGATTTACAAATGTCTGCCGATACTCTTGTATACGGCCATTAAGTCATTTCATTTCATCTTAGGCCAGATTATAAATCTGGCCTAAGCGCCCTCCCCCTCATTATTTAGAGCGCTTATTTTTTTGCATCACTAACAAGCGATTATTCGCAGGCATCGTAATATTATCAAGCAATGTTAATTGCTCTGAAGCCCCCATCGATTCCAATAGTTCAATATCTTTAATACCCGCCAAAGGGTTCACACAACGTTTCAACCATTCATCTAATCGAACATTTCCTTCACTGGTATATTCACCCTTCTCATTAACCGGTCCATAAACAATAAACAAACCGCCCTCAGGTAAAATATTGCTCACACCCGCAAACAGATTCTTTACGCTATCTAAAGAGATATAATGAAGAGTGTTAGCCGTAAATACATAGTCAGCACAATGAATAGGCCAAGGATGATCAACATCCAACTCAATAGCAGGTAAAACATTCGCTAATGCTGCATCATCAACCCAACACTTAATACTCTCTAAATTCTGTTTAATATCAGAGGGCTGCCAGTTAATGTGAGGCAACCGATGAGCACAGTACACGGCGTGCTGCCCAGTACCACTTCCTAGCTCTAATAATGCCCCTGCCGCCGGTAATAACTGTGCCAACTGCTCGGCAATGGGTTGTTGATTACGTAAACAAGCTTCTGCAATGGGTTTATTCATTTTTTTCACTTTTTATTGATAATAAACGAAAGATAAAACTATTATAGAACGTACAACATTTGTTATCAGGTACATGGTGCAAGCAAATGAATTACACACATAACAAGTACAAGATAAGGTGCCAAAGTCATGAGTAATACAGACAAGTATACGCCCCCTAAAGTATGGACGTGGGACCAAGAAAGCGGTGGTAAATTTGCAAGTACTAATCGACCAGTAGCGGGCGCGACACACGACAAAGCGCTATGCACCCACTACAACTCTATTCGCTAGCGACACCCAATGGTGTGAAAGTCACCATATTATTGGAAGAGCTATTGGCACTGGGTAAAGTAGAGGCTGAATACGACGCATGGTTAATTGATATTTCCGAAGGAGATCAGTTTGGCAGTGGATTCACAGAGATCAACCCGAACTCCAAGATCCCTGCGTTGCTCGACCAGAGCACCTCCCCTCCAACTCGTATATTTGAATCAGGGGCTATATTAGTCTATTTAGCCGAAAGATTTAATGCATTCCTCCCTACAGAGTCGGCATCAAGAGCGGAATGTATGTCGTGGCTATTCTGACAAATGGGCAGCGCACCTTTTCTTGGGGGTGGGTTTGGTCACTTCTATGCGTATGCACCAGAAAAGCTCGAATATCCCATTGACCGTTATGCTATGGAGGTTAAGCGCCAATTAGATGTATTAAACCGCCATTTAGCATCTCATCAGTTTCTCTGTGGAGATGACTACACCATTGCAGATATGGCCGTTTATGCGTGGTATGGGGTATTGATCGAAGGAAAGCTCTATGATGCCGCTGAGTTTTTAGAAGTGAATACCTACACTAACGTAGTACGTTGGGCTCACCAAATTCACGACTGCCCAGCAGTTCAGAGAGGACGTAGAGTCAACCGTACTTGGGGGGATGAGGCATCTCAGCTACACGAACGTCATGACTCAACAGATTTAGATTGAGAACAACCTCTAATAAGCCACGATTGACATAAGGCTTTCAAAGCCTTGCTAGGCACGATCAAATAAAGAATTTGAGACACGCCTAGTCGCTTTTAGGTTTACTTTCAATATTAATCTGTTTAGGTCCCTGAAGGCTTTGCTGACCGCTAACCCCCGTCTTAATGTGCTCTATAGAACCGCCGCTTTCAAGAAAAGCCTTCACCTGCTCATCAATAGAACTAGATGTTTTAGTCGCTGCGGGCTGTTTCTTTTTTGATAAAGCTTTAAGTGGAGTCGCCATGATAAATGTTACTACTGTATGAAATGATCGGCCATTGTACACTATTCCTACAATTTAAGACGGGTTTACTAAATTCACTACGATTAATTGTGTGAATCAATCAATACTTCTTACTTCAATACCAAAAATTCTGTTGTTTATTATCCCGAATTACACCCCAATATGTTTATACCAATCAGAAATTTTCTGAGCTAACCATTGGGGGTCATCAAGGGAGAGATCATGCCCGGCAGCATCATGAATTATAGGGGGAATACCCCAAGCTTTCGCGGCATTTTCTGTACAAATAGGGTTTACGATTTTATCTTTTTTTGAAGCTAGCATTAAAATATTTTCTATGGGTTTGGGGTCATTAAAACAATAACTACGCGCTGCCATTATTTGACGAGCGATCGATCTTCGGCTTGGAGGGTTTTGATCTCTAATGTTGACCCATTCATCTAAAAGATCTGAATCACTCGCTCTAATGTTGGATGATAGTTTGAGTATTTTTCGTTCACTCTCTTTTACCGATGGGTTAAGCCAAGCCTGAATAACAGCAGAATAGGCGCTCGGTTTTAATCGTTGATGAAATTTTGCATACGGTTTAAAACTGCTATTAATAAGCACTAGGCTATTCACTTTTTGAGGGTGTTTTCTAGCTAACTCCAACGCAACCATGCCGCCTAATGAAATACCAATTAAGTTCACCTTACCTGCTTGTTGGGTAACTGACTCAGCAAGACTGGCACTTATTTCTTCAATCGTATTTGGGCTGGGCCTGTCTAGCCGCTTACCAAAACCAGGTAGATCTTCAAACAAAATACGGCAATCACTCATCTCTTTTAAATACTGCGGAAAAAGCCCCCAATGTAACTGTTGCCTAGACAAGCCACGTATAAGTAAACAAGGTTCCATACTCGTATTTTCCTGATTTAATACCAAAACTGATTCGCCGCCTGATAAATCTGTGCTTTGTTTTTTTTCTTGGGTATCCAGTTCTTATAAGCAATAGAAGCCGAGCATAAAAAGTCGAACAACATTAAATGACGCCTCAAAACACGTCGCTTTCGGTGAGGCACAATAGGGTTGAACAGACCTTTAATTGATAATGCCTGTATGGGCCGCTTTTTAATCCAGTTCCATGAGCCCATCTCCAGCGTTAAAGGAATCATCACACTGTCTTGGGTATTTTTATGGCGTTTGTAAACATAGTCCCATAAATCACCCTGAGTCACATAACTTAATGATTGAGGTTCAAAACGATAATGATTGTAAGGGTAAGTACGGTCAAGCAGTAACTTCAGTGCATATAATTTATCTAATACCGCTATCGGTCTTTTTCTATACGCATAAGGAAACCAAAGATGATCATTCAAACCAAAACCAGAGTGACAATCGAGTGTAATAGTGAAAGGTGATTGATTTGAATAGCGCTCAACAACTCTAACAAGGGTTTGGTTCTCTAACTCCATATCGTCATCACGCTTACCGCAGTACCAAGGTAAGTGAGATGTAAATCTCTGCCCTCCTCCTAAAAAAGGGGTTTTGGTCTCAGCTTCTATCGGCGCATTACGCATCAAATCAACCCCATTAGGGTTTGCCCGTGTATTTAAATACATACCTCCAGGGTTAACGATGGGTAAAAATATTAGGTTCATTTCTGATAATTGCTTTTGAATGACTACATCCCAGGGCAATCGAGATAGCAGCATATCAATATAAGACAATAAAACCTGAGTGCCTATACGCTCTAGACCATGCACACCCGCAGACAATATAAGCGTAGGTAAATTTTTGTTAAAGGGGGTCATTTCAATGCAATAAATAGGTAACTCAATATCACCCACATTGACTAGAGCTTCTTTGGTTACCGTTAAGGGATGCTTACTTCTATAAATAATACCCTCTAACTCAAGAAGCTCCGGTAACTTTTTTTTAATGCGTTTCTTATCCATAAGGATTGTCTTTTTTAGCACTTAGTGAGCGGTTTTTAAGTCATCAAAAAAGTACGCGAACCCATTTATAACATTCAATAGATCAGGAATACGTTTATAACTAAAGTCAGTATCACCATGGCTAATAAAAGGTGTAACCACCAGGTCGACCTCTTTTTCACGTTGCTTTAAATGACCATATAACATCTCAGATTGATCACAGGGAATCACATTGTCATGCTTGCCATGCAACAAAAATACCTTGGCAGACAAGCCTTCTAAACGTGAAACAATATTCATCGCCTTTAGCTCCTCAGCTATAATCGGTCGTGAAGATTGAAATAGTTGTGTACGGTAGGCACCATCATGAAAAACTCTATTAACCTGTGCTTGTTCTTCTGCTGTAAGCATAAATAAGCAATGCTGTAATTCAACATTACTTTCTTCATTGAGGTTATCTTTAATAGCGGCATCTAAGGCTTTTTGTATCGCAGTATCATCTTGAAGAATCAGCGGTAAAACATTCTTTAATACAATATAACGGCCATAAGGGTCTGCCGTGTTATTGGTTAGTAAATAGTTGATTACTGAGTCTACCTCTGTAAACGCGCCAATAGCACAGATAGAAGCTATTTTATCATTCACACAAGGCAACGCTGCGGCAGCCAGACACATAGCACCCGAGAATGAAGGCGCTAATAGAGCCAATCGACCGCTCGGCGTTAAGGTAGTGCTAGAAGCAATAACATTAACAATATCTGCTATCGACTCTATTTGGGCCGGGTCAATAATCAACGCTTTGATTGAGGCTATATCAGGCGCGACCACTCTAAACCCTATCTGACTGAGTGCCTGACAAAGCGTCATAATGCGTGGGTCACTTTTACCCTTAGGCGACATGCCATGAATAACAGCAATCGTTCCACGATAGGTCACTGCAGGTTCATAAATATCTACATCATGTCGCTCGCCTTTAATATCAAGCTGAACCGTCTCTGGTGAATTAAGAGTGGACGTGTTCTCACGATGAAGCGTCCACATCATTTTTGCTGCTAGCCATTCAGACCTCATGCCTTATCCTCTACCGAGCATTCAGAAGGTATGTAGCGGCGACGCTTTTTCTCTTTAATTTTAGTTGTATCAACCATGACTAAACCATCAATGCAGTCACCAAAATCTGGATCAACGCCAAACCCTAAAAAGGTTAACCCGCCAGGCTCGCAAAGCTCACAATACTGTTTATAAAGTGTAGGAATGCTACTCCCCATATTCGACAATATATGTTTTAGTACCTTGAAATCAGCACGATAATCATCGCCTGAAAAATTAACCTTTAAATTAGACACGACCCCTTCTGTCAGTTTGTATGGGTGGTGAGAAATAGCTAAGGGCTGATCACGATTAACATTCAAACTGGAATGCTGCACCCCAAAGTGCAATGTAAAAAAATACACTAATAAATCTTTAGCCGCTTTTGGCATATCATTCGATATACTCACCGGCCCAAACAAATATCGTATATGGGGGTTCTGATTTAAGTAAGCACCAATGCCGTACCATAAGTAATCTAAACTGCGCTTCCCCCAGTACTTAGGTTGTACAAAGCTGCGACCTAGTTCTGCCCCCTCAGCCAACAAAGGAAGTATATTGTCGTGGTATTTAAATAAACCACTACTATAAAGACCCGTCACACCCTCTTGTTGAATAATCTCACCCGCATCGGCCAAACGATAAGCCCCTACAACTTCTAAGTCGCATTCATCCCACAGCACTAATTGGCTATAACTCGCATCATATTGATCAATATCCCTTCGCTGCCCCGTACCTTCACCTACCGCCCTAAATGCAATTTCTCTCAAACGACCAATTTCACGCAGCACACAGCAACTACCTTCATTTTTATATAAATAAATATGTTTGCCGTCACTGGTTTCACCCAAGCGAACTTGAGACGAAATAAGCTGCTTTAAATCTTGCCTGGGTTCTGGGTGGGCAATTTGTGACTGTGTCGGCCAAATGCCCTGCTTACCTCGCCCGATCTTATACACATGTTTCTTAAACAGTTTTACCTGGGTTTTAACCGGAAAACCACAACTTGAGAAGCTCTCATGTGCAATAAGGTTACCGACCCTAATCTCAACTGATTTATTATTCTTTTTATACATTTCAGGCACTAACATAAGCGAAGATAAGGGCTTATAAATAGCCGATAAACTGTAAAACATCGCGGAGTTGGTGGCATTAATAAAAACAGGTAAAACATCAGACTTAGCTTCTAACGCTAACTTAAAAAAATCATGCCCCCACTTCGTATCGGTCACCCCTCCTGGGCGTGCACGAGACAAATCTTGGCTAGGGAAAAAGATCAAAGCACCTTCATTATCAAGAAAGGAAAGTAATGCTTCACGAGCGGAGCAAGGGTTATCATCAAGCGCTAAGGGGCTACTCTTGAGGGGTAATACGATAGAAGATAAAGAATCAAGCTGATCCTCTCCATGCTCAACGACCACTTTCACATCAGAACGTACTTCACTCACTAGCTTGAATAATGCAGCGGCGTCCAAAGTACCTAATGGGTGGTTTGATATAATAACAAGGCGACCTTCCGATGGAATACGTTCTTTCTCATTCCATTTAACGTGAAAGGTGAACTCAAAGTGCTGCAAAATTTGTTCAACAAATTCGACGCCTTTAAGGTGTGGATAATCTTGCATAAACGCATGAAGAAGCGCTTGCGAGCGAATAAAACTTTTTAGCTTCGTTGTGAACTGATTTTGAAAACTGACCTGACTGCCTTCACTGCTTTGTCTGTCGTTAGCCGCAAGTGAAGGACTGGGTAATAAGTTCTGAAAACTCATGATTCATCTCCTTTGCTTCTCTTTTTTAAAAGATTACAAAGGTGATGTTAAAGATTCGTGATAGTTTTATGTCAATTTGATGGCATCAAAATCTAAATCACTTCATCGAACTGCTGTTCCATTGATATTAATAATTGCTTGGTAGCGCCACTGTCATCCTGATTAAGAAAGTGCATCCCACATCGATACCCGTCATCGGTCTTTGCGCGATTACACACAAAGCAAACAACGTCTACCTCATAGTTTAATCCATCAGAAATAATGAGCTGTAATTCATCGCCAATTTTAAAATTATGTTGGCTCTGTACTGCCATACCAAGGGAGTTAAAATCTAGCATGGATAATTGAATAGATTTTATATCGTATTCTGTTGACTGAGTTGATTTGAGGTATATGGAAAAGGTGGGTGCTAAGTAACGGAAATGAGAGCGACGTTCAGTATTTGTCATATCTGTTGTCTGCCTATATTGTTTTTATTTTATACAGGTAGTTTAGAAGAATATAGATAGAAGAGCCATTATTTAAAAAATTGCACCTTTGTTATCCCATTAGCTTTTTATTGAGAGCGATAATGCTAAAACGTAACACGACTCTCAGCCAGCCATTGCTTCACTTTTTCTACAGGTTGAGGGCGGCAGAGCCAGTACCCTTGAAGCATATCGCACCCCATTTCTTTCAGTAAACGTGCCGTTTCTTCATCTTCGATACCTTCAGCAACCAATTTACAGCCCAGACCGTGTGCCATATTAATTGACGTTTCTACGATGACTTTTGAACTATCACTCGTGCATACATCCATAATCAGTGATCTATCAAGCTTGATTTCAGTAGCGGGTAATTGTTTTAAGTAAGAAAGCGAGGAATAACCACTGCCAAAATCATCAATGGATACTTGGAGCCCCATTTCTGCTAATTGTTTTAGAATAACCAAGCCTTTTTCTGGGTCTTGCATAGCCGCTGTTTCAGTCAACTCGACAGTGAGTTTTTCTGGCGAGACACCATATTGTTTTAAGACTGACTCAATCAATTTGATAAGATCGCCTGATACCAAGTCTCGGGCAGATATATTAACTGACACCCCCATCTTAGGGTTATCAGGCAAAAGCATAACAAGGTCTTTAATACCCTGTTCAATAGCCCACTCAGTAAGTTTAGTAATCACACCCGTTTCTTCTGCCAAAGGAATAAAGTCATTTGGATACACCCACCCACGCTCGGGATGATGCCAACGAATGAGTGCTTCAAGGCCTAATACCTCTCCGCTTTTCAAGCTGATTTTGGGTTGATAGTGGAGCTCGGTTTTGTTTTCTTGCAGCGCCTCTCTTAAATCTGACATCAAAGTCAGGCGACTTTCACTATAGATATCATAATCAGGAGAATACAATCCGAGCTCTTGCTTACCATGTGGTGTAATCTCCATACCAACGTGTGCATTACGAATCAGCAACGCTGCATTACCTCCATGCTCAGGATAGCTTGAAGCACCATACTTTGGATGCAGGTCAATCGAAAGGTTATCCTCCAATATAATACCAGAGAATAGTTTGAGTATTTTATTTAGTACCTTGACGTTATCATTCACTTTTCTTGGGTCAACTAATATACCAAAGCTATCACCAGAAATTTGATAGACGCACTCTTCTATGCCATCGTCATTAAGTACACAGCACACACCTTGCAATTGGTTAGCCGATTTTGTCATTTCTTCGGCCGTTCGTTTGAGTAATTGCTCGCTACGTGTCAACCCAAGCGTGCGATTTATATCATTCAGACTCGTTACACGGGCCACACAAACCATATAACGCCCTTCTGGGTCTTTATTTAGTTGTTGGTTAACCATCCATTCAAATCGGTTACGGTTAGGCAGGTGAGTAACCGAATCGTATATCATTGCTTGGGTCAGTTTAGTCTGCACCTCATGACGCGCTTTTTCCTTACGCAAACTATCAGCTTGCGCCCCAATTTTTTCCTCCCGCTCTAGATACAATCTATCTGCCAGTGCAAGTGTGAGAATAAAAGCCTCAAGACCCGAACCAATTTGCATGGCATATAGAGTCATAAAATTCTCAGGAAAAAATCCTAAAGATCGACCTGCGGTCGCAAGCATTCCGATAGTGAACGGTATCCAGGCAACTGTGAAAAAGATGCCTGATCGCATACCCGCGGCCCAACTAATGGGGCCTGCAACGAAGAGTATTGAAAAGAAGAAAAATGCGGATATGGCTGAAAACATAATGGCAATGTTATAGCCAAATGTTAGCGCGGATATAAAGTTGATTACCTCAAAATACATCATTGCACGCAATGCCATATCTAATTTTGGACTATGAAATTGAGTCTTTAAAAACTCTCGACAAAACAAGACAGAGAAAAACGCCAGAATAGGCATAGAGACTAACAATCCACGCCCATGTAATGACGGGTGTTGAGGGTATAAATGTTGGAAGCTATAGCCAAAAATTGAAGCAAAAAATAGCAAATAACCCGCTATCGCGAAGGCATAATAAAGATATAGTTTTTCACGTAGTCTGAAAAATACAGCAAGGTTAATTAAGATAATAACGGTTAAACACCCGTAAAAAAAGAAATGAAATTTTTGCTCTTTAGACGCTAACTCAAAGAATTGATTTTCATGCCTTATTTCAAACGGTAAAATCATTGATCCATTAGTCTGAATACGAATATAAATAGTCTTCATTTGCTCCGGCGAAAGCTCAAACCTAAGCAGCATATTAGGGTGGTCAACATCTCTCGGGTAAAAGGGACGGGTATCGCCTATTGCCAATTCTCGAAGTTTATTCCCCCCTGAAAACACATAAAAGACCACATCATCCAATTGTGAATAATCTAGCCCAGCAATTAGATGTGCGTTCTTTTGAGTCGCGTTATTAACGGAAAATCGAAGCCAGTAAGGCGTATTAGTCATACCAAAGTTGGCAGACCCTGTTGGCATGAGTTGCCATTTATCTTCGGGTAGCTTAACAATATCTTCAATATTAGACTGGCCTGAAGTATCCTCAATATATTGGAAGGGCGCCTGAATAGGAAATGACTCCGATAGGATAATCGGTTTCGTTTCGGCGTGAACTAAACTCCAAGAGAATAAAATAAAAACAGCTAATAGCAAGCGTATGTTGCAAGATAATGTCACAAAAAAATTACCCAAAATTCGATCATGAAGTTTAATCTCTACTTATTGTACGGAGGTGATTTAGTTAAGTGCCTAGTGGAGGCTGATCAACTCAAATTCTATTTACGACAAGATATTAGCGTCTAAACATTAGTCTAGACCAAGCATAAATAAAGACATAACCTAAACTGATCTATGCTGTAAACCCGAGTGTAAATATAAAAAACGAGGCATATAGCCTCGCTAATAAGTAAGGTGACGACATCCACCTTAGCAATAGTATTTAGACCTAAACCTCAGCCATATCACCTTTATCTTCAAGCCAGCTCTTACGGTCACCTGCTCGCTTCTTGCCTAGCAACATATCCATAAGTTCATCGGTCCCATCTTCATCTTCAATACCTAACTGCACTAATCGACGAGTATCACGAGCCATTGTAGTTTCACGAAGTTGTAAGGGGTTCATTTCACCTAGGCCTTTAAATCGAGTGACCTGAATTTTCCCTCGCTTCTTTTCTGCGGCAATGCGATCAAGTATGCCTTGTCGTTCGCTTTCATCTAAGGCATAAAACACTTCTTTACCAATATCGATACGATAAAGCGGAGGCATGGCAACATAGATGTGCCCTGCTGCAACAAGAGGTCTAAAATGTTTTAAGAATAAAGCACATAACAAAGTAGCAATGTGTAGTCCATCTGAGTCGGCGTCGGCGAGTATGCATATTTTGCCGTAGCGAAGTGACTCTAGATTAACAGCGCCTGGGTCTACACCAATAGCAACGGAAATATCGTGTACTTCCTGAGATGCTAGAATCTGGTCAGAGTCTACTTCCCATGTGTTCAGAATTTTACCACGTAGAGGCATAATGGCTTGGTCTTGACGATCTCGTGCCTGTTTCGCTGAACCACCAGCGGAGTCACCCTCCACCAAGAACAACTCTGAGCGCATTGCATCGGAGCCAGAACAGTCTGCCAATTTACCAGGTAATGCTGGGCCACTCGTTATTTTCTTGCGCGCTACTTTTTTGCTAGCTTTTAAACGCGTCTGAGCGTTCGATATACACACTTCTGCAAGCCGTTCAGCTTCATCAGTATGTTGGTTTAGCCATAAGCTAAAGGCATCTTTTGCTACACCAGAAATAAATGAGGCCGCTTCACGTGACGATAATCGTTCTTTTGTTTGGCCTGAAAACTGGGGGTCTTGCAACTTAGCTGAAAGTACATAACAGCACTTATCCCAGATATCTTCAGGGCTTAGCTTTATGCCTCGGGGCAGTAAATTACGGAATTCACAGAACTCCCGCATGGCTTCCAAAAGCCCTGTACGTAGACCATTTACGTGTGTGCCGCCTTGTGCAGTAGGTATCAGGTTTACATAGCTTTCTTGTATTTGCTCGCCACCTTCAGGTAGCCATTGCACGGCCCAATCTGCGGCTTCAGTATTCCCCTTCATAGACCCAGTAAAAGGTTCAGCCGGACACGTTTCATATTCGTTGGTTGCGAGCTTAAGATAATCATTCAAACCATCTTCGTAGTGCCACTCGTCTTTATCACCAGTTGCTTTGTTCAGAAAAGTTACATTCAAACCAGGACACAGTACGGCTTTAGCTCGTAAGACGTGACGAAGGCGACTCAAGGAAAACTTCGAAGAGTCAAAATACTTAGGGTCTGGATGAAAGGTAACAATGGTGCCGGTATTTCGCTTGCCTACCGTATCAATTACTTCAAGATCCGAGGTTTTTTCGCCATCTGCAAAGGTGATTCGATGAAGTTTAGCATCTCGTTTAATCAGCACTTCAAGCTGAGTCGACAAGGCATTGACTACAGAGACCCCGACGCCGTGAAGCCCACCGGAAAAGGCATAATTATCATTAGAAAACTTACCACCCGCATGTAAACGAGTGAGGATCAACTCGACGCCAGGCACCCCTTCTTCAGAGTGAATATCGACAGGCATTCCGCGACCGTCATCAGACACTGATAACGAGCCATCAGCATACAGAACCACATCTATTTTTGTGGAATGACCAGCCAGTGCTTCATCAACACTGTTATCAATAACCTCTTGAGCAAGGTGATTAGGTCGTGTGGTATCGGTATACATGCCAGGGCGTTTTCGCACTGGGTCAAGACCACTTAATACTTCGATGGAGTCTGCGTTGTAATTAGTATCTGTCATAAGCGTTGGAAGCGTAACCCTGTTATGTCATAGGTATTATTAGATGTGTAATCAGGTCTAGCTTATCGAATTACACTGAAAAGGCAATAAAGAAGCGGTAGTAATTCATCTAAATAGCACTTCATAATCACAATGAGTTAAATCTTCCCTAGGCCTTTATTGTAATTCCATATTTTTAGTGTGCTAATCTTCCTCTACGAATTGCAAGAATCAAACTATTAGCTATATTAAACCTTATGAATTAATAAAATTTTAGCATTACCCCCTCCAAAGCAGCAGCATTGATACTCATTGCAGAGGCAAAACAATGAAGAAGTGGATTTTAATCACACTAGCCTGCAGTTTTTTATCGATATCAACACCTGTTTATTCAGACACGGTGACGATTAGAGCCGACAACTGGTTTCCAATGAACGGTGACCCCAAATCTGCCACGCCAGGTTACATGATTGAATTAGCCACCCAAATTTTTAACGAGGCAGGGCACACCGTTGATTACCGAACAATGCCTTGGGAGCGAGCTGTAAAAAGTGTAAGAAGCGGTCAATTTGATTGCGTTGTGGGCGCATATCCTGAAGATGCCCCCGACTTTATTTACCCTACAGCAAGCTGGGGACTTGATGAAGCAGCCTTTTACGTGAAGAAAGATGAACCGTGGCGTTATACCGGTTTAGATTCATTAGCAGCGATTAAGATCGGGTTGATAGGTGGATATGCTTACGATGAAGCCTTCGACAATTACATCAAAGCAAATATTAATGGTAACTATCAGTTTATCAAAGGTGATAACGCGCTAGAGAACAATATCAAAAAAATACTTGCAGGAAGAATAACCACAACCGTTGAGTCTCCTGTGGTCATGCTCGCCAAGTTAAAAGAGATGGGGCATCAGGACAAAATTATTGATGCAGGTAAACTGGGAGAAGCGGAAGATATTTTTATTGCATGCTCACCAGCAAAAGAATCAAGTAAAGCTTTAATCAAACTAGTCGATGAAGGTACTAGTAAGCTTCGTCAATCAGGCGAACTACAAAAAATTCTCAGCAAATACGGTCTAAAAGATTGGCAATAAGGGTAAAAGCTATAAACACCACTTACGACATGAATAAAATAATGATAAAAAAGGTATTAGAGGCTCATCTGTGAAAAATTCACTCAGTTTTAGATTCAATTTATTAACCAGCTTACTGGTTATTGTATTACTCGCTCTTTTTGGCGCTTATAACCAGTCCGAAACAAGCTCGGCATTGCGTGCATCTTTAAGTACACAAACCGATGCGGTGATGGGGCGATTAACAACAAGTCTGCCTGCTACGCTTTGGAATTTTGAAACTGATCAGATGATCAGTATTGTCGAATCTGAAGTGAGTGCCGGTGAAATAAAAGGCGTTTTTGTTTTTGATAATAAAAAGCTAGTACTCGGACGTATAACAGATGACTTAGGCGAAGTTGCAGACTCCATTTTGCCTGATGATTTGGGGATAGTGAAAGAGCTTCCGCTACAGTTTGATGACTCAGGCGCACTCAATAAAGTGGGTCGTGTGATTCTATTGGTTGATGATACAGCAATCAACGAGCTGCTTGATAAAGCATTAATGCGTACCCTATTCCAAGTCATTGTCATGGTTGTATTACTAATCGCCACGATTACGATATTGCTTAAGCAAATAGTCATTCGGCCGCTCGATGAAGTAAGCGCAGCATTGAGTGATATATCTCAAGGAGAAGGCGACCTCACACGACGCCTAACCGCCACAAGGCAAGATGAAATTGGCGCAGTTTCAAATCATTTTAATAGTTTTGTAGATAAAATTCAGGTTCTTGTTCAACAGGTTGTGGGCTCAATGACAAATATGTCTGAGCTTATTCAAGAACTGGTAGAGGTTGCTCAAACCACTAGCCAAGGCGTTCAAACACAAAGCTCAGAAACTGAGCAAGTAGCAACCGCTATTAATCAAATGAGCGCCACCGCTCATGAAGTTTCTAAAAATGCAGCCGAAGCCGCCGAAGCCGCTCAAAACGCCGATACAGAAGCGTTAACAGCAAAGTCGGTGGTTGCAGATACCATTAAAGCCATTGCCCACTTAGCCAGTGAAATAGACAGCGGTGCGAAAGTCATTAATGATCTTGAGAATGATGTAGGCAATATCACATCAATGGTAGGAGTTATTCAAGGTATTGCAGAACAAACCAATTTACTGGCACTTAATGCCGCCATTGAAGCAGCACGTGCTGGCGAGCAAGGCCGTGGTTTTGCTGTTGTAGCAGATGAGGTACGTTCACTGGCAAGCAAAACTCAATCAACCACTGAAGAAATTCAAGAAATGATTGGCCGACTGCAGACCGGCGCAAGAAGTGCCGTAACCGTAATGGAAGGTAGCAAAGAAAACGGTGAAAGCACCGTTATAGAGGTTAATAAAACCGATAAGTCTCTTGCTGACATTGTTTCAGCGGTATCAACCATCAACGATATGAACACTCAAATAGCGAGTGCTTCGGAAGAACAAACAGCCGTTAGTGAAGAGATAAGTCGAAGTGTTACTCGAATAGCTGACGTAGCAGATGAGACCGCTACTGGCGCTATAAACACCGAGAGCTCTTGTGCACGTTTAGATGAACTGGCTCAACAGATCAGAGAGCAGCTAGGACAATTTAAGATTTAGATCTTAATATTCGATCATTCACTACTAATACAAATTAAGGGGCGTAGAGTTTTCTACTGCCCCTTTTAATCACCCTTAATCTTGTTTTTGAATACCCTGAGGTTCCGTTATACGATTTTCTGATAGATACCCATCAGGAATTTTTCTAACAATCTTAGCCTTCGTATCCGACTCTAAAGACAAACCTTCAACTACGTTCAGATAGCCTACCGTAAAGTTCAAGCCACTTAAGTCAGTATTAGAAACCGTAACTAGTGTAGGGCCACCCACAACAGGATAATCTCCCTGAGCCTCGCCACGGTCACTCACAATGCCATCTTGGTCCATGTTTGTGCTAGCAAACACATAGTAGTCGCCAGAGGGAATGTTAGTGAATGAGTAACTATACACGCCTTGATTTTCAGTCGCATCCTGAAGGCTGAAGATATCTATTAAGATATTATCTTCACCATTTTCAAGTGCTTTTTCAGCCTCCTCTTGTGCAGTTCTCTCAATGAGACCTACTAATAAAGTACCCACTGAAGCTACTTTGGATGGGTCCGGAACGGTCATTAATACTGAAATCGTTTTAGACGTTTGGGCAACCGTATCTATTTGATAACCAACTGTAATAGTAGCCGAATAGGGAGTGCCTATGTTTTTCCCGCTTCGATTAATGGTGACGGTATAAGTACCAAGATTATTCGCATCAACATTACCTGAGGGCGTAACGCTTAACCAGTCAACATTATCAGTAACCCCGGTCACTTTAACCGTTCCTCCTCCTCCCATGGCTAGTGTCATTTGAGAAGATACATCTAAGTCATCAAAGCTTATACTCTGTGGGTTCACCGCTATAAAGGTGGGAATAACTTCATTGAGTGCTGTCATAGCTTTAGCTGCGTTTATCAGCCCATAACCATACAATTCATCTTTACCTATATCACCTAAATCATCGGTGATAAGCCCTGAAACTAGCAGTTCATTAAATTTTGCGTAATACGCTGTAGAACTTAATGTTCCCTTTGTAACTGATCTCATCAATGCAGCAACACCCACAACATGAGGTGTTGCCATAGAAGTGCCCTCAAACCAAGCATAGCTACTGGCATTGACTGTACTCAGTATGCCATCGACATTACCATCACCATTGGCATCTTGTTGCATATTGCCACCAGGAGCGGTGATGCCAATAGTGTTTCCAAAATTAGAATAGGGTGCCCTTTCTTTTGTCTGTCCTACCGCACTCACTGAAACCACATTAGAAAATGCAGCAGGGTAAGAAGGTAATGAGGTGTTTTCATTACCTGCAGCAGCGATAACAAGAACACCTTTGCCAACTGCCGTATTAATAGCGGCCTGTAATGAGTTAGAAAACCCAGGGCCACCTAAAGACAGGTTAATAATATCAGCCATTTGACTCGGTATTTCAGGACTTGAATTAGCTTCTTGTGCAGCATATAAAATAGCTTGAGCAATATCAGCATCATTGCCAGAACCATCAATACCCAAGGCCCTCAAAGGCATAATTTTTGAGTTAAAGGCAACACCAACCCCACCTATACCATTATTCCCTACAGCGGCAATGGTACCTGCTACATGAGACCCATGAAACGAGCCACCATTATCTTCTGGGTTATCATCAATGCCATCTCCATCACCTGACACCGCAATACTGGTAATAAAATCATAACCATCTGCAAAGAGGTTTCCTGCAAAATCTGCATGGTTTGAAGCAATTCCAGTATCAATTACCGCCACTACAACATTGTTTCCTGTAGATACATCCCATGCAGCGGGTAAATTGATTAAAGGGTAATGCCATTGAGATGAATACAGTGGATCAGTTGGCGTCGTAACCATGGCTCTACGAATAAAATTAGGTTCAGCCCATTCAATATCATCACGCTGCTTTAGCGTCTCAATGTATTGTAGTGTTTCCCACTTTCGTTGTGCCGTTTCAGGCCAAGCACTTAAATCGGCCTTTTGTGCTGAGAAAGCACGGAATTTAGTAAGATCAATACCCATCCTCATGCCGTGATCAGCACTTCCTCCTTTATGACTAAGACCATCAATAGACTCTAATGCCAACAGGGCACGCTCATTGAACAGTATCTTTCGCTGCTCAGGGTCAGCACTAAGTCCTTGTGCGCTAAACCCTACACTTGATCTTTTTAACTTAACCATGACTTCTCCTGGTACAAATTCAGAAGAAACAGAAGCGGAAAGATTGGTAGATACAAGGCCTTGAGAAACCGTCAATAGATAAAGAACAGGGCCTTCATTGGCAGTAACATAAATATAGTAGTCTCCATCATTAGGGACAGATAATGCTTTATCAGTAATATCTGAAACACCACCCGTTGTTGCTCTGTCACTTTTCCTGATCAACGTTAGGGTGGTCTTTTGAGCTGGAGCATTAATAGCAGGGTCTGCAGGAAAAGCTCTTAACGTCACTACCTGATTCTTAAGAAGAGAAACACTAAAAATATCAAACTGATCATCATCATAAAGAATCGGCTTACCTACATAAACACCCTCTCTAGAGCTTACATAGCCACCAATTGATGATGGATTAGTTATTTCTTGTGCGCTTCCCTCCGCATTATTAACCGGCACCAGTTTTGTCGAAACAGGTAAAATATCTTTATCGACAAGCGAGCCTGCAGGTATTTGTATTGAACCCGATACACTGAACCCTGTTTGCTCAGGTGCTGGGTTAACAATCGTATCAGGCGTACCAGATGAAGACCCTCCACCACCACAGCCCGATAAACCCATTGAACACACAAGTACAGAAAGTGTTAATCGTGACAGCTTTAAAAATTGTAAACGTAAAGAAAATAACAACATAAGCACCTTATTTGGAGTCTGCAGAACGTAGCTTATTCAGATAATTAGGTCTATTCTAAACCAAATAATACATTTAACTGTTCTATTTCTGTAAGTTTAGACCATCAACATTAAAGTAGTCATTCATTATGCCTTACGACCTAAAATCTATTAGAGTGCCTCGCCTTTGGGGAGTTCCATTAAAAACACTGGTTTCTTTACTCGAAAATGGTTATTCCAGAAAACTCCTTGAAACCCCTCTTATAAAAGAAGTGGGAGTAGATAAACTTAGAGCCCTAGCTATTGATGACTCGCCTGTAATGATACCTAAATACGGAAAAGGTCGCTCTATCTCGGCAGCCAACGCCAAAGAAACTCTCAAAACATTTGAGTTTCTTCACCATCCTACGCTTGATAACCCAGGGTTTCGTTTTCAAAACGTATTCGACTTTGCAACCGCTTACCGCAATGGAACAACCACACCTGTAGACGTTGCGAATCAAGTTATTAAAGCTATTAAAACCTCAAATGATGGAAAAACACCACTGCGTGCCATTATAAATTCCAATGAGCAAGATATTCTCAAGCAAGCAAAGGCATCTCAAAAAAGAATTAAAGCAGGTAAAGCCTACAGTGTTTTAGATGGCGTACCGGTTGCGGTTAAAGATGAACTCGATATGGTTCCTTATGCTACATCAGTGGGTACATCTATTTTTGGTAAAGATAATTCAGCCTCTGAAGATTCCACCGTTGTTGCTCGCCTGCGTGCTGCTGGCGCATTATTAATAGGCAAAACCAATATGCACGAAATTGGTATTGGGGTAACGGGGGGCAACCCTCATCATGGTGTTTGTCGCAACCCTTACGACCCTCTTTACCATACAGGAGGCTCATCCAGCGGGTCAGCCTCTGCCGTCGCGGCGGGGTTATGCCCTCTTTCTATTGGTGCGGATGGGGGTGGATCAGTACGTATACCAGCGGCTTTATGTGGCATCTCCGGTTTAAAAGCAACCTGGAGCAGAGTAAGTGAATTTGGCGCCGCCCCTCTTTGCTGGAGTGTTGCTCACGTAGGCCCTATGGGCGCAACGGTTGATGATGTAGCCTTAGGTTATAGCTTAATGGCTGGGCCAGACACTAAAGATGAAGCATCAATAGAACAACCCAATGTACATTTGAAAGATTATTTAAATAGCGACTTAACAGGCCTTAGAATCGGTATTTTTACACCTTGGTTTCAACATGCGGATAAGGATGTTGTTGAACATTGTACCAACGCACTCAAAATGCTTGAGAGCCAAGGAGCAACTCGACACGAAATCAGCATTAACAATCTTGATGCACAAAGAATTGCTCATACAGTCACTATTGCCAGTGAGATGTTAACAGCCATGAGTGAGGAGCGTAATAAAGATACCAGCCGCTTTGCACTAGATACACGCATTAACTTGGCCATTGCCTCCACATTCACAGCAACAGATTATGTAAAGGCACAGCAAGTAAGAGCGTTGGCGATTAAAGCCTTTAAAGATGCCTTTGAGGATGTTGACGTTATTATCACACCATCATCAGCGATAACCGCGCCCAAAATAAATGAAAAAGCCTTGCCTGCCGGAGAATCTAATTTATCAGCATTAACCGAGATCATGCGTTTTGCCACGGCAGGTAACCTCACAGGCCTGCCTGCATTAACCGTTAATGCAGGCTATTCAGAAAAAGGGTTTCCGATTGGTGTTCAGCTAATGGGACGACCTTGGGAAGAGCACACGTTGCTCCGTATGGGAAGAGTCATTGATAAAGCCACCATGAAGAAAAAACCTAAGGTACACTTCCCACTTTTCTGATTTTTTACTTATTACTCTTATGCAATAAGGCATTAGTTGATATCACAGAGCCTGTGTAAGCAACAATGCCTAATACTAACAGCAGCGGCTGCACAAATAGAGCAAACTGGGGTACCGGGTCAGCCATCATGACGAGTACCGAAAAAAGTAAACCAGGTACCAAAACCAAAAATATTGTCCCAGCAATCAAAAATACAATACGCTCCTTATGCTGAAGCATCTTCGGGTCTATCATCAAGCCCATTATAAATTTCACAATGGCTAAACCACCTAGAATGGCAGCGGCCATTGATAAGTCATAACTAGAGAGAATAGATTTCACATCACTCTGCCATAGTTTAAACACGGCGATAACAAAAAACGGCAATAAAATGAACATAATATCGGCATAGGTACCAAATAAAATACTTAGCTGTTGTTCATTTTCTCCCGAAGTAGCATATCTATCTTCAGCATAGTCATTCATCCCTGAGCCTGTATCCTCTGTATTCATTTTGTTACCTCTTCCAGTTGGGCAATATAATCTAATGTGTCTTTCAGTGCTGTATCGGTTTTACAAAATAATTTTTCAATATGCGTCGATACCGCACCACACTCAATGGCCTCTTCTAACTCAGCCGCACTCAGGCGTAATGATTCTGCAGCAATGCTCGCAGCAATGCCTTTAAGGGTATGTGCTAAACGATGTGCCAGCTCTACATCCTTATTATCATAAGCATCAATAATTTGTGATACAGAGGCTTCTTGGTCTTCTTTAAAACAGACCAGCATTCGAGTAAGTATTTCCTGACTTCCACCCATTTGCTCTAAGGCAAGTGTGAGGTTTAAGGCATCAACACTTAAAGCTGTTTCGCTCTCTACCGGTACTATGTCTGACTCTTGCTCCGACTCTAATTCTTCAGGCAGTATCCATTTCACCAACTTGCTATACAGCACATCTTGAGAAACAGGCTTACTGATGTAGTCATCCATACCTGCATTTAAGCATTTCTGTTCATCGCCTTTCATGGCGTTAGCTGTCATGGCAATAACGGGCATTGATTTTAAATCCAGCTGACTACGTATTCTCCGCGTGGCCTCAAAGCCATCCATTATGGGCATCTGTACATCCATTAATACCGCAGAAATCGACGAAACATTGGTTTCATCAGATAGAAAATCAACCGCTTCCTGACCATTTTGAACCAACTCAACATTGATATTAATTTGCTTCAAAAATGCTGTCGCAATTTCCTGATTAAAAGGTGTGTCTTCAACCAGTAATACACACTGGCCTGCCAATTTTTTAATCGACTTCTCAAGCTCATCTTGACCTTGTCGTTTTGAATTTTTCTGCCCTGTGAAGCCTAATACTTCCTGCATTGAATCCAACAACAATGATGGCGTCACCGGTTTTATCATTGGATAAAAAGAATAACTTTCTGCTTCTTCGATCAACTTCTCTTCATTTGACAGTGCCATAACCATAATCGGTGTGTCTGCAAATACAGGGATATTACGAATACCTACCGCCGCATCAATCGTTCTCATGGCATTAAGCTGTCGATCAATAAAAATCACATCATAAATAGGCTCTTTAACTTCACTGGTCAGCTTATCTATTAACGTGAAATCAGGCTGAATCCAGTCAGCTTTACATTGGAAGGACGCTAATATCTCAAGCATCGCATTTTGCCCGGCATCCTTATCATCAATTAACAATATGCGCGTCTCTGCTAGACTTTTATCGGCATAAACATCTTCAGAGATATTATCTTTCTGAAGATCAAACCACGCGTTAAAACAAAACGTACTGCCTTCCCCTTCCTTGCTTTCAACCCAAATTTCACCTTCCATCATTTCGACTAACTGCTTACTTATGCTTAAGCCAAGCCCTGTACCACCATATTGCCGTGTTGTTGACTCGTCAGCCTGTGAAAAGGGCTTAAATAGTTTTTGTTGCTGATCTTTAGTCAAGCCAATGCCAGTATCACTCACTGAAAATTGTAATTGCACCTTGTCGTCAAGTTGCTGAGTTTCAGCAATGCGAACAACAACCTCACCTTCCGCAGTAAATTTAATCGCATTATTGGTTAGGTTCACCAATATCTGTTCAAGGCGTAAGGCATCACCAACCAAGCCTGCCATGACACCATGATTAGCATTAACCACTAACTCTAAATTTTTATCGGCGGCACGATGAGACAACATAATAACTAGGTCATTAATGACCGTATTAATATCAAACGGAATATGTTCTAGATCTAACTTGCCCGCTTCAATTTTAGAAAAGTCTAGAATGTCATTAATGATGCCTAACAACGATTTTGAGGAGCTCTCTATTTTACTAATATAATCACGTTGCCTGGTCGTAAGATCTGTTTTTTGCGCTAATGCTGAAAAGCCAATGATCGCATTCATGGGTGTACGTATTTCATGACTCATATTAGCCAAAAATTCGCTTTTAGCGGAAGTCGATGCCTGTGCCGCTTCGCGCTCCCGCTCGGCTCTTTCTTTCTCTATGCGTTCAGTAATATCAATAAGAGAACCTTCTAAATACGCAGGCTCTCCTTTTGCATTACTCACTAAACGCGCCGAGCTGCTTCCCCAGAATAAAGACCCATCGTTTCTTTTATACTGTGATTCAAATGCCGTAACTCTTCCACTCTCTAAGAGCATAGACTCAAATCGTGCTCTATCCTCTTCATCAACACAGCACTCAAGGGCTATATTCTCAACAATAAGGATAATTTTATCTGCTGATTCGTAACCAAAAAGGTGTGCCAAAGCAGGGTTTGCACTAATGAAGCGGCCATTCAAAGTACATTGAAAAATGCCTTCAGACGCATTTTCATACAGTGTTTGAAATTTATTAAGATGAACAAGCGCCCGCTCATTCGCATCAACGGCCCGTCTTTCAGACTCCAATGCTTTCTTACGTGCAAACTCTGTTTGGCGCTTTTGCGTGTTAATGCGATCAGCCAATGCAAGAGAAAGAAGAAGTACATTGGTAAATGCACCAAATTGAATACCATTGCTAGTGAAGTAGTTGTGAGGAATAACACCAAACAAATAAAGCAGAGCAGCGAGTACGCCGCCCATATAGCCAATCCAGGCAAAGGTGTAATATCTAGCGGCTCTATGTCCTCTGCGCCATAAGATAATACCTATAACACTTAACACAAACGCATATAAAATGGTGACACGCGTTGATAGCTGTATGCTGAAGTTATAGTCTGTCATTAATGAAATAATAGCCAACCACAACGAAGCAACAATGCAAAATTTAATCAGTGCATCCATCATGGGTGCACGATGCTTTGTTTGTAAGAATGCTCTTGAGAAGAGCAATAAAAATGCCCATGTTAAATTAAGTGCCAGCGGAATTATGGTGTTATTCCAAGCAAGATCTTTCCAGCTAACATATTGCCATATAAGACCTCCAATCGCGCACTGGCCAACCAAGAATGCACTAATCGCTAAAACATAATAAAGGTAGGCAATGTCTTTTATTGATATAAACACAAACAAGTTATAAAGCAGCATTATCAACATAATGCCGAAGAAAACACCCTGCTGAAGTCGTTCTTTAGAAATGTGATCAGTCAGACCTTTTGATGACCATAAGTTAAGGCCTAACTGCTTAGAGCTATCACTTTCAACGCGAATAAACAGTGATTTACTTTCGCCAGGTAGTAGCTGTACATTGAAAAGTGAACGAGAAAATGAAAAAGGGTTAGTATCGAACGCCCTCAAATCACCCCTTTCACTTTTAGTATAAGAACCGTCACTAGAGACTGTATATACGTCAATTTTATCTAATAAAGGGTATTCAAATTCTAACCACCAATCTTTCGGTAAAGTAGATAATCGAGTGTGATAATGTGTATTAAACTTAATCCAATAGGCCGTCTGGCCAAAACCGAAATTGGCACGAGGTTTGTCAACTTTAAAAAATTTTTCTCTACCCGCTCCATTAATTAAATCTTCTACCGTATACCGTCCATTTTCTTCTTTCAGGTATAAAATATCAGAACCAAGTTGCTTAAACTGAGTATTGAACTGAAGTTTTATTGTTGGTGTTGCATGAGCCATTGATGAGGCATAGCTATACGAGGGCCCTATTAAGCCCAATAATATAACCAAAGTTGATAGTAATATGTATAAACAGGAGGAAAATTGCTTTTGACAACGCCTCAGACACCGCGTGAACAACGCGTAGACCCCTTATTTTGTTGTTGTATTGCAAACAAGTATAGACAAAGAGTCAGATTGTGACGTTGGATTAAGGTAAAAATAACACTCTAGAACGATTATTAACGGTTTGTTACATGCTCACGGTTTAACCGCCAATAAAAGCGCCTGCTCTGCCAATTCATCAAGCGTCATGCCACCACGTTCATCAAACCACGTTGTGGTCCAGCTAAGCGCTCCGGTTAAAAAACGGCGTACAATAAAGGTATCACCCGATACAAGCCCTTCAGCCTTTGCCTGATCTAAAACATCCAACCATAGTTTTTCGTAAATATCTCTAAGCGATAAAATATGAGCCTGGCTTTCTTCCGTTAAGCTACGCCATTCATAAACTAAAACGGACATGGCTTCACCGGTAAACCCTGTAATTGAGGTTAGCTCACATTTGATAAGCTCCAGTAGCTTCTCTCTTGTAGAATCTGATGTTTCTAATGCACGGACCATGCGAGCGGTATTGTAACGAATAGCCTCTTCCATCACCGCCTTGAGTATTTCTTCTTTGGTTTTGAAATGATGAAAAATACTACCTGACTGAATACCCACTTCATTCGCTAAATCACGTACGGTGGTTCGCTCGTAACCCTTCTTTTTAAAAAGATGAGCGGCTTTAACCAATAAACGCCCACGTGCACTCTCGGGGTTAGTTACGTAACCTGCTTCTACCAATGTTTCCAACTCAGACTTCAAGTTATTTCATCCTTATAAAACTAAATACCGACTGATCTAACCATTCTACCTGCTGGTGTTGGTTATCCGAAGTTGCTTTTCAAAATTTACTAAACTCGCCAAGGCTCAGACAAACGTAATTTTTGAAAAGCAACTTCGGATAACCCCAGAGTCCATACTAACGGCAATGTAGAACTTTTACAAACCAAGCGCTTGCTTGGTTTGTTTTTCTAGGGTATCTTAGTGCTATCAAAAGTAACATTAAAATAGAATAACATCAGTGGAAACATACCTTATGAGCACTAATACAAAGAAAATACGCATTGGATGTGCATCTGCTTTTTGGGGTGACACAGAAACAGCCGCCGCTCAATTAGTTGCCAAAGGTAATATCGACTACCTCGTATTTGACTATCTCGCTGAAATTACTATGTCGATCATGGCTGGCCAAAAAATGAAAAGCCCCGATGCAGGCTATGCCACTGATTTTGTAAAAACAGTAATGACCCCTTTGCTTTCAGAAATTAAAAACAAAGGCATTAAGGTCATCAGTAATGCGGGTGGTGTAAACCCTGAAGCTTGTCGAAATGCGCTACAAGAAGCGGCTGATCATGCGGGCATCGCACTCAAAATCGCGGTAGTAATGGGCGATAACATCTTGCCTCATAAGAATAAATACGCCAAAGACGGTATTACAGAAATAAATACAGGTGCACCAATCCCTCCTATGTTCGTCAGTATGAATGCCTATCTTGGCGCACCCGGTGTTGTTACCGCACTCGAAGAAAATGCCGACATTATTATTACCGGCCGAGTGGTTGATAGTGCCGTCGTGCTAGGGGCATTGGTACATGAATTTAACTGGCAAATGGATGATTACAATAAACTAGCTCAAGGGAGTTTGGCCGGCCATATCATCGAATGTGGCGCACAGTGTACTGGGGGAAACTTTACTGACTGGCAAGCAGTATCCAATGGCTACGACAACATGGGTTTTCCTATTGTCGAAGTTGAAGCAAACGGTGACTTTATTGTAACCAAGTCAGAAGGCACGGGAGGAATGGTCAGTTGTGCAACCGTAGGCGAGCAATTGGTGTATGAAATTGGTGACCCACGGGCTTACTTTCTTCCTGATGTGGTCTGTGATTTCACTCAGGTTAAGCTTGAACAACTAGAAAAAGATATCGTTCAAGTAACCCATGCGAAGGGTCACCCTCCTACTGATCAGTACAAAGTATCTGCTACTTACCCAGACGGATTCAAATGCAGCGTGTCGTTTTTAATTGGCGGAATACAGGCTGCGGATAAAGGTAAAGCCGTTGCTGATGCCATCATCAAGAAAACCAGTCGCTTATTTGAAGAACGTGGAATGAAGCCTTATTCCGAAGTTAATATTGAGTTATTGGGCACTGAAACGACTTATGCTAAACACGCAACATGCGCCAGCACACGTGAAGTAGTCGTTAAAATTGGTGTAGCCCATCCAGAAAAGAAAGCACTGGTACTGTTTTCACGAGAAATAGCACAAGCCGGCACAGGCATGGCGCCAGGTCTCACAGGCATTGTAGGTGGTCGGCCTACTGTATGGCCAAAAATCCGCCTTTATTCCTGCCTTGTCCCTAAAGAAGGTATTGAAGTGGCGGTTGATATTGCCGGTGCAATAACACCGGTTGCAGTAAATACTACCGGCGACTTCAACGAAGATTGCATAACGCCTCAGGCAGTCAAACAAAGCAGTGTAAACCAGGCTGATCTCACCCAAGAAGTCCCTTTAATCAATCTGGCCTGGGGACGTAGTGGCGACAAAGGGAATCACTCAAATATTGGCATTATTGCACGCAAGCCTGAGTACCTTCCCTATATACGTGACGCACTCACCACTACCGCCGTTGCTAGTTTCATGCAACATACCTTAGATGATGACAGCGGGAAAGTAAGCCGCTGGGAGCTTCCTGGTATTAATGCGATTAACTTTTTACTTGAAAATAGTCTGGGCGGTGGAGGCGTTGCGAGCCTTCGAATAGATCCCCAAGGGAAAGCATTTGCACAACAATTATTAGAGTTTCCAATTCCAGTTTCAGCAGAGATAGCAAAAGAAGTAAATCCGTAGGGTGCGCCATGCGCACCACAAAAACTTAAATAAAAAACGGGACGCATCGCACTACCTGCAATGTAGATATTAAATATGACTTACAACTCAATCTATAAAGACACTCTTTTCAAAGAAAAGAACATCATTGTTACAGGGGGCGGTAGCGGCATTGGTCGATGCACCGCTCATGAGCTCAGTTCACTCGGGGCCAATGTCATTATCGTTGGACGAAAGATAGAGAAGCTACAGAAGGTTTCAGATGAAATAACCGAAGATGGTGGCAAAGTTGATCATTTTAGCTGCGATATCAGAGAAGAAGACTCTGTTTCCGCCATGATCAAATCGATTAGTGAAAAGCACGGCCATATTCACGGCCTTGTTAATAATGCGGGAGGGCAATACCCCTCACCACTAGCCTCGATTAATCAAAAAGGGTGGGAAACGGTGGTTAGAACTAACCTAACCGGCGGATTTCTGGTCGCTCGTGAAGTTTACAACCAATCTATGTCTAAACAGGGTGGCTCCATTGTGAATATCGTTGCAGACATGTGGGGTGGTATGCCCGGCATGGGGCACTCTGGCGCTGCACGCGCAGGCATGGTCAATTTTACTCAAACAGCCGCCATTGAATGGGGGGTATCAGGCGTTCGCGTTAACGCCATTGCTCCGGGTTGGGTCGCAACCAGTGGCATGGACACCTACCCTCCTCATATGAAGCCTTACCTTCTGTCATTAAAAGACGCCGTTCCTCTTAAGCGCTTGGGCACCGAATCTGAAATGAGTTCTGTTATTTGTTTTCTCTTGAGTGAAGGCGCTAACTTCATCAGCGGTGACTGTATTCGAATCGACGGGGCGGCATCTCAAGGGAGCCGAGTTTGGCCACTCCCAAAAGCGAAGAACTCTGAATCATACAATGGCTTTCATCGAGCAACGACACCTGCTGTATTTCAGGAACAAATTTCTCAGTCAACTGAAACCAAAACATAGGCGAAGACCACTCATGCCAGTATTACAGTCTATTATCGACACAAGTTCTGATGAGTTTCAGAAAAATGCTGAAGCGATGCAGCTCTGCATTGATGAATTTCGTGCCGTAGAACAAAAAGTATTAGATAAAGCCAATGAGTCTAAGGCAAAAATACATAAACGTGGAAAACTGCTCCCAAGAGAGCGTCTTAAGTTAATGCTTGACCGGGGTGCTCCATTTTTGGAGTTATGTCCGCTTGCTGGTTACAAAATGCATGATGACAAAGATGGATCCATGGCCGGAGGGGGTGTTATATCAGGCATTGGTTATGTTGAAGGCGTACGCTGTTTGATTGTTGCCAGTAACAGCGCTATCAAAGGTGGCACCATTTCACCTGCCGGGCTCGATAAATCATTACGCATTCAAGCCATAGCCAAAGAAAATAAATTGCCCATCATCACCATGATGGAAAGCGGAGGCGCTAACCTCAATTATGCCACCGACATTTTTGTACAAGGGGCTAGAGGCTTTGCGAACCAAGCACGACTCTCTGCTGCAGGTATTCCACAAGTCACCGTTGTTCATGGTAACGCAACCGCAGGAGGAGCCTACCAACCCGGCTTATCTGACTACACCATTATGGTGAAAAACAAAGCTAAGATGTTTTTAGCCGGGCCGCCACTCCTTAAGGCAGCCACCGGTGAAATAGCCTGTGACGAAGAACTTGGTGGCGCAAAGATGCACACCAGCATCGCAGGTACCGCTGAATTTATGGCTGAAGATGATTCCGACGGCATTCGTATTGCGCGTGAAGTACTTAAAACCATGCCATGGAATGAACAGCTTCCGACAAAAGAGCCAAAAAAATGGAAAGCCCCACTCTACTCACCGGATGAACTCATTGGCATCGTGCCTAACGATGCTAAAAGACCCTATGACGTGCGTGAAATTATTGCCCGCATCGCTGATGGTTCTGAATTTTTAGATTTCAAACCTCTCTTTGATCACCAGACCGTATGCGGGCTTATCAAAATAGAAGGGCACGCCTGTGGCATCATTGGTAATAACGGCCCTATAACTCCAAAAGGCGCCGCCAAAGCCGCTCAGTTTATACAGCTTTGTGAACAATCTAATACCGCTATTTTGTTCTTCCACAACACCACAGGCTTTATGGTGGGTACAGACTCAGAGCAAAATGGCGTAATAAAACACGGTTCAAAAATGCTTCAAGCGGTTGCTAATGCCACTGTGCCTAAACTAACGATGGTCATAGGCGGCTCTTATGGTGCAGGCAACTACGCCATGTGTGGTAGAGGCCTAGACCCCCGCTTTATTTTTGCTTGGCCTAACAGTCGCACAGCCGTTATGGGTGGTGCACAAGCAGGCAAAGTACTCCGCATAGTCACTGAAGATAAGCATATTAAGATGGGGAAAGAAGCCGACCCAAAAATGCTAGATATGATTGAGCAAGCCACCGCTCAAAAACTCGACAAGGGCTCTACCTCACTTTATGGCACCGCACGATTATGGGATGACGGGCTGGTAGACCCACGAGATACACGCAATGTCTTGGCATACCTGCTTGATATTTGCTCCGAAGCCACAGCAAGGCCTCTGCGCCCAAACCATTTTGGCGTAGCAAGATTCTAACGTAGCCGTGATGCAGCGAAGCGGAATCAAGGGAATTAGCGTGTTACCAATCCCCCCTTGATTCCGTTGCACTGCATCACGGCTACAGGGCTTCGATATAACGAAATATTATAATTACAAAACAAGACACAGAATAAATATAAGGTAATCACCATGATATTTACACAAGAACACAATGAACTACGTCGTACCGTAAAAAACTTTGTTGAAAAAGAAATTAATCCTTACTGTGACGAATGGGAAGAAGCCGGCACCTTCCCAATGCGAGAGCTATTCAAAAAAATGGGCGACCTGGGCCTACTCGGCATTAGTAAACCAGAAAAATATGGCGGAATGGGTCTTGATTACAGCTATAACATTGTAGCTGCAGAAGCCTTAGGAGCCGCTCATTGTGGGGGCGTACCACTGGCCATTGGCGTTCAAACTGATATGTGCACCCCTGCCCTTGCCCGTTTTGGGTCAGAGGAGTTATGTAACGAATTCTTGGTGCCTGCTATACGCGGAGAGATGATTGGCTGTATTGGTGTCAGTGAACCCGGTGCAGGCTCTGATGTAGCAGGGCTAAAGACCACCGCTAAAAAAGACGGCGATGATTACATTATTAATGGCACAAAAATGTGGATCACCAACGCCCCTAGTGCGGATTTTATCTGCCTATTGGCGAACACCTCAGAGGGTAAGGTTCATCTCAATAAATCATTAATCGTTGTTCCAATGAATACCCCTGGCATTACCATTGGCCCAAAACTAGAAAAGATGGGGATGCGCTCATCTGAAACCGCCCAAGTATTCTTCGACGATGTACGTGTTCCACAACGTAACCGCATTGGTAACGAAGGCATGGGCTTTATGATGCAGATGATGCAGTTTCAGGAAGAAAGAATGTTTGGGGCAGCTAACACCCTAATGGGACTTGAAGGCTGTGTAAACAAGACCATCGCCTATTGTAAAGAGCGTGAAACCTTTGGCCAGCCACTCATTAACAACCAGATTATTCATTTCCGTTTTGCTGAACTTCAAACTGAAATAGAAGCATTACGCGCATTAACCTATCAAGCCGTAGAGCTTTACCTCAGCGGCAAAGACGCAACCCGCTTAGCCTCTATGGCAAAACTAAAAGCAGGTCGCCTAGGACGTGAAGTGACAGATTCTTGTCTACAGTACTGGGGCGGAATGGGTTACATGTGGGACAACCCTGTATCACGATGCATGCGTGACATTAGACTCGTATCTATAGGGGGTGGAGCTGATGAAATTATGCTGGGTATTATTTGTAAGATGATGGGCATTTTGCCTGGTAAGAAAAAGAAATAAACAGATGGCTTGTAGGGTGCGCCGTGCGCACCGAAAGTGCTTAAAAAATTCCAGCAAGCTCAAAACGATAGAACACCGGTGCGCACGGCGCACCCTACGAGGATACAGTTTAACTATGAATTTACCTACATCAGAAACACTGATTTTAGAACTGATAGATCATGCTTTACACATCACAATCAACCGCCCCAAGGTGCGTAATGCAATGAGCCTTCAAATGGTTCATGAGTTGATGTCTGTATTTGAAAGCATTAAAGATAACCGAACCATTCGAGCGGTTGTTATACGCGGGGCTGATGGTCATTTCTGTGCAGGTGGTGACATAAAAGATATGTCTAACGCACGTGCGGCGGTTAGCAAAGCAGACGAAAGCAGTGATCCATTCTTCACTTTGAACCGCGAGTTTGGTCGTATGATCAATCAGGTAAACCACGCACCTCAAGTGGTTATCGCGGTTCTTGAAGGCGCTGTATTGGGTGGAGGGTTTGGTTTGGCCTGCGTGTCTGACGTTGCCATTGCCGCAGAGTCTGCCAAATTTGGTCTTCCCGAAACGGGTTTAGGTATTATTCCTGCGCAAATAGCGCCTTTTGTTGTAACGCGTATAGGCTTAACTCAGGCACGACGCCTCGCCTTGTTAGGCGCTCGTTTTGGCGGAGTAGAAGCAGAGAGACTAGGCATCGTTCACTATGTGTGCAGCAGCGAAGAATCGATTAACCAACAGCTTGAAGAAGTTCTCTCACAGGTTAAACGTTGCGCCCCCGAAGCGAATGCCATTACAAAAGAACTCATTCTGTCAGTTGGAAACAATGAACTTGAATCGGTTCTCGACAACGCCGCTCAATCATTCTCTGAGTGCGTAAAAGGTAATGAAGGGCAAGAAGGCATGATGGCCTTTATGCAAAAGCGACAACCAAACTGGGCCTAAGGCAGAAAGAAAAGGAAAAGAACATGTCACTCAAATGTACATTTTCAAAAGTACTGATCGCCAACCGCGGAGAAATAGCGGTTAGGATTATTCGTACGGCCAAAAGTCTGGGCTTTAAGACCGTCGCCGTGTATAGCGAAGCAGATGCTCACGCCGCGCATGTTATGGCCGCAGACGAAGCCGTTTGCATTGGTGCTGCCCCCGTTGGCGAGTCTTATCTTGTGCCCCATAAAATCATCGATGCAGCAAAACTAACAAATGCCGATGCGATTCACCCCGGCTATGGTTTTCTTTCTGAGAATGCCGATTTTGCTAGAATTTGTGAAAAGCAGTCTATCGAGTTTATCGGCCCTTCAGCCGAGGCCATATCATTGATGGGTAGCAAGCGATTATCAAAAATTGCCATGCTAGAGGCCGACGTACCTTGTGTGCCAGGCTATGAAGGTGAAGCCCAAGATGAATCTACTCTAATAAACGAAGCTAAGCGCATTGGTTTTCCGGTCATGATTAAAGCCTCAGCAGGGGGCGGTGGTCGCGGCATGCGTTTGGTGAAAGAAGAATCCGAACTCTCTGAGCTGATCAAAACAGCTCGATCAGAAGCAGAAAATGCTTTTGGTAATGGCGAGTTGATTCTAGAAAAAGCCGTAATAAGGCCTCGTCACATAGAAATACAAGTATTCGCGGACAAACACGGTAACGTCGTGCATTTAGGCGAACGCGACTGTTCAATTCAACGGCGCCACCAAAAAGTAGTAGAAGAAGCACCTTCGCCGTTTGTTGATGAAGACCTAAGACAACGTATGGGCTCAGCAGCCTGCCAAGCCGCTAAGGCATGCAGTTATGTTGGAGCAGGTACCGTAGAATTTTTGGTTGATAGCGATAAAAATTTCTACTTCTTAGAAATGAATACGAGATTACAGGTAGAGCACCCAGTTACCGAATTAGTGACTGGCACAGACCTTGTTGCATGGCAGCTAAACGTAGCCTCAGGCGAACCACTGCCTTTGAAACAAGAAGAAGTCACCATAAGTGGCCATGCGGTTGAAGTGCGTTTGTATGCCGAAGACCCAAGACAAAACTTCATGCCACAAACAGGCTTAATCAAGCACTGGAAAGCGGCTGAAGGTGAAGGTATCCGTATTGATTCAGGCATTACATCGGAGCAGTCTATCACCCCTCACTACGACCCTATGCTTGCTAAAATTATTGCATACGGTAATAGCAGAGAAGAAGCCAGACGACGCTTAGTAAGAGCCATAGAAGAAAGCACCCTATTTGGTCTTTCAGTCAATAGTGAATTTCTTGCCAATGTAATTCAACACGACTCATTTATTAACGGACAAGCAACCACTGCTTTTATAGAAGAGGAATTCAGTCAGCATGCTTCAATGTCTGTCACGGCACCCAATGAGTTAGCCACGGCATTAACCGCTATTTTACTTTATAAAAACAAGCACGAGAGCTCAAACTACAGCGCTGCATTGTCTGGTTGGCAAAATTCAAATCCAACCCCTTGGCCTTATGAGTTGCGCTGTGGTGACTTTGTCATGGAGGTCGCTCTAAACGCCGAAGGCAGCAAATTTTCAGTAATTGAAGATAAAGGGCCGGATGATGAAACAGTGATCGTTGACCTTACCCTCGTCGAACAAACAAAAAATGAGCTAACATTCATTCACAAGGGCGTGCGTCAACGATGCGAGTATTTGATCGATAATGAACAAGTATATATTCGCCTAGGAGCTAGCTATCACCAATACCTTGACCTTACACATGAAGAAGCCGTAAGTGAAGACGCAGCAGGGTCAGGTAAAATTATTGCCAGCATGGACGGTGCCATTATTGATGTACTCGCAGAAGTCGGAGACAAAGTCGTTAAAGGTCAGTCACTGGTCATGCTAGAAGCCATGAAAATGGAGCACCCCTTAAAATCAGATGTAAACGGCACAGTGGAATCTATTCACGTAAAAGCAAACGATCAAGTTAAAGTGCGTCAGTTATTAGTGACGATTAAAGCAGATGAAGAAAACGAGATATAACTAAATGGCTAACTTAAAAGATAAAACCATTGTAATAACGGGCGCGAGCCGAGGTATCGGTCGTGAGATTGCGCTTAAGTGTGCTAAAGATGGCGCAAACATTGTCATTTTAGCGAAATCTGCAGAGGCACACCCTAAATTGCCTGGCACGATTTTCACCGTTGCTAAAGAGGTTGAAGCAGCCGGTGGTAAAGCACTAGCGATTCAATTGGACGTTCGTGATGATGAAGCCGTAAAAGCCGCAATGAAGCAAGCGGCCGAAACCTTTGGGGGGATTGATGCCGTTATTAATAATGCCGGTGCAATTAAGCTTATGGGAGCGTCTAGTCTACCGTTAAAGCGCTTTGACTTAATGACACAAATTAACTCCCGCGCGGTATTATCAACCGCTCAAGCGGCACTGCCTTGGCTTAAAAAATCAGAGCAAGGACATATAATCAGCCTTTCTCCACCATTAAATTTAGACCCAAAATGGTTTTCTCATTACTCTCCCTACACCATAACAAAGTATGGTATGTCTATGCTAACGATGGGGCTATCACAAGAAATGAAACGTCATGGCGTAGCGGTTAATTCACTTTGGCCGCAAACGGTTATATCAACGGCGGCGGTTGAATTTGAAGGGGGCGGTAAGGCAACCCTTGATAGAGGGAGAAAACCCGCCATTATGGCTGATGCCGCCTATGAAATTTTAACGACTGAAAACTGTGAATTAACGGGCGAGTTTGTTATCGATGAATCTTTACTCAGAGAAAGAGGGGTTACCGACTTTGATCAATACCGCTATAACCCCGATTGCGATAAACCCTTAATGACGGACCTGTTTGTAGCGGAATAAACATGCCTAATAAACGTCTAAAGTAGACAGAGTTGCAAGAGAGCGCTATTGTTCAGAAATACGGTACGATGTAACCTTCATTAACACCTACATTTCAACTTTGGCGCTCGTAGTTATAAACAATGATTCGATCTTTAATTACACTCAGTATATCGGCATTTCTAGCCGCCAGTGCAACACATAGCATTGCAAAAGAATTCCCTTGGAGCAAACAAAGCGACCTGATTGGCCAGCAATCGACCATCACCGCTAAGTATGAAGATACGCTCTCCGACGTCGGTGAATCAAACAACATTGGTTATAACGAAATAGTTAATGCCAATCCTACGCTAGACTCTTGGTTGCCAGGTGAAGGGAGTAAAATTGTTATACCCTCAGAATACATACTTCCCAGTATTCGTGAAGGAATTGTTATTAACCTACGTGAGTATCGCTTGTATTACTTTCCCAAAGAAGGCGGAAAAGTAATCACCTACCCTGTAGGTATCGGAGCCCAAGAAACCCCCTCCCCTTTGGTTGAAACTCAAGTAAAACTCAAGATTGAGCAACCAAATTGGTATCCACCTGAGTCCATTAGAGCTGAATATTTTAAAGAGCATGGCAAAGAGATGGACTGGATGTTTCCTCCCGGACCAAGCAATCCCCTAGGGCCCTATGCGATACAACTAGACATACCCGGTTATTTTCTACATGGTACTAACAAGTCTTTCGGCATCGGCACTAAAGTCAGTCATGGTTGTATTCGCCTATACAACAAAGATATTTCAAAACTGGTATACCAAGTACCTAAAAAAACACCCGTCAGATTTATTAAAGAACCGATTAAAGTGGGTATGAAAGGCAATGAACTTTTTGTTGAATTACACCCGGAAAAAAACGACAAATTAAGTCATAAAAAAATGGTGAGATTAGTCATCAAAGAGGCTATACGCCTAGAGAAACGCTATGGTTCGATTGACCTAGATTTGGCCGCCATAGAAAATGCCATTAAAACACCATTAGGTATTCCTCAACGCATAGGCATAAAAAAGGCCAACGTCATAGCCGCTAGCCTTTAATCACCTGGCATCATTAATTGATGCCAGCGCGTTATGCTTTCTTGTAACTAATTACTTGCTGCTTGCTTTTTTCAGCATGCGCTCAGCTTTCTCAGCTGATTCTTCTGCTTTTTGCATTGCTTGCTGAGCCATCATCAACGCTTCTTCAGCTTTTTTCATTGCCTCAGTAGCATTCGCGTCAGCGCTAGTCGCTTTAGTCATTGCTGAACCAGAAGCTGTTTTAGCTGCATTAGCTGCACTCTGAGCCTGTGCTGCATCAGAAGCAGCTGAATTTAAAGTTGCCTGATCATCCTTAGACAAACTTGCACAACCTGTAGCCATAACCATTGTAGTTGCTGCACCTAGGGCTAGTAATTTTTTCAACATTGTTCACTCCATTGCTTTATAAGCATTATCATCTAAAAAGGTATTCGCCGAATTATATTTATAATTACACTAATGAGGTATACCCGACTAAACAACAAGTCTAGTCAAGTATTTACAAAATTGAAATTACTTTGTGAAAAAAGTGCAATTGAAAGCTATAGGTCTGTGTTAGGCTGTGGGAAAGAATCAAAAACGGAATAGCAAAAATTAAAGGAACACACTAATGAAGTCTCTTTTTTGTGCAGCAATCGTTCTGCTTAGTTTCACTTCTTCAATGGCTTGGGCCGCACAAGCTAATGATAAATTTTCTATCCTTGGCACTTACTTTGGTGTTGCACAAGGCTGGGTTGAAGTTGAAGAGCACAACCGGAACAACGAATTTGAAATGTACACCTTTGACCTTATTGGCGGTATCAACTTTCACCCCAATCTTGGCATGGAAGGACGAATAGGTTTTGGAGGAGATGATCGGTCAGGGGGCAGCAAATTTTCACTTGATAACTATGTTTCTTTTTATGTAAAACCACAGCATACATTCGGCAGATTTAATACCTATGCACTTTTAGGCGCTAGCTTTGTTTCATCAGAATCAGCCCAAATTGTTGGCCCCTTTGAAATTAGAGAGACCAACGATGATATGTCATTTTCTTACGGCGCTGGTGCAATTTTATATTTAGATATGATAATGATCGGGCTCGAATACGTTAAAGTATTAGACAAAGACCAAATCGACATTGACCGAGGTGGTTTGTTATTTGGGTTTATGTTTTAAACGCACAGGGCCTTTATTTTTTGTATTTCCCTTTGGCTTTTGAGTGTTCACAGCCGTTTTGCTTGACGTTGAAACGGCTCTATTAATTTCTGCTAACTCATCTGCCGTCAGATCTCTCCACTGCCCTCGCTTTAAACCATCTAAATTAACATTCATAATGCGTGACCGCTTTAATTTAGTCACTTCATAACCTAAATATTCACACATGCGGCGTATTTGGCGGTTCAGCCCTTGAGTCAAAATAATTTTAAATACAAACCGGCTTTGAATGCTCACCTTACAAGGTTTAGTTACCGTATCGAGTATTGGCACACCACGTGACATTCGCTCAACAAAACGTTCACTTAAGGGTTTATCTACGGTAACAATATATTCTTTATCATGAGCATTTTCAGCCCGTAAAATTTTATTAACAATATCGCCATCACTGGTTAAAAAAATCAAACCTTCAGAGGGCTTATCAAGACGTCCTATCGGGAAAATACGTTGTTTGTGACCAATATCAGCAATGATATTACCTTTAACATCCCGCTCTGTTGTACAGGTAATGCCAATAGGCTTATGGTAAGCAATGTAAACTCGATCAGACTTGTTAACAGCGGTCGCGTTAATGCGTTTGCCATCAACACGAACGTCATCTCCAGAAACAACTTTTGTGCCTAATTCAGGTATCTTTCCATTTATAGTTACCCGCTTGCTATCAATTAATTTATCAGCCTCACGCCGGGAACAAAATCCGGACTCACTGATGTATTTATTTAAGCGTTTTTCACTGCTATCGTTATTCACAGCTGTCATCATTTCAGGTACATTTCCAATTCATTTCTAAAGGCTGCTTGTACGCCTAAATTCTTCATCATCCAATAGTGACCTGCTATCAAGCGATCAATAAACAGACTTTCAACCGGTGGTTTAAAAGAGTCTAAATGCTTAAATACAGTTGGGGCTTTTGAAACCACCTCGGTATGTAAGCTCGCTTGAGCAAAGTCATAAATTTCATCTTTATGCTCAAAAGGCGACATGAAAATATCACGCCACATGGCATAGTAGCCTTCATCTAAAGCAGGCTTTCCGTCAACACGTACACCCAACTCAATTAATCGTTTATCCAATATTCGATAATCTTTACCAATACCAGCAATTAGCGCGCCTTTATAGGCCACAACAATTTCGGGTTTTAGTTGTTTAACACAACCAAAATCATACATGATAACAGTACCATCAGGCCTAAAAGCAAAGTTACCTGCATGAGGGTCACCGTGAATACATTCAAACCTAAAAAGCTGGTCGGCCATCGTAGTAAAGATTCGGTGTCCAATCAGGTTTATCGTCTCTTGGCTATATCGCTCAGGCGTAATATCACTAAGGTGGTCACCTTCAACCAGCTCCATTGTTAACACTCGGCGTGTCGATAATCCATCAACCACGGTAGGAATAATCAAGCCTGGGTCATCTTTATGGAAAGCCTGAAAACGCTTAATATTATTAGCTTCATTTTGATAATCAAGCTCTTCATGCAAGCGCTCTAATATCTCCTGAAACAACTGATCAACACTTTCTTTTGGAATTTTTAATAAACCACCTAGCTTGAGTGTGAGCCTCAATTGTTTTAGATCTGAATCACACGACTTATCAACCCCTGGATATTGAACTTTAACAATCACGTCCTGACCATCTTTAGTCATAGCTCGATGAACCTGACCAATAGAAGCAGCGGCATAAGGCTTTTGTTCAAAAAAATCGAATATGTCTTCCGGAGGTGCACCCAATTCATTTATGATTTGCTGACGAATGAGTGAGAAGTCCATTGGAGGCGCTTCTTTTTGTAGTTTCTGCAGCGCGCTGGAGAACTCTTTAGGTAAAAAATCTTGAGTTTGCGAGGCTATTTGCCCCACTTTCATTACAGCGCCTTTCAGCTCGCCTAAGGTAGAAACAATATCATCGGCCATTTTTTCATACGTTAACGACTGACGCTCTTGCTTCGAGTCATCAGAAGCAAAGGAACTTCGAACTTTTTCCGAAGCGTAGCGTCCTGCTACACTGGCCGTCATACCTGCCAATTTCATAAATCGTCCGGTTCGTGAAGTAACTGATTTTTTGGCCATAAGGGAGCTAACTCAAAAAGATTAAATTCAATGATTTAGTATACATGACTAAAGTTCATTTTATTGCACACAAACCAGAGAAGTGCTTACAGTTTTTGTAGGCGAAGAGTAAGATTATACAAGTGTCAAAAAAACTAATAACTACATTAAACCACGATTTTATAAAGCATAAGGTAGCAGGTTACTATATGAGTGACGAGGTACACAAAACTGCGATCAATATTATCTGCCTTTTTTTATCCCTGATTATACTGGGCTTTGCCACACAGGCAAGCGGGCAGGATAACCATCTTTCAGTTCAGCAACGCTTATATGACCCTTCGAAACCCACCTACAGTAGTACCAAACACCTACCAATCCAGCTTATTGATAGCCTTGAATATTATCAGGATATGCGTCATAGAAAAGTATCTCTAAAAGCAGCAACAAATATTCGGCCAGTTGGTTTTTTTCGTACAGAAAAGAGATCAGGACGATGGTGGCTTATTAACCCCTATGGACATCAACATCTATCCATTGGGGTAAACTCTGTTCGTATCGCTTCAAAAAAAGCGATACTAGAAGGGCTAAAAGACGGGCCTGTGCGCCCCTTACAACAGCCAGTAAATAGCGACACAACTTGGGAAAACTCTATATCCAAGTTATGGGAGCTGGCAGGGTTCAACAGTTTCGGCCCATGGTCTGAACTTAGCCGCCTAAGCCCGCTAATAGCAGCAAATCGCGACTATCACTACACTATAAACCTGAACCTCTTGGGTGGTTACCTGAAATCTACCGACGATCGTGAGGCATACCTTCCCGTTTTCGACCCTGACTTTAGCTTATACGCACAGAATTACATGCACTCATTTTCCGCCAGAGCCCATGACCCTGCATTACTAGGCTATTTCACCGACAATGAGATACCTTTCTGGCGTGTAAATTTAGATGATTACTTGGCTATAGAAGATAAAAACAACACAAATTACCAAGCTGCGCTAACCTGGCTCTCCGAACATGCATTAGATCGCAATAACTTAGGTACTTCTGACTACTCGCAGTTTCGCCTGCATCTATTGCGTAAGTATCTCAAAATAGTGACGACCGCCATCAAACAAGTCGACAGCAACCATATGATCCTGGGACCACGCCTGTATGGAGCAGAAATTAACGATGAAGAGTTCCTGCGTACACTTGGCTCTTACATCGACATACTTTCTATCAATTTCTACCATAAACTGCGCCCGGAAAAGCAGCAGATGCACCATTGGGAACAATGGTCTGGCAAACCCTTTCTCATCAGTGAGTTCAATATAAAAGCAACTGACAGCCACAAAGCCAATCACTCAGGGTCGGGCTGGTTAGTAGATACGCAAACAGATCGCGGACACTTCTACCAGCACTTTACCTTGGCGCTACTGGAATCTCGAAATTGCATTGGCTTTCACTGGTACCGCTACCAGGATGTCTCGGGGCAGAAAGGTGCCAACAAAGGACTGGTCAATGAAAAATTTGAGCCCTATGAAAAATTACTCGAAAATATGAGTATTATAAATCGCCAGGTATATTTTTTGGTAGATTATTTCGACAACCAACCGGGTTCTTAGACGACACCTTATCCAGCTTTACATCCACAATGCTACCCGTGGGATAACCATGTGGCAGAGGTTTATCAAACAAAATTATGACCGGTAAAATATTTTCATCCATACGCCGTGGCGAACGGGCCACACGCTGGCCCATGGGATACTCCTGCTCTATTGGACGCTGTGTTGGATAGGATAGCACAACGCAGCCGTCCATCCAGGCAGCGCCGCCATGCTCAATACGAACTTTCGCCCTGATACCCGTCTGAAGGTCTCGCCAGTCAGCTGCGTAAATATAAGCTTCCACCCAGCGTGGCGCATCAGCAGTAACATTCAGAATAATATCACGATGATCAATAACCTCACCAGCGAATTTTGTTACCCAGGTAACCGTGCCCGTGACGGGAGAAAAAAGGTCATGATCTGCCAATACCACGTTACTATCTGCCAGAACTTGCTCTAACCTCTCAATCTCCAGCTTCTTCAGTTCAATATTAGAAGCTAGTAGTGAGTCTGCAAAACGCAGATTCTTTTCAGCCTGGGCTACCGAAAATTCAGCACGTTTCACTGCAGCTTCTTGCTCCTGTAGTTGAGCATAAGCAATATTAACCTGACTCTGAATATCTGCAGTAAGATCCTCAGCCTGCCCCATCTGCTGTCTGGTAATGCCATCTAACAGTAATAACGACTTTTTCGAGGCCAGATCTTTCTTAGCTGCATCCCGTATTTTCACCTTACGCCAGTAGGAAGCCAGAACAGTCTTTCGCTTCAGGTGCTGTTGCTCAAGTTGGTGTTCAGCCTGCACCAGTTCAGACTTAGCGGTGGGGGAAATACCGCGTGACACCAAGCCCTCCAACTCAATCCGATTTTTCTGTAGAGCAACACGACTGCGATAAATCTCTGCATTCAGAGAATGCTTACTAAGAGTAACCAATACCTCACCCGCTTCAACCCTGTCGCCCAGTGCGACATGAATATCACTAATACGGCTAATTGAAGTAGAGGAAATATTAATCTCCTTGGCCATTATGCGACCGTATGTCACCAACCATCCCTGAGTCAAAAAGAAATAGGCTACACCAGCCAATAGTAATAGTGCAGGCACCACCAATATACGTCGAATACCACGCAACCCCGGATAGCGGCCGAAAAAACCAACGCGCTCCTCTGATTCCTTCCTGGGATACTTTTTTTCTGTTCGAGTGATACGCATAGTTAATTCCGTTTATCAGATATATCTGGTCAATGGGGAGTCAAGGCCATGTAGTCTTCAAAGGAATAGATTCCCAGTTCTCGCAAACCCCGGGGAAGACTAAACAGGCGACAATTTTCTTGTACAACATTCTCCACGCTCTGCGACTGCTTGTTTTTGCTAATGCCGCGGTACATACCAAGATCAATAGTAAAATAGGTTTTCTCCACTAATGATCCCAGCTTATCCAGAAGTTCTGCTGTGTCAGGCATATTTCCGGGGTTTAGGAAAATACTGAGTTTATCTGCACCGCCTACCAATGGGTAAAGCACACTGGAATCTGTTTCTGCCAGTACGGAGTAATCGAGTTCAACTACAATGGCCAGGCCGGCCTTTCGGTAACTATCCAAAACCGAACGAAATTCCTTCTCCTGTTCCGGCGCAGGCAAGTGGGACAATACAAATTTAACGCCACTAAAACCTGGATTTTCAGCCCCGCCAAAAAACAAACTCTGTTGCTGGTCTGCAGGTAACAAAGAAAGGTCACCATTAAGACTTACCCGTGCTAACACTGGAATACCCGCTTTGCCTGTTTCCTTTAGCAAGTTAAGGTAACTATTTTCATGCGTTCTCAATAATTCAGATGACGCAGGAACCACTAGCGTACCCACATTGTTAAAGTTTGCAAAAACGCGTAAAAAGCTAGCCTTATCAGATTTAGCAAAGCTATTTGCATCACTGATTTCCAGTACTCTTGTAGGTGGATAAACATAACGACTCTCAATTTGGCAGCTATCTTCTCTAGACAGTTCAGATACTGTGAACTGAATATCCTGAGATGACAGGGCTTGCACACGGAACCATCTGAAAGCAGCCTTCTGCTGCCGGGCGGCAGCCTCATATTCCCGTGACAGACTACTGTAGTACGAAATATAGGCCTGTATAGTTTTCAATCGGCCACCGGGAGATCCTGATTGACGGGCACTCTCTTGAGATTGCAGGCGTTGCTTCCTGATTGCTGTATCAGATTGAGCAGTGACATAAAGACTGGAAGTTTCAGTGAAGCGCTTATAACTGTCCAGCCAATCATTTCTAGCCTGAATAAGAGAGAGCTCAAGTTGTGTTTGGAACTGTCCAATAACGGCATCCTGCTGTGCAATCTTTGCATTACTCATCGGCCATATCATCAATGGCACCTGAAAGCGCACACCGGTGGACCAGCCCTGAACAAAGGTTTCACGCTCTTCGGCAAAATTTTTACCATAGGAGGAGAATAGATTCACCTTGGTCATACTGAGTACCGAGGTAGTATCAGATACATCCAGCGAATTAAAATACTGTTGTCTAGCTATGGCCTCCAACTCACCTGTACGCAAAGTCGGCCCCTCATCAGACTCGGGGAGAACTAGATGCTGCACCATCAGATCGGTAAGTTGCTCTATAGGAATGCCAGCAAGAAAAGCCATGCGCTGCAGGTAATTAAGCTGTCGCATTTGAGCTGATTCCAGCTGCTGCAGAACCTTGTTGCGCTTTGCCTGCGCCTCTACTAGGGTGACTTTCACTGCGTAGCCACTCTCGATTAACAGTCGCGTGATGCGAATTTTATGTTCTCGCGCCGCTAACTCAGCTTTAAGCGCATGCATTTGCTGAACGGCTACACCATAATCAGTGTAACTATCAAATGCGCGGGTCAGCACATCATCCTTAACATTTATATAGCTCGCAATTCGCTGCAGCAAAAATGAGTTTTGACGGCTTATCTCAGATGGATACTCCACCAAGTCAACCAGTCGTTGCGTAAGCATTGCAAATATGGCCTCGGGGTAGAAACGCAGCATAACATTCAGCACTGGCCCTACTTCGTATTTCTTACGCTCAAGAATCATTTTCTGCTCGACAATGGAATACACCGAACTGCGTATCTGCGGGCTGCGCCCCTCGACCAGAGCGAGGTACTGCTCAACAGTGTGGATATCAGGTGCAGACTGATCCTGCTCCACAGGCTGTCCCTGAGACTGTCGATAACAGTTATTATTATCCAGATGACATAACAGGTAGCTTGCACGTTGATCTTGCTGATTATTTTTTACCGCAGCTTGCAGCTCTACCCGGGCAAGTTCCTCATCACCCCGTACGTAGGCCATCATTCCTCGTTCAAAGGGCTGCCCTACATCAATCAGGCTTTCGTTGCTAACATCCTCTGGAATTGTCGGAGGGGCGCAAGCAGCCGGTATCAGCAAAATAAGAAATGCCGCAATGTATAGAGGTATTTTCATCAGTATCGTATCATCTGTTTTTGTACTTTTTTGGGTGCAAAACGGTCACGGTAGGACCCCCTGAATACCAGTTCATCTATATATGCAGCCACTCTTACCAGCTTGTAGAGCGCCATATAAAAACCGTAGAAAAACAAGTAGGGAAATAGTTTCAGAGGCATCGTTTTACGGTCTGACAGCGTGAGTGCAATAACGTACTGAACTAAACGCATGAACAGGTGAAGAGCAACATTAATAAACAGAATCATGATGATATGCTCACCGTAGTGATAACCCATGTCGATAAGGTAAATCACCCACGCTACAGGAATTACCATCAGGAAAAATATATTATCCAGAAAAGCAAAAAAGTTTCTAAAATCAAAATTGCTGCTGGTAACATCAAATACGTCCCGATGCCTGCGTAACCGGTTCTTGACTAAATTTCTAGACCAGCGCATACGCTGCTTCACCCAACTGCCCCACGTCACTGGTGAGTCGGTAAGAGACATAGCATCAGGTGCAAAAACGATCTTTCGATGTATTTTACGAGTTCTGATAGTTAAGTCAGAGTCATTCCCGGGGCCTGGTTCAAATAAACCAGTAGTACTGACTACTGAGCGCTGGTAAGCACCAAACCAGCCTGGCACACACACTATTAGCCCCGTTAGCCCTTTAAACCGCCACCCCATACTCATAGAAAGAAAATATTCAAGACTGACCATATGTGTCAAAAAATTTGTACTTTGATTTCTTATTTTGAAATTACCACTAACAGCGCCAACTTCCGGGTCGGAGAAGTAGTTCATAATGCGGGAGATCGCTGAACGGTCATAAGACGTATCTGCATCTATAAAAACAAAGTAGTCACCAGTAGCCACTGTAATGCCATAGTTGAGAGCTGCAGACTTGCCTTGACGCTCTCCAAGAGGGAAAAAACGGATATTGTGACTCCTGCCATAAGCCGCACAAATATCAGCAGTATTGTCCTGCGAGCCATCATCTACCACAACAATTTCTAGCTTTGGGTAATCCTGGTGCAATAAACTCTCGATAATACTACCGATCAAGCGTCCCTCGTTTAGCGCTGGAACAATAACAGACACCAGTGGTAGTTCATGCTCGGGTAATAATAAAGGAGACTCTTTCCCCCGCAGGTTATCCAATGCAGCACGAACCAAGCAGTAGATATCCGTTAGCAGGTATCGTGGAAATTCCAAAAATATCAGAACCCAGAAAATGTGCAACAGTTCGATTAATTCCCTGGACAAGAACCACAGCAAAGCCTCTTTTAAAAAGAAACCAGCATCAGCAAACAGGAAAATAAGCCAATCCATATCCATCATGAACTCCTGGATGGAGTACCATCAACACGAGTCATATCTCGAGCACCTTAAAAGCTGATGGCGATGTTTCCAGCATCTGCTCAGTAAACTTCATATCAGATGAAAATACAGTGGAATAAAGTTCGACCTGTATAGCATCGTCAACGTACTGCTCCCTGTAAGAGCTCCGTAACGCCTGCTCCAGCTTTTCGTACACTGGCTTAACTGCCTGCTCACCCGTGCCCGGCATAACCAAGCCCAACCTGTCAGACTGAAGCATGCCAACAATATCAGCATCTCTCACAGCCTCCTTAATACGCAAAATCACCTGCCTCAACCAGCTATGAACATCATTCAAACCGACATGGGCCACTTCGTTACCCTTAAGTACAAATTGAATCTGCAAAACACACAATTCTGTGCCATATCGAACACTATTGAGAAACAACTGTTTTAAGTGGTCTGTCAATACTATTTCGTTATAAACAGGAAAATCTGGAGCATACAGATGGTGCTCACTCTCTGCCAACCTGCCAGTCTCAACAGCGTTAACTCCCTGAGGGTTCAATTGATAACTCATAATGGGGTGTTTAATTGCATTGGACACATCAAACCTGGCTTCACAGTTCAGGCAGAGACATGACACATCCGCATCAGAAAATACTGCAGCGCATTCACTGCACATCATTGGCGCAGAAGGTTCCTCATAATCAATACCGATATGACGTAGCACCTTGTTACACTTGGGGCAAACATAATCAAGGCCGCGGCGGTATTCAGTCTCCGGCGCAACATAACCACAGGGGTAATGATGGATATGAGTGGTCGGTGCGATATTACTACTTGCGCACGTAGTGCAGACTTCACGGAAGTTGAGATTATAGTGTGTGCACGCAGGACAAAGATGAATTTTATCAACGTGCCGCGTATCAAGGTAGCCGTTAGCAGCGAGAAATGTCAGCTCGCTCAGTTCCTCGCCAGGCGCGCAATTAAGTAACTCGCCCACCTCAGGAAAGGCATAGCCAAATACCGACACCATTGAGACCTTAGGTTCTATCCAGTCATTCCGGTCCAACAGGTACGCCAGAATTTTTAACCGGGAATCGACATCCATTGCCTTTTACTCCATTTATAACAAGTGCCTATACTTATATACGCACTCGTTCACACAATCCAGTTCATCTATTTTAGGTTAAATCAACCATAGAGATTCGAAAATGATAAGGGTCAAAAAGTAATAAGATATTTCTCAACTTCAAAAAATAGCTATACAACACTCACCACTTATTTTCATAAATACCCAGCCCCTATTCCGCAAAGATGTCAGAAAAGCTTACATAACGGCTTGTTTTATAAAACAAACATCACCAATAACCAACTGAGATTAAGAGAAATTTATTATACCGACATAAATTTTGCATCAATCCATATAGTTACTTCTACTTAGTATTAATGAGGCAGCATAAATGGAAAAAATTAAACATTTGCTTATTGGTTTACCATTAGTATTGTCTGCAGGGATTACCAATGCAGCATTAATTAATTATGACTTTACTGACTTACAAAATAACAACTCAATTGTAGATGTATGGAAGAAATCAGTAAGTGGTGTGACATTAAATATTACTGCAAGCAATCGTGACCAGTCTGAAACTCATAAGGTATATTTAGATGGCGATCTAAAACCGGGTGGAATTGGTGTATATACAGGCAACAAAGATAGTGACGACCTGGATGGAGGAGGAGGAATCAGTGAACGTTTAAATATTACTTTTGACAAAAAAGTTGAGCTAGTCGCTCTTCGTTTCACAGATGGCGATCATGATTACATGTTTGATAATGACGACATGGATTTTTATGTTGATGATATCAAGGTCCTTGATAACTTTGATATTGAATCACATGATACATTCGGGCACGTGACCTTTAGCTCTAGCTGGTTTGGCTCCCAGTTTGGTATTGTTGCAGACTACCCTGATGACACTTTTTACCTTAGCGGGATAACAATTGAAGTTTCCGAACCCGGATCCCTGGCTTTACTATGTCTCGGTCTGGCAAGTATTGCTGCTGTAAAGCGTAAAAAAATTGTAGCCACTCAGCGTAATTAGAAATATCACGCCACATGGCATAGCCCCCCTTCATCTAAGGCGGGCTTTCCATCAACACACACCGCCAGACTGAAGAGAAGTCCATAGATGGCGCTTATTTCTGTAAATTTACAGCGCTCTGGAGAACTTTCAAGCAGAAAGTTCGAGCTTGTGAAACATAGCGTCCTGCCACACCGGTTGTCATGGCTGCCAATTTCAAAAAACGTCCTGACCGTGAGATGGTTCGTTTTTTACCATAACTTATTATTCAGCAATATTATGATTTAACTAATAAGTTAAGCTCTTTTTGATTTATCCCTCGTACTTCTTTTATTCTTATAGCATATTTTTCCATCGTAGAATCACGTTCAGTTTCTGGCGTCCATGAGGGAACCTCAACCGAACGACCATCTTCATCAACCGCAACAAAAACCATGATGCAATGCATTGATTTTGTTTGCTCATAGTTCTTCGGGTCACCTGCATTTAGCTCCATAAATATATGCATACTAGATTTTCCGGTATGAATAATTTTTGCGTTGATTTCTACAAGATCACCCACTGATACGGGGTGATGAAAGTTAATATCTCCAACAAAAGCCGTCACACAATAGCGTCCACTCCAAGCAGCAGCGCAAGCATAGCCTGCTTCA
>JADGDV010000024.1 GCA_016744695.1 Hahellaceae bacterium
GATCCAGCAGTAAGAAAAACGCTAAAGGGGATTGGTAGAACCCATGGAAAGCCCAAAAAGAAGGCACAAGCATTACGCCTGCAAGATATGGTCACTATGCTTACCCACTTAAACCAACAAGCTCCATCAATAAAAAGAACACGCGACAAGGCGCTTCTACTCATTGCTTACTTTGGCGGTTTTCGTCGCAGTGAATTAGTAATGGTTGAAGTAGGGCATCTTAGCTGGGAGTCTGAAGGCCTTATTATCGAGCTGCCAAAATCTAAAACAGATCAAGAAGGGAAGGGTATACAAAGGGCAATTCCTTATGGAAATAAGACTATCTGCCCTGTTACCTCACTAAAGGAGTGGATTACTGAGTCTGGGATTAATGAAGGGCCTGTATTCCGACCTGTGAACCGCTGGGGACAGATACAACCCAAAGCGATAAGTCCTGGCTCCATAAATGATTTGTTAAAAACAATAGGTAAAGAATGTGGCTTTGATTTTGTTCCGGACCTAAGCAGCCATAGCTTTCGTCGAGGATTAGCCACTAGCTCTGCCCGTGAAGATGTCGATTTTGAAACTATTAAAAAGCAAGGCGGCTGGAAAAGTGATGCAACTGTTTGGGGCTATATTGATGAAGGACGATTATTCACTAACAATGTCGCGCATCCGTTGATAAACAAAATAACGGAGCTTATTAAAGCCAATAAATAGTCACTTATGCAACACCGTATATACACTTAAAACCCCCACCGAAGCTAGTCTATTCTCAACAGAGCTAACCAACCGCTTACCATGCAAAGGCCCAATACGAACCTGAAATAACTTTTTAAAATCACTATTGGTGTAGGGAATAATCTCAACATCAAAACCATGCTTAGTTAAACGTTTAATATGTAGTTTTGCAGACTAAACTTTTTGAGAAGACAGCATTTCATAAAAAGTTTTATCCTTTGATCGTAGGCTTATATCTGCGGATGTTTTTTTCGTAATCTCAGTGCTAGATGTTTTGTAATTATCATCTAAAAAGAAACTATTTATCATAAAAATAAGTATAAACAAGCATGAGGCAGTAATAGAACGAATAATAAAGGGGTGATGGTTCTTTTTGATGACCATTTCTAATATACCTAGTCTCTTTATTTTATTGTTGTAGCACATAAAACCAGCACAATTCTTTCATTAAAGTTTAGATCTTACCATTACTAGCTCAATGACTCTTTTATCGGGTTTTAATATTCGAAAATGCTTATGATAAGTTTTGGCTTGTTTTTTTGGCATTCAAAAATACCCCCAAAACATGGTATAAAGCATCACAAGAATAAAGCGCAATAAATAACCAATTAATAAGCGATAAAAATGAACTCCATTGGAAAGTACAAAATAATTAGTGAGCTGGGTTCAGGCGGTTTTGGTGCCGTCTATTTAGCAGAAGACCCTAACTTGGGCGAAAAGGTCGCGATTAAAGTCTTTCGCATTAAAGACCAGAACCTAGCTAAAGAAATTACTTCAGCGACTGGGGAAGGAGATGCAGGTGAAATTCTCCGCCAACGTTTTTTAGATGAAGCCCGTATTCTAAGAAGGCTATCATCAAGCCCACATATAGTCAGCATGCACGACTTTGACACACTGGAAGATGGCACCCCCTATTACGTAATGCCCTATATCGCCCAGTCACTGGTTAACGAAGTAGGGCGTGATGTATTCACTCAAGGCAAGTTACAAGAAATTGAACCTGAACTCCACCCACGCGCCTTGCCACTCAATAAGGCCATTGATTATTTAACTCAAACCCTAAAAGGGCTAAAGGTCGTTCATCAGGCAGGCTTAGTACACCGAGATATCAAACCCGCTAATTTACTATTAGATAGACAAGGCAGCTTGGTAACGGTTGTGTTGTGTGATTTTGGTATCGCTAAGATGCCAGAAGGCGAGCACAGTAAAACCGGTGTAGGCATGGGCAGCCCCAACTACATAAGCCCAGAACAGCGTGAAAGTGCTAAGCACGTTGATGCCCGTAGTGATGTGTTTAGCGTAGGGGTGTTGGCCTACCGAATGCTAACAGGCACAGTGCCTATAGTGGCAGGTTCACAGTCTCCGAAAAATTTTGTACCCGCTATTGATGATAAACTGAACCAGTTAATACTAGATGCAATTGATTTTGAACCAGCCAAAAGACCCGCCGATGCCAACGCGTTTTTAACACGATTACAACAAATAGAAAAGCCATTCTCGGAAGAAAGCGAAGAAACAGGCACTTGGATTGAAGCGGGTAACGCGGGTTTAAAGGATGAATTAAAACCCCTAAGAGATAAAATTGCCGATTTGCTCAAGGAGCATGGAGAAGTCTCGGCGCAAGAAAAAGCAAAACTCGCCATATTAGCTGAAATGGCCGACCTCAACACTGGCCAGTTAGATGCACTTATCGAAGAAACCTACCAAAGCATAGAGCAAGACGTAAAGCCAAAACGAAAGTTTTTAGAGGTGTTAGATAACAAGCTTGCTGCAACAGGATCATTAAACCAATCTGACCATGAAGCACTAAGCTCAGCGGCTTCATCAGTAGGTTGGGACGAAGACACCTTAAACACGATAATCGAAAGACGTACCCCCACCTCAAGCAACAAAAACAAGGGCAAAACGAGCCAGCAAAAGCCCAAAAAAACTCAACATCAAAGCCAGCCTAACAAACACAAGAACCCAATAGCATGGGGTATAGGTTTATTACTGGTTTGTACATTAGCATATAGCGCATGGTGGTATAACAATTTACAGGAAGAGCAAACAGACAAGGTACAACAACAAATCAATGAAGAGCAGCAAATTAATAAAGAGCAACAAATTAGTCTAGCCGAAGAAACGAAAACCCAAGAAGACGCGGCCTTAGCCAAACGTGAAGCAGCCAAGTTAGCAGCTGAAGTAAAAGCTAAAAGAGCGGCTGAAATAGACGCAACTAAAGCAGAAGCAGTTAAAGTAGAAACAGAAAAACGTCGTAAGGCAGAAGCGGTTATTGTGTTAGTTAAAGCGACACAAGTAGAACTCAACAGAATAGGGTATACCGTAGGTAGAGCAGATGGATCAGTCGGTAATAAAACACGTAATGCCATCAAGCACTATCAAAAGGGTAATAACCTAAGTCCCACAGGTGAAACCAGTGCTAGTTTACTTGTGCACTTGAAGCAATCCACGAAAAAACCAGGTCTATCAGTAGGAGAAACCTTTAAAGACTGTACTAACTGCCCAGAGATGGTCGTAATTCCCGCAGGCAACTTTCAAATGGGCTCTACCCAATCAGGTGATGAAGAACCGGTTCATCGAGTAACCATAGCCAAATCGTTTGCCATGGGTAAATATGAAGTCACATGGAATGACTATCAACATTGTATTGATGCCGGTGTTTGTAAAAGTGGTGGCGATCAAGGATATGGTAAAGGCAACCGTCCAGTTATAAATGTCAGTTGGGACGATGCCCAAAACTATACAAAATGGTTAAGCAAACAAACGGGCAAGCAGTATCGACTCCCAAGTGAGGCAGAGTGGGAGTATGCAGCGAGAGCCGGAAGTACTACCCAGTATAGTTGGGGCGACAGTGTAGATTGTAATAAAGCCCAATATGACGGTGGAGAAGATAGTGATTGTAATTATGAAAAGCCAGACGGGAGCTACCGTGGAACCGCCAGAGTAGGTTCCTATAGTGCGAACGCCTTTGGCTTGTATGATATGCATGGAAACGTGTGGGAGTGGGTACAGGACTGTTATGTGGATAACTACAACAAAGCCCTGAAGGATGGGCGAGCCTATGAGGGTGGCGAATGTGATTATCGTGTTCTGCGCGGCGGCTCCTGGGACGGTATACCAGAGTACCTCCGCTCTGCCTATCGCATTAGCTATGGCGCAGCAAACCGCGATGGCAGTATCGGCTTTCGGTTGGCTCAGGACCTCTGACGCCTAAGCGTTAGAGTAACCCTTTTTCCTTTTCGCTTTTACCCTTTGCATAAAACGCCCAAAGCGTTTTAGGGGGATCCAAGGGGGTCTCCCCCTTGGGAATTTCAGCGCGAAGCGCGATCAAATTTTTTGATATTTTGAAAAAAACATCCCAAATCATGCTATAAAACACACAGTCAAAACAAAAAAGAGCCCAAAAAGTGAAAACAACACTTACTCAATTACTAAGCATTCAATTACTCATAGCTCTTGTAATTACACCTGCAATAGCCCAAAACAACAACTACACCCCACTCAACGACATCCTATCCACCCTAAACCCATTAGAAATAGTTGAAAATATCGACGGCATAAAGCGCTCAATAGATCTAAAAATACAGTTTGAAAAAGGCAGTGCTAAGCTATTACCCGCCGGAAAACGCCAATTAGAAATATTGGGCAAAGCAATGAGCCAAGAACGTTTACTGGCGTTTAACTTTCAGGTGATCGGTCATACCGATGCGTCTGGTGATGCCGCCTATAACCAAACATTATCAGAGCTAAGAGCTGAATCGGCCGTTAATTTTTTAACCCAAGTTACCAATGTAGATAAGCAACGCTTGCTAGCCGTAGGCAAAGGTGAAACGCAACTTAAACCCCGCCTAGCTCCTAATAGCCCAGAGCATCGTCGTGTTGAAATTATTGCCATCCCCATGCAAGAGGTCTCTACTGATCATAAAGAACAAAAAATAAGATGGTAAATTTCATAAAAATAAATCAAAACCACGGTGCAATATGTCTGTAAAAATAAAACGAATGGTTAGCTTATTGTTACTCGCTGTACTGGGCACTTCAGCCCAAGCAGATATTATTGGTTCTATGGCTCATTTTGCTGAAGACAAAAATAGCAGCGAGATGCGCGTACTTGTACACCTAAAAGCCCCTAAGCAAAAAAGAGTTCAGGCTAAAGCGGGGGAAGGTGACTGGCAAACACTAGAAAGCTACATTCAATCGGTTCAAAATAAAGCCATCAGCAAACTGGGTTGGCAAAACTTTAATGATGTAGTGCGTTATAAAACGCAAGCTACCTTGGCTAAAAGCGTCACTAAGCAGCAACTAAAAAAATTGCTCTCCACTGATGAAGTCGCACAAATATATAAAGATGAATTTCGCCCCCTTATGTTAAAAAGCAGCTTGCAGCAAATAGGTATGAAAAACCTGTCACGTAATGCACCTAAAGGCAATGGTACTACTGTAGCTGTACTAGATTCAGGCATTGACAGTCATCACGCCTTTCTATCAAGCAAAGTAAAAGGTGAGGCCTGCTTTTCACAGTTGGGCTCTTGCCCTAATAATACAACCCACGCTGAAGGTAAGGGTGCCGGAATGCCTTGTAAGGGCGAGTGTTCTCATGGCACGCATGTGGCAGGCATTGTTGCGGGTTATTCATCAAATATGGCAGGTGTTGCCGCCTCGGCAGATTTGCTAGCGGTACAAGTATTCTCCGTTGAAGGTAATAAGGTAGGCAGTTTAGATTCTGATGTACTACAGGGTTTGGAGTGGGTGTATCTCAACCGTAAAAAGTATAATGTAAAAGCAATCAATATGAGCTTGGGGGGAGGGGCCTTTGCGGGTGATTGCGATTTTCTTGAGCCCTATAAAATAATGATTGAAATGCTTACCCAAGCAAACGTCGCTGTGGTTGTAGCATCGGGTAACGAATATAAAGCCAATACCATTGCCGCCCCTTCATGTATATCAAACGCGATTAGTGTTGGGTCACTAGGTAAGAATAATCAAATTTCACCCTTCTCTAATGCCAATAGCCAGCTAGATATATTAGCCCCAGGTGGAGATATATTATCAGCCATACCAGGTGACCAATTTGAAGTAATGTCAGGCACCTCTATGGCCGCACCCCATGTAGCAGGTGCCTGGGCTGTATTGGCGTCTATGTACCCCACAGCATCATTGAATGACATTGAAACGGCCATTAAACAAGGTGCAGATAAATATAGAGACCCTCGTAATAATCTATTATTCCCCGTATTAAGGTTAGACAAAGCAGCAAACTGGCTGGCAAATAACAACACCCAGCCCATTCCTAAACCAACGCCTGTAGTTGAAGACGATGGTCAGTCGCAACGAATTGATGGGATATTGATAGAAAAACCAGATAAAGAACAAAAAATGAGGTGGTAAGGTCGCTATTTATGCCTTTTAAATAGCTAAAATGAATTATTTCAATATAATTTGCGTTAATAATAAAAAAAGTGGCCTAAGCCTTTTATAGTCGTCGCTGAGAATAAACTTAATGGAGCTCTACTAAAATGAAAACGATCATAAAACAACTTTCTTTCTTCATGGCACTGCTAAGCGTGTGTTCAATCTTTTTGTCAGCACCCAGTTTTGCAGGAGATCGCCCAAACATTTTAATTATGGGTGAAGACGCCGATGAAGATACCGTACCACGTAATAGCCGAGTGTTTAAGCGCGTATTAAATGCAGTGTCTAATCAACTGCATGACATGGGCTTTGATGTTTATGACGAAACAGCGATTACTATGGATAACTTCGAACAAGGTAGAGTGAGAAGAAGTGACCAAGAGCTTATTGATATTGGCCGCAGTGTTCGCCGACCACCTATTGACGTTGTTGTGATGTTTTCTATCTATGCCAGTGTAAAAGATGTTGGTTACACCTCAAAAGTGAAAACCCGTATCGAAGGTCGTATGTTACAAGTTAACTCAGGAAAGCGTTTAGGCAACTTTGAAGTAAAAACACCTAAAAATTGGACTGCGCCTGCAAAATGTAACCGTGAGTGTGTATTAGAAGTGGTAGGTGATTACTCTAAAATATTATCAAATGACCTAGGCGCGGTACTGGGTGAAAAACTAGCCTATATGGTAGACGGTTCAATAGGTGTGGCAGATGGTTCAGGTAATGGCGGCTTAACCACAGATTATAACCTTATTTTCGATAACTTTAGTTCAAGTGACATGATGGATATTGAAGAGTATCTGGTTATTTTCTCAGGCTATAAAACGCACCGCCCAACATACAACAGCGCACGTCGCTCTGAGTTGTGGTATCAATCGACTATTAAATCAGCCAAGCTAAATCGTAATTTAAACAAAATGATCGAGCAGTTAAATTTAAAATCTCGCATTACCTTTTCAGGAAATACCTTCACAGTTGAAAATATAGCCCTTCGCGGTAAGCCAAAGAAAGTAAGCGGTGATGACTGGTAGATTGTATTTAAAAGCTTTTCTTTAAGGCTAGAGCACTATTAAACGGGTTAAAAAAAAGGTCTGTCAATACAGGCCTTTTTTACAAACCGTACTAAGAACACAATAAAAAGAGGTACGCAGCATGTACGCATCCATTGCGGTTTTAATCACCTTTCTCTTTATCACGGGTTGCAGTAGCCAACAAGTGAAGCATTATGAAGAAACCTACCAACAACCGTCTGATATAAACATGGTTGTTATCGCAGAAGATCAAAGCCTAGATAACCTTCCGCGTAAATCAAGACAGATGAAACGCGTTGAGTCACGCTTGAGTAATGCCTTAGTCGCTTATGATTATTCTGTTTACGACCTCATGGCCGTTACTGATGAACAATTTGAACGTCAGCGAGATAACATATCAGATGAAGAGCTAATGGATTATTTTTTAACACAGTCAAAGCCTAAAATGGATATAGCGGTAATGTACCGTGTGTATTACCGCATTGACCGAAGTAATGACCGATTATCTGTAGGCATTAAAGGGCGTTTACTCAACATAAAGTCAGGCCAAATGATCGGTGCTACTGATATTCCAGGGGCCTTTTTAAAATTAGCTGATAATTGTCGTGGAGCCTGTATTCAAACAGAAGTTTCAGACAAGGCCCGAATGCTTGCACCAGAATTTGCAGAAGAAATTAGCTTAAAACTAAGCCGTTTGATAAACCCAGATACAAGAAATACAAAGCCTGTAACCCCCATAAATAAAGCAAAGCCTAAACCCACAACCGTTCAAAGTGAACGTGTAGACGGTATTTATGTAGAGCGTAACGAGGCTTCAACACCAGCACCTACACAAACAAGTAAACCACAGCCTAAGCCAGCACCAAGTACTAGCACCGAAGCAACACGTGTAGATGGCATACTCATTGAAAAAGAAGAATCAAGCAGTAATAGCATACGGTGGTAAGGTGCCTATTTGACGCTTAAAAAATCAACCTAATCATTTCATAGTGTGAGTTAGAGTAACTAGTGCCCATACTGAAGCACCATATTTATATCTTTTTGTCATCCTCGCGAAGGCGGGGACCCAGTGTTTTAGCGCAGTTACGAATCATGGATTCCCGCCTTCGCGGGAATGACAGTTGTTTCAGGATGGGCACTAATTAGTAATCACCTTAAATTCAGACACTGAAATGATTAATTGGGAGAATAAAATGAAATTATTATCACTTTTATTACTTGTGCTAACGATAGTTGGTTGTAGTAGCCAAACAACCCACGACCGATACCAAACGGCACAAGATATTAATGTGTTGGTAATGGGCGACGATGCCGATACAGATACTATAGCGCGTTCATCTTCAGTGTTTAATCGCGTATTAAATGGCCTAAATGATGAACTGGGTGATTACGGTTATCAAGTGTATGACGAAAGCGCCGTTACCTCAGACCATTTTACCCAAGGCCGCTCACGAAGAAGCAATGCAGAACTGCTAGATATCGCTCAATCAATACAACGCCCCCCCATGGATGTTGTAGCTATTTTTAGTATTTATGCCGACGTGCGCAATAAAGGGTATACCAACAAAGTAGCGGTTAGAATTGAAGGCCGTTTAGTGGGTGTGCAATCAGGCCGTCAACTTGGCCAGTTTGAGGTAGATGGCCCATTGGTGTCAGTAAGCCCCAACTGCAGTTCTGCTTGTATGCGAGAAGCGGTAGGTGATCATGCCTCTCAACTTTCTAGTGACTTGGGCGCTGTATTGGCAGAAAAACTAGGGCAATACCTCGACGATTCAAGTGGCCAGCAAGGCAACACCGCTTACAGTCATTCAAATAATCAGAATGGATATACCAGTGCTTATGATGTAGTGCTAGATGGTTTTAGTGCCAGTGAAGTACAAACTATAGAAAGCCACCTTGAAGGAATGGAGGGTTATGTTGAACACCGTTTTAGTTACAATAGCCATCGTCGCGCTGAGCTGTGGTATAAAACTACACTCAAATCTGCAACGCTGAACAGAGAAGTGCGCAACGTACTCGATACTCTTGACCTACACTCAAGAGTACAGTTTTCGGGTAATCAATTGACCATTCAAAAAATTGGCTTACGCGGTAAAGTAAAAGCAGAAGACTCAAGTTACCAGTGGTAATCAATTAATAAAATAAGGCGTTTGTCAGGAGTTTGGGTTTAATTGTTATGGAATCAATCGGTCGGTATCGCATACTAAAACGCCTGGGTGGCGGAGGCTTCGGCGAGGTTTATCTTGGTCATGATGACCGTATAAATCGTGACGTAGCCATAAAGGTATTTAACCCTAAAGACGAAAACCTAATCGCCTTCGCAACGTCTACAGACGATGAAGGCCTTCAAGTACTCCAGCAACGGTTCTTAAAAGAAGCCCAAATATTAGGGCACCTAGAAGCGTGCCCTAATATTATTAATGTACTTGATTTCGGAGAGCTAGACGACGGCTCACCTTACTATGTAATGCCATACCTGCCTCGCAGTTTAGTCGCAGAAGTAGGCCGAGACGTTTTTGACGTAAATGCCATAAACGATCTCGAAGAAAACGAACGCCCCCATGCCATGCCGCTTGAAAAAGCCCTAACAACCATGCACCAGTTATTGCAAGGTGTAGCGGCCGCCCATGAGCATCAATTAGTACACCGCGATATTAAACCCGCCAATGTGATGCTCACCAATAATAATGAAGTGCGTCTGGTAGACTTCGGCATCGCTAAAGCCCCTGATGGCCAACACAGCACAGTTTCACAACTGGGTATGGGGAGCCGTAATTACATGGCACCCGAGCAGCGAGAAAGCGCCAAACATGTAGATGCACGCGCAGACGTTTATTCACTCGGAGCATTAGCTTACCGCTTAATAACAGGGCGTTTACCCACTGGCCGTTACGCTGACCCTGATGTTTACTGTAAAGCCTTAAACAAGCCCTTAAACCAATTAACCCTAGATTGTTTGGCAGAAGATAAAAATAAACGACCTAATGATGCCGCAGCGGTATTAACTCGCTGGACAGCCGGTATGGCAGATAGCAATAGCAGCCATGTAGATGAGTCAACCGGAACATGGATACACGCAGGCCAGTCAGGCCTAAAAGATGAACTCCTACCCCTGCGGGATAAAATAGCCTCATTGCTTAAAGCGCATGGGGAAGTACCCGAAGAGGAAAAAGCTAAACTGACTATTTTGGCCGAAATGGCTGACCTCAACTCAGAGCAGCTCGACGCACTGATAGAAGAAACCTACCAAGGCATAGAGCAAGACGTAAAGCCAAAACGAAAATTCTTAGAGGTGTTAGATAACAAGCTTGCTGCAACAGGATCATTAAATCAATCCGACCATGAAGCACTAAGCTCAGCGGCTTCATCAGTGGGTTGGGACGAAGACACCTTAAACACGATCATCGAACGACGTAAGCCCACCTCAAGCAAGAAAAACAAGGGCAAAACGAGCCAACAAAAGCCCGAAAAAACTCAGCATCAAAGCCAGCCTAACAAAAACCACAACCCAATAGCATGGGTAATAGGTTTATTACTGGTTTGTATATTAGCTTATAGCGCATGGTGGTATAACAATTTACAGGAAGAGCAAACAGACAAGGTACAACAACAAATCAATGAAGAGCAACAAATTAGTCTAGCCGAAGAAACTAAAACCCAAGAAGACGCGGCCTTAGCAAAACGTGAAGCAGCCAAGTTAGCGGCTGAAGTAGAAGCAGCTAAAGAAGAAACAGAAAAACGTCGTAAGGCAGAAGCAGTTATTGCGTTGGTTAAAGCGACGCAAGTAGAACTCAACAGAATAGGGTATGCCGTAGGTAGAGCCGATGGTGCTGTGGGTAATAAAACGCGAAATGCCATCAAGCACTACCAAAAGGGTAATAACCTAAGCCCCACAGGTGAAACCAGTAATAGCTTACTTGCGCACTTGAAGCAGTCCACGAAAAAACCAGGTCTAACTGCAGTTGAAACATTTAAAGACTGTACCAATTGCCCCGCAATGGTGGTCATTCCCGCAGGTACTTTTCAGATGGGGTCATCTGATGGGGACAGTAATGAAAAACCAGATCACAACGTAAACATAGCAAAATCGTTTGCTATGGGTAAATATGAAGTCACCTGGAATGAGTATCAACCCTGTATTGATGCCGGTGTTTGTAGTAGTGGTGGCGATGCGGGTTTTGGGAAGGGTAATCGCCCGGTAATAAAAGTAAGTTGGGATAATGCAGATACTTACGTAAATTGGTTAAGCAAACAAACAGGAAAAAAATACCGTTTGCCCAGCGAAGCCGAATGGGAGTACACCAGTAGAGCAGGGAGTAATACCGAGTATAGTTGGGGAGATAGTATTAGTTGCTCGAAAGCACACTATGGTAATCATTATAATGGTAATTGTGGTAATGATCGTAAAACAGTTGCAGTTGGTACCTTTGGAGCCAACGCCTTCGGTTTATATGATGTGCACGGGAATGTGGCAGAGTGGGTTCAGGATTGTTATACGGATAACTATAACAATACCCCAAGAGATGGTAATGCCCATATGGTTGTAGCATGTCATTATCGTGTTCTGCGCGGTGGTTCTTGGGACAATAGACCAGAGTATCTCCGCTCTTCCAATCGCAAGAGCGGTGGAGTGGCTATCAGTGATTACAGTATCGGCTTTCGGTTGGCTCGGGATCTCTGACACCATGCGTTTTAGGGGGATCCAAGGGGGTATCCCCCTTGGCGCTCTAACTCTCAAAAAAACACCCTAAGACTTCCATACCACCGAGCAAATGCATAAAATACACACAATCTAAGATCATTTCAGGAGCACACCATGTACAGAGGGAGATTACCCCTTCTTTTTATCATCACACTATTAGTGTCACTGGCCTCATTTTCTTCACACGCCACTGAGCGTTGGAGTGTATTAGTAGTGCCTGAATATGATAATGAAACCTTGGCCGCTGATCATAAAGCTTACCGAAAAGTACGTAGAACAATTGCAGAGGCACTCACTAGTCATTTTGATCTTGATGTTTATGATGGCGCTGCGCGAGGCATCAACCTGCGCTGTAAAGACAAATGCAATAGCTCTATGTATGAAAAAAGCCTAACAACCATTCGTGAAGCAAATGAAACCTCAAATAAAGACCATATCGATCTGGTCATTTTCTACCAAATTAGCATGAGTGAACGCAAAACCGCATCTACCACTAAGCATCTGGTAAGGGTATCGCTTCAGGCGCTTGATCTTGAATCTGGTAAAAATGTCGTTTATACCGACGGTGATGAACAGCTCCCTCAAATAATGGATAAGGGTCTTGATGAGGTGGGTATTCATAACTGGCAGGCTGATCAGGCTTCACGCAATGCAAGAGTAGAGGCAGAGTATATAGGTGAACGCTTAAAAAACTTTGAACGAATAATAGAGTACAGAATTGATTTAAATGACTTTACTCAGGGTGAACTAAGCCGTTTTGAAAAAACAGTGAGAAAACACAAATCTTACCAAAGTGGGCAGTTTGAATTAAGTGGTAGCGGTGAAAGTGTTCACCAATGGCTTCACACCCTTAAAAAGCAATCTTACCGATTTAAAACATCAATGGGGGGCGGGCAGCTTAAACAGTACATGCAAGATTTTTTTGATGAGGCAGGTGTACCGCAAATTCTAAACTACGAACAACCCACACGTCTGTTCCGTTTGCATCGTTTAGGGCTTGCTTACCTGGTTTGGTATGTATTAGCCATCGTGGCTGTCATTTGCCTTCTACTCTTTATGTTTGCAGGCCGTTATTACCGCATGCATTACAGACAGCTCGCTATATATGCCCATGATAAAAACATAAGTTCAGGTCTTAGTTACCTTAAAGAAAGACGCACCAGCATTCTACCCCAAACGAAACAATGGAAGGCTTGGCGTGAAAAATGGCTGTTAGCTGAAAAAGAAGCATTTGAGTCACTTAAGCAGGCTAAAGTCTGTATTGAAAACCACGACTATGATGCCGCAATGAGTCATGCTGAAAACGCAATGACTAAAAATTCAGACTTAGATGAAGCAAACGAGTTAATAACCCTGATACCTGATTATAAAAAAGGCTATGAGCTATTTATAAGTGGTGAATCGTTAGTGAGTGAGGCGCCATCTGAAGCGGCTAAAAAATTAGTAGAAGCTGAGTTATTAAACCCGGCTATGGCGGAACAAATAGCAACACTGCTACAAATAGCGAAACGCAACTTACGTCAGGGGGTGTTCAAAACTAAACTCGCGGCGGCAAGCCAAGCACTTGAAAACCAAAAACCCTACATAGCCTTAAGCAATATAGACGCTGCACTGTATGCCATTGAAGGCCTAGACGACTTTAGTCAAGACCTTGATCAATTAAGCTCAATGAGAACACTGGCGCTAACGTTAATAAACCCCGTTACCTCTAATGCAAGTTTCAATGGTGCAATGGGAGGAGTAACCTTATTTGGCAAATCTTCCGTCACCATTGGCCGCCCAAGTAGCAGCGCAGAGGCTGATATTCAAATTAACTTTAAGCGTATGTCTCGCCCAGGAAAACAAACTCAAATTACAAGGCAAGGGCACGCTTACATTGTTCAAGATATGAACAGCACCCATGGCACAATGGTCGATGGCCAATTATTAGAATCAGGCTCATCCTTCGCAGTAAATAAAAAAGTAACCGTTTCTATGGGGGGTAGTAAATCACCTGCTTCATCAGGCCCCTGTCGGTTTATTCTAGAACCAGATGCCGCTGATGGTAAAAGCCTCATTATCCGTTTTGACTATCAAAGTCTCGCACTACTAGACCAGACTCAACTAGGGTCTGCATGGCCAACACTAGAAGCTGATGTACAAAGAAAATGGGCGCTGGTTGGCGAGTTTGTGGGGGTAGGCATACAATCAGGTCAACTAGACCTGGGTTGTCAAACCGGAACAGAACCGGTATTTCTGCTAAGGTTTAACAAGGCATTAGGCAAAGACAGCTTAGAGATTAGCCCTGTAAATAAAGGAACAGCCGACGGCTTAAGTATTAATGGGGCTGAAGTGGTTGATTATGTACCTGTACAAGCAGGGGTAGAGATAAAAGTTAAGCAACACACATTTACCGTTTTAGCTAATCACCAGTAATAGGGATGAAACAAAAGTGACTAAAAAAATAATAACGATTGGCAAAACCCATGTTGGCAAAAAACGAACCAATAATGAAGACAACTATTATAGTACAGCCATTGGTGAGCATGGATTTTTGTTCTTAGTGGCCGATGGCGTAGGTGGCCGTCAATGTGGTGAAGTAGCCAGCGCCACCATTGTTGAGGTGATTACCGCCTTAGCCGAGCCTGGTAAATTAGAGGCCTTAGAACAAGAATCTATGTGTGAAATGATGTTGACCATGGCCGTTCAAAAAGCCCATGTAACCATCGCCAAAAAAGCCCAAGAAAACCCAGAAATGGATGGCATGTCTAGCACCTTAACCATCGCCTATGCTAACCACGAATCTGTTTGGGTTGCACAAGTCGGAGATAGCCGTTTGTACCTCCATTCTAACAACACATTGCAACAACTCACCCGCGACCAAACCATTGCAGAAGCCTTGCTAGACGCAGGGCGAATCGCCCAAGAACAGGTTTCACAACATCCAGACCGTAATACCTTACAACAAAGCATGGGGCTCGAAGCCGTAGGGCAACCTCTCGCCGCCGTGGTGACCCAACACCCGTGGAAAGCCGGAGATGTTTTACTCGCATGCTCCGATGGTTTAACCGATATGGCCAACGATCAATTAATTGAACAGATTTTAAGTGCCAACACACACAACAAGCTGGAAGAAACCGCAGGCAAGTTAATAGACGCAGCACTAGATGGCGGTGGTAAAGATAACATTACCGTAGTATTGGCTGAGAACACATAATGGAAAACGAGACCTTGGAGAAAATAGGTAAATACCGCATCATAAAACAACTGGGTGCGGGTGGGTTTGGTGCCGTCTATTTGGCCGAAGACCCTATACTGAAAGAACAGGTAGCCATTAAGATATTTCAGGTTAATGATGCCAACTTGCTTAATCAGACCTCCTCAGTAACCGAAGACGCCGAAACCGTACTCAAAAAACGTTTTATTGATGAAGCAAGAGTGCTCCGAAAACTCTCTTCCAACCCAAATATTGTAGAACTGTACGAATTTGACCAAACAGAACAAGGTCAACCTTATTACATCATGCCTTATTTAAGGCATTCGCTGGCACAAGATATCGGCAAAGATGTACAAGATGTTCATGTTATCGCTGAACTACCCGTTGAACAACGCCCCAGACCACTGCCCTTTGAAAAAGCCAGCTTAATACTCAAGCAATTGCTGCAAGCACTCAAAACCGTTCATGAAGCAGACCTGGTTCACCGTGATATAAAACCCGCGAATATATTGTTTAATGAAAAAGGTGATGTTCAACTTTGTGATTTTGGTATAGCCAAACTGCCAGACACAGAGCACAGCCAAACCAGCTCAGGCATCGCCATGGGCAGCCGTAACTATATGGCACCCGAACAAAGAGAAAGTGCCAAGCATGTAGATGCCACAGCCGATATCTACTCTTTTGGTGTGCTAGCCTACCGCATTTATATAGGCACACTGCCTGTTGGTCGCTTCGCAGACCCCAGCAAATTAATGCCGTCCATTAATCAAGATCTAAATGACCTTATTTTAGATTGCTTAAGCCAATTAAGAGAAGACCGCCCCGCCAATGCCTCCGTGCTAATGGAACGGTTTAACCATGCCCTAAAAAACCAGTCTACTAATAGCCCAATTGATGAATCAACCGGCACCTGGATAGAAGCCGGTAAGTCGGGCTTAAGAGATGAACTCTTACCCCTACGAGACAAAATAGCCGACTTACTCAAAGCCCATGGTGAAGTACCCGAAACGGAAAGAGCTAAACTCACCATCTTGGCCGAAATGGCCGACCTCAACACAGAACAGCTCGACGCACTTATCGAAGAAACTTATCAGGGCATAGAGCAACACGTAAAACCAAAACGAAAGTTTTTAGAGGTCTTGGATAACAAGCTTGCTGTAAATGGGGCTTTAGATAACGAAGAGCATGAAGCATTAACCTCAGCCGCTTCTCACTAGGTTGGGATGAAGATACTTTAAACACGATTATCGAGCGACGTAAACCAAAAGCAGACAGCAATCAGAAAAAACAAGCTAACAAAACCAAGCGCACAAGCAGCCCAAAGAACACAAAAGACGTTCAAAACCAATCTACAAAAAATAGCAGCCCTGCTGCGTGGGTTCTAGGCTTTTTGTTAATAAGTGGCCTAGCCTACGGTGGCTGGTGGTACAACAACTATCAGGCAGAGCAAACCGAGAAACTCCGTCAACAAGAAATAGCGCAAGAAAGTGAACAAAAAGCCTGGGAGCAAGCTCAAACACAAAACAGCACGGCAGGGTATCAACTCTATTTGAAAACGTGGCCAGAGGGTGTTAATAAAACACGGGCAGAGCAAGGCTTAAGTAATCTAGTTGAAAATGTGAGACTAGCGAAACTCAGTGATGAAGAAAAAAGAAAAGAACAGATAAAACACATTCAAGATTACCTTAATCGACTGGGCTACCAAGCGCCATCAAATGGTGTTTTAGATAAACGCACGGAAGGTAATATACGAGCCTTTGAAAAGAGCCAGAACTTGATTGAAACAGGCGCGGCTGATGATGTATTGGTGAAAGCGCTTAAAGCGCGTTATGAAGAGTTGGATAATAAGGCTTGGGCTAAGGCAAAAGACCTACATACAGCTCAAGCATATACGGTTTATTTAAACGCTCACCCTAAAGGCCGTCATGTTGACCAAGTTGCTATGCAAAAAGAAAAAGCAGAAGAAGAACGACTAGAAACGATTAGTAAGGCCAAAGCAGAAAAAATGGCTAATGAAGAAGCAGCTAAAAATATGGCTAAGAAAAAAGCAGAAGAAGAGCGTGTTCAACAGGTAAAAGCCGAACAAGTACGCTTATTACAACTTCGCTTAAATAAATCTACCCAAATTGAACTTAATAGAATCGGTTATGCAGTAGGAAAAGCAGACGGAACTCTGGGAAATAAAACAAAAAAAGCAATTAGGCACTACCAGAAAGGGAATAAGCTTACAGCCACAGGAGAAACCAGCGACACTCTGCTTGTTCACCTAAAACGATCCACCAAGAAGCCGAGGTTAGTAGGTGAAACTTTCAAAGACTGCTCAAACTGTCCTGAAATGGTGGTTATTCCCGCAGGTACTTTTCAAATGGGGTCTGCCGATGGTGGGAATAATGAGAAACCAATTCACAGGGTAAATATTAGTAGCCCCTTTGCTATGAGTAAATATGAAATAAGGTGGAATGAATACCAGCACTGTATTGATGCGGGAGTATGTGAAAGTGAACTGGACGCAGGTTTTGGAAAGGGAAACCGTCCTATCATAAATGTAAGTTGGGACGATGCTCAAATCTACGCAAAGTGGTTAAGTAAAAAAACGGGTAAACAATATCGTTTGCCAAGTGAGGCAGAGTGGGAATATTCAGCGAGAGCAGGAAGCACAACGAAATATAGCTGGGGAAACAATCTAGATTGTAATAAAGCTCAATATGATGGTGGATCGACTAGTGACTGCTCTTCTAAGAAATCCGATTTGAGCAAGCGAGGAACTGCCAGAGTAGGTTCTTTTAGTGCGAACGCCTTTGGTTTATATGATGTGCACGGTAACGTGCGGGAGTGGGTTCAGGATTGTTATATTAATAATTATAATAAGACACCAAATGATGGGAGAGTTATTGAGGGTGGGGTATGTGATTATCGTGTTCTGCGTGGTGGTTCCTGGGACTTTCTACCAGTTGGTCTCCGCTCTGCTAATCGTAATTACAATAGTGCAACAACCTACGATAAAGATATCGGCTTTCGGTTGGCTCAGGACCTCTAGCGCCTAAGCGTCTAAGCGCTAGAGCATCCATTTTTATTTTAACTACTAAATATGTTTCGACTGGGGGCTGAGTAGGTTACAAAGCATGCCCCTCTATTTGTTTAATTTTACTGGCACATCCCAAAAAGTATCCAAACCATCTTATAGCTATAGATAATAATTTATCAAAAGGACTTTTGAAAAATGTCTAAAGCAACATACCGCTCGGTTATTAAAAATATAGTTTATTTTTTATTCGCCACCTCTTTGTCCTCCATTGCACAAGCAGAAAATATAACAGATAAGCTAATAGGGAAGGTCATTGAAAAAGAATTACCTCAATTGCTTTACGAGGAAAAGGATAAGCGCTGGGATCATGGTATTTATAGTATTCAAGTAAGAAAAAATGGTGCGTCACGCTTCACCAGCAATGAATCTGAATTGGCAATAACGCTTCCTATTAAAGTTAATTTGTCAGGTTCAATCAAGAAAAATGTATTTGGAGCAAGGGTTAGTATTGGGTGTGACAGTGATTTTACCACCAAAGGTCATATTACAGTCTCACCAAGGGGCTCTGATAATATTGAAACCAGTGTTGCCATAGATATTCCCATTCCAAATACATCACTTGATTGTGATGGTATTAAGTTACCCATCACAACATTATTAATAGCCTTAGTAGATAAAAATAAAATCGAATGGCAAGACGCTATCCAAAATAAAATCGACACATTACTTGCGAAGGTAGGGATATAAACATGACTGAACTGGAATCAGAGCATCAACAAAATCTAACTAAAAGTTGGCGGGCAGTAAGTATTACTGTTATTAGTATATCGGCTGCTTTTTATCTTATTACTCAAGGGTCACACGTTGAGATGGGCCCTTTAGTTGAAAAAGTCTCAGCGTACTCCGCTGCGGTTTATGGACTGCTTTTTCTTGTGCCTCTTACGGCCTTTTTTTATGCATACACTTATCACGCAGTCGATTGTGAAAAACATAAAAAATGGTATGAAAGATTACCCGTGATTATTGAGTTACACCTACCATCAGGTAATCCGTTATTAAAAAAGGTTCAAATTTCATCAATCGTTATTATATTTTTTTTACCCATGTTTACCTTAGGCCACTGCTATTTAAAATCACTGGATGGTCGGATATATATAAAAGATAGCTGTTCTCAGGGGGTATGCACAGAGGAGTGGTCTTCAGGAAAGTACGAGGCATTGGCACCGAGTAAATTTATTCCATTTAAAGAAATATTTACGAATGGTAATGGCTACCGATACGACGGTCAAATAACGTATTTTCCAGGCTGGCAACCCGCTTTATTTTTAGTCTTTGTACTTTGGTCATTCTATTTATGGCTTAAAACTTTAAAACGCCTTCTATTTGTAAATCCTTTCCAAAACACCGCATAACATTAAAAGAACATGCTAGTTTATATACGGTGCATCAATAACAAAAAAAGGAATTTACAAAATGGATAACAATCACATACTAAGCAACCCCACAGTTGGCCCTGTTTTAGGTATGGTCAGCAAAACCGAAGCACGTTTTTTTGCTGCCATTAACAAGCAATCTACCGTACAAGCCAATGACCCCCAAAAGCCTAAGTTGGGTTACTTAATTATTTGGCAAAAAGGAGATGAACAAAACAAACGAGTTCATCGTTTTAGGTTTAATGCAGACTTTGATTACAGCGGCGTTATTATTGCGAAGCACCTTACACCCAACACCTGCTACCAATACCAAGTTGGCGTGTGCAAAAATGATGAACCTAAGTTAAAAAACAATGAAATAGACAGCACACGTTTATTGGGCCCGTTTACTTTTTCTACTGCTCATGATTTTAAACAAGATTTTTCATTTGCTATGGGCTCTTGCATGCGGCCTGGTATTGAAATCGGTATAGGGTCAAAACCAGCACCATCTGAAACTGGGTGTGATAAAGTCTTTGCCTATAACCCTAATTATGGCGGTGGAAAACCTGTTTCATTTCAGTTATTAATGGGTGATCAGATATACGCCGATCCTTGCCTTATGTTGAACCGTGCTACCTCATTTAGTGATTACTACAAGATATATCGAGAAGTGTTTAATTTTACGCGCTTTAAAAAGGCTCTCGCATCTACACCGACCATTATGTTGATGGATGATCACGAAGTGTCTAACTCGTTTACAGAGGGCGTTCAACGTTATCAAGATAATTGGTATGAACGCTGGGTAGGAAATGACGAACGCATTATTGCTGCAGCAAAAGCCTTTCAGATTTATCAAGGCTCACACAGCGGCACTTATAAAGATGTAATGACAGATAATGAGTCGCAGAGCCATGATAAGGATGTAGGTTTTATAAAAGGCGCTGATGATTTACTGGACCAACCTACACGGTGGTCATATGATTTTGACTGGGGTGATGCTTCATTTTTTATAACTGATACGCGAATGGAAAGAACGAATAAGAATATTGTATCAGAAGAGCAGTTAACTGATATTTTAGCATGGCTAGACTCATCAAAAGAGGGCTGGAAGTTCATAGTATCTAGCGTTGTCTTCTTCCCGGATGGAAGTGGTAGTGATAACTGGAAGCATGCGGCAGACCAACGCCAGAAAATCATTGACCATATAAATACTAACAAAATTAAAAACGTTGTTTTTTTATCAGGGGATGTACATATTCATTTTGGCTGCACCATGACAACACCCAATGGAATAACAATAACCCAACTCGTTTCATCAGGCATTTTCTGGCCTACCTATCTAAAAATGTTTAAATGGGATAAAGATGATTTAAAAACTGGCAAACAAACCATTTCATCTTGTGATATCAAACTATTAAAAGATAGCTCAAACAACAATACTGTATTTGAAGGGAATGGAATAGGGCGGGTTGATGTATTAAACGACCATTTGGTTTTTCAAGTAATAAACCGTAAAAATGGAAAGCCAGTGTTGACCAACCTTATTGATAAGGTTTAATGGTAAACATATACCAGTCAGCACCCATCGTGCTGGCCGGTAAGTTACAAAAACACCCCCAAACATGCTATAAACCCTAAATAAGAAAACTAGGCACCTATTTCATTTGAACTAATAAGCAAAAAAACCATGAACACCATCGGAAAATACAAAATAGTAAAAGAACTAGGCTCAGGCGGTTTTGGTGCGGTATATCTGTGTGAAGATCAGCTAGGCCAGCAAGTAGCCATAAAAATCTTCCAGCCGAAAGACGATGTTATCGCGGGTGCCGCTACATCCGCCACGTCAGACCCCGGTGAAGTGCTAAAGCAACGCTTTAAAGAAGAAGCGAAAATACTGCATCAGTTGTCTGATAACACTTATATCGTCAACTTTATGCATTATGATGAGCTGGAAGACGGCACCCCATACTATGTAATGCCGTTTTTAGACCGCTCTTTAGTCGAAGAAATAGGAAAAGATGCCTTCAGCGTTGGGGCAAGAGAAGACCTCGACCCTGAGTTATTTCCCCGTAAATTGCCTTTAGCCCGTGCCCTTGAAGTATTAGAGCAAACAGCCAAAGCTCTGCGAGCGGTGCATAGAGCAGGTTTGGTGCATCGTGATGTAAAACCTGCCAATATTTTGCTAGATAAAACCGGCCAGGTTCAACTCTGTGACTTTGGTATCGCTAAACTCCCTGATACAGAGCACAGCCAAAGTGGCGTAGGTATGGGTAGCCGTAACTACATGTCCCCAGAGCAGCGCGAAAGTGCCAAGCATGTAAAGGGCAGTAGTGATATTTATAGTCTGGGTGTTATTGCCTATAGAATGATAACAGGGGTTTTACCACAAGGTCGCTTTGATGACCCAATAGCGCTTTCGCCAGGTATTGGTGAGGGCTTAAATGACCTTATTCTACAATGTATTGAGTTTGAACCTGAAAAACGGCCTCATGATGCAAGCCTATTTTTAAGTACGTTTAAGCAAGCTACAGACGGAGCAGATACAAACAACCCAAATGAAGACGACGAAACAGGTACTTGGATTGAAGAAGGCGCTTCAGGTTTAAAAGATGAACTTTTACCCTTATATGAAAAAATTAAAGAAGCCTGGTTAAACGACGGAGAAATAGATACTCAGGAACAACAAGCCTTTGAAGCCAGTGCCGCGATATTTGATTTAAGTGAAGAAGAGCTCGAAACACTGATACAACAAGTGTACAGCGACCATGCGAAAGATATTCGCAAGGTGCAAAACTTTGTAAAATTTATTGATGCACGCATTTCAGAACAAGTTACACCAGACACACCTGAACTAAATGCCCATACCCTAAGGTTATTAAAAGACTCTGCGAATGATTTGGGTTGGTCACAGACAAAACTCGAAACACTCTTAACGCCGCGCATTCAAGACCACTTACTAAAACAGGGTTCAATACAATCATCGGCATCAGAACAAGACTCTTCTGCTAAGTCAAAGTCCACATCAAAAGCAAAAAATAAACCGCAGCACAGTGCTCAACCGTCTGAAGGCCCAAAAAAACCAAAACCCGCCATTATGCTGCTTATTATAGGCCTATTGGTTATCGGTGCATTAATTGTAGGCTACAACGGGTTTGTAAGTGACCAGATAGATGAAACCCGTACTCAACAGCTTGCTGAAAAAGAGCAAGCATCTAATGACAAAGCAGCCAACGATAATTTAGTTGAAATAGAAAAAGAAAAGCAGAGACAAAAACAAATATCACAGGCTCAAAAGCACCTAAGCCAGTTGGGTTATCACGTATCACAAAATGGCACCTTAGACACCCGCACTAAAGCCGCCATTAAGCAGTTTGAAAAATCTGAAAACATCATACAAACCGGTGAAGTAGATGAAATATTACTTAAAGCTCTGTCTCGTGCGGTTATAAAAGAAGAGGCCCGACGTTTAAAAGAAAAAACAGCCGCTGATGCAGAGAGAAAACGAGAGCAAGAAAAATTAACACTCATACGTTTAATAAAAGCCACGCAAATAGAACTCAATAGAATAGGTTATGGAGTAGGCGTAGCAGACGGAGCCATCGGTCCAAAAACAAAAAAAGCGATAAGTCACTTTCAAAAAAGTAAACAACTCAACCAGTCTGGTGAAGTGAGTGAGAGTTTATTAGCCCTACTGGAGCGAACCACGCAAAAAACAAGATCGGCAGGGGAAAGCTATAAAGATTGTTCAAACTGCCCCGAAATGGTGGTAATACCCGCAGGTAGCTTCAAAATGGGCTCAACTAATGGCGATGATGATGAAAAACCGGTTCATCAAGTGAATATAGCCAAACCGTTTGCCATGGGTAAGTATGAAGTGACTAAAGGACAATTTGCTCAGTTTGTAAAAGCCACGGGGTATAAAACCGATGCAGAGAAGAATGTGGGGGGAGCCGATGGATGTTATACACAGGAAGAGGGTGAGTGGGAATGGCGAGCAGGTAGAGAATGGCGAAGCCCAGGTTTTAGCCAAAAACAAACGCAACCCGTGGTTTGTGTGAGTTGGACTGATAGCCAAGCCTATGTTAAATGGCTTAACAAAAAGACCGGAAAGCACTACCGTTTACCCAGTGAGTCAGAATGGGAATATGCCGTTAGAGCAGGTAGCACCACAAAATACCATTTTGGAAATAACGGCAATAAGTTATGTACTTATGGAAATGGTGCAGATAGAACTGAATCACCTCGCGGAACAAATTTTAAAAACAAAGCAGAATGTAACGATGGTTACTGGTTTACAGCGCCTGTAGGCAGTTATAAGGCGAATGCTTTTGGTTTATATGATATGCATGGCAACGTGTGGGAGTGGGTACAGGACTGTTATGAGGGGAACTATAACAAAGCCCTGAAGGATGGGCGTGCTTATGAGGGTGGTGAATGCGCTCGTAGTGTTCTGCGCGGCGGCTCCTGGGGCAGTAGACCAGAGAACCTCCGCTCTGCCAATCGCAATAACAATGGCGCTGCGTACCGCAATAGCAGTATCGGCTTTCGGTTGGCTCAGGACCTTTGACGCCTAAGCGTTAAAGTAACCCTTTTTCCTTTTCACTTTTACCCTTTGCATAAAACGCCCAAGCGTTTTAGGGGGATCCAAGGGGGTCCCCCCCTTGGGAATTTCAGCGCGAAGCGCTAATATTTTTTTTTGAGAGTCAGCCAATGGACCAAACACCGCAAGCTGTGCAAAGTTGCCATGAATGCCTTAAATGGATTATTCCTCAGTTAGATAAGTTTCCTCGTTCCCGACGATTTACCATGGGTGATCGAATTGAACAAGGTTTGCTTACGGTGCTTGAGCTATTAATTGATGCGACCTATCAAAAAAACAAACAAGAGGTTTTACGAAAGGCGAATAGTAAATTAACCGTGGTTCGTCATGTGTGGCGTTTAGCGTTTGAGTTGCAGGTGATTTCTAACAAACAGTATGCCTATGGCGCAGAGCTGTTGGTTAATTTAGGTCGCCAGATAGGTGGCTGGGAAAAGAGCGTTAATGCCAATTTTCGTAATAGGCGACCATGAAAAGATTCGGTGGATTCTGGTTTGAAGTAACCACCTTTGATAATTTGCTACTCGCTTGGCAAAAAGCCAAAAAGGGTAAAGCCAACCGTGATGCCGTTGCAACGTTTTCGCTTAATCTTGAAGTAGAACTTTTTGCATTAAAAGAAGAACTAGAAACGCTAAGCTATCAACCTCGTGGTTATACCCAGTTTTGGATTAATGACCGTAAACCCCGTTTAATTTCTGCTGCACATTTTCGTGATCGTGTTGTTCAGCACGCCATTATGAATATACTAAACCCCGTCATGGATAAACGGCTTATTCACGATTGTTATGCTTGCAGGGTAGGCAAGGGAACACATAAAGCGGTGGATCGGTTCAGGCAATATCAATCTCGTTATACTTATGTGCTACGTTTAGACTTTAAACGTTACTTTCCTTCAATTGACCATACCGTGCTTAAATCGCTACTTCGTCAGTATATAAAAGATCGTTATTGTCTTACTATTTTTGACCGAATAATCGACTCAAGTCATCATATAATGGGTGGCTTCGATGAGGGTAAACCATCTGATACAGGTATTCCAATCGGTAATCTCACCAGTCAATTCTTTGCTAATTTATACCTTAATCCCTTAGACCAATACATCAAAAATCACTTAAAATGCCCAGCCTACCTGCGCTATATGGATGATATGGCGCTGTTTTCTGATAGCAAAGCCGAAATACATCAATGGCATAATGCGCTTATGAAGCAGGCTTCAGAATTAAAACTTTGCTTTCACCCCAAAAAACAACAACTAACACGCTGTAAAGATAAACAAGACGTGTTTGGTTATGTGACTACACGAGATAAAACATGGGTACGCAACAGTAATGGTTACCGCTACCAGCAACGCTTTAAAAAATTGGCAGGCCACTACAAGAAGGGCAACATCACATTTGACGAACTTAATGCTAGTGTTCAAAGTTGGATTGGTTATAGCCGGTATGTAGAAAGTTACGGGTTGCGCAAAGTTATTTTCTCGCAAACCACCCTGTAATCTGCCAGACTCTTTTTGGGTTCACCCGTTAACTTGAAGGCCGTGTTCTGCGCGGCGGCTCCTGGAACAATAAACCAGAGAACCTCCGCTCTGCCAATCGCAATAACAATGGCGCAGCAAACCGCAATAACAATATCGGCTTTCGGTTGGCTCAGTACAATATTATTCATTTCAGAGTGACAATGGTTACGGCTGTTGTCAGCGTAATTGAGTATTGTCCACGGGGAGAGCTCTGGGCTGTACAGGGAGAGTTACGTACAACCAAATAGTGTGACCAGGATGGTGGGCTGCCCCGTGAGTATTATTTGAGAAAGCGGGGTCGCTTTATTTAAAATGCTTACGATGACAAACGGCACACAAAATGCTATTCTTAACTTCATGAAGCAAATTAATTGGAATGCTGAAAAGAATCAGACTTTGATGAAGGAAAGAGGCATCTCTTTTGAGAGTATCGTTTTTTATATTCAACAAGGAGAGTTATTAGATGATTTTCCTCACCCAAATAGTGAAAAATACCCGAACCAAAGAGTATTTGTTATAAATATCGATGGATATGCTAATTTAGTACCTTATGTAGAGAGTGAAGAGGATATTTTTCTCAAAACTATAATTCCTAGTCGCAAGGCGACAAAGAAATATTTATGAGGTTAAATATGAACAAAATTAAATTAGACCAAGAAGAACAAGATTTATTAGATGCATTTGAATCGGGTAATTTTGAGTCTGACCTTACAGAAGAGCGAAACGCTTTTCTTTCTCAGGTAGCTGAAGAAACCTTTAAAAAAGATAAACGCATCAACATAAGAATATCGAATAGAGATTTAGGTGCATTACAGCGAAGAGCCCTAGAGGAAGGGATGCCATATCAAACATTAGTTGCAAGTATATTGCATAAGTATATTTCCGGTGGACTGCAAGACATAGCCGCTAACAAGGTGCTACATAAAACACCATAGTCTGTCTTTTTTTTGCATTAAGCCATCCGAAGGTTCGGTTCACCAACACGAAACTCTTGGTGTTAAAGCTATTTAAATAAGCATTATTTACCCCACTTAATCTAATTTTCAAAAAAAATCCCTAAACCTCCCATACCCCTCCTTGAAGAACGAATGACTCAAGGAGCGTACTATGAAATTTCTTACCAAACCCATTGTAAAGTCAATATTGGCCTTTGGCATTGTGGCCGGTACTGTTGGCTGTGCATCTCAGGGGGGCAGCTTTGAAAATGCTGAATTCCGTGCAGATCGTGCGGCTGAGGTAACGGACCATGCCTCTTTTTCTGACTGTAACCAAACCGCCATCATGCTTTCTGGTCAAGCCACTCGGCCTGCTTTATACCATAACAGTGCCAAGCAGGCCTTAAGGTGTTTATCTGACGTGGCAGATAATGCTAGCTCAATAAGTCGCAGTGAACGTATGCAACTTCATGCCTTAGCTATTGTAAATTTTGCCAAGTCAGGCGAAATAAATAGTGCTCAAACTGAGCTGGCATTGTTTATGAATCAATACCCTTTTGATGATCTCTATCTTGCTAATGGCGCTTCATTTACCGACACCATGAGCCTTATGTTGGGTGAGGTTTCTCCTAGGCAAGCTGCCACGAGTTCTTTGTCTAATTCAACCCGTGAACTTAAAAGTGAGTTTCGTCGTCAACAATTCTGGACCGTTAATTAGGAGACCACCATGTTTATTAATAAAAAATTATTTCAAGCCAGCATCTTAGCCATGAGTATAGGCACCGTACTGGTTACAGCACCGGCTTATGTTTCTGCCACTACAACCACAGACTGGCAACCTATTAGCAGCGAACGCTTAATGAAGTTGCCAACGGCAGTTATGGGTAAAGCATTAGAGCATGATTTTAGAAGCTCAGGTTTGGCTTCAAAAATTAAAACATCTGACAACAGCTTAAGTGCAACCCAGCAAGATTTAGGCAAACTTAAACAAGACATTAGCGCAGCAGAAGGGGAGTGGAAAATTGAGCTACAACATCAGTTTTTAGAACAAAAATCAGCGTACCTAGACCAAATGGAACAACAGCAAGGCTTTAAACGACAAGAGCTACAAACCCGCCTAAATGTTTATCAAGATTTGCTAACAGAGTTGCAAAAAAACAAACGTAGAGCATCAGACCCTGTGTCTGTAGAAGTGAGACAAAAGCAATTAGCCGCCCGTGACCGTATGGAAAGCATTGTAGACAGGGTAGACGAAGCCTTGTTTGACACCTCGTCTAACCAGCAAAGTGAATATGCCACTGAGTACAGCAACAACCTTAACAAAATGAAGCAGCTACAAACGGCTATTCGCCAACATGAAGTACAGCGTTCTTTTATGGTTGAAGGTGAAGAGCTAACACGAGATGCCTACATAAAACAGTTAATGCAAAGTGCAGAGGCAGATATTGCCTTACTAAACCAGGAAGACGAAATGCTGGGCTATATGGCCAGGCTCGTGGCACTGGATGCTCAGGCCCTGCAAATAGAATTAACCTATGGGGCGATGGATGATGATACAGCCTACGCCAATACTGAAGCAGGTAAGCCTGCCAATATGGTCGATTTTTTTACTGAATAAGTACATTTAATTTACTGAATAAGTGCAGGCACATTAGGAGTACACTATGAATATTAATAAAGGTTTGATTAAAAATAAGTTAGTGATGGGCTTAGTAGGCACAACACTCACAGTTACCGCTATGTTTGCTTCACACGTGCAGGCAGACGAACTACAAACGCTGCGTAATTTAGAAAGAGAGCGAGCAATATTAATTGAAACAATGCTAGATGCTGATTTAAATTCTGAAAAACGTCAAGCTCAAATAGAACATAGCGTACGCCGCTTGGTAGATTTAGAACGCATGGTGTTAAGAGATAGCCGCTTAGAAGGTAATACCGATACCTTAGTACGCCGTGCGTTTAATAATTATGATTTAACCTTTCTAGCCCATGCCAGTATGGAAAGTAAGCAGTCAATTGTGGGTCATTGGTTTGATCAGGTGGGTTTATCTAACAACGACATATTGTCTTCTAATATGAGGTCAAAATAATGTCTACCACAGCCGGTTTGTTATTACATAGTGTCCGGCCACTAAGATTAACCGCCATAGTATTGGGTTGTGTCATCATTTTACTGGCCCTTGCTACACGTATTTGGTCATTTAATATGGTCACCACGTTTGAGTGGTTAGAAAGTGCTTTTGGCCCCTTATTTTTAAGCATTTATGGTGGGTTAATGGTATTGGGCATTGTGGCTATTGTTAAAATAAGCACCTCTGCTCAGGCAAAAGTATGGTTTGAAGTAGGGTCACAAGCGGCATCAGGTATTGCCACCTTAGCCCTTACATTTACCTTACTGGGTATTAGCTTAGGGATAGAGTCATTATCACAAACTGAATTAAGCCCAGAAACCATCGGTACGGTTATTCAGTCTTTAACAAAACATTTTTCAACCGCATTTTTGACCACAATTTTAGGTTTACCCTCTGCCAATTTAATTAGGTCAGTTTTGACAGTGCGCTGGGTAGCCATTGAGTCGAAAAAAAGCAGTGAATTAACAACAAATCGAGGCCAATAAAATGAAAACACTCATATTCTCTTGTTTAGTCATCGGTGCAACGGGTTATTTAGCCTTTACGCAGTCGTCCACAGTAAGTTCGTGGGTTGATAGTGTGTTACCCAAAGCAGAAGCAATTGCTCAAGACATTCAAAACGCCGTTGTAGAAGGTACAGTAGATGAACAAAAAATAGATGACTCTACGTTTATGAACAACCCCTTGGTTACAGAGCTTAAGCAAACGGTAGAAAGCCTAAAGCAAGAAATTGAAACAATGAAAGACATTCAATCTGAAAAAAATCCACATATTGAAGAGCTGGTTAATTCAGCCCCCATTGTTAATACAGAGCAAGTAGACAATACAGAACCAGAAACATTTCAAGAATCAGAAAATGTACTCATGTCTGCTCAAGACCGTGGAGAAGCGTTAATGGCTTTGGTTTATCGTATGGAATTACGAGCAGCCCAATGAACACGGGCAAAGCTTTAAACCGAGCAAAAACAATAACCATTGCCAGCCTTATGTTATGTGTTGGCTGGTTGGTGATGTCTTGGCTAGTGCCTGTAAACAATAAAACACCAAACGTCGTAACTAGCCCAAAGGCCGATATAAATAAATCTCAACCGGTGGTGCTTAGTGCGTTAAACATAATGGAGTTTGATTTCCCATCGCCTCCATCACCCCTTGCACCACAAAAAAAACCGCGAGATGTAGCAAAAAAAGAAACGAATGAAGTCGACTTAACAGGCTCAAATAACCGTAAACTTGAAAGTATGGGAATGAGCCTTCTTGATGAAACGTCTAAGCGTAATACACCAGATATTGAGTTTTCATGGCCAAAAGAAAGCTCGGAGCAACGCCGTATAGCTAATATATTACGACAATGTGTAGGGGTAAGGTTAGCAAAGGTAAACGCTGACGGCACATTCTCGGCAAGCGAACAATACACTAAAAATATTAGCCCTTATGCACGCGCTATTATTGGCTACACCAGCCAAGAAGAGTCAGCGGTAATTAACCAATGGAGAGGTTTACCTGGGCAGGTTGTAAGGCTTTACCCCCTTAAAGCAGATGCAGTGCTTTTAGGGAGCTTAATGTCACTACTTAACAAAGACCAAAATTTGCAAAAAGACGCTAAACAAATAAAAGGGCAGTATGTTATTAACGGTAAGGTATTAAAAATAAATTCGATTACCATTAATGGTAATACACAAGAAGGTGAACTCGTTGTCAGTAAAGGGTGTTAGTAGTCACCATACCCGTTCAAAAGCTCCAAAAACACCCCCAAACATGCTATAAAGCTTAACTAGTACCCATACAGAAACGATCGTCATTCCCGCGAAGGCGGGAATCCATGACTCGAAACTACGCTAAAACACTGGGTCCCCGCCTTCGCGAGGATGACAAGAGGGTTCAATTACAGTGCTTCAGGGTGAGTACTAACTAATAAAACACCCGTCGACTTCATTTAAAACATTAAGCAAAAAAACATGAATACCATCGGTAAATACAAAATAGTAAAAGAGCTAGGCTCAGGCGGTTTTGGTGCAGTGTACCTGTGCGAAGACCAACTAGGCCTGCAAGTTGCCATAAAAATCTTCCAGCCGAAAGACGATGTTATTGCCAGTGCGGCCACATCCGCTACCTCCGATGCCGGTAATGTGCTAAAGCAGCGCTTTAAAGAAGAAGCGAAAATACTGCATCAGCTCTCAGACAACACCTATATCGTCAACTTTATGCACTACGACGAGTTAGAAGACGGCACCCCATACTATGTAATGCCTTATTTAGACCGCTCGCTAGTGGAAGAAATAGGCAAAGATGCCTTCAGCGCAGGGGCGAGAGAAGACTTAGACCCCGAACACTACCCAAGAAAACTCCCCATTGCCCGCGCATTAGAAGTATTACAACAAACCACCCAAGCCTTAAGAGCCGTTCACCGTGCAGGTTTAGTTCACCGTGATGTAAAACCTGCCAATATTCTTTTAGATAAAAGCGGTCAGGTGCAACTCTGTGATTTTGGTATTGCAAAACTTCCTGATACAGAGCATAGCCAAAGTGGCGTAGGTATGGGGAGCAGAAATTATATGTCCCCAGAACAACGTGAAAGCGCCAAACACGTAACAGCCTCTAGTGATATCTATAGTCTAGGGGTTATAGCCTACAGAATAGTCACCGGCACTTTACCCGTAGGCCACTTTGACCTACCCATCGCCTTAAGCCCGAACATAGGCCAAGGTTTAAATGATTTAATATTGAAGTCGTTAAGCTTTGAAGCAAAAAAACGCCCGAAAGATGCGCAAGCGTTTCTTCAGGAACTGAAAAATGCGGGTTCAGGCGCGGATAGTGTTACCCCTGTTGAAGATGAAGGCACTGGCACCTGGGTTGAGGCTGGTAACGCGGGTTTAAAAGATGAACTTTTGCCCCTAAGAGATAAAATAGCTGAATTGCTCAAAGCGCATGGAGAAGTTCCACAGGCAGAAAAAACAAAACTGGCTATATTAGCTGAAATGGCCGACCTCAATGCAGAGCAACTTGATGCACTCATCGAAGAAACCTACCAAAGCATAGCGAGCGAAGTTAAGCCAAAGCGCAAGTTCTTAGAAGTGCTAGACAATAAACTAGGCACAAGCGGTACATTAAATGACTCAGAGCATGAAGCACTAACCTCAGCGGCCACATCGATAGGGTGGGATGAAGACACCTTAAATACACTAATCGAGCAGCGAAAACCAAAATCAAACAACGAGAAAAATAATCAAGCTAAACAATCACCCAATAAAGCGAACAAACGTAAAACAACCAAGCCAAAGCCCAACAGCATAAAAAAACAAGAGCCGGAAACCAAAGAACCAAAACCATTAGGCCTGATGATAGGCTTATTATCAGTGGCTGCATTAATTATTGGCGTGTGGTGGTACAACACGTTACAGGCAGAACAAACAGAAACAGCGCAACAAAGTATCAGTGAAGAAAAGCAAATAACTACAGTAGAAAAGAACCGATTAAAAGAAGAAAGTGACCAGCAAGAAGCTAAAGCACAAGGAGATGCCGCACTAGCACAACGTCAAGCCATCGAAGCAGCGGCTAAAAGAGAAGCAGAAGCAGAAAAACAGCGTAAGGAAGAGGCTTATGTTGCACTGGTTAAGTCAACGCAGAGTGAACTTAATAGAATAGGTTATGCGGTAGGGCGAGCAGACGGTGCATTAGGCAACAAAACCCGAAATGCTATAAAGCAATACCAAAAAGAAAACAACTTAAGCGCCACAGGCGAGACCAATGAAAGCTTGCTTGCCCATTTAAAGCGAGCGACAAAGAAACCCGGACGAACAGCAGCAGACACCTTCAAAAACTGTTCAAACTGCCCACAAATGGTAGTCATACCCGCAGGTAGCTTCAAAATGGGTTCAACCAAGGAAGATGATGAGAAGCCAGTACATCGAGTGAGTATAGCCCAACCGTTTGCGATGGGACAATATGAAGTCACATGGGACGAATACCAGCCCTGTATAGATGCCGGTGTATGCGAAAGTGAGGGTGATGAAGGTTTTGGCAAAGGCAATCGTCCAGTCATCAATGTGAGTTGGAATGATGCACAAACCTACGCAAAATGGTTAAGTAAAAAGACTGGAAAGCATTACCGTTTGCCGAGTGAATCAGAGTGGGAATATGCAGCAAGGGCAGGCAGTATCACTCAGTATAGCTGGGGTAATAGTATTAGTTGTACAAAAGCCCAATATAATGGTGGAGAAAATAGTAATTGTTATTATAAAAAATCCGATGGGAGTTATCGAGGAACCGCTAGAGTCGGCTCTTTTAGCGCTAACGCCTTTGGTCTATATGATATGCATGGCAACGTGTTTGAGTGGGTACAGGACTGTTATGAGGGTAACTATAACAAAGCCACAAGGGATGGGGGTGCCTATGAAGGTGGATCATGTGAACATCGTGTTCTGCGCGGCGGCTCCTGGGACAGTCATCCAGAGTACCTCCGCTCTGCCTATCGCAATTACAATGGCGCAGCTTCCCGCAGTTTCCTTATCGGCTTTCGTTTGGCTCAGGACCTCTGACGCCTAAGCGTTAGAGCTAACCCTTTTTCCTTTTTCCTTTTCACTTTTACCCTTTGCATAAAACGCCTAAAGCGTTTTAGGGGGATCCAAGGGGGTCTCCCCCTTGGGAATTTCAGCGCGAAGCGCTATGATTTTTTTTGGCTTCTGTAGCCTTGATGCAGGCTCTACCTCCTTTCTGCAGCGTGGAAAAAACACTTTAGCTGTTGAGCTTATTTAGTAAACTTCAATGCACCATATGCGGGGATCTAGCGCTGCATGTTTTATTTCATCTTTAGCTTTTAATAGTTTCTCTAATGTTACTTGTTTTCGTTGGTTGCCACTTTTAAGCCAAATAATTAATGGTGGCCCTCCATACAGTAAACTGTATTCATGGAAGTCTGCATCTTGAGTAACTATATTAAAGTTATGTTCTTGGGCGTATCTCCAAATAGTGTTATCAGGCGCGTCTGCCATACCAAGATAAGTAACGTGCGAGCTATTTGGGTAAGCTGCTAATAACTTTGCAATAAGCCGATGAGATATATTTTGGTCAAGTAATAGTTTCATGCGGCAATGGTATGAAGGTGGTGTTCACGACTAGCAGCAAAGGCTAGGCATGCTAAAATTTGCTCGGTGTTAATTTCAGGGTAATCATCTGTGATTTCTTCAGGCGTCATAGGTAGGGCTAACCACTCTAATACGTCATAAACAGTTATTCTTGTGTTCTTGATGCAGGGTTTTCCGCTGCGCTTCCCTGAAACTATTTCAATATGGTCTTGGTATCGCATAAAATTTTGTCCTTTCATGGTAGCGTTTTATAAGTAGCCTATCATGAAATTATGCTTTTTCCGAATAATTGCTTTGTACAAATAAGGCCAGAGTAAAAATTAGAATCAGCTGTTAAACCTTACATTGAGTTTTATTTTTTACTCTGACTTCTGCTTTTTAAATTCTGCGTCTAAACCTTTCATAGTTTTGAGTGATATCCATATTTAGGAGTTGCTCATGAATCAACCTGAAGACAGCGCCATGACAGAAGTCGCTTTGGCGCTTGCGATGGCTTTTTTTGCTATTTTTATTTTAACGGCAGTCTCTATGGCTACGCCATGTACGCAGGCAAGTGAAAAAGATATTCACAAGCTTGATTTACAATCAAGCCAGTCTGAAGAGCCGACGTTAAAACAAGAAAATAGTTTCATTGTTTATCATCAAGGTCAGTATTACGACCAGAACTTATCCCTTATCGACCTAAATACTCTCAATACCGAGGCTCAATATGTGCTGGGTGTGGCGCCCGATTTGGCAATAGGACAAATGCTTTCGCTTAAACATCAAAAAAAGTTGCCTAATCTTTCTATAACCTTGTTAAACGAACAATGGCAACAAAGACTGGAGTCACTCTGATGAATAAGTTTACGTTAAGCGGAATGGTAAGTTTGGTACTGTTTTTAATGTTACCAGCACTGCATGCACAGGCTAGCTGGTCTCGCCAAGAGGTGATGACCTTAGTGGTTGAAGAAGCCCAGCGTCAAGGCTTTTCACCTGCATTAGCTCTAGCGGTTGCAAAGGTTGAGTCAGATTTTAACCCCTTAGCTGAGTCTCATGTTGGGGCTCGTGGGGTTATGCAAATTATGCCAAAAACGGCTGAGGAAGATCTTGATATAAGCGCCGCACGGCTTTATAACCCGCGTATAAATATTCGTGGTGGGGTTAGATTTTTAAAACAATTAATGCGTAGTTATGGGGGCCGGACTGATATTGCCTTATCTCACTATAATGGTGGTTCAAGAGTGCGACAGGCAGATGGTTCTCTTAGGGTATTGTCATATACTAAAGCATATGTAGACAAGGTAATGAGTAATGCCCGAACGTTTAGGTTTCACCCTATTGTTATTGCCTCAGGTAATGCAAAGAGCTATAGCTTAAACAATAACGCGCTTGCTCTTGATGATTTCTCTTACGGTAACCCTCTCACCAAACCTATTATTAGGCCGCTTGCTAACTATAGAGGGCGCAACGATGATGTTGCTAAAGTAAGTTCATATAAAAGGCAAAACCTGGTAGAGAAGTTAAAAACACTGGTTCATTACAATCAACAACGTACTTTAGCGCCTAAATCAAAACGACCTACTGCAAATAATCGTTCTTATCGTAAAGCGCTTGTTGCACAATGGGAAAGTTTCTAGAATGATTAGCACGGCTATTTTATTTAAACCACATTTAGGGTGTTCGATGCATATGGGTGAAATGAATCAAGAGTTAAACCAAGCCTTGTCTTCATTGGTTCAATACGGTGTGAGTGATGAGTTAATAGCCTTAATTCGTGCGATTGAAGAAACAACTGACACCCAAGGTAAACCTGTTTATGACCCAGGCAGTATTTATGAATTAAGAAGCTCCATTTTGTGTCGTAACTACGGCAAAACACTTTGGGAATTCTGCCATTTTTCGGCCGTATTAGAGCACCTATCAGTACGGGGTATTTGCGATTTATTTTGGCTACAGGAAGTAACCACCGGATACCGCCTAAAGCATTGGATTAACCAGTTAGATCACCCATCATGGTTATTAGTGCGGTCTAACACCTCTATCAGTATTAAACTGGGTGAAAGAGTGTTTAATTTGAACCCTAAGCGGGCGAATCTTATGGCTGCTTGGACGGGGTTTATCTCTTTTATTGATCCCAGTTTATTAGGGCTGTTGACTCAGTTCAAAAATGAAATGAGTGATCGCAGCGTTGATGCGTTTTGCAAACAACTGAAAGCTAAGTTAGACCAATATTTGGATGGGCATTTACAGGCTATTCATCAACAACGTCAAGGCCGTATTTTATTAAGCTGGGTGCAGAGCCAAGAGGCAACGAATACATTAACAGATCAACGGGTGCTGGATTTTTGGCAACAACAGGCTTGTTTAGATGAAGGGGATTTTAAACGCTTTAGCACGGTGGCAGAGTGTGCCTTTAAATTACATAAGGCGATAACCCTGGGTGAGAACCGAACATCACTTAATGCCACGCAAAGTTACGACCAAGATCAGTTTGGCGAAAGTGCATCATGGTTATTAGATGAAGTGGCTCAGTTAGATGATAATAATGGCCAGTGGTTATTTGACACCTTAGCTGAAGAACATGAATCAGATGCTATAGAACAACTTAGCCGTAGCCCTTTAGATGAAATAAAGTTTTTGACCAACAAAGATACGATTTTTTGTGAAAGTCTAGAGAGAGCAGGCGCTGCTGTACACAGCCTTCCATTAACTTACTTAAGGGCGCAAACATTTGCGGCTCAACAAGCAAAAATTACCGAAGACCTTAGAAAAACGAAAGGTAAAAATAGCCAATCTTTGTCTGAGTTTGACGATTTTTCGGGAGCTGAGAAATGGGTAACTGCATTGCAAGATCAGCAAACTAAATTATCACTGACTCGCAAGGCTATTGGCCATGTTCTTATGCAACATAGCCACCCCTCTGGCTTAGCTAATATAATTGAACAATTAGGGTCTGAAGATCGAGCAATTTTTTCACAACGTTCAGCGGCCAATAATCATTCAATGTTGAGTGAAGAACAAATGGTGAATATTAAACGCTTGGTTGCGGTGCCTATTAAAGAGGCTGAAAAAGCCTATGCTAAAGTCAATCGTACGGGGTTTAAAGAACTGCCAGAACAAGAGCAAACTGAGATCTTTCACTTAGGTGATCAATGCCTTAGTCAATTGGAACAATTGCTTGAGCAGTATCATACTAATTTAATTCAAATAACCAAACATTCCGGCGGATTAGCACAACAAGAGCAGTTAGACCGCGCTATTTTTGGTGTGGTATTTACCCAGCTGTATTGTGCGAATGGAGTAAGCTTATGAACCCTAAAAAATCTGAATCATCAAATAAGCATATTCTTCATGCTTATGGCGTTCTTACAGGAATGCAAGGCTTTGAAAATGCACCTAGGGCTGATGTAACTAATAAACCCATATTGATAAATGATTTACTGGCGTATGTCAGTGGGCGACAAAATGAATTAACTCCCCTTGTTGAGCAAGCACTAAACCAAAATTTAGCGGTTCGTCGTCAATATAAACAGCTTTTACAGCTTAATAACGTAAGTCATATTGCCAAACCTCGTGCAGCCCATTCAGATGAGATTTTTGAAAAAAGAATCGGTGAGCATGGCGTACTGTTGAAACTAAAAAAGTCTAAAGCGCAAACGAATCAGTATTACTTAATATTAGAAATACCTGAAGCCTTAGCGATTGAGAGTGGCCGAAACTTGGTGCTGCATGCCAATACAAACACCTTAACTCAACGCTGTGTGTTTCCGCCGTTACACGATAATCGGGCACAAGTTATTCTTGATGAAAATAACCCCATTCTGGCTTTGTTTCAGGATCATGATGTAGAAATTGATATTCAATAGGACAGCAGCAATATGAACATTCATATCATGATACCCACGCTTCAGGGTGTATCAGCGGTACAAAAAATCACAAAAGAAGACTCTGATATACCTTCAGTGATCTGTCTAAATAGCACAAGCCAGAGCTTACCGATTAGCAATGCCTATTATGATTTTGTTAAAAAAGGGCAGGGCGTCATTGCCAAAGATTTTGGCCATGATGCATGGCGCATAGATTTAAGCGAGCCTGTAGAAATGGGTAACAGTTGGCAGCTGGGCATTTACTTAGCTCATTACTTTCAACAAAAAGGCCAATTGGGCAATGGTGAGCCAAAACTGGGTGATGTTGTTATATGGGCAACGGGAGAGGTGAAAGTTAATCACCAGGTTGACCCTGTAGAAGGCGTTGAACGTAAACTGTTTTGCTCAAGCAATTGCATAGCAGACTGGCAAACAAAAGGTATAACAACAATCGCCGTGATGTGTTCGGCTAATCTTGCGCTGGTTGAACTACCCAGTAATGTATTAGGTGCCAAAGTAGATAATGTAAAAGAACTGACTACTTTAACTAATCTCTTACCCACTGGCGAAGGCGTAAATGAAAATATCTCTACACCAAAAAAATTAGACGTAAATCCAACAAAAAATAAACATTGGGGTTTCATCGCTACCACAATAGCACTACTCCTAAGTGTTTATCTTATAGTGCAGTATCAAGGTGATGATAGTTCTAACATTGATGCGCGCATCGCCGCGTTAGACGACTCGGATAAATTCCCACCAAAAAAGATAATTGAAAAGCCAGCACAGAAAAATGCTAAGCCAACACCACAAATAATGCATGATTTACCCCTAATGCATGTAAAAAAAGCAGGGTTACATGAGCAGTGCAGCAATGGTGAGTTAAAGGCTGCCAATATTACAATTAACAATCAGGGGCATTTTAAAAACCAGCCAATATCTGAACTTTGTTCTCTGTCTTTTGAATTTGAACCAAACAAGGCGAAGTTTGTGGTCGCTTATGCGATGGATACAGGCACGCTTATTCACTTGCTAAAAACAGGTAATGTGTGGGGCTTACCACTACCAAAAGATCAAAGCCGAAGTAGGGATATTGCTTTAATAGTTTATGAACACAAAAAACCTACGGATGAAGAGCTACGTAAACTAAAACGCTTTCTAGATATAAATATAGATAAAAGCTGGATGAACGCTCAAGACATTCACTCTAAACTTGAAAGAGAAGGGTGGAGTGGCTTGCAAGTTTATAGCCATACCTTGGAGCAATTTTGAAGACTAAAATAATACTGTTATTGCTTGCTCTAACTTCCCCTTTTTTATGTGCAAATGAGCGGATAGAACCAGATCCTAAACGTTTGCTAGAGGCATTATCCATTCAAGATAATGCCCAAGATGTCTATCAAGGTCTACTCAACGTTAGGAAAGAAAGCATATTATTAGAGAAATGGTTAATTAATGAAAACTCTTACCGGCCAGATGAGTTTTTCTTTGCGACCACTATTAATACCATGCTAGAAGATTTACCAAGCGACTTCGAAATGAGGCCTTCTTGTGCATCTTTCATGAACGATCTATTACATGGTTTTCGGCTACAAACACCAGACGAGTTACCTGAACTCGAGCAGTATGTTTACGCTATATATGAGAAAACGTGTTCTTAAATACCTTAGGGGCGTTTGGTCTAAAAAAATGGTATAACGTTCCTCAATAAAGCACCGTAACAAATAACCATCAATAAGCGATAAAAATGAACACCATCGGAAAATACAAAATAATCAGTAAGCTGGGGTCAGGCGGTTTTGGTGCCGTCTATTTGGCTGAAGACCCTATATTGAAAGAACAGGTAGCCATTAAAATATTTCAGGTTAATGATGCCAACCTGCTTAACCAGACGTCCTCAGTAACCGAAGACGCCGAAACCGTACTCAAAAAACGTTTTATTGATGAAGCAAGAGTGCTCCGAAAACTCTCTTCCAACCCAAATATTGTAGAACTGTACGAATTTGACCAAACAGAACAAGGTCAACCTTATTACATCATGCCTTATTTAAGGCATTCGCTGGCACAAGATATCGGCAAAGATGTACAAGATGTTCATGTTATCGCTGAACTACCCGTTGAACAACGCCCCAGACCACTGCCCTTTGAAAAAGCCAGCTTAATACTCAAGCAATTGCTGCAAGCACTCAAAACCGTTCATGAAGCAGACCTGGTTCACCGTGATATAAAACCCGCGAATATATTGTTTAATGAAAAAGGTGATGTTCAACTTTGTGATTTTGGTATAGCCAAACTGCCAGACACAGAGCACAGCCAAACCAGCTCAGGCATCGCCATGGGCAGCCGTAACTATATGGCACCCGAACAAAGAGAAAGTGCCAAGCATGTAGATGCCACAGCCGATATCTACTCTTTTGGTGTGCTAGCCTACCGCATTTATATAGGCACACTGCCTGTTGGTCGCTTCGCAGACCCCAGCAAATTAATGCCGTCCATTAATCAAGATCTAAATGACCTTATTTTAGATTGCTTAAGCCAATTAAGAGAAGACCGCCCCGCCAATGCCTCCGTGCTAATGGAACGGTTTAACCATGCCCTAAAAAACCAGTCTACTAATAGCCCAATTGATGAATCAACCGGCACCTGGATAGAAGCCGGTAAGTCGGGCTTAAGAGATGAACTCTTACCCCTACGAGACAAAATAGCCGACTTACTCAAAGCCCATGGTGAAGTACCCGAAACGGAAAGAGCTAAACTCACCATCTTGGCCGAAATGGCCGACCTCAACACAGAACAGCTCGACGCACTTATCGAAGAAACTTATCAGGGCATAGAGCAACACGTAAAACCAAAACGAAAGTTTTTAGAGGTCTTGGATAACAAGCTTGCTGTAAATGGGGCTTTAGATAACGAAGAGCATGAAGCATTAACCTCAGCCGCTTCCTCAGTGGGTTGGGATGAAGACACCTTAAATACCTTGATCGAACGACGTAAACCAAAAGCAGAGTATAGTCAGAAAAACACAAGCAAAAAGCCCAAGCCTAAAGCTCAAAGCCAACATGAAAAAAACAGTAAGCCTATGGCATGGGTCTTAGGCTTATTGTTAATAAGTGGCTTAGCTTACGGAGGCTGGTGGTACAACAACTATCAGGCAGAGCTGGCACTAAATGAACTAGCTGAAAATGAAAGACTAGCGAAGATCAGTGATGAAAAGCAAAGAAATGATCAAAGAAAAGAGCAGATAACAACAATTCAAGATTACCTTAATCGACTAGGCTACCAAGCCCCATCAAATGGTGTTTTAGATAAACGTACAGAAGGCAATATACGAGCGTTTGAAAAGAGCCAAAATTTGATCGAAACAGGGGCGGCTGATGATGTGTTAGTGCAAGCATTGAAAGCCCGCTATGAAGAAATAGATAATAAGGCTTGGGCGAAGGCTAAAAAGCGTCATACAGATCAGTCTTATGATGCGTATTTGAGTGATCACCCCAAAGGTGGTTATGTTGGCCTTGTTACTAAGCAGAAAGAAAAAGTAGAAGAAGAACGACTAGCCGCGCTTAAGAAGGCCAAAGCTGAGCAGTTAGCAAAAGAACAAGCTAAAAAAGCCGCCGAAGAGAAAGAGCGAGCGCGTTTAGTAGCGGTAAAGAAACGTCAACTTGAAGAAAAGGAGCGTCAACGTTTAGCTGCCATTAAAGCTAAAGAACAATCAAAAATAGACGCTGAAAAGAAAGAGCGAGCACGTTTAGTTGCCGCTAAAGCCGAGGAAAAACGCAAGGAAGAAAAAGAAAGAAAACAAAGGTCCAATGTGGCGGATGGTTTTGCATTTATTCCCGCAGGTAGTTTTCAAATGGGTTCAACCGAGCGAGATAATGAAAAGCCCGTTCACCGAGTGACCATAGCCAGCTCGTTTGCGATGGGTAAGCATGAAGTCACATGGAATGACTATCAGCCCTGTATAGATGCCGGTGTATGCAAAAGCAAGGGTGATGCAGGTTTTGGCAAAGGTAATCGTCCAGTCATCAATGTGAGTTGGAATGATGCTCAAACCTATGTGAAGTGGCTCAGTAAAAAAACGGGTAAGCAGTATCGATTACCGAGTGAATCAGAGTGGGAATACGCGGCAAGGGCAGGAAGTACCACTAAATATTCATGGGGGGATAGTATTAGTTGTTCAAAAGCGCGATATGGAAATTACGAAGGTGATTGTGGTAATGACAGTAAAACGGTTGCAGTAGGCCAATACAAAGCGAATGCCTTTGGGTTATATGATATGCACGGCAACGTGTTGGAATGGGTACAGGACTGTTATGAGGGTAACTATAACAAAGCCCTGAAGGATGGGCGTGCCTACGAAGGTGGCGAATGTGATCGTCGTGTTCTGCGCGGCGGCTCCTGGACCGATATACCAGGGGACCTCCGCTCTGCCATTCGCCTTAGCAATGGCGCAGCAAGCCGCCATAACATTATCGGCTTTCGGTTGGCTCAGGACCTTTGACGCCTAAGCGTTAAAGTAACCCTTTTTACTTTTCACTTTTACCCTTTGCATAAAACGCCTAAAGCGTTTTAGGGGGATCCAAGGGGGTCTCCCCCTTGGGAATTTTGCCCCGATGCGTTAATTACGTAATACCATACTGCCAATAATTAAAGGTAAAAATACCTTGAAAAGCTTATTAAATAAATCATTATGACTAAGCAACTCCATATAAAAACAGAATTCATATTTTTGTTTACTGTCGCCAGTTTATTATTAATTGGTCTACTTAATACATTGGGTACTTCTATTTTTATAGGCGTGGGGGCAGGGTATATAGCCTTCAAAACACCTTTGTCTATTTGGTATAGGCATCGTCCCCAAACCCTCCATAACAATGACTAATATGTACTGAGTGTAGGGGCCAATTTAGCGATAGGTCAGATGTTTTCTCTCAAACATCAAAAAAAAAGTTACCTAATCTTTCTATAACCTTGTTAAACAAATAATGGCAACTCACTAATAAAATAGGTTGCAACTAACAGGGATATAACATATGGAACAGTCAGCAGAACAACACACCTTAAGCGTAAATGAATATTTTAAACAAGTTGAAGATGCCGCTTTCGAATTTAATGCGAATGTTGAACAAATTGACCGAACACTACGTAAGAATACAATCACCATTCCAGACCAAGCAACAAAGCAAGCAGTTGCTAATGCTTACTGGAAGATGTTTAAAAAGGTTGAAGAATTCGAAAGCAATTTCTCCGAACACGATTTAAGCCAATATAAAGCAAAATTCCGTGCAATCGTTTCAACTTGGCTTTGTCGATCAACCTTCTTTTGGCGAGCATTTGCTAAGCCTAATGGCTATGCTGGGGACTATAAAGTAATCGACTTAACGTACGACCTTGAGCACTCAGTGGGAGAAGACCCCACCGAACCGGGTATTGTGAATTGCTTAGACTATATTATCACCACACTTCATAGTGTTGAGAGTTTATGGGAGCGACGACATTGGTTAAATGGTTTACTTAAAGAAGAATTCAACAAAAAGAAGACCTTAAAAGTACTCGATATTGCGTGTGGTGGAGCACGTTATATTTCAGATTTTTTAGATTCGGTTGACGATGTGAGTAATATCTCAGTTACATTACTAGACCAAGACCCAGCGGCATTGAATTTTGCAGAATTAGTTAATTTAAAAAACTGGCAGGATAATATTTCTACAATATGTGCCCCCATAAAATACTTAACAACGTCACTTCCTGAGCAGAAGTACGATGTAATAATTTCATCTGGTCTGTTTGATTATCTTGACCACGATACAGGGTCTGCAATGTTGAATTTTTTATCCTCCAAACTGACCGACGATGGGGTGATTGCTATTACAAACTTTCATAGTGACGACGAATCAAGTACCGCTAAAGACTGGGGTTCTGATTGGCCATTACTGCTTCGCGAAGACCATCATGTTGAAGCGCTTTTTCCTAAAAGTATTGCAGCAACACTCAAGCGTTCTGCTAATGGTTCACTCATTATGGCTTTTGGTAGAAAACAGGCTGTTAGTTAAAGGGTAATGCTGGTCATAAATAGTGGCTAGCATATTTTTTTTATGAAAAATGCATTTTTTAGTAATGTTTTAATATTAGTACTTTGCTTGTCTTTTATGATGCTGAGTACGTTTAGCTGTGCTGAAGAGCAGGGTGCGATAGATATTCTGTCTTGGAACGTTTGGTTTGATGAGGCCACTGCCGATAGTCGGTATCCTCAGATACTTGATGCGATCAGTGAAATAAATCCTGATATGGTATTACTGCAGGAAGTAACCCAAGCTTTTATTGAACACTATTACCATTCTTCTCTTTCCGCAACATATTATTTGATGACCAGTAGACAGACTAAGTACAACTATGGTCAGGCGTTTTTATCACGAAGACGCTTGTTTAGCACTCACAATGAACCCTTAGCCTCGGCTTTTGGTCGCAGCGTCTTTTTTGGGGTGCTAGAGATTAATAACAATCAGGCGGTGCTAGTGGTGAATGTGCATTTAGAAAGCGGCCGGTTTGAGTCTTCTGTGAGAGCTAAACAAGTTGAAGTTATTAATAATCAGTATTTACCGGTTTATTTGGATAAACTTAATAGTGATACCAAGTCTCCTGATATTGTAGGCATTGTATGGGGCGGGGATTTCAATCTAAAGGGCAAAAAAGGTCATCAGTTGCTTAGCGAATATTGGCAAGATACAGCGCTCCATTTTAAGAATTCACTTCCAACTTATGATATAAAGAATAACGTGCTTGCAAGTGAACATTCAGGTTGGTTTTCAAACTCATCAAGATTAGATCGGTTTTACCTAAAGCAAGGCAGCAAGGGGAAAGTGCTAGAATATAAACTGTATAATCAGTCTTTATTCGGAATTTTGTCAGATCATTATCCTATTAAAATAATCTTGGGGTTAGATCAATAGAAGAGTGATGGTAAGTTTTTACTTACGCTAGATGAAGATTCATTAAGTTGTATTGATACAACACTAAATATTCCGATAATCTTTATTATCGGAATATTGACATTCTAGAAATTACCTCTATTATTAGCGTTAACTCCTTAAAATAATTAAGAATGATATGCCAATTTCAACACAACACGTCCCAAGAGTAGTCTTCGATAATCTTGAACACTTAGATAATCCTTTCAATATTAAGGTATTTAATACATCTGTTTTCTTTCAAAGTGAAGAGAAGAGATTATCTAAATCTGAAATAGACTATGAATACTCCTGGAAATTTTTATACAGCTACAATGGCAGTTCAGCGACCTTTAATTCTTATCGCCGTGAAATAGAACGAATCCTACTTTGGTCATGGCATATACATGAGTGTTCGGTTTTAGATTTAAAACGAGAAGATATCGAGCAATACATAGCATTCTGTACCAGCCCTCCAAAACATTGGGTTGGTATTAAAAATGTTGCTCGCTTTAAATTAATTAATGGTGAGCGACTTCAAAATCCAGACTGGCGACCTTTTGTAGTGTCAGTTAATAAAGATGAAGCTAGAAAAGGAATCAAGCCATCTATTAAGGGTTATATATTCTCTCCAGCAAGTATCCAGGCAACGTTTTCAATACTATCTTCGTTTTTTAATTTTTTAATACAAGAAGAAGCTTGTACGATGAACCCTGTTGCTTTGATTCGGCAAAAAAGTAAATATACGAATAAACAGCAACATAAATCACCCGTTAGACGCGTCAGTAACTTGCAGTGGGAATATGTTATTGAGACGATGGAAGAACTAGCGAACCAACTTCCTGAAAAATATGAAAGATCCTTATTCATAATAAACTGCCTTTTTACCATGTACCTTAGAATATCAGAGTTAGTTGCAGATGAGCGGTCAACTCCCGTCATGAGTGATTTTAGAAAAGATGTTGATGGGAATTGGTGGCTCCATGTTACGGGCAAAGGTAATAAAAGTCGTATTGTTACCGTAAGCGAAGAGATGTTGAACTCACTTAAACGCTATAGGCGTTTTCTTGGTCAATCGTCTTTACCACTGTCTAATGATATGACGCCAATAATTCAAAAGATAATTGGCAAAGGACCGGTAACTAGCACGCGCATTGTGAGGTCAGTTGTACAGGATTGCTTTGATATTGCGTATAACAAAATGAAAGAACATGGTTTAGAGGAAGACGCTCAAGAACTAAAAGTAGCAACTGTTCACTGGCTTAGACATACAGGAATCTCTGAGGATGTTAAAACAAGGCCTCGTGAACATGTGAGGGATGATGCGGGTCACGCTTCCATGCAAACAACGGATCGCTATATCGAATCTGATTTACGGGAGCGCCATGCTTCTGGTAAGAATAAACGATCGAAAAACTTATAGCCGTAGAAGTCCTTACTTATCAAAAAACGTATACTCAATCTAAATAAATCAATGTGTTAGGAGTGAGTTAAGATCTATATGAACCGAATATTGTCCAGAACCCGTCATTGGGCATAAAATAAAAGGTGAGTATTATAGGGACACTATTTCCTGTAATCTGTATTACAGGAAATAGTGGATTTAAATTCCATTCACGCAACGGCGCAACTAGCATAATGCGGTCTATAATAAAGCTGGAGTTTGAGGATATTTGAGACGATATTTTCCGATTTTCGGGCCTGTGAAGGTGTTAAACTAAGTTGAGATTGAAAACAATCATTGAATCGACGAATGCTGTTAAAGCCACTAGCCAGGGCAACTTGAGTAATCGGCAGTTGAGTTTGGTGCAAGAGCTGCTTAGCAAATAAACACTGCTGATAAAGCGCATATGCTTTAGGGGAAACACCTAAGTACTTTTTAAATAATCCACGTAAATAACGATCGCTAATCCCTAATCGGTTTGCCAGCACCTGCAAAGAGTCTTCTTGTAGTGCTCCACCATCAATTAATTTAATTGCTCTTTCTAATGTGGTATTCACCCCTTTCCAGGCAGGAGAATCTGGGGCGCTGTCAGGACGACAGCGTAAACATGGTCGATAACCTGCAATTGCAGCTTCTATTGCTGATGCGAAGTAAAGAACATTATCTTCTCTGGGAGTTTTAGCTGGGCAGATAGGACGACAATAGATTCCAGTTGTTTTAACCGCCGTAAAAAATGTACCATCAAATCTAGGATCTTTGGATAGTCTGGCTTTTTGACATATTTCAGGGTTAAGCATCAACATTAATACTCCGATTCATCCGCAACAACTATAACCTACAAATATAGAACTACTAGCCATAACCGGAACTGAACCCTCTAAATGATAGTTATAAATAATTAGCTTCTACCAAAGTCGCTTTTTCAATTAAAATGTCCTTGGTAAACCATAAATACAGTTATTGTTATAAGCCTATAAAACTGCAAGCTAGCTTTGACTCTGTGAAGTCTTTTATAGTTTGTCTATGTTTAATTTTGTTTCCAACCAACACAAAGTTGAACTGCAAATCCTCACATGCTCTTTTATCCCATGCTGCATCACCGAAATAAGTCAGATTATAACCAGGAGGGACAGCAGCCCTATTAAGTGCGAACTTCATAATTTCAGTACGAGAGTAATGATCATTTGAAGATGCTATTGAAATACTGCCAACATTGATTCCCGCAGATGCCAGTTTCAATTGAGCCGTTTCAGCCCAACCACCAGTGGCTATGGAGAGGCTAACATTGTTCTGCTTACTTAAAAAAGTAATAAATTCTGCAGCGCCAGGTACCTCTTTTGCAGAATATTGAATAAGGTGTTCTTTAATATTATTTATGAAAGCTGATTTTACTTGAGCGTGTATATATTCACGTTGGTATAGTAAATTATGTTTTTGTAAGTGCTGATCAAGGATGCCCGCATCAGAAATATGGTGGTAATTAGTCCAATCACTATCAATATTATGGCCAAGAACTTGGAAGATAGCATTGATATAACACTTTTCATCGAATTCATAAGACTCCACAAGAGTGCCATCTATATCAAACATTACATGGTGCATGCACATCCTCTTTTATTTTTCCTTCGTAGGTTGAAAAGCCTGTGTTGTTAAAACAAGAAGATTGTTTAAATAATAATCAGTTTGAGTTAAAGGCAATTTTAATGCAACCTCGTGGTATTTCCACAGACTTATCCACAATTTTTGTTGATAACAATCATTTAGATATATGGAAATTTGCAGAATATAGATTAGTGTTATTTACTTAAGCATACTAAATAAGTATTAACTTTCTGGCAGTTGAGAAATAATTATGGCTCCCTACTGGCTTATTGCATTTTTTCTAATGGTAAGTGGAAATTTATTCGCCAACGAGAAAATCATTATTTTCAATATGACGGAAAGTGGTTATCCGCCTTTTATGATTAATGAAAAAGATAAGTTATCAAGAGGGATTATATATGATGTCCTTCATCTAATTTTATCTAAGCACGGGTATGTCATCAGAACTATCCAGGTTCCAAAAAACAGAGAACTAGAATTTTTTAAAACTGAAAAATTGGATGCCCATGCAATGGCTAAGGAATGGGTTGATGAGCCTAGTGAGTATGAGTTTAGCGACCCAATACTTAAAGTTCGTAATGTATTATTTTCTAATGTTGATAGCCCTGTTGCGTTCACTAAAATTGAGGATTTGGTAGGAAAAAAAGCAATTACTCACCTAGGATATAAGTACCCACCATTGACGACGTATTTTAATGGGGGACTTATAGAGCGCAATGATACCGTAGATGAAACTGCCATGTTAGCGATGGTTCTAGCTAAACGTGGTGATTTTACTATTGTAAATGATTTTGTGGGTACTTGGATTATCCAGCAACGAAATTGGTCATACGATTTTTATATTTCAAAAAGAGCCATAACGAGTTATGACTACAGGATTATGTTTGCAAAAAAGTGGAAATTATTAGTGCGTGATTTCAATAAAGAATTGGCGTTACTAAAAGAAAATGGGGAGTTAGAAAAAATAATAGACAAATATGTTGAGACTGCCACTAAAAAAGATGACTTATTGAGAAATTTACTCGAACCAAGTGACTAAATAGCATCAGATAGTACTTTGAATATACGTGGTTTGGGTAGAACTCACGAAATATAGAGACAATTTAAAGCCCCTATCTTCTGCTTCTAAATGGTTGGGTGTTTGCAAGATTCACTATTATTCCTTGGTTTGTTAATTACACTAGCATAAAGTGCTGACTTGTTACTTATATCTAGTAAGTATTATTCATTGATTCTAATAAGGTTTATTGTTTAAATATAATTTATTTGTACCTCAGTAGGATATAAATATGGCGACATTAAGAATCATATCTATCTTCATTTTGATTGTTACTCTCCCCTTTGCAAAGGCTAATGAAAGTAAGCAGGCTGAATTAGATAGGGCGTGCGAGATTGCGAGGGAGATAAAGCTAACTCCTTTAAAAAAACAGTTTGTTGAAGAGTGTATAATAAAAGATAAAGAAGAAAGAGCATATTGTGAGCAGTACTATAGCGATTATGGAGACCGAGCAGGAAATAGAGCGCCGTTATTTTATGACCTTCCAGAGTGTGTAGATGCATTTGAATATAGGCAACGCTATAGACAAGCAAATTAGCTGAAAATGAGACAAAGTATCGAGTGTAAGTGACTGCCTAACAGTCACTCTTGTTTATCGGTAAACTACCCAGCAGCAGCTATAATCCATAATTGTCGGTATAAAGCCCACTTAAACAGAGATAACTCATTTGGTTTATTTTTTGTAGGAATATTAAAATTTCTTTGCTTCTGCTGGCTCCTTTTTTCCTGATAGTCTTTATAAGCTTGTCGTTGTTCAACAGTGCGATCAAGTATAGTAACTAATTTTTTCGCTACTTTGCTCTCCAACTCTTGCCGATTCAAAATCAAATTAAAATCTTGATAAAGTCATAACAGTTAAAGGTGTTTTAATAAAAAATTAATGAACAGATCATTAATATGAACTATTATTTTCTAAGCAGCTAAAAGGAATTACATATGTACAGAATAATATGTACAGCGATAATAATAACTCTCTTTCTAATCAGTTTAGTCGTTAGTAGTCATGCATCAGAAAGGGTTTCTGTAATTTCAGTATCAGGGTTAAATGTAGAACCCTACATAATACAATCTAAAGCACACTCTCCCCCTTCAGGGATAGTTATTGACATTGTAGATCTATTATTTCATCGTCTGGGTTACCAAGCTGATTACCATATATCTGTTTGGGCTCGAGCTTATAGAGAGGTAACAACTGGACAGACAGCAGCATTAATACCTGCTATGAAAACGCCAGAAAGAGAGTTATTGCTCTGGTACCCCAGTGAACCTCTTCTAACGCTTGATATGTATTTGTTTAAAGCAAAAGATAATGATATACAATGGGATGGGACAATTGATTCACTGAAAGGTGTGAAAATAGCTTCAATTCGTGGAGGGAAAGTAACACCTGAATTTGACAAAGCCGCTGTCGAAGGTGTTATTCATATTGAAAATCGAACTAATTTTGAGTTAGTCATTAAAGCGGCTGCGGCGCAAAGAACGAACTATGCGGTAGCAGACAAAATTATGGGGTTTTGGGCCGCACAAAAATCTGGAGTTTTAAGCCAAGTTGAGTTGTCCCCTCCTCTATTGGGTAAAATACCTGTTTTTATTGCATTTTCAAAAGATAATTTAACCCCCGAATTTAAAAGAACTATTAATGAGGAACTTTTTAAGATAAAACAAGAAGGGAAAATCCAACAAATAATCGATAAATACCTTGAAAAAGATAGTTTTTGAGATTTTTGCATGACTGCCACTCTTGCAAATACCGCGGTAAATAACTGCAATTAGGAGCTTGTAAAGTTGTGCAAAAGTCTCTTTTTGACACATGTATCTATATAAGAACAAAATGAAAATAATCACATTCTTACTACTATTGGTTGCAAGCAGTCCTAGCTGGCCAGCTGACCGAGTGACAACAGATATTAATGCTATAAATACCACTAATGATCTGGGCCATAAAACGCTTTACTTTGAAGAGTTAGGCGGAGAAAAAACAATTAATCAGGTTTTACTAACTAAAAAAAAATTATGGAAAGAAAGTGGCGATAGACAAATAAACCTAGGCTATTCGGACTCAGCGTTCTGGTTTCAGCTAGCTTTTATTAATACTAGCCCTCTCCAAAATAAGAGGTTACTCAAAATAGGTTATGATGTTTTAGATAAAATTGACATTTACACCGTTAGAAATAACGGCGATATAGAGCACAGTGTTTTAGGTGATAAATTAAAATTTGAGCAACGCTTTATTCAGCATAGGCATTTTTTAGTACCTATCACCTTTAATACAAATGAAATAGTTGATCTGTACTTAAGGGTAAAAACTACAAGTTCTATTCAATTACCCTTATCCTTATGGGAGGTAAATAAATTTTATCAAGAAGACCAGCTTAGATTAATTTTTCATGGGGTCTACTTCGGCATAGTGCTTGTTATGGTCATCTATAACCTGTTTGTTTATTTTGCTGTTTCTGAGAAAACCTATTTATATTATGTAGCTTGTATTTCATTTATGGCTATGTTTATAGCCACACTAAATGGTTTAGCATTTCAATTTCTATGGCCTAATTCAACTTGGTGGAATGATCAATCTATAATTTTTTTTCTGAACGGGATGATAGTTTTTAGCATTATTTTTTCTATTGATTTTCTTTCAATTCATTATTTATCACAAAAAAGGTCATATTTTTTTCTTACTTTATTAGCCTTAGTTAGTGCGGTTTTAATGGCTCTGTGTTTTGTTATACCTTATGAATGGGTAATAAAGCCAACGCTAGTCACAGCCATGACGACTTGTATTGCCCTCCTCTGTCTTGGTTTATTTCGTTGGTATAAAGGTGCTACTTCTGCACGATACTTCACTATAGCTTGGATTTCCTTACTTTTGGGTGGGATAGTTTTGGCTTTAAATGAGGTCCGGCCGGTAAAAGCGTTGAATTTAGCCACTTCGCCTATAACCTATTGATAATATAAAGATATATTTACAATCTTCTGCCGCGTATTGTTTATCGAACTGGTGAATATCATTGGCCTGCCTACTTGAAAAACAACAATTACGCAGAGTTACGCGCCATATGCGTAATTACGCAAATCACAGGTAATGCAACCTATTGCGCAGTACAATTTCAGGGTCAAAGCGACGATTGTAGCTGCTTAAATTGCCCCTGTATGACTGCTTTTTCCTGAAGGATTACCTTGTTTTCGTCGGTTAGGAGCATCACCTTGTCTTGAGTTGCTTTCAGTGTGGCTTTGGCGGTTTCCAGTGATTGTGATAGCAAAGCCACTTCTTTATCAGCATCGGCTTTCTGGAGTTCAATCGCTGCCAACTGTTCGGCTAGTTTATCTTTTTGCTGCTGATGCTCCAGGCTCTTCGACAGTGCAACTTCAAGCTCGTTGTCCAATTTCTCTATGGTCCTGGCTTTTTCGCTCAATTCACGACTTAACCCAGTGCTGATCTGTTCGAGTTCCTCGGTGCTTTGTTGCTGTCGTCTATTTGTTTCAGTCTGTTCGGATATTCGAATCTCGGCTTGTGCAAGATGGCCTCGCAACTCCCGAAGCTGATCCTGCATCTGCTGATTGGTTGTGCGGAACTGTTCGCGCTCCTGTTGACGGTCTTCGGCCGTTCGCTGCTGGTAATGCTCGAAATGGTCACGGATATCCCGATTTTCCTGCTTGAGTTCCGTTACGTTAGCCTTTAATTCGGTGGTCCGAGTAACGGCTTCATCTCGTTGTAACTCGGCCTTAGTCAGTTTGATGCGAGCATCTTCCAACGCCTGAGTTTTCTGGACTACCTCATCCGTAAGTTGCCCTACCTGCATCTCTAAATCCTTCTGCCGGGCGTTGAGCTGCGCAATGGTGTTGTTGGCGTCGTCGAGCTTTTTACGGAGTTCGCCATTCAGCTCTTTGAATTCCTGTCTGGCTTGCTCGATGCGATGGTCGGCCATCTGCTGCACCCGCTCATGCAGTGACTTTACCACTTCGACCAGGTCGTTCGGCAGCCCGCCGAGATCGGCTGTCTCCCCGTTGTCCGATCGCCAACGCTTAAGCAGTGGCGCGATGGTACTTTTGCTGCCGGTGCCGAGATGTTCACGCACCCGATCCACTGTGGGTTCTTGGCGCAGATTTTTGATGGCCTCAGCGGCCTTGGCAACATCGTGGTATGTAACTCCGGCACGGGCCATGGTGAATTCCTCTCAGATTATCTAGTACCGTATTACGTGTAACGTAATATAACATTATATTGATGTTTTTCAAGATTGCTTGAATTTAAATTATTAACCAACGATAATGACCATTATCGTTGGTTATTATGATCAGGCAAAACTTTTCCACTTGTAACGCCGGTACATAGCCACCTTTTGAGCGACTCCAGTAGGAATCCGATGCATGAACAATAAACCGCCAAAATTGGCCACTGGCCTATCGTTACGTAATGAGGAGTCAGGTCAGATAGCCCGCCAGGGCTCCGAAGCGCTGCGCCATTACCTACAGGCAGCGACCTCAGATAACACCCGCAAGGCGTATCGGTCGGCCATCCGGCAGTTTGAAAAATGGGGTGGGCGTCTCCCGACAGATCGGGATACGGTGGTTCGCTACCTTTTAGCCCGTGCCGAGTCGCTCAACTCTCGAACCCTGGATCTCCATCTGACGGCCATCGGTCAGTGGCACCACTACCAGGGCACCGTTGACCCCGTGAAAGATCCCTTGGTCCGCAAAACGATGGAAGGAATTCGGCGCACCCATGGCCAGCCAAAACGCAAAGCCAAGGCACTGCGCCTGGAGCACATTGCTCAGATGGTGAATCACCTGCGGCACCTGCCCGACAGCAAAAAGAAGCAACGGGACATTGCAGTGCTGTTAACTGGCTTTTTTGGGGCCTTTCGTCGCAGCGAACTGGTTGCCATTCAAGTGAGCGATCTGGTGTGGGAGCCCGAGGGCCTGATCATCCGGTTACCTCGCTCTAAAACGGACCAGCAAGCAACAGGGCTGGCCCGCGCGCTGCCCTTTGGGGCCTCCAGTTGTTGTCCTGCCAAGGCTGTCAAAATGTGGCTGGAAAGCGCAGACATCGTCAGTGGTCCGCTTTTCCGGCCGGTAAATCGCTGGGATCAGGTTCAGGCAAAACCCCTGAATCCGGGCGCTATTAATGATCTCCTGAAAGTACTGGGCGACGCTTGCCAGTTCGACTTTGTACCGGACCTGAGTAGCCACAGTTTTCGGCGTGGTTTATCCACTTCGGCGGCACGGGAGCGAGTCGATTTTGAGCTGATCAAGAAACAAGGGGGTTGGAAAAATGACGCCACGGTTTGGGAATATATCGAGGAAGGCCAACAGCTTTCGAACAATGCTTCGTTGGTATTAATGGAAAAATTGGATGTCTTGATGGATAAGGGCTGAAAATCGCTCCGAAACGCCCATTGGTTCTTGACTTGGAGTCAACTCCAGGTTGTAGGATGATTCCTAAGTGATAGTCATTTGAGGATCAGTTTGTGGCAACGAAAATACATCCGCTGATGTTCGCCGTATTCTTCGCGGCAACATTCATGTCATATCCCGCCTCAGCACATGACCCCGTTTTCGGGTTGGGACCTCACACCTTATATAAAGGTGGAGTTGAGCTTCATGCCGGGGGGCATAGCGAAAAATCAGGCAATGCGTCTGAGAAAGAGGCTGAGCTTCAGTTTAAATACGGATTGACCGGCGATTGGGTGATTGGCGTCGGAGTGCCTTATGAGTTCGGGGGCAATGAAGGCACACATCGTGGTTCAACCAGCCTGTCCACTAAATACCGTTTTTGGCGCCAGGACCGCTTCGCGGTACAGGAATCCATGGCACTGTTGGGCAGAGTGATTTTCGATGATGGAGAAGAACAGGCAGGTGTCGAACGAAATGGTAACGATTACCTGCTGGGCATCACCTACGGATACGAAGGCCGAAAGTGGTATCGCTGGGCGTCTGTTCGCCATCGGTTTAACGCGGAAACGTCAACAGGCATGCAGCGACCGGATGTCCGGTTAGTGGATTTTGTTGGCGGCATTCGTTTTTCACCCACGGAATACCAGGAGCCGGACTGGGTATGGATGCTGGAATTAAATGGTGAGTTGATTGAAAACGTCACTCAAGGCGTGGGAAGTGTGAAAAAGCAACTGGGTGGCAATCAGTGGTTTCTGTCACCCGGTTTGATGTGGACCCATCGGAATTTTGCCTTAAAGGCAGGCGTACAACTGCTCGTGATCGATGATCTGTCGGCCGGTCAGGAGCAAGACGATTACCGTGCCAAAATTGAGCTGGAATGGCACCTGTAAAAAGACAACAGTTTTAGGAGTTTAACCATGAGACAGTGCATATTTATGGCAGCATTAATGATGCTTTCATTCATGGCGCAAGCGGCTGACCGACACTATGAGCTGCATGTTGATGGCATGGCCTGTCCGTATTGCGCTTATGGGATCGAAAAGAAAATCAAAGCGCTCGATGGCGTAGATACGTCCAGTGTGGAAATCAAATTGAACGATGGGCTAGTGATCTTTGAGGCTGACACGCCGGAACCCATGGATCAAGCATCTCTTAAAACCTTGATCAACGATTCCGGTTTTACCTTACGCCAATTTCAGGTGCAACCCATAAATCCCAAACAAGAGTGATTACAGTGATTCTATTTCGATGAACACAGAGCAAATGAAAACGGACACCTCTTTATTCAGCGGCCTGGGACTTGCCATTATCGGTACCACCTGTTGCGCACTGCCGATTGTATTGGTCGCGCTTGGGCTCGGAAGCGCTGTGGCTTCGATGGTTGCCGTAATGCCGTGGTTAACGACATTGTCGCAGTATAAAGTCATCACTTTTTCATTAACTGCTGTTGTATTGATTTATAGCTACTGGCGATTGCATCGGATCAAGGTCTGCTCTCTGGCGGACAAAAGCCGCTTGCGATGGCAAAAGGCAATATTGTGGGCGAGCACCGTGATACTTCTGCTTTCCCTTTTTGCGGCATACGCCTTGTTGCCGGTCACTGTGTGGTGGGAAAGTCTGTCATGAGCGTAGAAACGGAAAGCCAATCGGTCTTAGTGGAAGTATTGTCGGCTTCCGGATGCGGTCGTTGTCAAAAGATCAAAGCGCTGGCAAAAGCGGTGATCGCCGAATTGAGCGACGACCGGGTGCGCTATCAAGAGATCAATGTCGTCGATGACATCGATTATGCAGTCAGTCTCGGAGTAATGAGTACACCCGCTATCGCATTAGACGGTGTACTGGTGTTTGCGGCACCACCTTCAAAGGCAAAGCTGCGTCAGGCTATTCTTGATCGATTGGGAGGGCATCCAACCGATCAAGGTAAAGCGCACTGATGGATACCACAGCCTGGATGCAAATGGGCGGAGTTGCCGGTTTAGGCGCGGCCTTATTGGCTGGTTTTCTGTTCAGCTTTACGCCGGTGGCTTTCGCCTCCATTCCTGTTGTACTGGCCTACGTCACTCGCGCACGCGCTTTCCGCGAGGCGATCAGTTATGGCCTGGCCTTTGCCGCCGGGCTCATACTCACCCATGTGGTGTTAGGTATCGGTGCAGCGCTGGGTGGTGCCTGGGCGCAATCGCTCCTCAGTCGGCAATGGGGCGTCATTCTCGGGCCGGTTTTGATCTTGCTGGGGTTGCTCTGGACGGGTTGGTTGAAAATTCCATTGCCCTGGTTGCCATTGCGGGGAAAACGAGCGGCGACGCTCTGGGGCGCTTTCTTATTGGGTATGCCGTTTACGGTCGGGATCTGTCCGGTCTGTTCGCCGGGGTTATGGATCGGACTCGGTGTGAGTGCCTCGATCGGGTCGGTCATGTATGGTGGTTTGTTGATGTTAGCATTTGCGCTCGGACGAGTGATCCCGCTTGCCGTAGGTGCTGTCAGCATCGGCTGGTTGGAAAACCTGAAAACCATCGAGCGTTGGCGTCCTGGTTTTGAGATTGCTGGCGGCATCACCTTAATGATCGTTGGGGTCTACCTGCTCAATGAATACTATTTTTGGTTTTAAATCATGATGCGAATCGGTGAAGTGGTTGCAACATTGGAAATCAGTGCAGATACTCTGCGTTATTACGAAAAAATCAAACTGGTGCCCAAAGTACATCGCAATGGTGCTGGAGTCCGGCTTTATTCCAATAAAGATCTCTCACGACTGCGCTTTATCAAACGTGCCCAAAAAATGGGGTTCAGCCTGGATGAAATTTCACAGTTGCTTAAGTTTCGGGAAAACCCGCAAAAAGCCAAGCCCAAGGTTCGGGAATTGGCGCATCATAAGCTGGAAGACATTCAGCATCATCTGGAGGAATTGACCACATTGAGAGACGAGCTGCGGCTGCTTACCAATCTTTGCAGTGACAGTACATCGGGTTGCCCGATCTTAGAAGGGATTGATGACGATCACGGCGCGTAAAACATGGCGATAATGTCTCCAAACCAACGATCCTGGTCGGGTCGCGTATCCATGTCAGTGGGCATTGGCGCATTCCTCGGCACTTCAGGCGACAACAAGCCCCACAAGCATTGGGCGCATCAGATGGTTGTTGCGCTCAATGGTGAAGTCGAAGTAGCTGCCAGCGGTGCTCTATACCGAGATGCCGGTTTATGGATTCCAGCGGGTGCACTTCATCAGCTCGGGCATGGTGAAGTGGTGAGTCTGTATATTGATCCCACTCACTATCTATGCGCTGCATTGCTCACTTTATTCCCCTATAGCGGGGAATCAGTGAGCCCCATTGGCAAGGCTCTAGCCACCGAGCTGGTGTCCTGCGTGTCCAGCGCCGACGACCTTCAATCAGCATTGCAGGCATTTCAGGCACGCTATCGCCAGGATAAAAAACAAGATGCAGACAACCGGTTGAATCGCATCTTGTCCAGATTGAAGCAAGACGTCACCACCGGCACCAACACACCTCTATGTCAATTAGCAGAATTGGTTTGCCTGTCACCAAGCCGCTTTTCTCACTGGTTTTCCGAGCAAACTGGTCTGCCCTTGCGAAGCTACAAAAAGTGGCTGAAGTTGTTGGTCGGTTTCGAGCTGGCAAGGCAAATGCCACTGGCAGCCGCCGCAACAACAGCCGGTTTTTCTGATCAAGCCCATTTCTGTCGCTCCATCACGCAAGCCTTTGGCGTCAGCTCAACCACCATCGTTAAACTACTGTCCGAAGAATAGCTGTTTCGTTCAAGGCATATGCCCAACGCGATGACAAACTAAGCCAATTGAAATAAATCGTGAGAGCTTAGGTTGATGCAACGAATGATTGAGATATTGGTGCGATCCCTTTATTTGCCCTTGTTCCTACTGGTTGGCAACGGCATGGCCATATTCTGGATAGCCGAGGGGTATCCCAAAATCTGGCTAATCGCCTGGATTCTGTTATTCATCGGGCTTTCATTTTTAGCCGAGAAGCTGGCTCCATTCGATGCGGTGTTCAACACACCGGCGGGAGATCGGTCAAGGGATATTTGTCATGCAATCATCAACGAGTCGTTAACTGTGGCGGGGCTCTGGGTCTTGCCGGTGATCAGTGGATCATTAACCGTGATGTCCCTATGGCCGAGCGATTGGCCACTGGCGCTACAACTCATCCTGGCCATATTCATTGCGGATGTCGGAATTTCGCTGGCACACTATGCCAGTCACCGAATGCGCTTTTTGTGGAAATTACACGCAGTACACCATAGCGTTAAGCGGATGTATGGGTTTAATGGCTTGATGAAGCACCCACTGCATCAGCTCATCGAAACCACCGCAGGCGTGACACCGCTACTCTTGATTGGGGCGCCATCCGAGGTCATGGCACTGCTCGCCGTTGCCGTTGTCTTGCAACTGCTGCTGCAACATTCCAATGTAACCTACTACGTGGGTCCGCTGAAGTTCATACTGGCCATTAATGAGGTACATCGCTTCCACCATTTGAACACCGCTGAAGAAGGAGACGTCAATTTTGGGCTCTTTACAACGTTAACCGATCACTTGTTGGGGACCTGGCACTACGATAACCGGTCGATAGGATCAAGAGATCTGGGGATTTCATCAGATCCAGATTACCCGGTTAATTATTTACCCCAACTTGTGCAGCCGTTTCGATATAAGCAATAAAGTCAAGCTCCTAGCTCCTCTGATAGCTCTCGATTTAACGGTGTTAAACCGTACCGACAGCAGCTTGGGGCAAACGGATAGTGAAAGTGGTTACTCCGTGGAAAGAAGAGACATCAATCCGACCGCCGTGTGCTTCCACGATCGACTTAACAATCGCCAAACCCAGTCCAGCTCCTTCACTCTGACGTTGCCGAGAAGGATCGACACGGTAGAAACGGTCGAAAATTCTGGGCAAATGTTCTGCGGGAATTTCCGGCCCCGCATTCTGTACGCTGAGTACAACCTGCCCTTCGTCCGATACACCCAGTCGAACCCGCACGCTTTCTTCCTCGGGTGAGTGACGCATCGCATTGGATAACAGATTAGACACAGCTCGCCGCAGCATGGCACGGTCACCTTTTATCATCGGTGCATTTCCTTCCAGAGTTAACCGGATGTGCTTTTCCTCTGCCAGCGCCTCAAAAAAATCAAATAGCTTACGGACTTCCTGAGCCATATCCAGTGACTCCCATACCGGCTTAAGCAGTCCATGCTCGCTTTGAGCCAGCCAGAGCATGTCGTTGACCATTTTTGCCAAGCGTTCCAATTCTTCCAGGTTTGAATAGTGCAGTTCGCGGTATTCAACCAGGCTTCGTGACTTTCCCAGAACGACCTGAGTCTGGGTGATGATATTGGTAAGAGGCGTGCGCAATTCGTGGGCGATGTCGGCGGAGAAATGGGACAAGCGGGCAAAACTGTCTTCCAATCGGCCAAGCATAAAATTGAATGAAGAAACGAGATTTTGAAGTTCCCCGGGCACCGCCTCGGAATCAAGTCGCACATGCAGGCGATCAGCCTGTATTTCACGCATGGCTTCGCTCAACCCGCGCAGTGGCGCATGCCCCTGATGCACACCATACCAGGCCGCCAATAGCGTCACCATGCCTGCGAGTAACATGATAAGCCATAAGCTACGACGAAAATTCTCCAGAAATTGGATATGAGCATCCATGTCAATGGCGGTAACGATGTAGTATTCTTGGCCACCCACCTGGGTTTGCGTGATGGTTCCCCGGTAGGTTTTCCCATCTCCCTGCCAGTGATATACGTTGCCAACCTGAATACTGGACACCGGGGCAAAGGTATTAATAGGTTTTGCAAAATCGTTCGCTGAGGGGCCGTAAATCAGGCGCTTTTCCTTATCCCAGACCTGAAAATAGACACCGTGATGACCCGATATCGCGTGCGACAACGCCTCACCCAAGTGTGAAGAGCCGTCACCCGTTTTGCGTAAGGCTCGATCCACAGCCCTTGTCATGACCTCCAACTCGTCAGCGTCCTGTTCGGCGAAATGGCGCTTGACCGCGTTGTCCACCAGATAACCAATCACCAGAAGACTTAGCCCAATGGCAAGGGCAACAAAGGCCATCACCCGGGCGGTTAGCGATAGTGGATGCTTGCCAAGACGACTACTCCACATCATGCTCGTCATCCACTTCCAGCTTGTAGCCCATCCCCCTTACCGTGTGAATCAATTTAGGCTCAAAATCGTCATCTATCTTGGAGCGCAGGCGACGGATGGCCACATCGATCACATTAGTATCGGAATCAAAGTTCATGTCCCACACTTGCGAGGCAATCAGCGAACGCGGTAGCACTTCACCCTGGCGGCGAACCAGCAACTCCAGCAAGCAAAACTCTTTATGGCTTAAGTTGATTTTACGACCCGCACGCGTGGCACGGTGCCGAGGTAAATCCAGAGTGAGATCGGCTACGCGAATCTGGTCAGTCATTACGGGCACAGAACTGCGGCGCAATAACGTTCTTACACGGGCCAACAACTCGGCGAATGCGAAAGGTTTAACCAGATAATCATCCGCACCCAACTCAAGGCCCTTAACCCGGTCATCAATGCTATCGCGTGCGGTTAGGAAAAGTACCGGGGTCTGACGTCCAGCCTCGCGCAACGACTGAATAATGCGCCAGCCATCGACATCCGGCAGCATGACATCCAGCACCAACAGATCGAAGGTTTCCGTCATGGCCAGGTGATGACCATCTAAACCATTTCGCGCCAAAGTGACCATAAACCCGGCCTCCGTCAGCCCCTGCTGTAGATAATCGCCAGTCTTGATTTCGTCTTCGACCACCAATAGCCGCATCGTTGTCCTACTCCGTCGTTTCAGAATGGGTTTGGAAACAGCATAAACCTGGCTAACCCGCAGGAAGATGACACCCAGATTACAACTTTGTCATTCTGGAGTCATGCGGGTGTCAGGCATGCCTGGCTAGTATGCGGGACCAAGATATGGAATAACCAATATTTCCCTAACAAGAGATTGACCAATGACCTCATGGTTTCCCCAACCCAAGCCGTCCTGGCAGCTGAGTCGCCGCCGATTTGTGCAGGGCCTGGCCGCTGGTGGTGTACTGGCCGCCACACCGTCCTGGTTGCAGGCTGCCGTAAGCAGCACGACTTCACTTGGCTCAGCACCCGTGCTCAGCGGGCGTGAAATTGATCTGGTCATCGCAGAGACGCCGGTCAATTTTACCGGTGTCACTCGGATGGCCACGACCATCAATGGATCAATCCCGGCCCCAACCCTGCGCTTGCGCGAAGGTGATGAGGTCACAATCCGCGTGACTAATCGCCTGCCCGTGGCCACCTCGATACACTGGCACGGCATTCTGTTGCCTTATCAGATGGATGGTGTGCCCGGCATAAGCTTCAAAGGTATTGCACCCGGCGAAACCTTTATCTATCGCTTTACACTGCGCCAGAGCGGCACCTACTGGTACCACAGCCATTCCGGTTTTCAGGAAATGACGGGGATGTACGGCGCTTTGATCATCGAGCCCCGCGCAGGTGAAAGACATCACACCGATCAGGATCACGTGGTGCAGCTCTCTGACTGGACTGACGAAGACCCCATGCATGCCTTCAGCAAGCTGAAAATGCAGAGCGATATCTACAACTTCAGCCAGCCTACGTTTTTTGATTTTACCCGTGATGTATCGAACATGGGTCTTCAAGCCGCATTGGATAAGCGTCAGATGTGGAATCAGATGCGTATGAATCCAACGGATTTAGCCGATCTGTCGGCGGCTACGTTCACGTATTTAATGAATGGCACTGCTCCTGCTAGCAATTGGACGGGACTGTTTAACAAAGGAGACCGAGTAAGACTGCGTTTTATCAATGCTGCCAGTAACAGCTTCTTTGACGTGCGCATTCCCGGCTTAAAAATGACCGTCATCCAATCGGACGGCCAAGATGTTGAGCCAGTAAGCATCGATGAATTCCGTTTTGGTCCAGGTGAAACTTACGATGTGCTAGTAGAACCTAAAGACGATGCTTATACCCTCTTTGCACAAAGTATGGAGCGTAGCGGTTATGCTTTAGGCACACTGGCCACTCGCCAAGGCTTGTCGGCTTCCATACCAACACTTGATCCGGTGGAATGGCTGACCATGACCGACATGATGGGCGCCATGAGTCACCAGGAAATGAACCAAAAAGGTATGGATCACAGTGCGATGAGCATGGGTAATATGGATATGGGGGGCATGGATCACTCCAACATGCACGGTGGCATGGCAATGGATCACAGCCAGCACAGCGGCCACAACATGCCGGGTATGAGCCACACTTCACACAGTCCTCTCGCCAAACCCTCAGCCACCGTGCGCCACGCACGCACAGAGTACGGCCCTTCCGTGGATATGCGCGTCGATATGCCTCGCACCAACCTGGATGATCCCGGCATCGGCCTACGTGACTTAAGCGAAAAAGGGCTGCGACCACATGGCCATCGCGTATTAACTCTGGCAGATTTGAAGTCCATTGATGGTGTGCTGAACGACACTCGCACGCCAGTGAAGGAGCTCGAACTTCACCTCACTGGCAATATGGAGCGCTACAGCTGGTCATTTGACGGGCTAGAATTTGGCAAAAGTACACCGGTATCATTGCGCCATAATGAACGTGTCAGAATTATCCTGCAAAACGACACTATGATGACCCACCCCATGCATTTGCACGGTATGTGGAGCGAACTGGAAACCGATCAGGGCGAACTTCGCGTGCGTCGTCATACTATACCGGTGCAACCAGCCCAACGAATAAGTTACTTAACCACACCGCATGACCTGGGCCGCTGGGCCTGGCATTGCCACCTGTTGTTTCATATGGATGCGGGCATGTTCCGCGAGGTGGTGGTGTCATGAAGAGAGTCATGAGAATGAAGACTATGAACTGGTTAGCTGCGGTGGTGCTATCTGCCAGCAGCTTGCAGGCGAATGACGCCTTGGCACAGATGGATCATGGCGAGATGAAGGCGCAAGGAGGCAGCGCGCCAGCCGATGCCCGCGATCCACACGCCTACTCTGACGGCAACACGCTTACCGAAGGGCCTTACGCACAATCTGGGCCGCGACAACTGAAGCTGGCCGACGAGCATAGCTTTTGGGCTGTGCTGGGCGACCGTTTCGAATACCAGGAAGACAGCGAAACCACGGTTTACGACCTCCAGGCTTGGTACGGCACCACCTACGATCGACTAGTCATCAAGGCGGAAGGTGATATTGCAGAAGACTCTCTGGAGGAAAGCTCCACTGATCTGCTCTGGGGTCATGCACTGAACGCCTATTTTGATACCCAACTTGGCGTGCGGCTTGACCAATATGACGAAGGTAAAGATCGTCAATGGCTGGCACTGGGTCTACAAGGGCTTGCCCCCTATTGGTTTGAACTGGATGTTACCGCCTATGTGGGTGACAGCGGCCGGACTGCACTGTCCGCTGAAGCTGAGTATGAATTATTGCTGACACAACGCCTGATTTTACAACCCCGCGCCGAGCTGAACTTGTACGGAAAAAACGACCCAGAAAATGGTCTCGGCTCCGGCCTATCAGATCTCGCGTTGGGTGTGCGTCTGCGTTATGAGTTCAACCGTCAATTTGCACCCTATATCGGTGTGGAATGGACGAGCACTTATGGCGATACAGCGGATTACCGGCGCGCCGCTGGCGAGAACCGCTCTGACACCCAGATCGTCGCGGGTCTCAGATTCTGGTTTTAATGATTGATACTGCTTGTTCAACAAAACTTTTAATCCCACGAGGAAACTAACAATGAAACTCAAACTTCTGTCCCCCGTTCTCGTTCTGGCTGCCCTGGGCGTCGCTTTTTCGGCTCAAGCCCATGATCCTAAGGAGCACATGAAAGACGCAGAAAACCCGAATTGCGCCGCAATGAAGGATATGGATCACAGCAAGATGGATATGAACGATCCTGTCATGCAGGCCATGATGAAACAGTGCATGAAGGATATGCATCATGACGATGATTCCCACGCTATGAGCCACGATGACACATCTGATGAAGATCATAAGGAAGGCTCAGGCGAACAACACTCTGAACATCAGCACTAAAGAATTAAATAAAGGATCTCCTATGCCATCGCTCACCGCATTTATCAAAAGCCTGTTCATTGCCACGGTTATTGGCCTGGTGGGCGCTGGCTTATTTATCTACTCCGGCCTATATCCCATCGGTGCCGACGTACCCCATAACAAATTAAGTTACTGGCTACTGGAAACCCTGCGCGAACGATCCATTGCCCGCGCCGCCAGCGGCATCCAAATTCCGGATAATTTGAATACCTCCGATCGCTTGTTGGCTGGAGGTGCGGACTACAACGATATGTGCGCAGGCTGCCATCTCAAACCGGGTAAAACAGACAGTGACTTCACCATTGGCCTGTACCCTGCCCCACCTAACTTGACAGCTAAGGCAGATGCCCACGGGCATGAGCATGGCAGCGACACAGGTAGTGAAGAAATAGCTATTCAACGCCAATTCTGGATTATCAAGCACGGCATTAAGGCATCGGGCATGCCCGCTTGGGGACCAACTCACAGTGACGAGCGTATCTGGAATATGGTGGCATTTCTACAAAGGCTTCCATCACTTACGCCGGATCAATATCAGATACTGACAGCAAGAGGCAATACAAGCGATTCCACGACCACTGAATTTATCGCCATCGAAAAATAATTAAATCCGCTTAGGCAATCACGACTCTAAATCCATAAATATGAAAAATCACATGTTGAAAAGATCTCTCTCCATATTCGTATTTTTCTACCCGCTGTTATTTGTTGAATTGGCTTATCCACACTCTGCACATGACCCCATAAAAGACATTGAAAAATATGACCGCACAGTAGCGGAACGGCAAGCAAGCTTCCAAACCCTTGGCAGCTCTCCGGCGCGTATGCAGAACCTTCAGGATCAAGTCGACAGAATGCAAAGAAAACTACTTGCTATGAGAAATCTGATGGCCAGCGACTATCCACACGTCAAGGAAAAAATGAGCAAGTACAAGTACGATTACATGGGCACGGTAGATGAAATGCTAGCGCAATTAAAAATAACACTTAAACAAACGGATTCATTGTTTGATAAATGAGATATGGTAATGGAAGAGAATCCAGGGTATACGGATTTAATGGTTGATGGGGCACCTTCACCCCATCAATCTGATACCCCCCTCAGATGGTTGATAGATCGACTCCGTAGTTGAGTTCCTCTGCGAAGTCCGGCAGTCCGTAACCGATGGTTTTCTTGTAGAAAGGAGAGACCTTCGC
>JADGDV010000002.1 GCA_016744695.1 Hahellaceae bacterium
TTTGGGTGACAAAGAGGCGGGTACAGATATTCCACAAAAGATATTTGATTTGTTCCCAGTATTAGGTGAAATGTTGCACCGACGTGGTGGTGATTTATCCGGTGGCCAGCAACAGCAACTCGCCATTGGCCGTGCTTTGGTCATTGAGCCTCAAGTACTTATATTGGATGAACCCAATGAAGGTATTCAACCCAATATTGTTAAGCAGATTGGTGATGTCATCATCAAATTGAATGAAGAAGAAGGCATGACCGTTATTTTAGTTGAACAAAAATTAGGCTTTGCCAGACGAATAGGACAATCATTTCGACTAATGGACAAAGGAAGGGTTGTAGCAAATGATAGTATGGATAAACTAAGCGATGAATTAATTAGTCAATATTTGGCGGTATAACCATTTTATGAATGTAGCCCTTGGCTCTAACTTACTATCAACAGCGCCTTCAACTTGGCAGGCACGTTTGAGTTTGGCGTTTGCGAAACGTCAAAGGGGCGTTCGCTTAGTAAAAAGTGAGCATGAGGGCCCACTTTATGTTCAAAAAGCGTTTTATCCTGAGGGGCCCGATTGCGCACACGTCTATTTGTTGCATCCGCCAGGAGGACTGGTCACCGGTGATACCTTAAACATTGATGTCACTGCTCAAGTTAATACTCATGTATTGCTTACAACGCCGGGGGCCGGGCGCGTTTATAAAGCGCGTGAAAAGGGAGGCATTCAAACACAAAATTTGCATATTACGGTTGAAGAAAACGCCGTGCTTGAATGGTTTCCACTTGAGACCATTTTATTCCCAGCGTCTCACGCACGCATGAAAACCCGTGTAGATTTATCGGCAGAAGCCTCTTTTATTGCTTGGGATATTACCTGTTTTGGGCTACCTGCAAATGATGTAAAGTTTGATAGTGGAAGTGTTAAGCAAAATTTTCAAATTTGGCGTGAAGGTAAGATATTACTCAATGAAAGTTTAGTGATTGATGACGATGATTCTGATGTATTAAAGGGCTGTGCAGGGTTAAGAGACTTGCCGGTAAATGGCTTGATGCTTGCTGGACCTTTTAAGTCTGATGAAATTGGACTTGTAAGCTCCCTGCGGGAACTTGAATTAAAAACGGATGTGAATGATTTTTTTGCTGTGAGTTTAAATGGCGAATTTCTGACTATTCGTTATTTAGGAACGTGTACTGAAAAGGCGCGTTTGTTATTTGCTCAGGCCTGGGCTTTAATACGTCCAGCGCTAGTTAATAAAGAATCAACGGAACCCCGAATCTGGGCAACCTAAGGGAACGATTATATGGAACTCCTACCTAGAGAAAAAGATAAGCTGCTAGTGTTCACTGCAGCATTGTTGGCAGAAAGACGTTTAAATCGCGGCCTTAAGCTCAATTATCCTGAGGCAATGGCTTATATCACCATGGAAATCATTGAAGGTGCCCGTGACGGTAAAACAGTGGCTGAGCTAATGAGCTATGGTAAAACACTGTTAACGGAAGAGCAGGTGATGGACGGTGTATCTAGCTTGATTCATGACGTTCAAGTTGAAGCGACTTTTCCAGATGGCACTAAACTCGTTACCGTTCATGACCCAATATGCTAAGGAGATAACCATGATTCCAGGAGAGATTGAGGTCGCAGAAGGTGAAATTGAGCTTAATGCAGGTCGTGAAACCATCACGCTGCGTGTTGAAAATGTTGGCGACAGACCGATACAAATTGGGTCACATTACCACTTTTATGAGACCAACTTAGGTCTTAAATTTGATCGTGAGCTAACTCGCGGCTACCGCTTAAATATTATTTCTGGCACGGCTATACGTTTTGAACCGGGCCAGGGGCGTGAAGTTGAGTTAGTGGCTTATGCCGGTGAAAGAAAAGTGTATGGATTCCGTGGAGATGTAATGGGGGCTCTTGATAATGACTGATAAAAAACATTCTTCTAAAACCTATTCTTCTAAAACAATGGACCGTCAAAGCTACGCTCAAATGTTTGGCCCAACCACGGGCGATAAAGTGCGTTTAGCCGATACTGAAATTTGGATACAAGTTGAAAAAGACTACACCCAATACGGTGAAGAAGTTAAGTTTGGTGGCGGTAAAGTTATTCGTGATGGCATGGGGCAAAGCCAGCGTCCAAGCGCTGAAACCGTTGATTTGGTAATAACTAACGCCCTCATTCTAGACCACTGGGGTATTGTAAAAGCCGATGTGGGTATTAAAGAAGGGCGTATTGCTTGTGTCGGAAAAGCCGGTAACCCTGACATACAAGATGGCGTAGATATTATCATTGGCCCGGGTACTGAAGTACTTGCTGGTGAAGGCTCAATTCTTACGGCGGGTGGTATTGATGCGCATATACACTTTATTTGCCCTCAGCAAGTAGAAGAAGCGTTGATGTCGGGGGTCACAACCATGATTGGTGGTGGTACTGGCCCAGCAACAGGAACCAACGCAACTACATGTACTCCAGGCCCATGGTATATGGGTAAAATGCTGCAATCCACCGATTGTATGCCGATGAATTTTGGTTTCTTAGGTAAAGGCAATGCCAGTTTACCTGAGGCCTTACGAGAGCAATTAGAAGCGGGTGCTTGTGGTTTAAAATTACATGAAGATTGGGGTACAACACCGGCTTCAATCGATACTTGTTTATCAGTCGCTGAAGAATATGATGTGCAAGTGGCAATACACACGGATACCTTAAATGAGTCTGGTTTTGTAGATGACACGCTAGGTGCCTTTAAAGATCGCGTAATACATACTTACCATACAGAAGGCGCGGGTGGTGGCCATGCACCAGATATAATTCGAGCCTGTTCCCAGCCTAATGTTTTACCATCGTCTACGAACCCTACACGGCCTTATACAAAAAATACCGTTGATGAACATTTAGATATGTTAATGGTCTGCCATCATCTTGATAGCAGTATTCCGGAAGATGTGGCATTTGCTGATTCTCGTATTCGTAAAGAGACTATTGCGGCAGAAGATCTATTTCATGACCGTGGTGCATTCAGTATGGTTTCCTCTGACTCTCAAGCTATGGGACGAGTAGGGGAAGTGGTTACACGAACATGGCAAACGGCACATAAAATGAAAGTGCAGTTTGGTTTATTGGCTGAAGATCTTGAGTTAGGGGCAGATAACTTTCGTGCTCGTCGGTACATCGCAAAATATACGATCAACCCTGCTATCGCTCACGGTATTTCACATGAAGTAGGCTCTATTGAAAAGGGTAAATTAGCAGATTTAGTATTATGGAAACCTGCTTTCTTTGGTATTAAGCCATCAACGATTATTAAAGGCGGAATGATTGCCGCAGCGCCTATGGGTGATCCAAACGCTTCTATACCCACCCCTCAGCCGGTACATTATCGCCCTATGTTTGGCGCGCAGGGTTTAGCAGCAGCAAAAACCTCAATAACATTTGTATCTCAAGCGGCTCTAAATAATAACGTGGGAGAAACGTTAGGCTTATCACGTACCTTGAGTGCCTGCAAAAACACCAGAAACATCGGCAAAAAAGACATGGTGTTGAATAACTGGATGCCAGATATAACCGTTGACCCACAAACGTATGAAGTAAGAGCCGATGGTGAATTACTCACCTGTGAACCCGCATCAATATTACCTCTTGCGCAGCTATACACCTTGTTTTAAAGGATCATTTGATGTTAGAAATTTATGAGCGCTTAGGTACACATTGCCACGAAGCAGTTGATGAGGTTGTTACCTTAAAGCATGAACAGCGTGATAAAGGGCGTTTACGTTTAGTTAGCGAATCTGGCGTAGAAGTGCGTGTGTTTCTTGAACGAGGCAAACCTTTATCCGTGGGTGAATACCTAAAAACCGAGTGCGGAAAAATTGTTCAGGTCCAAGGAGATGTTGAAGCGATCGCGCATGCAAGCTGTGAAGACTGGCGTACCTTTTCACGAGCCTGTTATCACTTGGGGAATCGCCATGTGAAACTGCAGGTGGGCGATAGATGGTTACGTATTAAGCCGGACTATGTTCTGGAAGAAATGTTGCACTTGTTAGGCTTGGTTGTTAGTCATGAAGAGGCGGTATTCGAGCCAGAGTCGGGTGCTTATAAAGTGTCTGGAAGTCATGATACTGGTCATCATGATAACAATCATGGGCATGGCCACCATGACCACTAAATCGTTAACAAGTGACCTTGCACTAGCGCGTTTATTACAGCTCAGTAGTGTTAGCTTGCCTGTAGGTGGTTTTGCTTTTTCTCAAGGTATTGAATATGCCATTGAATGTGGCTGGGTTAAAAATGTTGACGAGGTAGAAGAGTGGATTACCTTGCAAATGAGAGAGAATATAGCGCGTGTCGACTTACCTGTTTTGCGTGGTGCGATGCACAGCACTACTCAACAAGACTGGTCAAGATTCTCTTATTTAAATGACCTTGTTATTGCATCAAGAGAAACAAAAGAATTGCGCTTAACTGATACTGCTATGGGCGAAGCGCTGTATCGCTTATTAAAAAGTCTTGAATTTGATATTCCATTTGAAGAAACGCTATTCAAGGTAAAAGGTCATGATTTAAGTTTTGTTAGCTTGTTTGGTTTTGCCGCGGCTAAGTGGAATATAGATTATCATGCAGCGGCTATGGGGTTTACTTGGTCTTGGTTAGAAAATCAGGTGGCTGCAGCCACTAAACTAGTGCCTTTAGGACAAACTCAAGCTCAGCAATTGCTAACCAAACTACAGCCTGCTATTGGTCAGACCATTGAGATTTCTGAGTGTACATTAGAAGAAAATATAGGGGGTGGCTTACCTGCTTTGGCTATAGCAAGTGCGCTCCATGAAACACAGTACAGCCGTTTATTTAGATCATAGCTTTCTTGTCATCCTCGCGAAGGCGGGGATCCAGTGATTTTTGATCCATGGGTTCCCGCCTTCGCGGGAATGACAGACGTTTATTTTATAGCTTCAATGAGGATAGAAAAATCACATGTCAAAAAAACAAACATTACGAATAGGTGTGGGTGGTCCCGTTGGTTCTGGTAAAACGGCACTGCTTCGCTCTCTATGTGCTGCAATGAAGGATTACTACAATATTGCGGTAGTGACCAATGATATTTACACCCAGGAAGACGCTTTGTTTCTTACGAAGCATGAGGCTTTAGAGGCCGATAGAATCATTGGTGTTGAAACCGGTGGCTGCCCACATACGGCGATTAGAGAAGACGCGTCAATGAATTTGGCTGCTATCGACCAGCTTATGGACAGACATGGTGAGCTAGATGTTGTGTTTGTAGAAAGTGGTGGCGATAACCTGAGTGCAACTTTTAGCCCAGAACTATCTGACTTGACCATTTATGTTATTGATGTGTCTGCCGGCGATAAAATTCCTCGGAAAGGTGGGCCTGGTATCACAAAATCTGATCTGTTGATTATCAATAAAATAGATTTGGCGCCTTTAGTTGGTGCAGATTTGGATGTGATGGGTAGAGACGCTAAGAAAATGCGAGGTGACAAACCGTTTGTGTTTTCAAACCTCAAGAAAGCGCAAGGGCTTGATGACATCATCAAATTTATAATTACTGAAGGCATGCTGGAACTAAAAACACTGCCATTAGCTAAAGCAGTTGTGTGATTATAAGCGTAGCCTTGATGAAAGGAGGGACGACTGGAATCAGGGTTTATTCTAAAGCTTAGGTGTCTACTTGATAACTCCCTTGATTCCGTTACACTGCATCACGGCTACAAGGTTAAATTGTCTATATATTGTTTAATCAATGCTGGTAGTGTAAAAAAGTCTTTATGAGCTCAAAGCAAAAAATCCTAAAGGTTCGGCGACACTATAATCAATGGGTTGCCAACCAAACTCTTGAAGACTATGCTCTTAGATTTACTGCCCGAAAAGCACGTAAAATGGGTGTTAGTCAGGTTGGTAAAACCGCTTTAGGTGCAACGGCTTTTTTAGCGCTTGAAAGCATTGCCGCTGCGGTAACCTTAAGTTATGGTTTTGTGAATACTGTCGTTGCCATGCTGGTGGTTGCCGCTGTATTTTTTATTACAGGCCTACCTATTGCGTATTATTCAGCAAAGCATGGTCTAGATATTGATTTGCTTACCCGTGGGGCTGGGTTTGGCTATTTAGGCTCAACCGTAACCTCGCTTATTTATGCCTCGTTCACATTTATTTTCTTTGCTATTGAAGCAGCCATTCTAGCTTCTGCTTTGCATGCTTTGTTTGGTATTCCTCTTTCCATTGGTTATTTCCTTAGTGCAGTAGCGGTGATACCTATTGTAATGAAAGGGATTACTACTATTAGTCGGTTTCAGATTGGCACACAAACTTTATGGCTAATCTTACAAATTTCGGCTGTTTTTATTGTTGTTTTATACGAGTTTGAACGTTTAGAAGGTTGGACGAGTTATGCGCCAGAGTCTCTACCTTTAGCAAATGAATTCAACTGGGTTTTATTTGGTGCCGCGGCCTCTGTATTTTTTGCCTTGGTTGCTCAAATTGGTGAGCAAGTTGATTACTTACGATTTTTGCCTCCAAAGACTGAAAAAAATAAACAAAAATGGTGGTTCTGGTTAATTTTAGCTGGGCCGGGTTGGATTTTTATTGGTTTAATAAAAATGCTATTTGGTTCTTTTATTGCGTATATCGCAATTACTGAAGGCCTAGGCTATTACACCGCAAGTGACCCAACTTATATGTATGAAAGGGTCTTCAATTACCTTACTCAATCGCCCACCTTAGCATTAGTGCTTGCTGCTGTAATGGTTATCATCTCGCAGATGAAAATCAATGTAACTAATGCTTATGCCGGTTCTATTGCCTGGTCAAACTTTTTTTCACGCGCTACTCATAGCCACCCTGGCCGAGTGGTTTGGTTAGTGTTTAATGTCGCTATTGCATTAATATTAATGGAGCTAGGTATTCATGAAGCACTTGAGGCAACCCTAGGTGTTTTTGCTATTGTTGCAGTAAGTTGGTTGGGTTCACTTTCAGCGGACCTTATCATTAACAAGCCGCTAGGCTTGAGCCCATCTTATGTTGAGTTTAAACGTGGACATTTATATGACATTAACCCGGTCGGTACTGTGTCTATGTTACTGGCGACTATTGTGGGCATACTTTGCTACCTAGGTTTTTTTGGTGAAGTAGTCAAAACACTAAGTCATTTTGTAAGTTTACTCGTGTGTTTTATTTTAGTGCCTTGTATAGCCTGGGTCACAAAGGGTAAATACTACTTAGCAAGACAGTCACCTGAATTAATCCCTTTAATTGAAGAACTTAAAGTATCAAATGCTCGGACACCACATTCACTCACTTGTGGTGTCTGTGAGAATACATTTGAGTTAGAAGATATGAGCTATTGTGGGGTATATGCACAACCCATTTGCTCTTTATGTTGTTCGCTCGATGTTAGGTGCCTTGATGGTTGTAAACCCCATGCGCGTTTATCTCGACAGTGGTCTAATTTTTTAAGAAATTTTAAATTAGGAAAAGCCGTTGGCCTTGTGAATTCAAGGTTGGGGCGTTTTATGGGCTTACTGCTTGTTGCTAATTCGGTAAACGCTGCCTTACTTGCTTTAGTTTATAAGCATATGATGCCTGAAGTTATTTCAGAGCAGGTACTGTTGCAAGAAAGCTTGGTAACTTTATTTTTTATTTTTCTCATTGTAAGTGGTGTTATTTCCTGGATTTTTTTGCTTGCTCACGAAACACGTGTGGTAGCGCAAATGGAGTCGAATAAACAAACACGAAAGCTCATGCGTGAGATAGATGCGCATAAACAAACTGACTATGAATTACAGCAAGCAAAAGAATTAGCAGAGCAGGCGAATGATGCAAAAAGTCGCTATTTATCGGGTATTAGCCATGAGTTAAGAACACCGCTGCAGTCTATTTTGGGTTATGCGCAATTGCTTTCAGATAAACCTGAGCTTACGGATTCACAAGTTCGAGGTTTAAACATTATTCACCGCAGCGGATTGCACCTGGCAGATTTAATAGAAGGGCTATTAGATATATCAAAAATAGAAGCAGGCCGACTAGATCTTCACCGTAACCGAGTACAACTTCCTGAGCTTCTTGAGCAGTTAGCTTCAATGTTTAAAATGCAGGCTGAGGCCAAGGGTATTAAGCTTAACTTTGTTGTTAATGGGCGATTACCCAATGTAGTGATGACAGACGAGAAAAGGCTCCGGCAAATTTTAATTAATGTGCTTTCAAATGCTGTTAAATATACCCCGCAAGGCACGGTAGACTTTGAAGTGAAGTATCGCTCTCAAGTGGCTGAGTTTAAGATTAAAGATACGGGGTCGGGTATTAGTGAAGAGAACCTCGCACGTATATTTGATCCTTTTGAGCGTGTCCGAAATAATCACACACCTAATGTACAAGGTTCTGGCCTAGGACTTACTATTGTTAAATTGCTAACTGAAATAATGGGCGGTGATTTAACAGTTGATTCAACATTAGGTGAAGGAAGCTGCTTTAAAATATCTTTAATGCTGCCTTGGGTAAATACTAAAGAAAAAGTAACACCTATTCAGGCTAAGAAAGTAGGTTATGAAGGGTATCAACGAACAATTTGTTTAGTTGATGATGACCCCATGTTAAGAGGTTTTTTATCAGACTTATTAATTCCTCTTGGTTTTATTACCTTAGAGGCTTTTGATGCTCAGTCTTGTTTAGATTTACTAGAGGATGCAAAACCAGATTTGTTTTTAATGGATGTCTCTATGCCGGGTGTTAGCGGCTTAGAGTTAGCTAAAAAGTTACGTGAGAAAGGCATTAAATCACCGGTGCTAATGCTGTCAGCAAATGCCCAGGTTCCTGACGAATGGGCCAATAAAAATACACGTGAACAGGCTTGTTATAATGACTACTTGGTTAAACCCATTAATAATAATGCTCTGTTAGCAAAGCTAGAGGAGTTCTTGAATATAAACTGGATTACTCAGAACTCAAAAGAAGATTTATCTACGCTATTATTACCTAACGCAAAAGAACCCCTTGATAGTCAGATTAAGTTCTCAGTGCCTGATCATGCTTTGATCAGGGAACTTAAAGCTTATGCAGAAATGGGGTATAGTAAAGGGGTCGTACAAACTTTAGCGCAGGTTTCGGAAGCTGAGCTCATTAGTGTTGATTTTTATGATCATCTAGAGGTTTTGAGCAAGAGTTTTCAATTTGAACAACTGGCTACTTGCCTGGAACAAGAATAAAAATGAACTCAATAGCACAGAGCGATATTGTACTGGTTGTAGATGACTCTCCTGATGCCTTAAGCCTGATTAATGATGCGCTTGAAGAAGAAAATCTAGATGTATTTGTGGCTTTGGATGGCAAGCAGGCCTTAAAAATAGCTAAGCGAATTAAGCCTGATGTTATTTTGCTCGATGCTATCATGCCCGTAATGGATGGCTTTGAGACTTGTAAGCATCTAAAAATAGATGCAGAGCTAGCTGATATTCCTGTGATATTTATGACAGGCTTATCTGATACTGATGACATCGTGAAAGGCTTAGGGCTTGGTGGCGTTGATTATCTTATTAAGCCCATTAATCCCGCTGAACTGATTGCGCGAATGAAAGTTCACTTAAAGAATGCACAGTTAACAAATAGTGCACAGTCTGCATTAGATAGCACTGGCCAGCATCTGTTTACATCAAACGATAGCGGTGAAGTTAAATGGGCTACACCGCAAACATTCGCATTATTTGCAAAAGCCAATATAGACTGCAGCAATTTTAATAACGCATTTACTGCAGAGTTAGCGGTATGGCTTTCTGAAAAAAGAACAGCCCTTGATAATTTAACGATTGAAGGCTTAGATTATCCTTTATCAATCCGTTTTGTGGGGAAGCATGATAACGGTGACTGGTTAATAAAACTCATTGACGGAAATCGACCCAGTAAGGCTGCTTTACTTAGTAGCAAGCTAGATATAACGGTACGAGAATCTGAAGTACTATTTTGGATTGCTAACGGCAAAACAAATCGTGAAGCAGCTGAAATATTGGCAATGAGCCCGCGCACAGTCAATAAACATTTGGAAGTTATTTTCCCTAAATTAGGTGTAGAAAATAGAACCGCCGCGGCAGGCGTGGCTTTACGCTTACTATCAAGTGATTAGTTAATGTGGTTTGAGTGTTTAATGTACAGCTTAGCTCGACTTTAAGACCTTAATTCTTTATAGTGCGCCCCCTTAATAAACCCTCTCTTATCGCCATAGTGGCTGTAAGTTTTTAGGATAAACATGAAAAAAACATTTGTATTAAGTCATCCAAAAATTAAGCTCGCCAGATTATTTGACGCAGCAAAACACGATGCTAAAAAATATTTAAAAAGAGAACGTAAAAAAGCATTGCCAAGTGGTATGGATTTTTGGGATTTTGATTGCAAATTTGGTCTTACCGAAGAAGATGCTAAGGTAATTCATCTGGGTGATATTAATAAATCAATAGACGAAGTAGAGAAGCAGGGCTTGAACACATTTTATTTAGAGATTATAGCCAAGCCAGCTCAACGCTTTGCTAAGCCTGAAGATGAATTAGATTTTGACGATTAGTATCAGCACTTTTCAGCTGTAATAGCGTCAATACTGGAAAGTATTGATCAAATTATGTACAGTGTTTGAGTGGATGTTGGTATTTTGGAACTTTTGAGCTTGTAAAGTGTCTCAAACATACAGAACACTTATTGAAAGTGCGTGTTGTGCGTGCTTCAATGTAAAAAAGTGATTTTAGTGTATTCAAGAGAGCAATGTAGAGAGCTATGACAGAAACGAAACAGAAAAAAGGCGGCCTTTTCGGCAACCTTGCGTTTAATATTATTATTCCTGTGCTTATTCTTAGTAAGCTCAGTGGCGAAGATAATCTAGGGCCTGCATTAAGTATCGTTGTTGCGCTTGCGTTCCCTATTGCCTATGGTCTTTGGGACCTAAAGCAGTCTGGAAAGTTTAATGCATTTTCTATTTTGGGTATTGTGAGTGTTTTTCTAACAGGCGGTATAAGCCTATTAGAGCTCCCGTCTGAGTATATCGCTATTAAAGAAGCGGCTATTCCTGCCTTAATAGGCATTGCCGTATTATTTACACAAAGAACAAAGTATCCCATTGTTAAAATGATCATTCTTAACCGTGAGGTTATACGCACTGATGATCTGTATGAGGTGTTATCTGATCACAATCATACAGATACCTTTGAAGAACACTTGAAAATGGCTTCATTTATTGTTGCAGGGTCGTTCTTTGTTTCTTCTGTTCTTAATTATGTACTTGCTAAGGTTATATTAGTTAGCCCTCCGGGCACTCCTGAGTTTGCAGAAGAGCTTGGCCACATGACGGCACTTAGTTATCCTGTTATTGCATTGCCTAGCACCGTGATTCTCATGTTTGCTATTTGGTATTTGTTTAGTCAAGTTAAAAAGCTAACCGGTGAAAGTTTTGAAAACTTTCTTGTGGGTGCAGAGAAGTAGTTAAATGAGCATTGATTTTCGCAGTGATACCGTTACGCAGCCTACACAAGGTATGCGAGAGCATATGGCTACTGCGAAAGTGGGCGATGATGTATTTGGTGACGACCCAACTGTTAACGCTTTAGAAGAACGTGTTGCTACATTAATGGGAATGGAGTCAGCGATGCTGGCGCCTAGTGGCACTCAAACTAATTTAATTGCGTTATTAACGCATTGTGGACGAGGTGATGAGTACCTTGTTGGTCAAGATTATCATACCTATAAGTACGAGGCGGGTGGTGCCGCAAGCCTTGGTAGTATTCAACCTCAGCCCTTAGCTGTTAACGCTGATGGCACTCTAGACCTCAGTGTTGTTCAATCTGCCATAAAACCTGATGACTTCCATTTTGCCAAAACCCGTTTATTATCGCTTGAAAATACTCATGCAGGTAAAGTGATTTCTAATGATTACCTTGAACATGCAGGTATTCTAGCCAGAGATAATGACTTAGCTTTTCATCTTGATGGTGCGCGTGTATTCAATGCTGCGGTCGCTCAGAATATTGCCGTAAAAGACATTACCTCTCGTTTTGATTCTGTTTCAGTCTGTTGTTCTAAAGGTTTAGGCGCGCCTATCGGTTCTTTGCTTTGTGGCAGTGAGTCTTTTATTCATACTGCCCGACGCTGGCGAAAAATGGTTGGAGGAGGGATGCGACAAGCAGGCATTCTGGCTGCTGCTATTGATTATGCGTTAACACATAATGTTAAACGTTTAAAAGAAGATCATGAAAACGCTATGTTGTTAGCTGAAGAATTAGGCAAGCTACCTTCTATTACGGTCGAAAAGCCTAATACCAATATGCTATACATTGAGTTAGGTAGTGTAGAGCAGGGCGCTCACCTTCAAAAATACTTAGCTGATAAAGATATTCTGATTTCTTCTGGAAAGCGCATTCGACTGGTCACACATCTCAATATCACATCTGATGATATTAAACGGTTTGTGCTTGAGTTAGAAAAAGGTCTTCAATTATATTAATGGGTTAACCCTATTAGTGAACTCAAATTTAAACCATTACTCTGGATTAAACGGCGATATAACCCCTTTCAAGCCCTGTTTGTGGTGCTTATCAAGTACACAGGCAAGTTGAACATCTTGTGTGTCAGTAAACCTAACTAATACTTCTTTTGTTTCACCTGGCTTAAGAAATACGGCAGGGTGTTCGTCGACTAGCTTTACCATGGGAGACGCATCATCTGATGATGAATTACCGTGACTGTGTCCACCCGGAACGTTAACTTGTGCTGTGCCGTGTTCTAGATAAGCGTCTATAAATACTTGATCTGACAGAACTTCATTTAGGTCATTAGCCATGACCATAAGGTGAGTTTGGTAACTACTATTTGTAAAAACAAAACGAATATTTAAATTAGCCTGTACTTTAATATCTTGAGGTGCAAAACGAGAATCTCCAACTTCAATTATAATACTTTTTTGTGCAGCAGCTTCACCAAAAAGTGGGTCTGACCTGTAATCACCGAGTACTGCCTCCGCTGTAAGCCCTTTAGCTGTTGCGGTTTCTAATGAATAAAATGAAAATAATAGAGTGATAGCGATGAGTATGTTTTTTTGCATAGATGAAACTCATTTTCTGCTGCATTTACATTATATTAAAATTTATATATTTGAATTATACAAGATATAGCACAACAGGTTCTGTGCTTATATAACTTTCTAGACCGTGAAATTAATCCTTTTTGCTAATGACCTTGAGTCACAAAACTCGTAAACTGCGTCGAAAATTTATGTTGATGAATAATTGAGAGCTTTATGTCAGTAGCAAGTCCTTCGGTTAAAACGCGTTATGACGCATTGCGTCGCATAGTATCTACTTCTGCAGGAAACGCAAAACTACGTTTATTCCAGGCTGAGTCATTAGTTCAGGCTGAGAAAACAGCCTTTGACGTGATCTATGAAAAAGATATTGTCCGCCTTCGATACTATCCGCCACTAAAAGAAAGTGAAATTGAAATTGATGGTCAAACGATAAAAGTAGAAAAAAAATCACATAAGATACCGCTAGTCATGGTGGCTCCTCTTGCCGTTAACATGTATATCTACGATTTGTTTCCTGAAAGAAGTTTGGTTAAATATTTACGAGCAAAAGGTTTCGAGCTTTATTTAATTGATTGGGGTCGTCCTGGGTCTGCTCATAATCACTATACCATTTCTAGTTACTTTGCTGAGTGGATGCCGAAGCTTCTAAGTAAGGTTAGAGAACACAGTGGGTCTCAAAAGTTATCTTTACATGGTTGGAGTTTTGGTGGCTTATTTAGTGTCTGCTATGCATCATTGGGCGACAAAGACATCGTTAATTTAGCCTTGATAGGTGCCCCCGGTGATTACCATGCTAATGGATCGTTGGGTGAGCAATATCAACGAATATCTAAACGATTGCGATGGCTGGAGAATAAAACAGGTTGGAGAGTACATAATACTCGTCGTCGCTGGTGGCGGTCACCTGGATGGATGAACTCTCTCAGTTTTAAGCTTACTAACCCTGTTGGAAGTATTCAGGGTTATCTTGATTTGTTAAAGAACCTGCATGATGAAGAGTATGTTATATCACATGCTACTAACGGTGCATTTCTTGACAATATGGTGGCTTACCCTGGAGCGGTTATCCAAGATATTATCCAATACCTATGGGCAGATAACACGGTTGCTGAAGGTGTATTGCCTATGAAAAACCCAGAAGGACATTTAAGTGATGTCGAGGCCAATATCTTATTAGTTGCAGGTAAACAAGACCCTATTGTAACAAGAGCATGCAGTGAAGCATTACTTAAACATGTATCTAGTACTAATACCACAGTCCTTGAAGTTAAGGGGGGCCATATGGGGATTTTATCGGGCAGCAAAGCGCCTCAAACTATTTGGCCTGATGTGGCTAGTTGGCTAGCTGAACGTTCAAACTAATATCGCTTAAAGTCTAATGTAATATAAAGAAGGGATAACCTTAATTGTCTACCCCTTCTCATTTCAACAAACCCTTACACAATGTAATTATTCTGGTCTATTAATTAAGTCGCTAGATAATTAGTTTAAGAGATAACTTTCTTAAACAGGTTTATTACCCGTGTTCGATGTGAAAAGGGTTTGTTCAGCGCTACTCAGTCTGCGACTTGTTGTTGTTGCTATGGCTGTCGCTGTTGTGCTTGCTAAGGCTCACTTCATATACCTTCAGGCCGTTGATCAGTATATTTTCTTATTATTTGATGGACTTTCTTTCCCTGAGAAAGGTATTTCATTTTGGCCTTTCCTATTACAGGGGCAAGATGTATTTAATGATCAAATTACTGCATTAGGTATGGTTTCACCTGACTATTTTTACTGGTTAGAAATTCTTCTTATATCACTACTAGCTTCATTCTTAGTCATTATCCTTCCAAAACTAAACCTATCAACGGGTTTGTTTTTGGTTTTTTTTATTCTACTCACGCTTGTCTTCACTCAATTGTTTATGCAGATGTTTAAACAGCAGTGGCTTCCGTTTGGCGTTACGATAGCGTTCCTATTTCTAGCTTACTTAGTCATGATTTTTTGGCTGATACCCAATAAAAGAATACAACAATTAAGCGCTGAGCTTCAGGTATCAAAAATCAGGCTTGCGCAACTACTTACTCAGCAAGGTCAATTTGAGGATGCCTACAAACTGCTTTCTACGTGCTCTGTGGATATCGATGCATTAGATGCTATTTATGATATTGCCTTACAGCAAGAGCGAAAGCGTCAGTATCATCATGCAATAACCTCTTATAAGCACATAGTTAAGTCGAAGAGTCGATATAAGGATGCAGAAAAACGCCTTAAAGCGCTCGAATCAATTGAGCACTCTGATGGATCGTTGTCAGGCACTACAGATATAGCGGGTACATTAGTTATTCCAAATCAAAAAGTCAGTAAACCTATACTGGGGCGATATGAGATAGATCGAGAGTTAGGGCGTGGTGCAATGGGCGTTGTATACCTAGGACATGACCCCAAAATATCACGAACAGTAGCTATAAAAACACTGAACTATAGTCAGTTTGATGATGTACTTTTAGATGAACTCAAAGGGCGATTTTTTAGAGAGGCCGAAGCGGCGGGTCGCTTAAGTCATCCTAGTATTGTTACTGTTTATGATGTAGGTGAAGAACCTGACTTAGCCTTTATTGCAATGGATTATGCCGAAGGAAAACCACTCAGTGCATTCACTAAATCATCATCTTTGTTGTCTATTGAAAAGGTACATGCCGTAATATTAAAGGTCGCGGAGGCCCTTGAGTATGCGCATCAGCAGAATATTGTTCATCGTGATATTAAACCCGGCAACATTATCTACAACCCTGGTAACGGTGAGGTAAAAGTGACTGATTTTGGAATAGCCAAAATTGTAGATGATTCGAAAACTAAAACGGGCAGCGTGATGGGTAGCCCTTTGTTTATGTCACCAGAGCAGTTGATGGGTAAAAAGGTGTTTGGTAGTACTGATGTATACAGCTTAGGTGTTACTTTTTACCAATTATTAAGCGGAAATACGCCTTTTGATGGTGACTCTATTGCGACGTTAACTTACCAGATTATTAATGCTAAGCCTAAAAGTATTAAGCTATTTAGAAGCGACATACCTGCCTCCACAGCACGGATCATTAATAAGTCTCTTCAAAAAGATCCTGAAAAGAGGTTTGCATCAGCTGGGGCTATGGCATTGGCACTCCGTAGAGTTATTGAAAAAGAATATAGACGAGAGGTAGTCATATGAGCCAACAAGTTTATGGCGAATCAGATATCGGCTTTTCACGACGTTGTAATGAAGATGCCATTGCTTGGTATCAGTCAACGAATGGACATAATTCAGTGGCAGTACTGGCAGATGGCATTGGCGGCAGTAAAGGCGGGGATTTGGCAAGTCAGAAAGCGGTAGATGTATGTATCGATACCCTTTCACCTTTAGTTGAAAAAGAAAAGGTTGATATTACTGAATTGATAGAGGCTTTAAATTCCTCAGTGGCTGAAGCTAATCATCAAATAAGAGTGGCTAGAGAGAATGATAATGAGTTGTCTAAAATGGGCACAACATTATTGATTGTTTGGATGCAGGGTGATCAAGCCTTTGTGGCCAATATAGGCGATTCAAGGTGTTATCGTTTATTCGGTGATGCTGCCCAGCAGTTGACACGTGATGATACCGTTGCTCAGGCCATGGTTGATGATGGTTCAATTACAGAGCAAGAAATAAGTCGTGTACCATTTAGAAATGTATTAACTAAAGCACTAGGAACAGAGCCGGATGTTAAAGCCGAAATACAGCAAATTTTTCTTAAGCCCAGCGAGTCATTACTTTTATGTTCTGACGGGTTAACAGGCGCTGTGAATTCAGAGGTTTGGCCATCAATACTTGCACAACAAAAAACACTAAAACAACAAGTTGAGAGCTTGATAGATGAAAGCCTAAATAACAAAGCCGACGATAATGTATCAGTCATTATTATGACCCGACAGTAGATAATATATACCAGGAAGAAGAGGAATAGAATATGGCCGTTTTAGCACAGTTAGTTGATGATGTGGTGACCAGTACCTTTGATCTAAAAGGTAAAAAGGTAAATATTGGGCGTCATCCAGATAACCAAATACAAATTAATGAAATTGCGGTGAGTGGTGCTCATGCGATTATCGATATTGAAGTAAACCAATACCTTGATGGAGTTTTAGATTGTTACATTGAAGACAAGGGAAGTACTAACGGAACGTTTGTAAATGATTTGCCTGTAGAGGGGCGTCAGCGTTTAAATAATAATGATCTAGTTCGTATCGCTTGGAATACATTTAAGTTTATCGACGAGAATGAAAGTAGTTTGGAAAAGACAGCCTATTTACTTGAATAGACATTTTATATTCGGCTGTCTAGGATCTGGGGTTAACTGGAATTCTTATTCCCCACCAAAAAATATAACTTCACGATGGTCTAGCCACTGTGGATACTTCTTCATAGCTTTAGAATAAAGCGGGTTCTCATAATGAGTATTCAGCCAATTCTGAAGATTGGGGTAAGGGGCTTGTAAGTACCATTTACGGTCAATTCGAGAGAACTTTCTCAAGAAGGGTAATAAGGCATAGTCTGCCAAGCTTGGGTGTGGCCCCATTAAGTATTTGTGTTCTTTTAAGCAATATTCAATATGACTAATAAATGATTCACACTGCTCACGAAAATGATGTTCGTCTGAGTCATGATAGCGCGAGGCCGCTTTATACTTATCCAGTGCGTTTACGAAGTCATTATCGTTGCGGTTTATCAGAGATAACATGCTAGGAAGAACATCCGGCTGCTCACTGTAAAGCAAGTTGTTCGGATCATTTTGGTCCAATGCCCAAATCATGATATCTAAACTTTCATCTACTATTGATGAATCATCAAGTATTAATAAGGGTACGGTGCCTGTTGGTGACACCGCTAACATTTCTGGCGGGATATTCGTCATAACAATATCTCTAAGCACCACGGTTTGCTTAGCTTGTAATAATGCCAGCCTTGCGCGCATGGCGTAGGGGCAACGTCGTAACGAATAAAGTATAGGGTGTGGCATAGTGTTGCCAGTCCTTGGTTTTATTAGTTTCGCTTCATTAGAAGCGGCTGTAAAATAGGATTAAACTGACTCGCTGCATCAATGATCGAGTTTGCTGTTAAAGCAGGAACACCATAAACCTCGAACAATGTATTGAAGCGAGCCTGCACTCGAAGGGCAAGTAAGTCAAAATCACCATCCCCAGAGGCAAGTACTACGGTATCAACATCATTGGCTGCCTCAAAGACATCGAGAGCAATGCCTACATCCCAGTCTCCTTTAGCTGAACCGTCACTTCTTTGTATGTAGGGTTTAAGTTTAACTTCAAAGCCTAGCTGTCGAAGAAATTGTTGGAACCCACGTTGCTTTGGGTCTCCCCTGTCTATTGCGTAAGCAACCGCAGTAACAATTTCACCTTTTTTGCTTACCTCATCCCAAAAGGCAGTGTAATTAAACTGCCCTTGGTAAGCTTGCCTAACGGTATAATATATATTTTGTACGTCGACAAATAAGGCTATTTTTTTAGCCATTAAACTACAGCCTGTGATCTTGCTTCAGAGGCCTCTGCCAGCTCAGCTAGTAATTTTTCAGTATCATCCCAGCCAATACAGGCATCAGTAATACTTTGACCGTAGGTCTCTGCTTTGCCGCCTTCGAGGTTTTGTCGCCCTTCTACCAAATGACTTTCAACCATTACGCCGAATATTGAGCGATTGCCACTTTTAATTTGTTCACAAACATCGCTACACACATCCATTTGTTTCTTAAATTGCTTGCTACTGTTTGCATGGCTAAAGTCGATCATTACTTTTTGAGGAAGTGCCGCGTTATCGAGTTCACCCATGACCTTACTCACACTTTCAGAGTCGTAATTAGTGGTTTTCCCCCCTCTAAGGATAATATGACAATCAGCATTTCCCGTTGTTTCTACAATAGCAGAATGACCAAATTTAGTAACAGAAAGGAAGTGATGTGAGGCTGCGGCTGCACCTATCGCATCGATGGCGACTTTAGTTGTACCATCTGTGCCATTTTTAAATCCAACAGGGCAAGATAACCCTGATGCTAACTCACGATGCACTTGTGATTCAGTCGTTCGTGCGCCTATCGCTCCCCAGCTCAATAGGTCAGCCATAAACTGAGGGGAGATCATATCTAGGTATTCAGTGGCTGTGGGTAAGCCCATGGTGTTGAGGTCAAGCAAGAGCTTTCGGCCTATGCGTAAGCCATCATTAATTTTAAAACTGTTATCCATAAACGGGTCATTGATTAACCCCTTCCAACCAACAGTGGTACGGGGTTTTTCAAAATAAACGCGCATAATGATGTCTAGACTGTCTTTATATTTCTCTCTTAACTTTACTAAGCGTTCACCATATTCTAATGCTGCTTTAGGGTCATGAATTGAACATGGCCCAATGATTACAACAATACGGTTATCTTCACCGTTTAATATTCTATGTATGCCTTCACGACCTTGAAAAACGGTTTTAGCCGCACTTTCGGTGAGAGGAAATCGCTCAAGGAGTGCAATAGGGGGAAGCAGTTCTTTAATTTCTTTAATACGTAAATCGTCGGTTTTAAAGTGCATAGTAGAGTCTCAAAATATACCGCAGAGCGTTAAATGGTTTTAATCGCATAATTTATGTAAATAAGTATAGCAGTAACAAAGGTGCTAGACTTAATGCATGATTAAAATCGATGTGAATATTAAGTTTTACCTCAACTTAACTGCCTATACTCTATTGTTACTGCTTTTTCCGTTTACTACGGTAGCCGCTTCTACTGATAATAACTGCTTGCTTCAGGCGAAGTCTGATTTAGAGCTTATTTATTGTGATGTGGTTAGTCGAGGAGAGGGGAGAGGTTTACCTCGGTTTGAAGATTTTAAACAAAATGATGTTTTAGTTCAGACCTTATTACTTAAACGACCAGCCTCTAAGCTTAAAATTAAACTACCTAAGCAAAAAACACATAGTCATAAATCTCACAATCAAACAGTTTTGGTATCGAAGGCTTCCAAAACAAAAAAGACTAAACCCGCTCTATTTATTCCTGATGAGCCGCCTCTGTCATCAAAATTACGCGCATTTAGTTTAAATCAGTGTCGATTAACGCATGACAAAATATTATGTGGTAAAGATCACTTTATAATGAAAACGAATCAAGCTAATAAGACTTTATCACAAGGTGTTCTGGATAAAAAAAATACAATGAATTTACCTCGTTATTCAGGTAATAAAGGCAATGATTTAGAGGTTCAGTATTATTTATCTAATGCTTATGTCGTGTACATAGGTAAAATGATTGATATTGGGATGGGCGCTTCTACGATGAGTTATACGCGTTTTTTCCATACTTACTATGATTTACAAGCTAAGAATGTGAGTTTTACAGATCGTTTTGAAACAATGTATAGTTTTCTTAAAAAAGATAAGAAGAGTATGAATATTAATGCACTTCTTAGTAACAAAAGGCCTGAGTATATCTCTCAGTGTGAAGATATAAGTGAACAAATAATTGCCTGCGATAGTGATGGGTTTAACTGGATCTATGTGAATTAACATCGCAGGCACTGTTTAGTCTATACAAGATTATACTTTAAATTGGTTCACTTTGTCGTTGAGCAATAGGCTGAGTTCATGTATCTCATTGGTTGATTGACTTATTTGCACAAAATTCTTGGCTCCATCATCAACTAGCTCTGCAATATTTTGAGTATTGTTACTAATTTCCTTAGCAACCGAAGACTGTTCATCGGTTGCTTTAGCGATTTGAACAGTGATGGAGGTTATCTCTTGCATTGAATCATTCACTTCAACTAACCTTTTCTCAGCGGTCTCTGTTGCTGATTTTGTCTCTAGAGAATGGTCATAGCTTTTATCAACAGAGCTAGTAACGCCTTCGACTCCATTTTGTATTTGCTCGATCATTGTTTGAATTTCATCAGTAGATTCTTGTGTACGATTGGCTAGGCCTCGTACTTCATCAGCCACTACCGCAAAACCTCGACCTGCTTCACCTGCACGTGCGGCTTCTATTGCTGCATTGAGCGCTAACAAGTTTGTTTGTTCTGCAATTCCTCTGATTACATCAAGAATTGAACCAATTTTTGATGAGTTTTCTTCTAGCTCACTGACGACTTTTTTTGTGTTGCTCAGTTCATTTGTTAGCTGAGAAAGCCCTGTCATTGAAGTGCTAATATCTTGACTTCCTTTCGATGAGGTTTCTACACCTGATGCGGTTGCATCTGCAGCCTGCTGTGCGTTTTTGGCAATTTCTTCTGTTGATGCTGCCATTTCTGTAATCGCTGATGCGGCATTACGGGTTTCTTTTTTCTGTTGTTCATTACCCCGTCCATTTTTATCAACAGTGTTTTGCATGTTTTTTGATAGAGCATTTAATTGATTACTAGCATTCTTAAAGTCCTTAACCGTTATTTGAGTTCGGTTGACGAATTGGTTAAATAATAAGGCTAATGAACTAAGTTCATCTTTTCCGCTTTCATTAAGCCTAAGGGTGAGGTCACCTTCGCCTTCTGCAATATTCTTCATGGCAATTATCGTATTGAGCAGAGGCTTGCGTATGCTGAAAGTTATCAATATAAGCATGCCGACCAGGGGAATTGAAAGTAAAGCAACAATCAAAAAGTAACGACTAAGAAATGCAAATTGTAATTCGTGCAGGTCATCCAGATAAATGCCTGTGCCGATAATCATCTTCCAAGGTTCAAAACCTTTCACAAAAGATACTTTTTCAACCGGATCTTCAAAGCCAGGTTTTGGCCAAAGATAATCTACAAAGCCTTCACCTTCTTTATTTACTATATTAATCATCTCCCTAAAAAGTAGTTTTCCATTGGGGTCTGCACTTTCCCCTAAATTCTTACCTTGAAGCTGTGGTTTTATAGGGTGCATCAATAGTGCTGGTTGATGGTCCAGAATAAAAAAATAGTCGTTATTTCCATAGCGAATACCTCTTATATCATTGAGTGCTTGTTCCTTGGCCTCAGCTTCAGACATGCTTCCCGATTTATAGAGCTCGTGATATGTTTTTAGAATAGAATGACTGGCTTCTACTAGGTGTTTGGTTTTAAGTTGCCTTTCAGCATAGCTGGCACTAAAAAATTCACTCAGTATTATAAAGCTTAGTATTAATGTCCCCAGCGCAGCAATAGCAATAACCATTGCTAAACGGTAGCCTATGCGAATATTTCGTAACCATGAAATCATAAAACTACTTTCCCTTTTAGATATAAAAGTGTCCTTGTAGTCAAGTATAGACTGCACTGGTCCTTTTACTATTAAAGCGTGACGGGAAGTGCTGGAAACGAAAATGGCATGGTATGGATATTTGAATGCTAGGTAAGAAGAGCCTTTGCCAACAAAGCGCTAGGCGGCAAAGGCTTATATATTTACTCTATTTTTGAGGCACACTCACCGTGAGCAGGTGTGTGCTTACAGCGTACTTTTCTCATTAATTTAAGTGCTTTTGATTCATAAAACCCTTCATCACGAAGGCTTATACGTGCCGTACGCATATAATCGGTATATTGATTTTTATCGTTTTCTGCAATGTTTATCCAATACTTTTCAGGTATTTCACTCTCGGCTGTATGAACAACTTCTAGCATATTATCAAGCTTAGAAAGTGAATAGCTGCGGAGTTTTTGCCCGTACCCCTGAGGGAACTTTTTATGGTGTATTACCAGCTGCAGTGAGGTTTGAAGTAGGGGGTATTCTAAAATGCCTCCACTGGGTTCTAGACCTTTATAGAGCTCCATTGTGTTAAACGCTACAGCGGGTGCAAAAACAATGTCTACACTACCGTTGTTGAACATGCCAGCAAAGTTAGCCAAGCTAGAAGGGACTACAGACCCTCCGACTCGCCTTACCATATTTGCAGCAACAGGGTCTCCATTAAGTACGGCCATTTTTTGGCCATGAAAATGCTCAACATTATCAATAGCCTTATCTCTAACAAAAATAAACACAGACCCTATTGGAAATATTCCTGCAATTTCATATTGGTCTTGCTTCATTAGTTTGGCTGCTTTTGGGCTGGAAAGCGTGCTCAAAAGTGTTTTCAATTCTTTCTCGCCAGGAATTGCACCTACCGCATTATAGGTTGATGTAAAACGGTTAAAATCTCTAATTGAAACGTCCGTTAGAAGCACTGCATCGCAGGCTTCACCCTTGAAGTCGTTGGCAGCGACTTTTTCATCTGTGTACGCCTCAATATTAAGCTTTACACCCCAGTTTAATGATTTCGGTATAAGACCCTTAACCATACTTACTATTGGCCCGCCTGAGCCAACAGGGTCCCATACGCAAAATGTGCGTTCACTAATTTCAGTATGAGCAGACTCAGCGTAAGTATGAGTCGATTTACCTATAGTAATTGTTGCAATAACAAATAATAATAAACAGCTAAGGAATTTCAAAATTTATTTTCCACAGCTTTGTAGTGCGTTAATACCGCTGTTCATATTAGTAAGCGCTACATCACGTCGAAGTACTTGCTTGCCCACTTCTTTGCCATTTATGAAAATATGTAACTCTTTACCTTGAGCTAACTCGCTCGTAAGATCGCCATTGACCACTGCTCGGGTAGAGTATAGTTTTTCAGTAAACGGAATAAGTGCTTGGTTATCAATTTGAATACCTGTATTTGGGTGTGTTATTTCCATAGGCATAAAAGCATTTACTACTATGCGTTGCTCTTCTATATCCATCCAAATCTGTGAAGAATATTCATTATTACTGGTACTGATTTGAAGTGTGGATGTGCTGAGTTTACAACGCCCATTGTCTGTTTCTTTAAGCGTCCAGATTCCATAAGACTTACCTATGTTATTTGTTGACCGAGCAGCGGGTGACCCAGGGTTTTGATTTGAGCTTGCTTCAGTGCTAACTAGAGCGTTGGTTGTGACGTCACCTTCAACAGGGAGTTCAGTTGCTTGTGTACTATTAGATGTGGCCGGCTCTATTTGTTCGTTAGTAATACTCGATTCTGCTTCAACGGTATCAGAGGACGCTTCAGCTGTTAATACTTCTTCGGACTCTACTTTAGGTTCGGTTGTTGCGACTTGTGGTGTTGCTGCGTCCGTATTTACGTTCTCTTCCGGCGCTACTGAGTCATTTACTTCCACTTGCACTTCTGCTTGAGCATCCGGTGTCTCGTCAAATTGCTCTTGGTCTGGTGAGCCGGCACAACCAGCTAAAAGAGAAAGTGATAAAGCTGTGGTGCTTAGGCTTGCAATAAAAGATAACTTCTTACTAAAAATTGGGTTAGGCATAGTACACTCGCGGGTTAATTCTTACTGTTTTTATAATAAATTTTTATAAGAATAGCACGTTATTATGAATTTAATAATCTGTTTGGTTTCTATGGCTTATCTTCAACGAATTCTAAAGTGACTTAACGAACTAATGCAAACCGTTTAAAAATATAGGGCGCTAGACGTTGTCAAGAAAGTGTGGCGCACCACTAAAACTTGACTTAGTGCTAGTGAATCGTTAGCTTACGCGCCAATTGCTTTAGGTGTTCTATAAGTTCTCATTAGTGAGACTAGAATTAAACGGGAAGACGGTGCGTACAGCTAGCGGTATGATCTATATCTGCTGTGCAACCCCGACACTGCCCCCGCAACGGTGAATGAGTTTGAACTTGTATCAAAACAAGAAGCTCGTGAGTCCGGAGACCGGCCCACTGCATTCTCGATAGCATTACGGAGGGTGATGTGGGATACAGCTCTCTTTTTTCTGTATTCGTTTTTATCCTCCAAAATATGTTATTGCCTTATTAAATGCGCGGGTGAGCGCTTTGGAGATTTAAACGTGAATAACTCTATCATACCTGTAAAACTACTTTCTTTAACTTTGCTTTCAGGCGCCATGTCTATTTCGACGGCTGCTTTAGCAGAAGATGAAATCATTGTTACCGCTAACCGTATCGCAAAAACGGCTGATGAAACTCTAGCGTCAGTGACTGTTATTACCCGAGAAGATATCGAACAACGACAAGTTCATTCTGTACAAGATTTGTTAGCGGGGACGGCAGGCATTTCCGTCGTTAATAATGGTGGCTTGGGGAAAAACACATCTATATTCATGCGTGGTACTGAATCTGGTCATATATTGGTCTTAGTAGATGGTATTAAGGTCGGGTCAGCAACCAATGGCCAAGCATCCTTTCAGCATATTCCCGTTGATCAGATAGAACGTATTGAAATTGTTAGAGGTCCTAAGTCTAGCCTTTATGGCTCTGAAGCGCTCGGTGGTGTGATTCAGATCTTTACTCGTAAGGGTGGGGAGGGGTTTACCCCCTCATTTAGTGTAGGAGCAGGCAGTCATGATACTTATAATGCAACGGCCTCGTTATCTGGTGGTACGAAGAAAAGCTGGTTTAATGCAACATTAACTGGGCTTGATACACAAGGAATAAACGCCTGTGATGGCTCTTCAACCGAGTATGCAGGTTGTTTTACTGAAGAGCCTGATAAAGATGGATATAATGAATATTCAGGTTCTTTTAGGGTGGGATACCGTTTAGATAATGGTGCTGAGTTTGAGCTGCATGGTTTACAGTCTAAGGGTGAGACCGAGTTTGATGGTGCATCACAAAACGAAGCGGATGTAGTTCAGCAAGTGCTGGGCGGTAATGTCAGTGTGATGCCGACTGATATTTGGAATACTAAGTTAAGTATTGGTCACAGCGAAGATAAATCAGACACCTTTAAAGATGGTGTTTTCGCTACCCGTTTTGATACTTCTCGTGACTCCGCTAGTTGGCAGAATGATATCGCGTTAGGTGAAAATATAGTTGTACTGGGTGTTGATTATCAACAAGATAATATTGATAGCTCTACGGATTATGACGTCGACTCAAGAGATAATGTCGGCTTATTTGGTCAGTACCTGATGAATGTGAAAGGGCATGATATTGAGTTAAGTGCCCGTAATGATGATAACGAACAATTTGGAAATCATTCTACCGGTAGTGTTGCTTGGGGGTATCAATTGAATGATTCGCTAAGGTTGGTCGCTTCTTACGGAACTGCTTTTAGTGCGCCTACATTTAATGATTTATATTTTCCTGAAGATGCGTTCTCAAAGGGAAACCCTGATCTCGAACCTGAAGAGTCAAAAAGTTACGAGCTAGGGCTTAGGTTTAATCATAGTAATAATCACTTTGAGCTAAATGTATTTAGGACCGATATAGATAATCTTATTAATTGGGACTCAGACCCTGTTACATATCAATGGAGCCCATCTAATTTGAACTCATCTAGGATTTTAGGTTTGGAAGCTGTTTACAGCACGAAGGTTTCAGGGGTTCAGTTAAATTCAAGTCTAACTTTGCTTGACCCTGAGAGCCGAAGTGATGACGATACTAATGGGAATGAACTCGCAAGACGTGCCAAAGAATCATTGAGAATAGATATTGATCGCCCAATAGGTGATTTTGGTGTAGGTGCAACACTCATAGCAGAAGGAAGTCGTTATGATGATTTGGCAAATACACGAGAGTTGGCAGGTTACGGTGTTATGGATTTAAGGGCCGAATATAGATTCCTTAAAGATTGGTCTTTACAGGCTAAAATTGAAAATGCCTTCGACAAGTCTTACGAAACAGCATCATATTTTAATCAATTAGGCCGTGGCTATTACGTAACGCTTAACTATCGCCCTGGTAATAAATAATTTAATCTTATAAAAGTAGACGTCATACTGAGACCTTGTTTTGGTATCCATTACAAAAATGGATTATGCAGTTAAGTTGCATAATGACGTTTCAATCTTATTCCAGTCTAATGGCTTCAAGTTAATTAACCCAACTACGCAACACATGCAGCCATCCGGTAATATTATTTGTCTTTATTTTTTCAACGTTGGTATTCCTTCACTAAAGTTGATCTTAAGCTATTCTTAAGTATTTAAAATGCCTTCAGATTTATAAGGCTTAATGACATTAGGATGTATTGTGGCAATATTTGAGTGGAAGAGCGAATACGATACAGGCATTGCTGAAATTGATAATCAGCATATGGTGTTGGTTAGCTTAATTAATGAGCTACATATATTAGTAAATGAAAAGTTTGATAGAGCTCTTGCAGAAGAAATTTTTGAAAAATTAAAAAAATATGCGTTTTTTCATTTTGCAACGGAAGAAAATTTAATGGCTCAATACCATTATGACGCGCATGATAATGAAGCACACCTTGCTCAGCATCGTCAGTTTGAAAGTGAGTTTAAATCTGTACAGGCTGATTTTGAGAATATAACACTTGAGGAATGTAATGTTGTTCTTTCATACTTAACTAATTGGTTGACTAACCATATTTGTAAAGTTGATAAGCGTTTGGCTGATCATATACATCAACAGCGCCAAGCAGAGAGCGAGGGCTCAACACATTATTCAAGTGCCGAACTAGTGGCTCAATCTGTTACAGAAGAGGAAGCGATCAGTGTTATTGGGTCGTTACATATAACCCAAAAGCATATTGGTAATACGGGTGAAATGCTAGAGCAGTTAGAAGCATGTATTGATGAACTGCAATATCATTGTGATGTAATGGTTCAGTCAGCATCAGATTCAGTTTTTTCTAACATGTCTGCCACCGCACATTATAAATGCACTCATGGCTTAAAATTAGTAAAATTAATTAGGTCTAACCATGAGTATTTAAAAGACGCGCTTAATAAACTCGAATAGCGTGATTTTTAGGTTGTATGTAATAGTTATTACAAGGATATAGTTATGTTTTTTGTTAAAAAATGGCTTTGCTTAGTCGTACTAAGCTTTACTGTTGTTGCTTGTAACGCGACACCTGAACAGCCAGTTTCTAAAATGTCTGATGTGAGCACCTTATGTAAGGACCCACGGCCTCAGATGTGCACAATGATTTATCAGCCCGTTTGTGGCATTGATAATGAAGGTCAGTTTAAAACTTACGCCAGTGGTTGTAGTGCTTGCTCTCATGTTGAAGTAAAAGGGTACAATGAAGGTGCCTGTAAAGCTGTAAATGAATAAGGACAATAATAAAATTGATTGATAAAGAATTAATTCGTCAGGAAATTTTAACGCAGCTCAATAAAGATCATAAAAATGCTGTTTTAGCGGCCAATACGGCTCACGCGGCTGCGACTAACGAGGAGAGTAAGGCTGAAAACAAATATGATACAAGGGGGGTAGAGGCCTCCTACCTTGCGGAAGGTCAATCTAGACGTGTCGCCGAGCTAGAAGTTGCCATTGCCGCTTATGAAGACTTACGTCTTTCTGACTTTGATGAAAATACCAAAATCCGTCTTACTGCATTAGTTACTCTGGTTGACTCTGATGATAATAACCGTTGTTTATTTGTAGGACCTGATGGCGGTGGTTTAGTTATAGCACTTTCTTCCTATGAATGTATCGTAGTGACACCTATGGCTCCACTAGGTAAGGCTTTAATTGGCAAGTACGTGGGTGATGACTTCGTCATAAAGACTGTCGATCAGACGACAAGCTATGAAATACTTTCTGTATGTTAATACTCTAGGCTAATCTCTCGTGCCTGTTGAAAAAATGTGCGATAATGTGCGCCGAAATTTACATTCCCTTCTTTATTCTGGATTAATACCTTGATATCAACAGCTAACATTACCATGCAATTTGGCGCTAAGCCTCTCTTTGAAAATGTATCCGTTAAATTCGGCGAAGGGAATCGATATGGCTTGATTGGAGCCAATGGTTGCGGTAAATCAACCTTCATGAAAATCTTGGGCGGTGACTTGGAGCAAACCTCCGGCACAGTGATGACCGACCAAAATGAACGAGTGGGTAAATTACGCCAAGACCAGTTCGCTTTTGAAGAGTTTACTGTTTTAGATACCGTTATTATGGGCCACAAAGAGCTGTGGGACGTTAAGCTTGAGCGTGACCGTATTTATTCTTTGCCAGAAATGAGTGAAGAAGAAGGTATTAAAGTAGCTGAGCTAGAAGTTGAGTTCGCAGAAATGGATGGCTATACCGCAGAGTCACGTGCGGGTGAGTTATTAATGGGGGCGGGTATACAGTTAGAGCAGCACACAGGTTTAATGAGTGAGGTTGCCCCAGGCTGGAAGCTTCGTGTTCTACTAGCACAGGCTTTATTCGCTGATCCAGATATCATGTTACTTGATGAGCCAACCAACAACCTTGATATCAACTCTATTCGTTGGTTAGAAGATGTGCTTAATCAACGTAATTGCACGATGATTATCATTTCTCACGACAGACACTTTTTAAACAGTGTATGTACTCACATGGCCGACTTAGATTATGGTGAATTACGACTTTACCCAGGCAATTATGATGAGTACATGACGGCATCAACACAGGCTCGTGAAAGATTATTATCTGATAATGCAAAGAAAAAAGCCCAAATTGCTGAATTAAAGGGTTTTGTTAGCCGCTTTTCTGCCAATGCTTCAAAAGCTAGACAGGCGACATCTCGCGCAAAACAGATCGATAAAATTAAGCTCGATGAGGTTAAGCCTTCAAGTCGGGTTAACCCGTTTATTCGCTTCGAGCAAGAGAAAAAACTACACCGTCTAGCGCTTGAAGTTGAAGGTTTAACAAAAAGCTTTGATGAGGAACCCTTGTTTAAAGACCTTAAATTGATGGTTGAAGTGGGTGAACGAGTTGCGATTATTGGTCAAAATGGTATTGGTAAAACAACACTTTTAAAGTGTCTGTTAGGTGATACTGAGATTGATTCTGGTAAGGTTAAGTGGTCAGAAAATACTAACATCGGTAGTTACGCTCAAGATCATGCTTCAGATTTTGCAGAAGATAAAGATCTGTTTGACTGGATGGGGCAGTGGGGTCAAGAGGGAGATGATGAGCAAGTTATACGTGGCACTCTGGGTCGCTTGTTGTTTTCACAAAATGATATTAAAAAATCTGTGAAAGTAATATCAGGTGGAGAGCAAGGTCGAATGCTCTTTGGTAAGTTGATGTTGCAAACACCAAATGTATTACTAATGGACGAACCTACTAATCACTTGGATATGGAGTCGATTGAATCTTTAAACCAAGCGTTAGAAGAGTATCCTGGTACTTTGTTATTTGTAAGTCACGATAGAGAGTTTGTATCTTCGCTAGCAACACGAATTATTGAAATAACTGCAGAGGGTATTCAAGATTTTCATGGTACGTATGATGATTATTTGAAGACTCAGGGCGTTGTTTAAGTAGGCGTTTGTAAGTAACCCTGCGGCAAGACCGCAGGGTTTAATTTCTGTAAGAGCCGTACTTAGTGAATGCTACTTTGTGCAGACCAGTAATCCATCGCTCCAACCAATACAACTAAATGCTCACCTAGTTCTTCTTGGCTTCTCATCACATAGGCTGCAACGGCTTGTGCTGTATCGTACATTAAATCTTGTTCTTCTGGCGTAAGTACTTCATTACCATCAAGTAGTTTTAATTTACTATTTTTTAAATTGAAGCTAGCTCCTCTTTCCTTTCCATCAATAATTACTGTGAATTGAACTTCAGTTTGATTTTCAAGGGTGCTAGTAAAAGACACATTGTGCGCGTCAGCTTGAAATGTACCTGAGAACCCGTTAGCAGTATCACTTACAACGTTAAGCGAATCATTGGCGAAGGCATTGAATGATAATGCGGTAGAAATAAGACCCATTGCAATACACTTAAATACTTGCTTCATATTAATTTCCACTCGACCTTAGGTTAAAAAACAGTTAATAAAAATATGTGTTTTAAAGAGTTAATACCATATTAAAACAATTGTTTAAAACAGTCGTTTGAATTATTGTAAAGTATCGTAACTCAAATGTGAAAAGTGACAATTGATTCCTAAGGTAGTAGCCTTATTGGATATTAATTATGTCTACGGAGAATGCAGAGTGAAGAGTTGGGTTTACGGTGCCATTAAAAAAATATCCGCAGACTATCAGCGTTCTGCTGACACCCACTTAATAAAATTAGATATACCATCATTGTCGGGTATTGACTTGTACCTGAAAGATGAAAGCACACACCCAACAGGTAGTTTAAAGCATCGTCTCGCGCGTTCCTTGTTTCTCTATGCTCTATGCAATGGGAAAATAACAAGTGAAACCACGGTTGTTGAGGCGTCATCAGGTAGTACCGCGGTGTCAGAAGCTTGTTTTGCCAGAATGATCGGTGTACCTTTTATTGCTGTTATGCCCCGAAACACGGCTCGAAGCAAAATTAAGCAAATAGAGTTGTACGGCGGTCGTTGCCATTTTGTTGATAGTGCCACACAAATGCGTGAAACATCTTTAGAGTTGGTATCTTCAATTGATGGCTATTTTATGGATCAATTCACCTATGCAGAGCGTGCGACCGACTGGAGGGGCAACAATAATATCGCTGAAAGTATTTTCAACCAATTAGAGCAAGAGCCTCATCCAGTGCCGCACTCGATTATAATGAGTTCGGGTACGGGAGGAACGTCAGCTACGATTGGGCGGTATATCCACTATAAAGGCTATGAAACTAAGCTTGTAGTGGTAGATCCTGAAAATTCAGTGTTTTACGATAGCTTTATGATGCATGACAGGAGTCTGACATTGAAGACGGGAAGCCGAATTGAGGGAATTGGTCGCCCTCAGGTAGAGCCTTCTTTTCAACCCGATGTGATTGATTCAATGACACAGGTTCCGGACGCAGCCAGTGTTGCAACCATTTTATGGCTTGAAAGCATTATTGGTCGTAAAGCAGGCGCATCTACAGGGACTAATTTATGGGGTGCGCTAGACGTCGCGATTAAGATGAAGGCAGAAAATCAGCAAGGTTCAATTGTTACTTTAATGTGCGATAGCGGCGAGCGCTATTTAGATACTTATTATGACTCAGTGTGGGTAGAAAATAATATTGGTGATGTAAGCCCCTACCTTGACCAGCTAAATAAAATTTATACGGTGTGATTAGACTGCACTTTTTCTGACTTTCAAACAAGAAGGTTAAGTTGTCCGCTGGTTATCTCCGTATAAGAGTCACCTAAAAACGCAACAATGCCATCTACAACTGGTGCGATTTGACGCTCAAGATAAATATCATAGTCTAATGGTGATGTTTGACACTCAAGGGGCTCTGGACCGCTGGTACTGTAAACATATTCAATCCAACCTCTGTTTTGGTAGCGCGGTGGTTTCCCTTGTTTCTGAAGCCATTCATCTGCCTTTTTTGCTGCTTGAGCATGAGGAGGAATATTCTTCTGATATTCAATGAGTTTACGGCGCAGTCTTTTTCTAAATATTAACTTTTGATCATGTTTCCCTTCTCTTATTTCTTTGACTGTTTGGCGTATAAATTCTTTGTAGGGTTTATTTGCAAAAATACGTTCATAGAGGGATTTTTGAAACTCTCTTGCTATGGCTGTCCAGTCAGTACGAACATTCTCAAGTCCTTTAAAAATAAGAGTGCTGGGCTTATCCTTATTTTCTATTAGGCCTGCATAACGTTTCTTTGTTCCCTGGCTGGAGCCTCTAACGGTGGGCATTAAAAACTTTGAATAATGGTTTTCATATTCAAGCTCCAGCGCACTATCAAGTTGATATTCTCGTCTTAGGTGATGCTTCCACCACTGAGTAACATGTTGTGCTAAGTTTTTACCTATGTGGTTGGCTTCTTTATTTGAAGGTGAGTCACTAACCCAAACAAAGAGAGAGTCGGTATCACCATAAATAACCTCAAACCCTTTATCTTCAATAAGGGCTCGTGTTTGATTCATGATTGAGTGCCCCCTGAGTGTTATGGAGCTAGGTAGTCTGAAATCAAAAAATCGACAGCCAGGGGTACCCATTACGCCATAAAAAGAGCTCATTATTATTTTAATACTCTGCTCTAGTGCCCTGTTTTTATTGTTTTTAGCTTCATCTCTAGCAAGCCATAATTTTTCTATCAGGGTAGGGAGTATGGTGTTACTTTTCTTAAAATAAGCCCCTCTATAGCCGGGTGAATATAAAGCGGTATCTTCAAGTACCTTGGGTGTTTGTTCATCATTGGCTTGCCACTGAGCATCTGCTTCCGTTAGGCCATATGGGTCTACTTTAAAGGAACGAATGATGCTGGGGTATAGGCTTTTGAAATCTAATACGATGACATTTTCATATATGCCGGGTCTAGAATCCATAACATACCCTCCTGGACTGCCCACGCCTTGTGGGTCAATAGGAAGGTTGGGAGCGATGTAGCCTTGTCGATGCAGTCGTGGGAGGTAGAGGTTTTCAAATGCAGCCACAGAGCCACCCACACGATCCAGTGGTAGGCCGGTCAGTCTTGCGCGCTCAATGGCGAAATTGATTAAATCAGTCTTTTCAAATATATCCCATACCAGCTTACAGTCCTCAAGATTATAAGCGGCAAGCGCGTGTTTATCTTCATTAAAAAGCCGAGTTATTTCTTCACCTCTATCGTCAGGGTCATGTATTAGCTTACCTCTACCAAGTAACTTCCGGCCAACATATTCTAACGAAAAGCTTTCAAACTGATAGGTGGCGGTACGCAGTGTGTCTATCCCATCTAGGATGGCTCTACCTGGTACAAGTACAAAGTAATGCTTATCTTCTTCTTTTTCCTCGTTACCGTTAGTTCGCCATTCAACAAGTTCTTTATTTCTACCAAGTGTGAAGGGAATATTTAATGCTTCGCATTTACGTGCCAAAAAACGCAGGTCAAAGTTAATGCAGTTCCAGCCAATCAGAATGTCTGGGTCGTTGTGATCAAGCCAGTTAAGAAAGCCATGAATAAGCGCACTTTCTGTGTTGAAGAAAACTAATTGATCTGTTTTGCTGTCGTTCTCATTACCGATCATCAGCACCACTTGTCCTGCATCGCTATAAACAGCGATTGAAAATAATTGGTCACCGGTAAATGAAGTTTCTATATCAAAAGAGGCAATACTAAAGGCTGGTTTGAAAGGGGCTGGTTTAATTCTATGGCTATGATCAATTGATGGTTTAAAGGCAATGGGGCCGGTTATAAAGCGTTCCATTAGAAAGCGATCTGTTGGTTTGATGTCGGCTTCGAGGGGGGTAATGTTAATTCTTTTAAGAGATTTTTGGGCCTCTCGCATTGCCTTATAGCTTTGAAAGTAGAGCGCCGTGATGGTGTTTTGATCAAATGATTTAAGATCTAATTCGCGAAATCTAAATATGAAGGCTGAAAGTCGTTGCTTGGCTTTAAGCAAGTGATGGGTTTCAATAAAGAATAATGCTTCTTGATGCTTCTGGACTAAAAGTCTGGGGCCATTGTGAGTGTGAACCCAAAAGCGTAACTCCATTTGAGGCTCTAAATCACCTTTTGCAATAGGATTGTTTTGCTTGGCATCTCTCCATTGACGTGTAAGTATAAAGCCGTGATTAAGCGTAGTAGGAACATTGTTTGTTTGCATGGCTTGCTACTATGTTGGTCAATCAACGTAATGCTTAAGTTAATCTAAGCTACTTTAATGTGTTGGAGGGAACGGTTTGAATCCTGTTTATTTCGTTGTTGGTATTACTACTATTTTTATCGTTGTTATGACGACTCGTTATTATCGCAGAAAACAGTTTGATAACCAGCCTTTTCCTGAGGCATGGAATGAAGCGCTACATAAAAATATGCCGATATACTCAAATCTGCCAAACACCTTGCAGGTTCAACTGCAGCAGCTTGTTAAAGCATTTATTCGTGATAAAAAATTCTATGGCTGTGATGGCTTGGTTATTACCGATGAAATAAAGGTGACTATTGCTGGAGGGGCTTGTTTACTTGTGCTGAATAGGCCTACAAACGACTTTTATCAACTTTATCATATACTGGTTTACCCTTCATCATTCATAGCTTCAAGAGAAGAACATGGGGCTGGTGGTGTGGTTTCACAAAAGGATACTGGATTATTAGGGGAGTCATGGAGTCAGGGCAAGGTTATATTATCGTGGGATGACGTTCTGAGGGGGGGCAAAAATTTTAGTGATGGTCAAAATGTTGTACTGCACGAGTTTGCTCACCAGTTAGATCAGGAATCGGGTTCTACTAATGGTGCACCTTTATTGGGTGTCGCCTCAAGTTATCAACGATGGGCTTGTGTTTTATCTAAAGAATATGAGCGTATGCAGGGCGGCTCTAAAGGGGTTGTTGATCAATATGGCGCGACTAATCCTGCCGAGTTTTTTGCAGTAGTCACTGAAACATTTTTTGAGAGGCCTGTGCAGTTAAAAAACAAGCATCCAGCACTTTTTGAAGAAATGAAGACCTTTTATGCGGTTGATCCTAGTGATTGGATATTGTGAAACTGTAACCTAGGGTTAACATTGCTCCGGCAGCGCCAAAAAGTGTTAGTTCTGAGTGAATAGATCTGTATTTAATCCCTAATGACGGAACGATAGCCGGTGCAACACCATTCTCATTTAATGGTATTTTATCTTTATATTCACCGTCGTACCCATGCATTAACCCAGCTGTTAATTTTGTGTAGAGTAGTTGGTTGGTTGCGGGAATGGTCCAGCTGTAACCAGCATAACCATATTGTGAAGGCTGGCCGAAAGAGTTTCGAAAAAAAGCTAAACCGGCTAGCCAGTTTGTATTTTTCTGAAATTCTAGGTTTATTAGTTTCTGGTTGTTGTTGTGCTCGTCTTTAGGTTCAAAATGGACTGTATAAAGGCTGGTTTGAAAATAAAACATATCACCATCATCTAGCCAGTCAGCATAAGAAATCGTTGAAGTGAACGTTAAAAATACGCTAAAAAGAAGTGAAAAAAGACTGTGTTTCATTATTGAGGTCTTATGAAGTAAAGAGAGTGATAGTAAAGGGTGGGGATTATAGACTGTTTTTATGATTATGTGTTGAATTTATAAAATAAAAAAGTCCTGCTTCAATTGCTCGTTACAAGCAAAAGAAGCAGGGCTTTTTGACTAACGTTTAAAGCTTATTCGTCAACAGACGCTTCAGCGGCTTTACTTGTGTAGTCATCCATCGTGTTGAAGTTCAGGTACTTGTATACTTCAGCTTCACTACCTTCTAACTTCTTAACGGCTTCAAAGTACTCAGCTGGCGTTGGTAGTTTACCCATGATCGCACCAACAGACGCAAGTTCTGCTGAGGTTAGGTATACGTTCGCGCCGTCACCCAGACGGTTAGGGAAGTTACGAGTCGAAGTAGATAATACCGTTGTGTTAGCTGCAACACGTGCTTGGTTACCCATGCATAAAGAACAACCTGGCACTTCAGTACGTACACCAGCAGTACCAAATGTGTTGTAGTAACCTTCTTCCATTAACTGGGCTGCATCCATTTTAGTAGGAGGTGTCATCCAGAATCGTGTTTTAAGCGGCTCTTTATTCGCAGCAAGTAGTTTACCTGCGGCACGGAAGTGACCGATGTTAGTCATACAAGAACCGATGAATACTTCATCAACCTTTGTGCCTGATGCTTCAGAAAGAAGTTTTGCGTCATCAGGGTCGTTAGGGCAACAAACGATAGGCTCTTTGATGTCAGCTAGGTCGATTTCAACGATGTGCTTGTATTCAGCATCTGCATCGGCTTGAAGAAGGTTAGGGTTAGCCAACCAAGCTTCCATAGATTTAGCACGACGCTCAAGTGTACGAGGGTCTCCGTAACCTTCAGCAATCATCCAACGAAGCATGGTGATGTTAGAGTTTAGGTACTCAGTTACCGCTTCTTCAGACAGCTTAATAGAACAACCTGCAGCAGAACGCTCAGCAGATGCATCAGATAATTCAAATGCTTGCTCAACAGTTAGATCATTTAGACCTTCAATTTCTAGTACACGGCCAGAGAATTCGTTGATTTTACCCGCTTTTTCAACAGTCAAAAGACCTTGCTTGATGCCGTAGTAAGGAATCGCGTGTACCAAGTCACGTAAAGTGATACCTGGGTTTAGTTTTCCTTTGAAGCGAACCAAGATTGATTCAGGCATATCAAGCGGCATAACACCTGTTGCTGCTGCGAAAGCAACCAAGCCAGAGCCAGCAGGGAAAGAAATACCCATTGGGAAGCGAGTATGTGAATCACCACCGGTACCAACCGTGTCAGGAAGCAACATGCGGTTCAACCAAGAGTGAATTACACCATCACCTGGACGAAGTGCTACACCACCACGTGTTTGGATGAAATCAGGCATAGTGTGCTGCATTTCAACATCAACTGGCTTAGGGTAAGCAGCTGTGTGACAGAAAGACTGCATTACTAAGTCTGACTGGAAGCCAAGACAAGCCAAATCTTTCAATTCGTCACGTGTCATTGGGCCAGTAGTATCCTGAGATCCAACTGTAGTCATCTTAGGTTCACAGTAAGTGCCAGGGCGTACGCCTTGGCCTTCAGCTAGACCGCAAGCGCGACCAACCATTTTCTGTGCTAAAGAGAAGCCTTTAGTTGAACCCGCTGGGTCAACAGGAAGACGGAAAATATCAGTAGCGCCAAGACCTAATGATTCACGAGCCTTAGTGGTTAGACCACGACCAATGATTAGGTTGATACGGCCACCGGCTTGAACTTCATCAAAAATCACTTCAGATTTGATTGTGATTTCAGAAACAGTTTCGCCCGCTTCGTTCAAAATTTTGCGATCGTATGGACGAATTTCAACAACGTCACCCATATTGATGTTATCAACAGGTGCTTCAAATACTAATGCGCCAGCATCTTCCATTGTGTTGAAGAAGATAGGAGCTACTTTAGAACCGAAACAAACACCACCTGTGCGCTTGTTAGGCGTACCTGGCATATCGTCGCCGAAGAACCAAAGTACTGAGTTAGTCGCAGACTTACGTGAAGAACCTGTACCAACAACGTCACCAATGAATGCAACTGGAAGGCCTTTCGCTTTAAGGGCTTCAATATCACCCATTGGACCTGTTACGCCGTGCTCTTCTGGCGTAATGCCGTCACGCGTCATTTTGAATGCAGCGCGTGCGTGTAATGGGATATCAGGACGAGACCATGCATCAGGAGCAGGTGAAAGGTCATCTGTGTTGATTTCGCCAGTTACTTTGTAAATAGCCATTTTAGTGCTTTCAGCAACTTTATCACGGCTAGTGAACCATTCGGCGTTAGCCCAAGATTCCATAACATCTTTAGCAACTGCGTTGCCCGCTTTCATTTTGTCTTCAACGTCATTGAACGCATCAAACATAAGCAAAGTATGCTTAAGTTCTTTACCTGCAAGTTCAGCTAAAGCTTCAACATCTAACATTTCTACCAAAGTAGTTATGTTGTAACCACCTTGCATCATACCTAAAAGCTGAACAGCTTTTTCTTTGCTAACTAATGAAGACTCAGCTTCACCTTTAACAATAGCGGTTAAGAATGCTGCTTTAACATAAGCCGCTTCATCTACACCAGGAGGGATACGATTTTCAAGAAGGTCAGCTAATGTCTCTTCTTCACCAGCTGGTGGATTTTTAAGTAATTCTACAAGTCCAGCTGTTTGCTCTGCATTAAGCGCCTTTGGTGGTACACCTTCTGCTGCACGTTCTGCTACGTGTTTACGGTATGCTTCTAGCACGATTTAAACCCTCATCAGTTCCTGAGTCCGGATGGCTGTTGATAGCCTTCACGGTATGTAGTTGATTGATGTACAAATACTCATTACATCAGTCATGATCTTTTGTGCGCGATATTTTACAGGATTTTAACGAAAAAGTTAAGTTTTGGATAATCTGAATAAATTGGTTTTTGATCGGCTGTAAAATAGGTTTTTTATTGAAAGTAAGAAAGGGTGTCCCTTTAGGTTTAGTGGCCTAAAGGGTAGTTGAGCAATGCAGGTTCACTGGAGGCGTCTGCTTGTATATACCAAACGTTTTTATCCCAGTCACCGAGAACGATGCGTTTGCAAGATTTTTTATCTATTTCAAGTTCATGTATGGCGGGTCGGTGAGTATGACCATGAATAAGTGTAGTTACGTTTGCGGTCTTTATAGCGTCTACAACATCTTCAGGTTTAACATCCATTATTTCTAATGTCTTGCCTTTATTTTTGGCTTGGCTGATAGTGCGAAGCTGTTGAGCTACGAGCTGCCTCTCAGGTAATGTTCTTTTAAGAAACATAGTTTGCCATTCTTCATTTCGCATGCTTTTGCGAAACTTTATGTACTCAACGTCATGAGAGCATAAACTGTCTCCATGCATAAGGAGTACGTCTTTGCCGTATAAGTTTATGGTGGAGGGGTCACTTAATAGGGTTGCGCCAGTTTCTTCGCAGAAAAGTTGACCCATTAAGAAATCTCGGTTGCCATGCATTAAAAACAGCTGGGTTCCTGAATCAGTTAGCTTCTTTAATGCGTCTTTTACACTAATTTGTAAGGGAGTGTTTTCATCATCACCAATCCATGCTTCGAAGAAATCACCTAATATATATAGGCTTTCTGCTTTACAGGCTTTGTTGTTGAGAAAATCAAAAAACGCCTCGATGATATCGGGGCGCTTCTCCTCAAGGTGTAAATCTGAGATAAATAGAGTGGTCATTACTCGGCAGCGTCTTCTTCAGCTTCTACCATTTCAGCAGACTCAATAATTACATCATCAACTGGTACATCTTGGTGACCTGCTGTCATTGTGGTAGGTACGCCTTTGATTTTTTCAACGATATCCATGCCTTCAACTACTTTACCAAATACGGCATAACCCCAGCCCTCAGCTGTTTCAGACGTATGATCTAAAAAGCCATTATCTTTAACGTTGATAAAAAACTGAGCAGAAGCAGAGTGTGGGTCCATTGTTCTTGCCATGGCTAGTGTGCCATTAAGGTTGCTTAGGCCGTTATTTGCTTCGTTTTTGATGGTTGCCTTTGATTCTGTAGATGTCATTCCTGGCTTAAATCCACCGCCTTGAACCATGAAGTTGCTTATTACTCTATGAAAAATCAAACCGTTATAAAAGCCGTCACGAACATTTTGCTCGAAGTTTTTAGCGGTAACGGGTGCTTTTTCGTAATCAAGCTCAATAGTTATGTCACCGAAGTTGGTTTTTAATACGATCATTGAATTGCCCTATGGTTAGTTGATGATTTATTTATTGCTTTATTGTAAATAATTCTGGAGATAAACAAAATGCTATCGCCAGGTAAATCTACTCTTTAATAATTTAATTTCACGCAGTAATGTGATTTTTTATTGTATATAATGTGCTTAAGTAAGTTTAACTCTTGCGGGTTTTAATTATAAGCGCATCCAATAAATTAGGCATGATTAAGTAAATTCTATGGCGACCTCTGAATCGAAAGCACCGAACGAATCAAAAGCATCAAGTAATTTTATCCGAAATATCATTGAAGAAGACGTTAAAAACAACAAGCAAGAGAAAGTTGTAACACGTTTTCCACCAGAGCCTAATGGCTACCTTCATATTGGTCATGCGCGCTCTATTTGGCTTAACTTTGGTATGGCCAAAGAGTTTGGTGGTGAGTGTAATTTACGTTTTGATGATACGAACCCTGAAAAAGAAGATCAGGAATATGTAGATGCTATTAAAGAAGATGTTAAATGGCTAGGGTATCAGTGGTCGGGTGAAGTGAAGTATGCCTCTGATTACTTTGATCAGTTTTATGCGTGGGCGCTTGAGTTAATAAAGGCGGGCAAGGCTTATGTGTGTGACCTTTCTGCAGAAGATGCCAGTAAGTATAAAGGGTGGGCGACTAAACCTGGCAAAGAAAGCCCATATCGCGACCGTAGTGTTGAAGAAAACCTTGAGTTGATTGAAAAAATGCGTGCAGGGGAGTTTGATGAGGGTGCATGTGTTCTCAGGGCGAAGATCGATATGACTTCTCCTAATATGAGTTTGCGTGATCCAACTATGTATCGCATTAGGAAGGCATCTCATCATCAAACAGGTGATAAATGGTGTATTTATCCTAATTACGATTTTGCTCATGGCCAAGAAGATTCTATCGAGGGTGTTACGCATTCAATATGTACGCTCGAATTTCAGAATAACCGTCCATTATATGAATGGTATTTAGAAAACTTGCCTGTACCTAGCACTCCTCATCAGTATGAGTTTGGTCGTTTGAATCTAAACTACACAATTACCAGTAAACGTAAGCTTAAACAGCTTGTTGATGAGGGTTGTGTTAATGGTTGGGATGACCCTCGTATGCCAACTGTGTCAGGGATGCGTCGTAGAGGTTATACGCCTGAATCATTAAAATTTTTTTGCGATATGGTGCCTGTTAGTAAGAGTAATAGTGTGATTGACGTCGCTTTACTTGAGCGAGCGATAAGAGATGACCTTAACGACAGTGCACCTAGAGCTATGTGTGTAATGAATCCGCTCAAGCTGGTTATCACTAACTTTGCTGAGGGTGAAGTAGAAGAAATGAATGCGCCAGCTCATCCAAGTAAGCCTGAGTTGGGTGAACGTAAGTTACCATTCACTCGTGAAATACTCATTGATAAAAGCGATTTCACTGAAGATACAACGCTTTCAAGAAAGAAGTTTAAGCGTCTTGTTTTGGGTGAGTGGGTGCGCTTAAGAGGGGCTTACATTATTAAGGCCGATGAGGTCATTAAAGATGACTCTGGCGAGATTATTCAGGTTAATGCGTCTCTAGTGCCAGATACTGTAGGTAATGATGCGCCAGAAGGTATAAGGCCAAGAGGTGTTATACATTGGGTGTCGGCTGAGCATGGTGTTGCAGTAGAAGTAAGGTTGTATGATCGTTTGTTTAATCATGCAGAGCCTGATAAAGATGAAGATGGTTTTATGTCTCACGTTAACACTGATAACTTAACCGTTATAAGTGCTGTTATCGAGCCGACTGCGGCGGTGTGTGAGCCTGAGTCAAGATTTCAGTTTGAGCGAGAGGGCTATTTTGTTGCAGATCGATATGATCATTCATCAGAAAAACCTGTTTTTAATCGCACTATTAGCTTAAGAGATACTTGGGCTGGTAAATAGTTTTACGTGTATGCAATTTACAATTTGTTATTTATTTAGGATATTAATTAATGTCGCTTCAAATTTTTAATACATTAACTCGCAAAAAAGAAGTCTTTGTTCCTATAGAAGAAAATAAGGTGAAGATGTATGTCTGTGGGATGACAGTGTATGACTATTGCCATCTTGGGCATGCGAGGGTGTTAGTTTCATTTGATGTGATCGTGCGTTATCTAAGGTCGAAAGGCTATGATGTTAACTATGTTCGTAATATTACAGACATTGATGACAAAATTTTAAATCGTGCCGATGAGAATGGAGAGTCTTTCACTACTCTTACTGAGCGCTTTATTAATGCAATGCATGAAGATGAAAAGCGTTTGAGCGTTAAGAGTCCAGACTCTGAGCCTAAGGCAACTGCACATATGGCAGAAATCTTAGCTATGATTCAGCAGTTAATTGCTAATGGCTATGCTTATGCGGCAGATAATGGTGATGTTTATTATTCTGTAGATAAATTTGCTACCTATGGGCAGCTATCTAAAAAGAACCCAGAGGAACTGCTTGTTGGAGCTAGGGTTGACGTTGAAAGCTCAAAGAAAGACCCGAGAGACTTTGCTCTTTGGAAATCAGCTAAATCTGGTGAGGTAAGTTGGGGTAGTCCTTGGGGTGAGGGGCGTCCGGGCTGGCATATAGAGTGCTCAGCTATGTCTACTTGCTGCTTGGGTAATACGTTTGATATTCATGGTGGGGGGCCAGATTTACCCTTTCCGCACCATGAAAATGAAATAGCGCAATCTGAGGCGGCAACGGGGCAGAAGTATGTAAATTACTGGATGCATGCAGGTGCAATACGCGTTAATAAAGAGAAAATGTCTAAATCTTTAGGTAATTTTTTCACTATTCGTGATGTACTTGAAAGTTACCCTGCTGAAGTGGTGCGATACTTTTTGGTTTCTAGTCACTATAGAAGTCAGGTTGATTACTCTGAGGGTAGTCTTAAAGAAGCGCAATCTGCGTTATCTCGACTTTACACGGCTTTAAGGGATGTTTCTGTTGATGGTGCTGGTACTGAAACCTCTGATTTAACTGATGCATATAAGGCTAAATTTAATAAAGCCATGGATGATGACTTTAATACACCAGAGGCTTTAGCGGTAATGTTTGACCTGGTGAAAGAGCTTAATAAGTCGAAATCAAACGGGGATGGCAATACCGGTCAGTTGGCGGCAGCACTTCGTAGTCTGGGTGAGTTACTTGGTATTCTTCAGTTGGATGCAGAGACCTTTTTGAAATCTGCGGGTGGTTTTGATAATAATGCTATTTCGGAAGAAGAGATTGAACAATTAATCGCTGACAGATTGTCTGCTCGAAATAATAAGGAATGGGCTGAGTCTGATCGTATTAGAGATCACTTAAAGGATAGTGGTGTGATTCTAGATGATAGAAAAGAAGGAACTGTCTGGAGGCGAGGCTAGATTTATTTAAGCTCGTTATGCATGAGTCAATCCTGAAATAATTGTCATTCCCGCGAAGGCGGGGATGACAAGAGAGTGCCGTTATGGCGTTTCTGCTACTCTGGCTTAAGAGTGTAGCTCGTTGGCTGCGTAAAGTGTGTTCTCCATAAGTGTTGCAACCGTCATCGGTCCAACGCCACCGGGAACAGGGGTGATCCAGCCAGCTTTCTCTTTTGCAACATCAAACTCAACATCGCCTACCAACTTCCCAGAGTCTAATCGGTTAATACCAACATCTATTACTGTGGCGCCAGGTTTAATCCAGTCACCTTTAACCAATCCTGGTATGCCAACAGCGACAACAACAATATCGGCTCTAGATACTTTTTCTGCTAAATTATCAGTGAAGCGATGAGTGGTCGTCACTGTGCAGCCAGCAAGAAGGAGTTCAAGCCCCATAGGTCTGCCTACTATATTAGATGCCCCAACGATAACGGCATCTTTTCCTCGAATGGCCTCACCGGTACTTTCAAGGAGTGTAATAATTCCTTTAGGTGTGCAAGGGCGTAATAAAGGTATTCTTTGTGCAAGTTTACCAATATTAAAAGGGTGGAAGCCGTCTACATCTTTATCTGGTCTAATTTGTTCTAGTATTTTGTCAGAGTTTAAGTGCTTGGGGAGGGGGAGTTGAACAAGTATCCCGTCAATCTCTTGCTCTTCGTTTAGTCTGTCAATTAATATTTCTAATTCTTCTTGTGTGGCGGTAGGGTCTAGCTTATAAGATCGAGAGACAAAGCCAACTTCTTCGCAGGCATTTGTTTTATTTCTTACATAAACGTGTGAAGCGGGGTCTTCACCCACTAATACAACAGCAAGGCCGGGGGCACGCATGCCTTTATTGATTCTTTCTTTAACACCCTGTGCTACTTTACTTCGTACTGATGCAGCAATGGCTTTGCCATCAATGAGTTTAGCGCTCATGTTTATGTTATCGCCTGTTATTAAGGTTAATGGATGAGGTTGATAGATAGTATTTAAAGTTAATGTTATTTTCTCATGCTAGTGCCTGAATAAAAAGAGTTGATTAATCCTTATACTAAAAGAATATTGATATTAAAAAAAATGAATTGAGTGGTTGACGAGCTAGGATAGCGTCTGTATTATTCGCGCCATCTTCACTGAGACGCAAAAAGAAGACGACGGGGTATAGCGCAGTCTGGTAGCGCGCCTGCTTTGGGAGCAGGATGTCGGGAGTTCGAATCTCTCTACCCCGACCATTTTTGTCTCAGCTAGGGCGGTAAAAGATGCGCCCGTAGCTCAGTTGGATAGAGCAACGCCCTTCTAAGGCGTGGGTCTCAGGTTCGAATCCTGATGGGCGCACCATTAACCGGTTGAAAATTTGACTGGGTAGTGACTAGAAACTGAAGATAAAGTTAGAATGAAAAGCAGTGGTGGGCGTAGCTCAGTCGGTAGAGCTCAGGATTGTGATTCCTGCGGTCGAGGGTTCGATCCCCTTCGTCCACCCCAATTTCAACTATACCAGGTTGAAATTGATGATTAGAAAAAATGCGAAAGTGGCGGAATTGGTAGACGCGCTGGTTTTAGGTACCAGTATCTTTGATGTGGGGGTTCAAGTCCCCCCTTTCGCACCATGTTTTGACATGGTTCCTCCTTTATAAAGAAGCGATTCAGCTTCGAATTAAATACAAAATAAAATTCTTAAATAGTAAATATTCTCATTAAATTTCAGTTATTGTATGTTTTTAACTCATTTATTTGCCTTAGCGTTAAGTCATTGCTTATTTGTGACTTATTAAGGTTGTGTATGGGGGTTAATTTAAAATATAATCGCCTGCTTTATCATACGTGGCTTAGCGTAATCGAAATTAAGCTTAGCCTTTAAGAAATAATCAGAAATCAGATTCGAGGATCTTCCATGCAAGTTTCTGTTGAAACGACGTCTTCAATTGAACGTCGCATGACTATCGGTGTTCCTGCGGAGCAGGTAGAAAGCGAAGTACAAAAACGCCTACAGCAAACAGCAAAGACAGTTAAAATTAATGGCTTTCGTCCAGGCAAAGTGCCTTTCAGTGTAGTTAAGAAACGCTACGGAGCAGGCGTTCGCCAGGAAGTTGTTGGTGAAGTAATGCGCAATGCTTATGTAGAGGCATTGGCAAAAGAAGAAATTAACCCAGCTGGGTACCCAAAATTCGAAGCTAAGTCTATTGAAGATGGAAAAGATCTTGAGTTTGTAGCTGTTTTTGAGGTTCAGCCAGAAGTTGAATTAGCCGATATGTCTGGTATTTCAGTTGAGCGCGAAAAAGCTGAAATCAAGAAAACTGATGTAAATAACATGATCGACGTTTTACGTCGTCAACATGCAACACCAAAATCAGTTAAGCGTAAAGCTAAAAAGAAAGACATTCTAACAGTTGATTTCAAAGGAACTATCGACGGTGAAGAATTTGCTGGTGGTAGTGCTGAGGACTCTAAGATAACCTTAGGTTCTGGTCAGATGATTCCTGGGTTTGAAGATGGATTGATCGGTTCTAAGCCAGAAGAAGAGTTAACTCTTGATGTTACTTTCCCAGAAGATTACCAAAATGCTGAGCTAGCAGGTAAGGCAGCACAATTTGCTGTTACTGTTAAAGCTAACGAAGAACAGGTTCTTCCTGAAATGAATCAAGAGTTTTTCTCAAAGTATGGCATCGAAGATGCTGATGAAGAGAAGTTCACTTCTGAGATTTTGAAGAACATGGAGCGTGAGCTTGCTCAGGCTGTTAGCAACAAGGTTAAGCAGCAAATTATTGATCAGTTAGTTCAGTTGAATGAATTTGAAGTACCTGGATCAATGCTTGATCAGGAAGTTGACCGTATGCGTGAAGACGCAGTTCGTCAGTTTGGCGGTGGTTCTGAAATGAAAGCAGAAAGTCTTCCTGCTGAATTGTTTAAAGATCAAGCGACTAAGCGTGTTAAAACCGGTCTAGTGTTCTCAGCAATCGTTAAAAATAACGATCTTAATGTTGATGCTGACCAGGTTAATGAAAAGATTGCGCAGATTGCTAGTACTTACCAAGATCCAGAGCAGGTTGTGGAATATTATAAAGGCAACCAAGAGCAGATGTCACAGGTTGAGTCTGTTGTTTTGGAAGATCAGGTAGTTGAGCTTGTTTTGTCAAAAGCGACAATAAAAGACGTAAAAGTAAGCTATGAAGATGCTGTAAAGCCGGCTGCGCCATCGCCAGTTGAAAAAGAAGCTTAATCTAGCAAATAAAATGCTGAATATTTCTAATATTTAGCTAAAATAAAAACAGCCGGGCTAAATCCGGCTGTTTTGTGTTTTAGGGCATGCTTTTTTCAGTTATTTTTTGGGGAATTATAAAAATATGAGTAATCAAAGGAATATCGGGGACGGTTCAAGCATTATAACCAGTAGTGGTTTAGTTCCTATGGTGGTTGAGCAAACCGCAAGAGGGGAGCGTTCATATGATATTTACTCCCGTCTGTTGAAAGAGCGCGTCATATTTATGGTTGGTCAGGTAGAAGATCATATGGCTAATTTGGTGGTTGCTCAGTTATTATTCCTTGAGTCAGAAAACCCCGATAAAGATATACATTTATACATCAACTCGCCTGGCGGTTCGGTTACAGCGGGTATGTCAATTTATGACACTATGCAGTTTATCAAGTGTGATGTTTCAACCATGTGTATTGGTCAGGCTGCTAGTATGGGTGCGTTATTATTGACCGGTGGAGCCAAAGGAAAGCGTTATTGTCTGCCTAATTCAAGAATGATGATTCACCAGCCACTTGGTGGGTATCAGGGGCAGGCTACTGATATTGAAATACATACTAAAGAAATTCTAACGATTCGTGATAAATTAAATCGTATAATGGCTGAGCACACAGGCCAAGATCTTGAAACTATTGCTAAAGATACAGACCGTGATAACTTTATGAATGGTGAAACGGCAGTTGAGTACGGACTTATTGACTCTGTACTTGATAACCGACCTGATAGTAAGTAATAAAAGTTAATATAAAGTGTTTGTGTTTTTGGTGAAATATAAGCAAATTATGCTAAGTTTAGTGTTTGAGTCTTATTACTATAAGATTGAACAATTTAAGAATAATAGGTTAGCCTTGTTATATTGCGAGAATAGGTCACATTAGTGAAATTACTAATGGTGGTGCATTCTGGTGGTGCTACAATAGTTAGTATATTTAAAGTAGTCAGATTGTAAGCTTAAGCAATATAACTAGGGCGTGTAGAAAAATTTAGAGGTAGTCGAATGGCTGACGATAAAAACGGTAAAGGCGAAGATAACGGTAAATTGCTTTACTGTTCTTTTTGTGGAAAGAGTCAGCATGAGGTCAGGAAGCTAATTGCTGGTCCTTCTGTTTTTATATGTGATGAATGTGTTGATCTCTGTAATGATATTATTCGTGAAGAGATTCAGGATATTACTCCTGAAGAGAGTGGTGATAAATTACCGACTCCCCAGGAAATTAAAGTAACTCTTGATGATTACGTTATTGGTCAAGACAGAGCAAAGGTAGTACTTGCCGTGGCTGTCTATAATCATTATAAGCGTTTGCGTTTTGATGATAAAAAGTCTGATATAGAGCTTGGAAAAAGCAATATTCTACTTATTGGTCCAACTGGTAGCGGTAAGACCTTGTTGGCAGAAACATTAGCTCGCTTACTTAACGTACCTTTTACTATCGCAGACGCAACGACGCTGACTGAAGCGGGTTATGTTGGTGAGGATGTAGAGAACATCATTCAAAAGTTACTGCAAAAGTGTGACTATGATGTTGAAAAAGCACAGCGTGGAATCGTCTATATTGATGAAATTGATAAAATATCACGCAAATCAGACAACCCTTCTATTACCCGAGATGTGTCGGGTGAAGGCGTTCAGCAAGCTTTATTAAAGCTTATTGAGGGTACTGTTGCTTCTGTTCCACCACAAGGTGGCAGAAAACATCCCCAGCAAGAATTTCTTCAGGTTGATACTTCAAATATATTATTTATTTGTGGTGGTGCTTTTGCTGGTCTTGATAAGGTCATAAGCGATCGTTCAGAAAAGAGTGGTATTGGATTTTCTGCAAACGTGAAAAGTAAAGATACTGAAAAGAGCGTGGGTGACACTCTAAAGGTCTTAGAGACTGAAGATTTAGTTAAGTACGGTCTCATTCCTGAGTTTGTAGGGCGTTTACCTGTCGTAGCGACGCTGACTGAGCTAGATGAAGAAGCATTAATAGAAATCCTAACTGAGCCTAAAAATTCATTGACTAAGCAATATCATAAATTGTTTGAAATGGAAGGGGTTGAAATTGATTTTCGTGAAGATGCACTTCGTGCTGTAGCTAAGAAAGCGATGACTAGAAAGACCGGTGCTAGAGGATTGCGCTCTATTCTTGAAGGTGTACTTCTAGATACCATGTACCATATTCCCTCTGAGTCAGACGTTTCTAAAGTTGTAATTGATGAAAGTGTGATAAATGGTGATACAGATCCTATCAAGATTTATGAGAATGCAGATCAGCCTAAGGCTGCTTCTGATGAGTAATTCTTAAATTGCCATAAAAAAAGGACCGAAAGGTCCTTTTTTTATGTGTGTAGCTTTTAGGTTTAGAGCTATAGTTTATATAAAGCCTTTAAATGTATTTTGGTGTGACTGTAATCGTTGGCTTGGATGGATTTAAAGGTTGTATTATTTATCTTCGTCCCAATCTACTTATTTATATATTCTCAACTCATAATAATTCAACAAGTTAGCCGTCCAGGGGACATCTATGACCGATATCGATAATCCAGTGACTGATCACGCAAGTGGGGTTCCCGTACTTCCTCTTCGTGATGTTGTAGTCTTTCCTCATATGGTTATTCCGCTGTTTGTAGGGCGTGAAAAATCAATTGAGGCTCTGGAAAATGCAATGGAAGGCGATAAACGCGTTTTGTTGGTTGCTCAAAAAGATGCCGGAGTTGATGATCCAGGGCAAGATGATATTTTTAATATCGGAACCATATCAACAATATTACAAATGCTAAAATTACCTGATGGAACGGTTAAGGTTCTTGTTGAGGGGGGTGATAGAGCGCAGATAAATGCTGTAGCTGAGGGTGGTTTTTATACCGCAGATGCAACTATATTAGAAGAAGGCGACTTATCAGATGATGACTCGCAAGCGTTGATGCGTGCTTTATCGGGGCAGTTTGAACAATATGGAAAATTAAGCAAAAAAATACCTGCTGAAATAGCCTCCTCTCTATCTGGAATAACAGATCCTAGTCGTTTAGTTGATACTATTGCGGCTCATTTAGAGTTGAAAATTCCTGAGAAGCAGGAGTTGCTGGAAGAACTCAATATTAATGATCGTGTTGAATTGCTATTGGCTCGCCTGGAAGGTGAGATTGATATCATCAAAGTAGAAAAGCGCATCCGTGGTCGCGTTAAAAAGCAGATGGAAAAAAGTCAAAGAGAGTATTACCTGAATGAGCAGATGAAAGCGATTCAGAAAGAAATGGGATCTCTTGGTGAGTCTGGCAATGAGTTAGATGACGTTGAACAGAAAATTGCTTCTTGCGGAATGACGGCAGAGGCCAAAACAAAAGCCGTCGCAGAGTTAAATAAACTACGAATGATGTCTCCTATGTCCGCAGAGGCAACCGTCGTTAGAGGGTACATTGATTGGTTAATAGGTCTGCCTTGGAAAAAGCGCAGTAAAGTGAGACACGATATTGATAAAGCAAGAGAGATTTTAGATGCTGATCATTACGGTCTTGATGAAGTTAAAGATAGAATTTTAGAATATCTGGCAGTTCAAGGAAGAGTTAAAAAACTTAAAGGCCCTGTACTGTGTTTAGTTGGACCACCTGGTGTAGGTAAAACCTCGTTAGGTCAGTCGATTGCAAAGGCGACCAATAGAAAATATACAAGAATGGCGTTGGGCGGTGTAAGAGATGAAGCTGAAATCAGAGGCCATCGCAGAACGTATATTGGTTCTATGCCTGGTAAGCTGGTTCAGAAAATATCAAAAGCAGGTGTAAAAAACCCACTATTTCTATTGGATGAAATAGATAAAATGGGTATGGATCAAAGAGGTGATCCTGCTTCGGCCTTACTTGAAGTCTTAGATCCTGAACAAAATCATACTTTTAATGATCATTATTTAGAGGTTGATTATGATTTGTCTGATGTGATGTTTGTTTGTACCTCTAACTCCATGAATATACCGCCTGCATTACTTGATCGTATGGAAATAATACGTATCCCAGGTTATACCGAAGATGAAAAGGTAAATATTGCACAACGTTATTTAATTCCAAAGCAAGAAAAGAACAATGGGCTTAAAAAAGGTGAGATTGTAATAAGTGAGGCGGCTGTTCGAGAAATAGTTCGTTATTACACTCGAGAGGCTGGTGTGCGAGGTCTTGAGAGAGAAATTGCAAAAGTTTGTCGAAAAGTAGTTAAAGAAAATACAGTTAACCATACTACAGAGCTTGTTACTGTTGATGAGGGTAATCTAGAACACTTCTCTGGGGTTCATAAGTTTAACTATGGTGTGGCTGATGAGGAGGACTGTATAGGTCAAGTGACGGGCCTTGCATGGACTCAGGTGGGTGGTGAGCTGTTAACCATTGAGTGTACATCTGTGAAAGGTAAGGGTAAGACCATTAAAACAGGGTCTCTTGGTGATGTAATGCAGGAATCTATTCAGGCAGCGCTCACTGTGGTAAGAAGTCGGTCGCCGGCTTTAGGTATTGCTGAAGATTTTCATGAAAATAATGATATACATATTCATGTTCCAGAGGGCGCTACACCAAAAGATGGTCCAAGTGCGGGTATAGCAATGTGTACTGCATTGGTTTCATCCCTTACAAATATCCCTGTTAAGGCTGAAGTTGCTATGACAGGTGAAATTACATTAAGGGGGCAGGTTTTACCAATAGGTGGCTTAAAAGAGAAGTTGTTGGCAGCTCATCGAGGCGGCATAAAGACTATCATTATTCCATTTGAGAATAAGAAAGACCTAAAAGAGATACCTGATAATATAAAAGAGTCGCTCACTATACTTCCGGTTAAGTGGATTGATGAAGTTTTAGATGTGGCGCTTGCATATCCTCCAAAAGCGATTGATAGTGAAAATGATTCTCATAAACAGAAAAAATCTGCTTCTGAGGATGATTTAGAGGCAAAGGAACGAATTAATACGCATTAGATGCATTGGTTGCTTGACAGGCCTTTCTACAAGTTGGTATAAAATAAAACACTGTTAAGCAGCCAAACTAGGGCGTTACGGCTGCAGTAGAAAATATTGTTTGTGTACACAATCATTTAAATAATCTTGCTATTAAAGTTGTTTTATGATGATTGTTAATAATCGTAAAAACTAAATTTTTTGTTTTGTTAATTAAGTAATAATAAAAGGGGTTAAGTGTGAACAAGTCTGAACTTATCGACACAATTGCAGCATCAGCAGATATTTCTAAAGCAGCAGCGGGTCGTGCTCTAGATGCAATGACTGAGTCTGTTACAACAGCGCTTAAAGAAGGCGATCAGGTTACTTTAATTGGATTTGGTACTTTTTCTGTTAAGGATCGAGCAGCTCGTACTGGTCGTAACCCTCAGACGGGTGCAGAAATTCAAATTAAAGCGGCTAAAGTTCCAAGCTTTAAAGCAGGTAAAGCGTTAAAAGATGCAGTAAACGGCTAAACAATCTCAGGGTTGTGTAGTTAAAAGGCGCATTCTCAGGAATGCGCCTTTTTATTTTAATAAAAGAAATTTGTCGGGGGATTAATGCTTCAGGATATACGAGATAACTCTCAAGGTACGGCTGCCAAAGTAATTGTAGGACTTATCGTGCTTACATTTGCATTATTTGGAGTAGACTCTATTTTGGGTGGTTTTGGTGGTGAGCCTGAAGTGGCCGTCGTTAATGGATCTGATATTAAAGAAATAGAGTTTTTACGCGCAGTTGATATAAAGAAACGTCAGATTCTAAATCAAATGGGCCAGAATGCAGACCCAGCGTTGATTGATGATCAACTTTTGAAACGCTCGGTACTTGAAGGCATGATTGATCAAGAGATCTTATTACAAGATGCTGTTGAGCAGGGGATTTATATTTCTGATCAGTCAATTGATGGTTTGATTACAGGAATAAATCAATTTCACGTTGATGGAAAATTTGATAATGACTTATTTTTAGCATCAATTCGTAATTTTGGAATGACGACAAATTCGTTTAAAGAGTCCATTAAAAAAGAAGTTTTAATCTCTCAGCCTAGAAATGCGATAGTGTCATCATCGTTTTTATTAGATGATGAATTTGCGCATATTGTAGAGATTGATCGCCAGACACGCAGTTACTCGTTAACTAAATTTGATCAAAGTTCATATCTTGATGCAGTGAATGTTACAGAGGAAGAAGTTGAACAGTATTATGATGCTAACGCAGATCAGTTCAAAACTTTGGAGTCTGTCGATGTTGAATATATTTCTTTAAACAAGAATAGTTTGATGGACAGTGTCTCTGTAGACGACGAGACGCTTCAAGGTTTATATGAAGAGGAAATTGCTGAATTTGTTTCATCGGAAGAGCGTAATGCTTCTCATATATTAATAGAGATTAATGACGATGTAACAGAAAGCCAGGCTAAAGCTAAAATTGACGAAGTGCGCGGGCTTTTGGTTAACGGTGGTGACTTTGACGAATTAGCTAAAAAGTACTCTGATGATATGGGGTCTGCTAAGCAGGGTGGAAGTCTAGGGTTTGCTGCTAAAGGTTCTTATCTACCTGAGTTTGAAGATGCGTTGTTCGTTTTGGCTGAGGGTGAGGTGTCTTCACCAGTACAAACAGAATATGGTTTTCATCTTATTAAGCTTATTGAAATTCAAACACAGCCTGCTCCTGAGTTTGAAGAAATGAAATATTCTTTAGAGGCGGATGCGAAAATTGAAAAAGCAGAAACCTTGTATGTTGAACTATCTCAAACGTTAGCTGATGTGAGTTATACTTCAGCAGATCTACTTGAACCATCAGAAGAATTAGGTATAAAAATTATTAGTCAAAAAGGCGTGACTGCATTGATGCAGGATGAGATTTTTGGCAATTCAAAAATACGCGATGCAATTTTTTCTGAAGACGTACTGAGTGGCGGCAATAACAGTGAATTAATTGAAATCTCTGCTGAGCAGTCAATTGTTGTCAGAGTCACAAAGCATCACCCTGCTGCTCAAAAAGAACTTGTGGTTGTACACGACCAAATAAGGACTTTGCTTCTTGCGCAAAAAGCGTCAGAAAAATCCAAGGAGCTTGGTGAATCTTTAATCGCAGAACTTAAGCAGGTAGACGTTTCTGAGAGTTCAACTATAGTTTGGGAAGAGTTTACTGATATTAAGCGAAATGATGCCTCTCAGGATGCAGAAATTTTGAAAACAGTATTTTCAATGTCTAAGCCTCAGGGTTCTGATGATAAGTCGATTGCAGGCATTGTGGTCAGTGGTAGCTTTTTTATAGTTAAACTAAATGCAGTTAATGTAAATAGTGCTTCCGATATTAATGAGATTGAAAAAGCGGCAATTGTTCGAGTTATTGGTGGTGGACTTGGAAACGCAGAATACCAGCTCTATCAAGGGGCATTGAAATCTAATGCCAGCATTGAGAAGATATAATATTTCTATTTAGTTTGTAAAAAAACGAGGCTTTAAGCCTCGTTTTTTTTATCTGTAAATTCTAATAGCGAGACTTTCTTCACGTTACTTGAGTACACCCATATATATTTGTGTACTGGTTATCTTTAACATTTTCAAAATTAATGTATCTTTAGGTAACAGCAGGTAAATAAGGTGCAGGGAAGTACACTAACATCAATGCAATAAAATCCTTATAAATAAGAATAATTTAAAAACATTTAAACGACTATTTATATAGCAAAACATAAACAAATATCTATGTTTTGAATATTTAAAATTAAAAGGGAATATCAAAATTTATGTTTCTTGTACTCGCTGGTTCTGTTTTGGCTTTTGCCATGACCCAAGAAGCAATGGTAGTTGACCCCCATAAAAAAGGGTTGATTATCTATGAGCAAACAATGAATAAAGAAACGGTCTTTGTTCAAGAACGTGTAGTTGTTGAGCCGCTTTCAGAAGTCCGTTTCAGAAATATTACCCGACAGGCCTATGACTATAGTTGTGGGTCAGCCGCGTTAACAACAGTACTAGAATATTACCTTGGCCGAAAATTTCAGGAACGCCAAGTAATGGAAGGTCTGCTGCATTATGGAGAAAGTGAAAGAATCGTAGAGCGTCGTGGCTTCTCCATGCTGGATATGAAACGACTAGTTTCAGCGTTGGGTTACCCAGCAGGTGGTTTTAAGGCAGAGATGGAAGATTTAATTGAGCTTGATCATCCTGCCATTGTGCCGATACATCATGCAGGCTTTAAACATTTTGTGGTGGTAAGAACAGTTAAAGATGGTCGGGTTTATATAGCAGACCCTTCTTTGGGGAATATAACATTCACCATAGAGCGTTTTAAAGAAAAGTGGGATCAAAACGTTCTGTTTGTCGTTTTTCCAGGGAACTCAAAGCCAATAGATGGTTTGGAGTTAAGAGAAGAAGACCTTCGTTTTGTTGATGATCAGACAATAACTTATTTGGCTTTTCAGCATTTTCCGGAGTTTCATGAAGCGCTTCAGTATAAAATCAACAATGAGTTAGAACGTCAGAAAAATAACCCTGATGGTACCGTTGATAACACTATTAAACGCCTTCACTACAAACGTAATTAAACGATTATAAGATACTTGTAAATGTTAATAAAACTAATAAATAAAAAGGGATCAGGAATGAACCGTTGGGTAGCACCATGCTGTTTCTTATTTGCCTCAATACTTTCTTCAGCAAACGCTTTTGCTGAAGAACCAACCGATGTTGATAAAGCGCGTGAAGCGCTAACTAAACAAGATGGAGATTCAGATTCTGCTAAGCAATTGGAAGAGGTATTCCAGGCTGCAGAAAAGAATTATTCGTTGCTTAAAAAAGGGAAACAATCTTTATCGTATAGTTTTGACTACAGTTATTTTGGTGATCAACGTTTTGATATTGAGATTCAAAATAGCTCTGTGCGGAACCTGGATGTCACCCCGGCTGCGACACACAGCTTTACTAACTCATTCTCTTATGATTATGGGTTGTTAAATAATTTAACCCTTAGTACACGGCTTCCTTTATCCTCTAAATTCGATACTCAAGATGAGTTGTCCAATACTGATATCGGTGATATTAGCTTCTCTCTACGTTGGCAGCCGTTGGCATATGTGCCTGGTACACCTTCTTTGACATTATTTAGCTCTTTTAAAACCGCAACAGGAGCTAGCCCTTATGAAATTGACATCAATAAACAGCTCTCCTCGGGAAGTGGTACATACTCTATTTCAGGTGGCGTTAGTACATCTAAAGTCATTGACCCTGTCGTTTTGTTTGGCTCAATTAGTTTAACGTATAATTTTGAGGCAGAAGATCTAAATCAGGTGCGTGGCGCTCGACTACTTGAATCTGTTGAGCAGGGCTACAGTATTTCATTCTCGGGTGGTTACTCATATTCCCTTTCATACGACACTTCCTTAAGTACCTCTATACAGATTAGTTACTCAGATGAAACTTCACTTAAATTTAGTGATGGAAGTTCAGCAAAGGCACAAGACCAAGTGAGTAGTATTCTTAATATTTCTTTAGGTACTAGAATTAGTGAAAAAACAATTATTAATACCAATGTTGGCTTCGGTTTAACTGAAGACTCTCCTGATGTTCTTTTGGGATTCTCTCTGCCTATTAACTTAGCAGGGCTCAAGGACTAATAATTAATAAAAAGGGAAGAGTAGTTGCCAATGATAAGTATTAAAAGCGGTGGTTATAAGCTTTTTCAGGCTATAGCTTTATTTAGCCTTTGTGTGCCTGCTATGGCGCAATTAACAACAAATCTTACAGGCCCTTCTAAAGCGATGGCCTTGGGTGGTGCTGTAACTGCTGATACCCCTGGTGTATTTGCGATACAGTATAACCCTGCTGGGTTAGCACGGTTAGAGGGCAGACAATTTCAGCTTAATGTATTAAATGCTTACATGGATATAGATGCGGACTTTATTGCGCCGCCTGATTACAATATATTCGGTATTGATGGTTTAGCGTTAGATAGTAATGGAAATCAAAAAGACCCTGTAGCGAATCAACATAGTCATACGAACCAATTAGCAATTTATATACCTGGGTATGGCTTACAGGGCATGCCACCTGGGCCTGGTGTTCTTCCCACAATGGGTTTTTCGATTAAGCCCCCAGGTTCGAAGTTTACTTTCGGTAACGCCTTTTATATACCAATGGCGGGTGGTTATAAGCGACAAAGGGGTGACCCAGGACGCTATATGCCCCAAGCTCAGGCTATGCAGAGGGTTACATATTTATCACCTACCGTTGCTTACGAGATCAATGATGAATGGTCTGTTGGAGCCGGTGTTCAGTTTTCTCATCAGGCTATTGCTGTTGATCAGTGGATGCGTGCACCTAATATGCTATTGGGCGTAGCTGAAATTCTTCAGGATGCTTTTAACTGTGAGAGTGGTAATGAGCCTTTAGCGCCCTTTATCGCTTTGTGTGGTGGAAATATCGGCCCATGGGATGATGTTGGTGCTCTAAGTCTTGATATTACAGAATCCTTATCACCTACATATTCATTGGGTGTTATGTGGGAGCCAACTGATTGGTTTGCATGGGGAGCTTCTTATTACAGTCAAGCAGATATGAAGCTTAAGGGTACTTTTGAGCTTAATTACACATCTGATTGGTCAGGATTTTGGCAGGGGTTCAACTCTTCAATAATAGGTGCTATTGGTGCGGCGATACTAAGCTTACCTTCTGGAGCTCCAAGAGAGGCTGGAAATGTATCTTCGAATCTTACTTATCCTCAGCATTTTAAAACAGGTATTAGTCTTAAGGTTCACCCCAAATTAACAATGAACGTTGATGTTGGTTATTACGATTGGAGCACCTTTGATGCTTTAACTCTTAAATTTGATCGGAACTTGGAATTCTTAGGGGCGGCAAGAATATTGTCACCTGATAATGCAACCAGTAACACGCTGAGAATGCCTTTGGGGATGACTGAACAATGGAATTTAGGGGTTGGGTTGATTCACCATGTTACCCCGCGGTTAGATTTACGGTTTGGCGCGGATATACGTGACTCATCGATCCCCGATGATCAGCGAAATATTTTGGCCCCTTTTGGTGATACTATCATGTGGGGTGCTGGTTTTGGTTATCAATGGGATAGAGATACAGTGCTGGATGCTCATATTTCTTACTTACAGTCTATTGAATATATTGAAGCTAATGGAAGTTGTAACCTTAACTGTGACAACCTAACGAATATCATATACAACCCTTATGCAGGTTTAGATGTTAAAACATCAACAAGATTTGCTTCTATAGGTTTTTCGTTCCAGACTAAATTTTGATGAATGCATGTTTAAAAATAATTGGAATCACTGTTGTTCTAATGACTTCTTTTGCCTCTTTAACTTCAATAGGGGCAGAGAAATACTACACATGGGTTGATGAACAAGGCCGAATTCAGCATACCATTATACCTGAGGAAAAAAATCCGCTTATTGCTGATGAAAAAGTTTTACCAACAATAGAAGAAAAAGTTGTAAAACAAGCCACTCCACCATCTGAAGATTTAATCACAGAGACAAAAAGTGAGTCATCTAGCAAAGAAAAAAAATCTTTAGTGACTGATGACTCTAAAAAAACATCTTCAACTCTCCCTGATCCAGAGCAAGTTCCAATTACTAGATCAGTTGAAATTAATGAAGAAGATTATATTGATGGGGACGTACTCGAACAGCAAGGTAATATTCGCAACGAAGGAGATCTACCTTATTATACCTGGACGGATGAACAAGGTGTTTTGAGAACCAGCCCTTATCGTCCTGTATCAAAAATACCCCAAAAAAGTGGCACCAAAAAAGAAGAAACTAAAAAAGTAGAAGCCATAATCTATACAGTTACTGATGAATATTTTAGAGTTAAAGAGCCTAGAAATACATCAGCAGATAATAAAGTAGACGATTTTGCACAAAATCTTTTTTTTAAACAAAGCGACTTTATTACTTCTTTTTCAAATAAGTGCTGTGATGACCTACCTAAACTAAATCCTTATGAATTAGATTTCACAAATTCTACGTATATAGAAATTACTAACAAAACAGATAAGTATTTATTTTCAGAAGGTAAAAGTCCGTTTTTACTTATTCGATTACCTCATCATAGATCAAACTATTCAATCGAGTTAAAGTCGTTCATTAAAAATAATAGTAGGAGTGGCGTAAATAATGCTGTTTTTTACCCTCAGCTTGTTTTTTTAGATGATAAATTTGAGGTTGTAAGAATTTTGCGCAACCCCGTGCTCGAATATACGCCGGAAAATTGGTATAAACATGGCTACCTGAAAGGCTTGTTTGAACTAGATGTCAGTAGGGGGGAACGATACCTTCTTCTTAATACAACAAGAGATGATCTAAGATCAAAAAATCGTATTGACCATGATAAGCCCTTAGTTATTAATCACCAGAACACAGGTTCTTTTGAGCTTAAAGCAATCTATATTGATTGAGTTCATTGCATGATTTAATGGTTTATTAATACTACTAACCTGTATCTTACTTTATTTTATGTTTACAAATGGAATTGAGATCCACCTGAATCTATTTTTACCTTCTACTTCAGCGGTGCAGTTATATCTAAAACGTCTTGATGCGATCGATTTTGATGCTTTAAATGAAACAGCTTTATTGCTCGATTTTAATTTAACCAATTCTTTGTTTGGGCCGTAACAATGAATGGCTTTCAAACTTTCAAGACTTCCTTTAATGCTTAAAATGGGCGGGTTTAGGCTCTTGTTAGTTAATATGCCATGCATTGGTTCAAAACTTACCTTATCAAAAGGGACGCTTTTAAGTTTTGTTATAAATTGTGGAAATTGACCAAAGCGGTTTGATACAGGAAACCTAGGAAGATATTGTAGGTTTGAGTTCTTGTTTATAGCCCCTGAGTGCTGCCCAAAGGCAGTATAGCCAAGATCAGATACTACCTTCAGCGTATCTCTATCAAACTCCCCATAAGGGTAAGCTAATATTTTAAGGTCTTGGTTTAAACGCGCTTTAAGAATGTCTTGTGCTTGAGTGATATCATTGATGACTCTTGCTTTCCAGTGTTCTAAACTTTCATTGTGACGAACTAAATGGCTATGGCTATGAGTGTGATTTGCAATGGTTGCACCTGATAGCTTCATTTCACGTATTTGCTGCCATGACACATGATTTTTTCTATTTTGTTCAATCGCTTCGGTATCAATGAACACAGTGAAAGGTAATTTATATTTTTTTAAAAGAGGGAATGCATTTCGATAGACAGATTCATAGCCATCATCAAAGGTAATGGCTACAGTGTTTTTTTTAAAAGGATTATTATTTTTTATTTTTGTGATTAACTCGGGAAGTGAAATTATTTTATAATTTTCATTTATTAGGTATTCCAAATGGTCTTCGAATAAGCCTATCGATGTACTCGTGCTTGGAGCGGTGTTGTCATCGATATGATGATATTGAAGTACGACGGCGGCCTTTACCGTTAAAGGAATAAATAATAGTAATAAAAAAAAATATACCGCTCTATTTTTCATTAATCTACTTTACCTTGTAAATGTTGCTTAACGTTGCCATGGCTTGATTAATTTGTTGGGCTTTTTCCGTTGACCCTCCTTTATCCGGGTGATATTTAGAGGCAAGGCGCTTGTATTGTTTTTTTATGTCGTTATAAACAACAGGAGGAGACAGTTTTAGTATAGTTAGCGCATCATGGTGGGCTGTTGGTTGGTAAAGCGCTTTCCAAAACCCAAGAATCAATTGGTCAATTTCTTGAATGCTTGTTTCGGTTAAATGATCGAGATTTAAGTAATATTCAGCCAGCTTATCGATGCCGCTTATACTATTACCGCCTACACTATTGATGTCTGCTATGTTCATTAATTCATTATTATATTTTAGCTCAATTTTTAACGGGCTTATAAGTAGTTCGCCAATACCATTCTTTATCCATTTCTCTTTTAATCGATAAAGTACATGGAAAAGAAGAAAGTGTAGCTGAAAAAGTTCATGACTGTGTTTTAATGCTAAAGATGTTAAAAGGTTATGAGGTGGGGACTGAAGTGTTTTGATTAGCTGATGCTCTGAGATGAAATCAAAGCCCTCGGCTAGAATTAGCTGTTCAACGGTACTGCTTAAGGTATTGATCAACACCTTAGAAATCTCACCTTGGTGGGACTGCGTGTTGTTTATAGTTTCTATTGACTCAATCATGTTATGAACCAGTGATTAATTATGTGGTTTCATGCGAAAGACTTACAATGTAAAACAAGGTTTCTAATGTGTATATTCTAAAGGTTTTTAATTCTATGGTTAAAGCTATTTTACTTTCATTGTCATTAATGATTATTTCTTTTGGCGCAACTGCTGCACCAAAGGCTGATTTGTGGAGCTTTTGGGATAAATCAGACGAAAATAGCCGTGAAGCTTTATCTCACCAGTTATGGGGTGACTTCCTTAAGGCGAATATTCACAAAGACTCTGATGGTAATCATCTATTGAACTATAAGCGCATTTCCAAGAATGATACTAAAATACTTAATGCTTATGTGTCTAATTTAAAGACGCTTGACCCTAGAAGGCTTACACGAGATGAACAGTTTGCTTACTGGGTGAATTTGTATAACGCATTAACTGTCCAACTAATTCTAGAAAACTATCCTGTTAAAAGTATTACTAAAATTGGTGGTTTTTTCTCTTTTGGCCCCTGGGATGATGAGATTATTGATGTGGTAGGGCAATCGTTAACCTTAAATGATATTGAACATCGTATTCTCAGGCCTATATGGAAAGATAATCGAATTCATTATGCCGTAAATTGCGCAAGTTTTGGCTGTCCCAACTTACAAGATAAACCTTACAATGCTTTAACGCTTAACAAGCAATTGGATGCAGCGGCTAAAGAGTTTATTAATGCTGAGAAAGGCTTTAAATTAGACGGAGCTACTTTAGTTTTATCATCAATTTATGATTGGTATCGTGTGGATTTTGGTGATGATGAAGCCCTAAAACTACATTTATTATTATATATTGAAGGCTCGTCTGCTGAACGGTTAAAGGCATTTGATGGGGATATTAAATATCAATATGACTGGAGACTTAATGATAATACTAAAATAGATGGCGCGAAGTAATGTTCGTACCATCTATTTGTTGTAAGTAAGTCACTAAAGGGAATGCAGGGGTGCTTATTGAGTTGATGTATCAGTGCTAGTAGCTGAAGAAATAAATGTTTCTCTGGAAATCTCTTTAATGCCACCCATAAAGAGACCTGTTGCAAAGTTTGCAGCAATTTCAGGTTCTGGAATAGATGTGTTGGCTACTCTTAAGCCGATTTCGTAAGCAACCCCAAAAAAAGCGGCTGAAAGGTAAGTTGAATCTATTTCTGGAATTACCCCGCGTTGAATAGCTTGCTCAATATCTTCTTCAAGTGTCGCAATATTGGTTCCGATTATACTTTCACCAAAAAGATCACGTATAACCCTGTTATTTGAATGGGCTAATTGATAAACAACAGGATCTTCAGAAATAGCAGTAAAAACGGCTAAATAGGTCGAGTGTATAAAGGTCTCGAGCGTATCAGATGTTTTTCTTAATTCTAGAAGGTGCTTACTTAAACGGTCGATGTAGTCACTCAATAATGCAGAGAATATTGACTGCTTGTCTTGAAAGTAATTATAGAAGGTGCCTGATGCGAGGCCTGTTCTGCGAATAATGTCTCTAACGGTTACCTGATCATAACCTTTCTCACTGAAGCAGTCTCTTGCCGCTGTAATAATCGCCTTACGATTATTGATGCGGTTGAGTTCTCTCTTCCCTAAGTTTTCTTTGATCATCCTTATATCCCTTTTAGTGTTTAATCCTTTTTACTTATAGCAACTTATATAAAGCTACTCGCATATATTGCATTTATATACATACAACTTAGTTTTTAATGCTTTTAAATTATATATCTTTTTGTTTTTATTGCCTATAGCTTTGAGTCATGTAAAACACAAAACTGTGATATTGATACGAAATAGTTCAGCTAGTTATCGTTTAAAAAGGAATTGATTTATAATCCTCAAACAAACACTTATACGTATTTAATTTGGTATTAAAATAGCATTATGACAATTGCAGTAGAAGACGACAAAAAAGAACAGCTTGAGAAGAAGAAACTTCATACATTATTAAAGCGTCAAACGGGTAAAGCTATTGCTGATTTTAATATGATTAGTGAAGGCGATAAAGTTATGTGCTGTTTAAGTGGAGGAAAAGACTCCTTCGCCATGCTTGATATTTTGTTGACCTTGCAGCGTAATGCGCCAATAGAGTTTAGTATTATTGCTGTGAATCTTGATCAAAAACAACCTGGGTTTCCTGAGCATATATTGCCTGATTATCTCAACGCTAAGGGTGTTGAAAATTACATTATTGAAAAAGACACATACAGTATTGTGAAAGACAAAATACCTGAGGGAAAGACGACATGCGGGCTATGTTCCCGTTTACGGCGTGGGATTTTATATAATTTTGCTGTTGATAATGGCGTTACTAAAATCGCGTTAGGGCACCACAGGGATGATATTCTCGAAACACTATTTTTGAATATGTTTTACGGGGGCAAACTTAAGTCAATGCCACCTAAACTCAAAAGTGATGATGGTCGAAATGTTGTGATTCGTCCTTTGGCCTATTGTCGTGAAAAAGATATTATTCGTTATGCTGAGCTCAATGCTTATCCTGTTATTCCCTGTAACCTGTGTGGCTCTCAAGAGAATATGCAGCGTAAGAAAATTAAAGCGATGTTTCAGGAGTGGGATACACAGTACCCAGGGCGACTTGAAAGCATGTTCAGTGCGATACAGAATATAGTGCCTTCGCATTTGGCAGATACTGAACTGTATAATTTTGACGGTATGGCCCGTGTTGAACCAACAGAGCTCTTTGACAAACTAGATGTTCTTAATATCTGATGCCCTTTTTAATATTTCTTAGGCCGCACTCACTACTTGGCCCTTAACTAAGTTTATATAGCGGTGGCAAAAGTCGCTGCTAGTATTTACAGAATCTGATTGTCGGTAATAGGTGTTCCAGAGAAGTGATAAATTCTTAATACTCTCTTTTTCTTTAAGAGACACCGAAGAACGCCTATAAATACACCATGCAATAGCTGTTGCGTAGGCGAGGTTGGTACTAAGTTCTATATGTGGATTAGTTAAGAAACTTCGCTGGCTGGCTAAGCCTCTTATTTTACTGGCTAAGTCTGGATCAAAAGCCAAATATGTATCCCATATATCGGTATGGCTCTGTGGTGAAATATTAAATAATCCCACCCCTTTTGTGTCTGGATTCCCTTCTGTTAAAGGTGACAAATTACTCTCTATAGCTGCGGTACCCAATAGAAGTTCAACCGTAGAGTTATTCAAGTCATTAAGGTACTTGAGTGTGGGTTCAATAACCTGTTCTTTTAAACAATGAGCGTTAATCAGCATATTCTTATCTCCTGTACCCTTATTTTAATCAGGAGCAAACTTCAAGCCACAAACTTAGCTTCATCTTTTAATCTAACTATTAACTATAGTAGCTAACCTAATGTTAAATATAGTATAGACAATAATTTATGAGGCTGTGATTGAGATAGAAATAGATTTGTTACGGATTGTAAGAGGAAGGGCAGTGACATTTCATTGGCAAAATAAGGCCTCTATTCCTAATAGTTTAGGCGTAGAGGCTTTGATCAAACAATATAGAAGTCTAAATAATTCTTGAGAAGCCTTGCTGTGTTTGTGATGCAGGGATGTATTTATCAAAAATCTTACAAATAGCACGAATTAGAAGGCGCCCACCAGGTTGTACAAATATGGTGTCATCGCTAATACTTACCAATTCATCTTTTTGGTACTGTGCTAGCCGATCTAACTCTTCAGTAAAATAGTCGGAGAAGGATAAATTATGCTCTTGTCCAAACTTCTTCATATCTAGTTCAAAGTGACAAATAAGCTGCATAATCGCATCTTTACGAATTTGATCATCGTTATTTAACCATACGCCTCTTTTAACCGGGAGAAGGTCATCATCTATCGCTTTATTATAGTCTTCAAGGTCGTGATGGTTTTGGTAATAACACAAACCTACTTGGCTTATTGAAGATACACCCATACTGATAAGGTCACAGTCGCTATGAGTCGTGTACCCTTGGAAGTTACGATGAAGCTTACCTTTACTTTGTGCTATTGCAAGTTCGTCATCAGGCTTAGCAAAGTGATCCATTCCTATGTACACGAACCCTGCATCTAGCAGCGTGTCTATTGTTTCATGCAGAATAATAAGCTTCTGATCGGGGCTTGGAAGGTCGCTTTCATTAATTCTACGCTGTGGCATAAAGCGGTGAGGCATATGAGCGTAATTAAATACTGACAGACGGTCGGGGTTCATTTCAATAACGCGTTTAACTGTGGCAGAAAATGTTTCTGGAGTTTGAAAGGGAAGGCCATAAATTAAATCTAAATTAATGGATTTAAAGCCAAGCTCTCGGCCTTTATCTAATACAAATCGAGTTTCTTCTTCTGATTGAACACGGTTAACAGCAACCTGTACTTTTTCATTAAAGTCCTGAACGCCGAGAGATATACGGTTAAAACCGATATTCCTGAGTGTTTTTAAAGTATCTTCGTCAGCTTCTCTTGGATCAATTTCTATTGAGTAGTCACCGCTATCATCATCAAGAAGATTGAAGTGTTTACGTAACTCTCCCATGAGTTCACGCATTTGATCATTAGAAATGAACGTTGGTGTGCCCCCTCCCCAATGTAATTGTTCTACCGTACGATTTTCAGAAAACAACTGAGCTTGCTTCTCAATGTCTTTATAAAGGCGATCAAGGTAAGGTTGGGCGCGGTCTCTATGTTTGGTAATAACCTTGTTGCAAGCACAGTAGTAGCAAACATGAGCACAGAATGGAATGTGTACGTACAGAGATAATGGTGCCGAGCTGCCTTTACACGATTCGGCTACAGCTAAGCAGTCTTTTACGCCAAAGCCCGCATCAAACTGGACTGCAGTAGGGTAAGACGTGTACCTAGGCCCAGATAAATCGTAGCGACGGATAAGTTCTTCATTCCAAATTGACTGATCGTTGTTGTTCATTTAGGCATGCTCATATTGAAAATTAACGTTGCACAGTATAGTTCACTCTACAGGGGGGGCGTTGATACATATCAACGTGCAACTTATTCATAGTTTAGGTATTAAGGCTAGGTAGACTCTATAAACGAGCGTAAAAAAGGGAAAGACCATAAGCCGTAGGCTATTAATAAAAGTCCTGATAACATTCTAAAACCGGTGTTTTGAATGAGTGCGGAAGCTTGTTTTGCTAAAAGTCCCGTGGTTAAAATAGCCGGAAGTGTACCCAATCCAAATGCAAGCATATGGAGTGAAGATAGGATAGGGTCATTAGCCATACTAGACCAGATGAGAGTGGAATAAACCAACCCACAGGGCAGCCAGCCCCAGATTAGCCCAAGTAATAAAGCGCCTTTAAGGTCTTTAACCGGTAGGATTTTTTTTGACAGTGGCTGAATTATTTTCCATAGCCCGCCTCCCAGTTTTTCAATAAACACTAAGCCTTTCCACCAACCTGCTATATAAAACCCCATTACAATAAGTAGTGTCGCGGCTAGTGTGCGTAGGATCGAAGTAATAAATGATGCTTGTTCGGCTAACAACCAGCCGAAAGAGCCCATGATAAAACCGGCCAGAGCATAACTAAAAATTCTACCTAGGTTATACGACAGCAATGTTACTAAAAGGCGACTTTGTCGATTGGAACCCTCGGGGATTGCCATGGATAGGGCGCCTGTAATGCCTCCACACATGCTTATACAGTGTGAAGCGCCCAATAGGCCAATTAAAAAAGCAGCGCCTAAGCTAAGCGTATTATCCATGTGTTTTTTTCTGATGATCGTCGTTATTTAACTTGGCTTCTTTAGGGATCATCTCGTTATCATCATCAAAAAGTATACTGTGGGCAGGGCCTTCAAGGTCATCAAACTGACCGCTTTTAACTGCCCAGCTAAAAACTAATATAGCCATGGTGACAAGGAAAATAGAAAGTGGAATTAGAATGTAGAGAATTTCCAATAGATTTGTCTCGAATAAATGACTTTCGTGTAAAGTACTTAGTAAACGTATTATACCTATATGTTTAAACACTTGGCCAAAACATTTAGTGACTTAACTACTTCATCGGTTTATTAAGCCTAATGGCGTTGCAAACAACCAGTAAAGAGCTTAGAGACATGCCTATTGCAGCCGCATAAGGAGGGATCATACCTGTTGCTGCGAGTGGAAGTGCAATAAGGTTGTAAGCAATAGCCCAGCTTAGGTTTTGAATAATTATCTTTCGAGTTCTCTTACCTGTTTTTAACGCAAGTAATAGAGTATCAAGATTACTAGAGAGTAGAATAGCATCAGATTTCATTTTGGTTAAGTCGTTGGCATTACCCATAGCAATAGATAATTGTGTGCCCGCCATTACCGGTACGTCATTTAGACCATCCCCAACCATTATTATATTCTTGTTCTTACTTTGTTGTTTTTGCATATACCTAAGTTTATCTTCAGGTGATGCACCACCTATTGCATTATCGATACCGAGTGTTTTGGCTGTAGAAAAAACAGATTGAGACTGATCGCCACTAAGGAGTGACACTCTGTAACCCGAATGTTTGAGTGTATTAATAACAGAGCGACTTTCGTCCCTAATGGTATCTTCAATTAAGAACCAACCGAGTAGTTTTTCTTGTGATACCAATGCTAACCAGTGACCTTGGTCCGGTGCTTTTAATTGTTTGGTTTGTACCGTTGTAGCGAGCAGTTGAGCCGCATACTCTATATGACCAATTCGATATTTATTGTTGTTTATTGAGCCTTCTATACCACCACCAGGCGTAGCAATAATATCTTTAACATCGTAGGGTTGGTTGATCGAAAATGCTTTTGCGATGGGATGTTCAGAATACTGCTCTAACGAAGAGGCCAAGGTAATAAGATCGCTATTCGCTAAATCACAGTTTGAAATGATTTGGCTTATAACAAGCTGCCCTTTGGTTAATGTACCTGTTTTATCAAAAATAAGTTCATCAGATAAGGCTAATGATTCAAGTACATGACCGCGTGTAATCAGAAAGCCTTTAGACCGAAGAAAACTAGTGGCTGCAGTTAACGCGGTTGGTGTTGCCAGTGAAAGTGCGCAAGGGCAGGTGACCACTAATACTGAAAGTGCAATGGAGAATGCTCTGGTGGGTTCATGAAACCACCAGAAGGTAAAAACGGAAGCAGTAATAATTAGCACTGCAGCAACAAAATAACTCGCAACTTTATCGGCAATGAGAGCAGCAGCAGGTTTTTCTGTTTGAGCTCTATCTAGTAGTCTCATTATTGAGCTGATTCTGGCATTCGCACCAATGGCTGTTATGGTTATATCAAGGGGGTTTTCTACATTGCTAGTACCGCCGGTTACCGAGTCACCCAACTGTTTGTTTACAGGCATAAATTCACCTGTTAAGGCAGATTCATCGACGCTACTTTGCCCGGTTTTTATTATGCCATCAGCTGGAATGAGTGATGCAGGCTTTACTCTGATGAGGTCACCGACACAAAGCTCTTTAACTGAAACGATGACCTCGCTTTCATTCACTACCTTGATGGCGGAAGGCGGAATTAAATTGATTAAAGAGGCCATTGATTGACCAGACTTGAGCCTTGCTTGTGCTTCAAGAAATCGTCCGAGCAGTAAAAAAAAGGTAAACATCGCAACAGAATCGAAATAGACATCTTCGCCGCCAAAAATGGTGATATATGCGCTTGATAGATAAGCGATCCCAATAGCTAGCGAAACTGGAACATCCATTGTTAAGTGACGGGTTTTAACATCCCTTATGGCAGCCTGAAAAAATGGCCGTGCAGCATAAAATACTACGGGGGTTGTAACTAGCAAGCTTACCCAGCGAAACAGGGCAAGAAATCCATCTGAAATCCCGCTGACCATGCCTACGTAAAGTGGTATTGCAAACATCATGTTTTGCATCATCGCAAAGCCGGCAATACCGAGCCTAAATATTGCTTTTTTCCGTTCTTTAACGAGTATTTCTTCTTCTGTATTCGCTTTGTAGGGGTGTGCTTTATAGCCCAGTTGATAAACCATTAACAGAATGTCACTCAATTTTGCTTGTAAAGGTGACCAGCAAAGAGTTGCTCGTTGAGTGGTGTGATTGACTGTGAAAGTGTTAACAGCGGGATTAGTATTAATATGTTTTTCGAGTAACCATATACATGCAGCGCAGGTTATTCCCTCAATTATAAGGGTTGCCTGTTTCAGTTTTGTAGTGCTATCTGGGGTTGAGAAATCGAAAACAAACTCATTTTGTAGGTCTGGGTTATCATATGTTTTGAGTTCAGATTGTGTTGCATCTTCAATTTTTTGAGGGGTTATAGATAGCTGGCTTCTATGCTTATAAAAGCCTTCCATTCCATTTTCTGTGATCATTTGTGCTACAGCTTTACAACCATAGCAGCAGAAAGAATGGGTTTTATTTTCAATAGCAAGGGATATATTCAGACCATTGGGGACCGGTTCTCCGCAGTGATAGCAATGGTCTGAAGGTGTGTGCATTTACGAATCTGAATTGAGTATTAACGGACTTGAGCTAGGGAAGGTGCCTTCACCCTTTAATCGCCATGTTTCGTCTTGCGAAATAATGTCAATATGCCAGCGTCCTTGAAGTGGTTTTTCAAGTAATGCAGAAAAGATACCGCCTGGCTCAGGTAGTAATTTAATATCGACGTCACGCCCATCAATGGTTGGGTGTAATAATTTTAACGTTAAGAATGATGGGGCCTCTGTAAAATTACCGTTAAGTTTAAGTGATACTCTTGAAGACTCAAAAGATATTAATTCGGCGCTAAGATGAAGCTCTTTCGCTTTTTTATCCATTGATAAACTTTGGTTAATAGCGAGCCCGTCTTTATAATAGTTATCGCTCACCAGAGAGTTTTCAGTGGTAATGGCCATGTAGATCATCAATGCACAATAGCAAATTGTGATGAAGGGGATACTGATTAAAAACCATGGCCAAAACTGTTTAAACCATGGTGTGGTGTCTTCATTAATATTTTTCATAATAAATTATCTTAATAGTTCAAGGGGCCAAGAAAGCGGCTGTCAGATTCTGCTGTTATGGTATTGTCATCTACGGCCTTAATGATAAATTGAATATCATTATTTGTTTCAATCATAGATTTCGGGTTTACTTCTATACTGGTGGGTAGTGAATAAACCTCACCAGACTCTACACTAAATTCTGTTGTTGTGGTTATTGTCATCCCTTCCATACCATTAACACTCAGTGTGAAAGCCCGTTCTTCTTCAGCCATATTCATCACTTTAAGGGTATAAGAATTCTCAATCTTCCCCATACCCGTTAGTTGATAAAGCGCACCACGATCTTTAATGACATCAAGCCCTAGAGGCACTCGAGCTGCCAATGTGTAGATAACTGCTCCAATCATGATCGAAAGTACGAGGCCATAACCGATTGACTTTGGTCTCACCAGGTGGCTCTTTTTACCTTCAAGGCTATTTTCATTGCTGTATGAAATCAATCCACTAGGGTAGTTCATCTTATCCATGATTTGATCACAAGCATCAATGCAGAGTGCGCAACCGATACATTCATATTGCAATCCATCTCGAATATCTATGCCCGTAGGGCAAACTTGAACACACATGTCACAGTCAATACAGTCACCTAGCCCAGCTTTTGCTGGATCAGCAGACTTTTTCCTGCTTCCACGAGGCTCACCTCTAGCTGGGTTGTAGGATACGATCATTGTGTCTTTATCAAACATAACTGATTGAAAACGAGCATAAGGGCACATATATAAGCATACTTGCTCCCTTAACCAGCCTGCATTGGCATAAGTTGCCACGGTAAAAAATAGTACCCAGAAGTAGGCCCAATCACTGACAGAGTTAAGTGTGAAGAAGTCAAAAATAAGCTCACGAATAGGATAAAAGTAGCCAACAAAGGTTAAACCAGTGGCGAATGAAATAAGCAGCCAAATAATATGTTTAGTTGCTTTTTTAAATACTTTGGAGCGGTTTGTCTCTGCCTTATCCATTTTTATACGTTGGTTTCGGCTACCCTCTACCTTTTCTTCTACCCACATAAAGATAAAGGTCCAAACGGTTTGAGGGCACGTATAGCCACACCAAACTCGACCAAATAACGTGGTAATAAAAAATAAGCCAAACGCACAAATAATTAAAAGCCAAGATAGCAAGACAAAATCTTGAGGCCAAAAAGTCACACCAAAAAGATGAAATTTACGAGCGGGTAAGTCAAAATATATAAGTTGTTCACCGTTTATGGAAATCCAGCAGAGGGCAAAATACATACCCATAAGCAGCCACAAAGAGACTGATCTTATACGCTGAAAGAATCCAAAAATTTCTTTAACATAAATTTTTTCACGAGACGCATAAAGATCAACAGTTTTAACGTCTTTACTGGCTTTTGTGTCTATGTTTTTGACAGGGATTTTATTGCTCATGGTCTCACCTTCATGACTACAACAAGGGAAATCTATTTAGAAATAAAGTCTCACAATTGACTGTATTGCAAAATGGACTCTTTAGGTATCGTATTAAAATTATGTGATTTTTTATGTGATGTTGTCACAGTCCGAGGGAGAAACAAGGGGCATTATTATGCCCCTTGTTTAGTATTACTGGCCTTTTGAAAGGCTGTAAATATAAGCTGCTAGTACATGAACCTTCTCTTCGCCAAGAAGGTCTTTATGTGCTGGCATAACACCGGCGCGACCAAACTCAATAGTCTGCTGAATCATTGACGGTGTGCCACCATATAACCATGCGTTATCAGTTAAGTTAGGTGCGCCCAGAGCTTGCATACCTTTAGCATCGGCACCGTGACATGCGGAGCAGGCTGTTTGGAACATCGTTGCTCCTCGTTCTGCTGATGGCTTGTTTTCGGCTCTGTCGCTGAATGAAAGAAGGTAATTGCTTAAATCTGTAATATCACTCTTAGACATTGCAGGATTTAAACCTTTAGCAGGCATGCTGGCCATTCTTCCTTCCATAATCGATGCTTTGATTTGATCGGCGGAACCACCATATAACCAGTCATTATCTGTTAGGTTAGGGAATCCAACTGCACCACGTGCTGTTGAACCATGACAAACAGAACAATTGTTAGCAAAAAGACGCTGGCCTACTTTAAGTGCTGCAGGGTCGGTTGAAAGATCTTCAACTGACTTTTCAGCAAATGCTTTAAAGATAGGGTCGTATTTTTCATTTGCTTTAGCAACTTCATTTTCCCACTGATTAACTTGAGTCCATCCAAGGAATCCCTTGAAGTTTCCTAAGCCAGGGTAAAGTGCGTAGTAAGCTAAGCCAAATATAATTGTGGCCAAAAACATATAGAACCACCACTTAGGTAGTGGGTTGTCAAGCTCTTCGATTCCATCGAATGAGTGACCCATTGTTTCTTCTGTTTCACTGTCTGTGGTTTGACTCTTACGGGTTGCGTAGAGTAACCACCAGCAGCCAAATATGCTGCCGAGACTAATGACAATGATCCATGCGCTCCAAAAACTACTCATGGTCTTTATTCTCCGTATTGCTAGTCGTACGGTTGGCTATTTCTTCATCATTAAAAGGTAAGTTTGATGCATCATCAAACTTACTTTTTCGCTTCGAGCTATAAGTCCAAAGACAAATAGCGATGAAGGTTATCATTACCACGATAGTCGAAATGCCACGTAACGTATTAATATCCATGATGTTTGTTATCGCTTATTCTTAAGCAGAGTACCTAACTGCTGTAAATAGGCCACCATTGCTTCTATTTCATACTTGCCCTTAACTGCATCAGATGCACCAGCAATATCTTCGTCAGTATATGGTACACCTACGGCTCTAAGTGCCTCCATACGCTTAGGAGTGATTTTGTGATCTATCTTCGCAGTAAACAACCAAGGGTAAGATGGCATTTTAGACTCAGGTACAACATTACGCGGGTTGTACAAGTGTGCTCTCTGCCAATCGTCACTATATCGTCCACCTACACGTGCTAGGTCAGGACCAGTACGCTTAGAACCCCATAAGAATGGGTGCTCATAAACTTGCTCACCAGCAACTGAATAGTGGCCATAACGCTCTGTTTCGGCACGGAAAGGTCTGATCATTTGCGTGTGACAAACATGACAGCCTTCGCGAATATAGATATCACGACCTTCTAACTGAAGTGCGGTTATAGGTTTAAGGCCTTCAATAGGCTCATTCACTTGCTTAGAGAAAAATAATGGAACAATTTCTACTAGCGCACCAAAGCTAATGGCTACAATGATCAGGATGATCATCAGCCCAAGGTTTTTTTCTACAATTTCATGATTCATATCTAAAACCCCTTAAGCTGTCTGTGGAACGTTATCAAGTGCCTGCGCTTCTTTAAGTCGCACAGTCATCCACAAGTTATAAGCCATTATGAACATTCCTGTAAGGAATATTGCACCACCAATAGCACGAACAAGGTAACCCATGTGACTTGCTTCAAGTGACTCTACAAAGCTATAGGTTAAAGTACCGTCTTCGTTAATCGCTCTCCACATCAAACCTTGCATAATGCCGTTAACCCACATTGCAACAATATAAAGAACCGTACCGATAGTCGCTAACCAAAAGTGAACGTTAATCAATGCAGTGCTGTACATTTCTTTAATGCCGTAAAGCTTTGGAATCAGGTGATAAATTGCACCAATAGAAACCATTGCAACCCAGCCTAATGCGCCAGAGTGTACATGGCCTACGGTCCAGTCGGTGTTATGCGAAAGTGCGTTAACTGTTTTAATCGCCATCATTGGGCCTTCAAATGTAGACATGCCATAGAATGATAACGAAACAACAAGGAAGCGTAGGATAGGGTCTGTTCTTAGCTTATGCCAAGCGCCAGACAGTGTCATCATACCGTTGATCATCCCGCCCCAAGAAGGTGCTAGAAGAATCAAAGACATTACCATGCCTGCGCTTTGAGCCCAGTCTGGTAGTGTGCTGTAGTGAAGGTGGTGTGATCCAGCCCAAACATATAGAGTGATCAAAGCCCAAAAGTGAACAATCGACAGTCTATAAGAATAAACAGGACGCTCTGCTTGTTTAGGTACAAAGTAATACATAATACCTAAGAAACCTGCTGTCAGGAAGAAACCAACGGCATTGTGTCCATACCACCACTGAACCATCGCATCGATAGTACCAGGGTAAATTGAGTATGATTTCCAGAGAGTAACAGGGATTTCAAGGTTGTTCACAATATGGAGTACTGCGATTGTGATAATAAAAGCACCAAAGAACCAGTTAGCCACATAAATGTGCGGAGTTTTACGCTTCATAATCGTGCCGAAGAATAAAATGGCATAGCCAACCCAAACGATAGTAATTAAAATATCAATTGGCCACTCAAGTTCTGCATATTCTTTTGATGAAGTAAAACCCATAGGAAGAGTAATTGCGGCTAATACAATAACCAACTGCCAACCCCAAAAAACAAACGAGGCTAAAGAGTCAGATAAGAGTCGTGTCTGGCAGGTGCGCTGCACAACGTATAGAGAGGTAGCAAAAAGTGCTGAACCACCAAAGGCAAATATAACGGCGTTTGTGTGAAGAGGGCGAATACGACCAAAGCTAAGCCATGGTGTATTAAAGTTGAGTTCAGGCCATACGAGTTGCGATGCAATTAATACACCAACAGCCATCCCAACAATCCCCCACACAACGGTCATAATGGCGAATTGGCGCACCACTTTGTAGTTGTATGTTGTTTGATTGTTTACTGTGCTCATTTTCAGGATCCAATTTTTATCACGAACTTGAATTGAAAGGTAATGCTTGAAATACCAAAGTACTTATTAGGCATGATATTTAGAGTTAATAAATACATGACTATCAATAACTATAGCTATTTCTTATAGATTGAAAAGAACTTAACCGTGCTCCCGATCAGTTATTTCAATCATTTTTTTTGCTGTACTTTGACGTTGATACAAAATCAATAGTAGCAGCGCGCGAAGCATACGTTTTGTTATTGATGAATGTCAATAGATTGGGGGTTTGAGTGGGCTAATTTGAGGTCAGACTTTGTGCTCTGATGATGTATATCAACAAAGTTAATAAAAAATACCTATAAATAAGTATTTTTAGTGTTTTAGCATGTCATAATCAATAATATGTATATTCTTTCCACTTATTTCGATAAGCACTTTATTTTGTAACGAGGTTAGTGATCGGCTGAGTGTCTCTTTTGTAATTCCAAGATAATCTGCTATTTCCTTTCGGCTCATACTTAACTTAATTTCTCTGTATGTGAGGTTACGATCTTTAAATCGTGAGGCTATATTGTAAATGAAGGCACGCACTTTATTTTCAGCACTTTTAGCGGTCGCTAGGCTCTTTCTAATCTGTGATTCGTGGTAGCTATCGTCGGCAAATAATTTAATAATTTGAGTTGAAATAGAGGGTAAGCTGCTAGCACTTTTGGTTAGATTGTCATAGGGGAGGATGCATAGGGTGGAGTCTTCTAATGCTATAAGTGTATGAGAATAAACACCGGTAGCGATGGCATTTTGTCCTGTTAGCTCACCTTTTAATTTGAACCCAAGTATTTGTTCTTCATCTCCTGACAAGCAGACTTCTTTTGCAGAGCCTGTTGTTAGAGCATAAAGCGACTTAAATGGTTGTCCCTCTTGATAAATAATATCACCTTTTTTGACGGGCTGTTTTTTTAATAATAGTTGATCACTTATATCAAAAACGGAGTCGCCCACCGATGTTGGCTCGCATACTGGATACAGAGAGCAATTGCTACAGTTTATGTGGGCGGTGCTTACAGAAGAATTAAATGAAGGTGATAAAGTTTTTTTAGTCATGACACATTAAAGTCTATCGTAGGCATGTATTCATTGATTATGGTCAAACAGCGTTGAATAGCTTTCAACCATTGAGTAAAGCTTGCTATTGATGTCCGATAATGAGTCACTTTGATTGCTAGTTTGTTCAGACATAGCCTCTAGTAAGCTTGTCTTTTTATTGAGGTCACTGGCTGATTGGTTTGTGTTTTTTGATTTATCAGACATTTCACCTAGTATTGAAATATTTTCAGTGACCGTATTAACAATGCTCTGTAATGAAGTCTCCATGTCTTCAATTCCAGTTAAAGCCTGTCCTATATTTCCTTTTGTATTGTCTAGAATCAATTTTGTATTGTCTGTGTCATCCCTTAGTGTGTCTATAATCGTATTGATTGCTTCAGTTGCATTTTGAGTTTTTGTAGCTAGTGCTCTTACTTCATCAGCAACAACAGCAAAGCCCCTTCCTGCATCACCGGCCCGAGCCGCTTCAATAGATGCATTTAATGCAAGTAAGTTGGTTTGTTCTGCAATACCAGAAATTTCTGTAAGGATGTTTGCAATTTCACCACAATCGTCAACAAGCTTGTTAGACAGTTCGGAGGCTTTAGTTGAATCTTTGTCTAGCTGATTAATATCATTGATAGATTTTTGATAATGCTTTTCTCCTGCAATACCCAGCTCTAAACAAGTGTTAGATGTAGCTTTCGCCCCATCAAGACTTGATAGAGTGTCTATAGTATTTGAAGTGAAATGTTTAAGATCCCCATAAGTATCTATCGTGCTGTTATGTTGCTGGTTAGAGTGTTTTTGAAGTGCGCTTGCTGCCTTAGATGCATCTTTTGCTTGATGTGATATATCTTTAATTACATGTTTTACCATATGAGAAAGTACTTTACGTTGTCGCTCTAATGCCTTGAATGCAGTGTGAATATTGGATGTGTTAGACACCTTGCCTGTATACATATATTGAGTAATTTTGCTTGTGTAGAGTTCATTAGCGATACGTTTAATGAAGCGAGACTCTCTCGATAATTGGACACTAACTAGTGTTCCAATGAATAGTGCCGAGATGATACTTATGGTAAAAGCCCACTCTAGGGGGAATGATTGAGTTGCGCCTATCGTGAGACAAGCTAGTAATAGATAAGAAATAAGTCCTACCACCAAAGGTGGGAGCTTGTAATGACGAGGGGTGGGTTTTTTTTCCCCATTATTAAGTCGGTTATAAATTATTTGAGCGCGAATTTTTTGTTGGTCACTTGGGGCGGTTTTTACAGATTCGTATCCTGTAATATCTTTGCCTGATTTAATTGGGCTTATATGCTCATCGACCCAATAAAAATCGCCATTTTTACAACGATTTTTTACAATGCCCATCCAAGGTTTACCGCTATTTAAGGTTAGCCATAACTCTTCAAAAATGGCGGGAGGGACATCCGGATGGCGAACAATATTATGTGAAGCATTAACTAAATCTGAAGTGGTAAATCCTGATGTTGTTGCAAACTCATCATTGCAATAGGTGATCACACCCTTGGTATTTGTTTTAACAACAAGTACATGATTGTCAGTAAGAAAGTGCTCTGTATCGTTTGTGGGTAAATTCTTGCGCACATTGTATCCATTGTTTAAAAAATAACATGATTGTAAGGATAGGTGCTGAAACAGGGTTCGACAAATAACTCTTGCCATTAAACTGTAAGGATTAAGTGTGAACCATTATTAACTGTATTTCGGCCGTTATTCTTAGCACTGTATAAAGCTTGATCAGCAAGCCTGACAAGCGAAGTTTTATTCAGCTCAGGATATAACAAAGTGCTTATGCCAATACTGACAGTTAGTTTTATATCAATATTTGGGGCTTGGTAATTCAGCTTCCTAACGGATAATAAAACTTGATTTGCAATTATTTCTGCCCCCTGTGCATTTGTATTGGGCAAAACTACGGCAAATTCTTCACCACCGTAACGAGCCAGAAAATCACTAGGTCTGTTTAAGCATTGTTCAATAGCAGAAGCCGTGAGCTTTAAGCATGCATCTCCGATAAGGTGACCATATTGATCGTTTACCTTTTTAAAATAGTCTATATCTATTAATAAGAGGCTTGTAGGGATTTTTTCACGTATGGCCAACTTTATATATTCATCAAGTGTATCGTTAAAGAAGCGCCTGTTAGCAATGCCTGTTAGTTCGTCTGTGGTACTTTTTTCTTTAAGCGTTCTATTTAATAATGATAGCTCTGTCATAGCTTGTTGTAATTGAAATGTTCGCTCTGTCACTTGGTTTTCAAGGGTCTTTTTAGCTTCTGTTTCGTTATCAATAAGTTGTTTGTTGAGTACGCGCACTCTTGTTGCTAGCGCAACATTAATGAATATAACCTGTGCTCCTGTCGCTATTCTTATAATATATTCTTGAATAAATTGACCTGATATATAGCCAAATGTAGCTAAGGCATAGGTTAACGCACCGGTAAGAAAGATCGTCCATGCAATAACAAAAGATTTGGCAGGTTTGTAACCTTCGGCCATTCTGACAATGCCCGTTGCATAAACCAATATAATACTCAGTACTCCAAGCATTGTTCCTATTTTCACCGCGAGATGGTAGGGCGTAAACAACCCGAACAGTATGATCGCTATGCCAAATACAGTGATAATGTTAGTTGTTTGAAAGGTTCTGTTCTGTTCGTTTGAAGTGTAAAGGAAAGACCTTGAGAATAACGCAATGGTCAATATGACAAAGCCTTCACTAACGGGGATGGCTGTGTTGGCCAGGCTAGGGTTGTTAGGCCATAAATATTGGAACGATAACCCGCTGATGGAGAACATAAAGATGCCAAGGGAGAGCATATATAATGTGTTATATAAATAAGATTTACTTTTTGTGGAGAAGAAAAGTAAGGCGTTGTATATCGAGAGGATTAACAGTGTGCCGTAATGTAGTCCCTGAAGTAGAGCGTGTGTATTACTTGTATAAAATAACTCTTCAGCTTGATAAAGCTGAAGAGGAAGTGTAATTGCGCCGCTTGATACAACTTTAATATAAACATCAATTGATTCGTTTGGCTTGAACAAGATAGGGAATATGAAGTATTGGTGGTCGACAGGCCTTGTGTTGAAGGCTTTGCTGTCGCCGGTGTTTATAGTGGAGGTTTCTTTTGAACGAATAGTAGTAAACTGAATTTCATCTAATAACGGATAGTTTATTCGTGCGTACCATTTTTTTTGATCTTGTGAGTTATTTACTACAGAAAAATGAAACCAATAAGCTGAATTTGTGCTGCTAAATGAAGGGGATTCGCCCTTGGCTTTGGAAAATACCGAAGACTGATTTAAATTGATCGCATCGTTTAGTGTTATTGTTGCTGATTTATCTTCATAATACTTAATCTGTGGCCCAACATCATAAACATCTAGGCTCTCGCTCAGGGTAATGTCTGCGCTGGGTGTTGCTGCCAGTGAAGAGCCAAGAGCAGCTATCCATATTAGGGCGATTAGATAAATCCGTTTAATCATCGTTTTATTATAGTTTTTATAAGTTAATGAATAAAAGTCATGATGGAAATGAACAATATATGTTCGCTATGGCTATTTTATATACAAAATACACTTAAATTTGGTAAAAATGAATATTATTATATTGTACTGTCGTGCAGGATTTGAAGGTGAGTGCGCTCTAGAAATACAGGAGCAAGCATCTGTTATTGGTGTTTTCGGATACTGTAAAACGAATAAAGGTCAGGGCTTTGTTGAGTTTGTACTTAACGATAGTAAGGATGCTAAAAAGGTCTTTAAGCAGGTACAGCTGTCTGATTTAATTTTTGCACGCCAGTGGGCGCGGGTGAGTGAACCTTTAGCGAATTTATCAAGAGAAGATCGTGTTCAACCTATTATTGATTTTCTTTTAGCTGGAGATAAAAAAGTTCGTGGATTGGTAACGGTTGACTGTCCTGATAGTGAAGGTGCTGCACAATTAAAAACCTTTGTTAGAAAGTTTACGTCTCCCATTGCTAAAGCATTAAAGCAAAATGGTTTGTTAACACCTAAGGCTGACCCTGATCTTGATCTGTTATGTTTGTTTTTTTCTGATTTTGATAAAGTTTATATCGGAGAGATAGATAAAGATAATAGGAGCCCTAACCATTTAGGTATACCCAGACTTAAGTTTCCTAAAGACGCTCCAAGTCGTTCGACATTAAAGCTTGAAGAGGCTTGGCGAACATTCTTTCATCCTGATGAGTGGTATGACCAGTTAGGCGGGCACAAGAAAGCGGTAGATCTTGGTGCATGCCCAGGAGGTTGGACTTGGCAGCTGGTTAATCAGGGTATGGATGTTTTTGCAGTTGATCATGGACCAATGAATGAAGCATTAATGGCAAGTGGCCATGTTACTCACGTATTAGAAGACGGATTTGTTTATAAACCACCTAAAAAAGTAGACTGGATGGTGTGTGATATTGTAGATAAGCCAAAAAGAGTAACCGCCATGGTTATTGACTGGTTAGTGAGCGGACAGTGTAATAGGACTGTATTCAATTTTAAGTTACCCATGAAGAAGCGTTATCAGGAAGTAATGGAGTGTCTTCAGTTAATTGAAGAGGCATTAACTAAGAATGGTATGAGTTCAAGAATACAGGCTAAGCACCTTTATCATGATAGGGAAGAGATTACCTGCTTTATACAGGTAATCTAAAGTCTAGCAAAAAAGTCACTCCTACCCACCCCAGGGTGCTTTCTCTTGCTTTGCAATTCACCTTGTACGTGGGGGTGACCCTCTATTTAGGGTTTGATATCAACTATGCTTGCTCAAGAATGGTTATCTTTTCTTCAGTTTCAAGAATGGGGTTAATTTCATTCATCATGTCTTTTCTTTCTTCAGACGCGAACCAACGATGCCAGTCTTGTACGTTCATCCAATTAGACAATATCATACGATGGTTAGCGTCATTTGAATTTTTTAGCGATTCACCTGAGATAAAACCGGGTGCAGATACTGCTTTTTGAAGTGTTGTTTTAGCCACCTTTTCGTATGTGGTTTCTAAGGTGTGTGCTATATGACGTTCAATAATTACTCTGATCATAAAATCAATTCCATCGCTGTATCGTTAAAAAACAAAGTTATCAAAAAACACTTTGAAATATCTATATAATAGTACGAACTGCTTCATTAATTAGTCAACCAATAAACGAGTAAAATTGTGTCAGATCATGAAATTAACCACTACCTTGATGCTTCCGGTATATATTGTCCTGAACCTGTGATGATGTTGCATTCAAAGATTGATGAAATTAAAGTTGGCGAGATACTTGAGGTTATTGCGACAGACCCGTCGACCAAAAGAGATATTCCAAAATTTTGTAATTTTCTTGGCCATGAATTGCTTGAGCAGAGTGAAAGTGAACAGAGCTATTTGTATATTATAAAAAAAGGTTAATTGCTTAGTTTATAGTGTTGCTAAAACCGCCTTTAATTGATTTTCAAACTGTTCTTCATTCATTTCGCCCATTACTCTGAAAGCTTTAAATTCATTACCCTTCGCGTCAAAGAATAATATGGAGGGAGGGCCGAATAGTCTAAACTTTTCAAGCAAACGCTGGTTATCAATATCATTATTCGTTACGTCAGCTTGAACTAAGGTAAATTTAGACATCAATTGAGCTGCTTCAGGCTGTGAGAATACCTCTCTTTCCATTACTTTGCAGCTAATGCACCAGTCGGCGTAAAAATCCAATAAAACAGGCTTGTGTGATGAGGATGCGTTCTCCACAACGCTATTAAATTCATTCAGGCTATAAACTGTATTAAATTGTGTAGGCTCGTAATGTTCTTCTGAAGAGCTATTTTGATTATTACCTATTAATTTTTCAAGCGGATTTAGAGGGTTATTCGCGCCAGTAAACGCACCTATGAATAAGGTAAGAGCATATACAGCAAGAAATAACCCAACACCTTTCCATAGCCTTTCCCAGCCGTAGCGAGCAGGTTCAAAGGCGCCCATTTGTGAGGCGGATAAACCAATAAGTATTGACCACAGTATTAACGTCACTGCAGAAGGAAGAAGCCGTTCAAGCAACCAAATGGCAACACCTATGAGCATTACACCAAACCCAGCTTTTACAATATCCATCCACAGGCCTGCTTTTGGAAGGAACTTACCCCCTCCAACGCCCACCGCAATAAGAGGGACCCCCATTCCAAGCCCCATCGCAAAGAGAGACAGGCCTCCCAGTGTGGCGTCAGCGGTCGCGCTGATGTAGAGCAGGGCGCCTGCGAGCGGAGCAGAAACACAAGGTGAAACAATAAGGGCAGAAAGAGCACCAATTATAAACACACCAATTGATTGCCCACCTTTAATATTTTGGCTGGTATCGTTTAATTTATTTCTGATACCCGCAGGTAGTTGCAGCTCATAAAAACCAAACATAGATAAAGCAAGAATCACAAAAATAATTGAAAATGTAATAAGTACAGCGGGTGCTTGAAGGTATGCTTGAATATTTGCACTAGCACCTAGTAGTCCAGTAACAATGCCCGCAGAAGCATAGGTGACTGACATTCCCAATACGTAAGATAAAGATAAACTGAATGACTTTAGTACACTGGGGTTTTTCTGACCTGCAATTATACTCGATATTATAGGTACCATTGGAAATACACAGGGGGTGAAGGTGAGTCCAATCCCTAATAAGAAGAAAATACCAATAATGGATAGAAGAGATGAGCTTTGAATGAAACTGAAGATCCCACTGGCACTTTCTAGGTCCCGAGTCTGATCAAGCGAATTTGCGTCACTTTGAATATACAAAATTTCTTTATTTTGAGGTGGATAGCATAAACCGGCCTCGGCACAGCCTTGATAGCTTATTTGTATTAGGAGTTCATTGCCTGAGTCTGAATTAGGGCTAACAGTAACAGGTAAATCAATAGTGAGCTGATTATGGAAGACGGTTACTTTGCCAAAATTAGGATCATCCTTTAAATCCCCTTTCTGTGAGTAATTTGGGGTGCCTAGCTGTCCTTTTGCTTCATCAATTTTGAATAGTAATCGCTCTTTGTAAAGATAATATTCATCTTCGATATCCCATGAAAGGACTAGTTTTCCATTCTCAATGCTTGAATTAAAGCGAAATGCTTCGTCAACGGGCAAGAACTCGGAGTCAGTAAAGAGGTTTTTGCCAAAACCAAGTGAGCTGTTACCTGTTAAAGCATATGAACTTGCAGAAGAAAAAAGTAGAATGAACGAGATTAGGGTTAGAATTGACCGCATATTTATTTTGACTGCCCTTAGGTGCTTTAAATCAAGAGGTGCTTTAAATCAAGAGGTGCTTTAAATAAAACGTGTACTTTAAATTATTGACGCATTTAATAAATATATGACGTCAATATAATGCCAAAATTCCATAAAGTCAGTGACATTGGTTAAGTTCGTGAGCTTCTCTCTCAGAAATTATCAATAGCGAGAGGCCTGTCACGAATATAGGCAGGTTTTACAGTTTCGATCTTATTTAATCAAGGTTTGTGCCGTTAAAGTTTTTTAATATTTGAGAATATTAAGTAAAAGTATTTATGCCAGACAAGCAATCAGTATTACCCGATGTAGATGAGCTTATTCTTCTGTTTAATCGATTATTTAAGGAAAGTGAGAATACTATTTTAGTCAAAGGAGATGACGAGCCCATTTATTTACCCGCAGATGAAAAATCACCTTACAATAGGGTTGTTTTTGCTCATGGATATTTTACCAGTGCGCTACATGAAATAAGTCATTGGTGTATTGCAGGTAAAGAACGTAGAGAGCTGGTAGATTTTGGTTATTGGTATGAGCCTGATGGTCGCACAATTGAACAGCAGCACTCTTTCGAGAAAGTCGAAATTAAGCCTCAAGCATTAGAGTGGCTATTTTCTATCGCAGCAGGTATTCGTTTTAATATTAGTGCTGATAACTTGAGCGGAGATTCGTCTCCAACGGCAGGTGTTTTTAAACAGAATGTGCAGAAACAAAGTTTGGCTTATTTAAACGAAAATATGCCTCGAAATGCACAAACATTTATAAAAGAGTTAAGGGCGCTTTATACCGATAACCAGCCCTTGTTAGAAAAGTCATTTTTGTTAAGCAGCATTTAAGTCAACTTTATGTATATAAAGTTGAAAAGAGAATAAAACTCAACCAGTATGGCGGTAATAAAAATCTATTTTACAGCCTGAATGGCAATATATATTAATATTAAGGAATAACCTTTGTTTAAGAAACTAATTGAATTCATTGTTCGACTGCTCCAGTTTGTTGGCCTAATGCCTAAAACGGCTGCAGTTAAAAAAGTGTCCAAAAGTGAGGTAAGCCAAAAGCAAGTTGTAGTTAAAAAAGAAGTTAAACCTACTATTAAAACAGTCGCTAAAGAAGAGATTAAAAAGCCTGTTGAAGCCAAAAAGACACCGCCTAAGGCCCCCGCTTGGACTCCTTCACAATTTGTTGTGGAACCAGAAGAAGGTAAAGTAAGGTTTCATGATTTTAATCTAGATGATCGCTTGCTACATGCGATTGCTGATTTAGGATTTAAGTATTGCAGTCCTATTCAAGGTGTTTCGCTGCCACATACCCTGCAAGGTAAAGATTTTATTGGTAAGGCCCAAACGGGTACCGGTAAAACAGCGGCCTTTTTGATTACAACAATTCAAAACTTTTTACTAAACCCTATACCTGAAAATGACCGTTATTCTAGTGAGCCGCGTGCCTTGATCATAGCGCCCACCAGAGAGCTAGTCATGCAAATAGAAAAAGATGCTCGATTGTTAACTGCGCATACAGGGCTTCAGGTTTACTCAGTAATGGGGGGAATGGATTACCAAAAACAAAAGACACATCTAAGAGATAAGGTTGTTGATATATTAGTCGCAACACCTGGCCGTTTAATTGATTTTCTGGGCAGTAAAGATGTGTACCTTGATCAGGTTGAAACCTTAATCATTGATGAAGCAGATCGTATGCTTGATATGGGCTTTATCCCTGACGTGAAGCGCATTATTAGTTATAACAAGAAGGTAGGTGAGCGCCAAACATTATTGTTCAGTGCTACATTTAATCAAGATGTTTTAAACTTGGTAAATAACTGGACAAAAGACGCTGAGTATATCGAAATTGAAGCGGAGCAGCTGACTACAGACAAGGTCGAACAGACGGTATTCATGGTTTCATCTGATGAAAAACTTACGGTTATTTGTAATTACATTAAAAATAATGGCGTTAAACGTGCGATTATTTTTGGTAACCGTCGTGATGAAACGAGGAAGCTACAAGAGACCCTCAGGCGTATTGGTATTAAATGCGCATTATTATCTGGTGAGGTGCCACAGCAAAAACGAATTAAAACCTTAGAAAATTTTAAAAATGGCGACATACAAATTCTAGTGGCTACTGATGTGGCTGGACGTGGTATTCATGTCGATGATGTAACCCATGTATTTAACTATAATTTACCTGAAGACCCAGAAGATTACGTACATAGAATCGGTCGAACAGGGCGAGCAGGTAAAGAAGGGAAATCAATAAGCTTTGCTTGTGAAGATGATGCATTTTTACTTCCTGAGTTAGAAAAATTCATTGGTATGAAACTAGATTGCACATACCCTGATGAATCCCTAACCAAAAAAAGTTAATTTCTGAACGGACATTCCGATGAAAATCGTTGCTGATGAAAATATACCTCTAATCCATAAGTTTTTTGATGATATTGGTTTGGTTGAAACTTATCCGGGAAGAGAGTTAAATAGTCAGCAGCTGACTGATGCGGATGTACTGCTTGTTCGCTCAGTTACTCAGGTAGACGAAGCGCTCTTAAAAAACAGTAATGTTAAGTTTGTTGGTACGTGTACCATTGGTTACGATCATATAGATATTGAGTATCTCAAGAGCAAAGATATTGCTTTTTCGAGTGCCCCTGGTTGTAATGCAAACTCAGTTGTTGAATATGTGCTTAGCTGTTTTTCAGTATTATCTGAGACTAAGAATATCAAATTGAATGGAATTACTGTCGGTGTTGTAGGTTGTGGTAACGTTGGTGGAAGACTAACGGCAAAGCTTAAAAAGCTAGGTATTCGTACTCACAGATATGACCCCTTAATTGATCAGAAAGGGATGAGCACATTCGAAGATATTCTGAATTGTGACATTATCTCATTGCACACGCCTTTAACAACAGAGGGTGAGTACCCTACCAAACATCTATTTAATGACTCTATTCTTTCTAAATTAAGTGACAAACAAATTTTAATCAATACCGGTCGGGGCGCTGTAATTGATGGCGCTGCATTAAAAGAAAAATTAAAAAATGAACCAAACTTTACCGTTATTCTGGATGTTTGGGAAAATGAGCCTGGTATTGACCCAGAGCTGGCGCGATTGGTGACAATTGGAACACCTCATATTGCTGGTTATAGTCTAGATGGCAAGGTTGCAGGCACTGAGATGATCTATAAAGCTCTGTGCCGTAATTTAGACTTACCTGTTAGGCAAAAAGCAGCGCAATTTATGCCTGAACCACCCGTTTCTAAACTTACATTTTCTTCTCAGGCTAATGTGAGTGACTCTATGCATACCGCTATCAGATTATGCTATGACGTACGCTATGACCATTACCAACTTCTAAGCACATTAAATGCTAATGAAACACAACGTTGTTTAGCGTTTGATCAATTGCGAAAAGGCTACAGAGCAAGGAGAGAATTCAATACGGTTAAAGTTTCGTTAAAAAATGCCGACTCTATAATGCATAGCACGTTCCGAGACTTGGGCTTTAACGTAAAGACTTTATGAAAAAAACAAATACAGATGATGGCCAACAGCCTTTTGAATCCCTTAACATTCCTGTTGGTGCTCAATTAACGATTGAGACTATCTCACCCCAGCGCCGCCTTCAAGCAAAGTTGATGGGCTATGTGCCTGGTAAAAGTATTTTGATTTCTCCACCCGTGAAAGATAATAAAGAAAAATTACTTGAGCTTGATGAAGCCGTTACCGTTAGGCTTTTAATACGTAAAAGTATTTGTGCATTTGAGACGAGAGTTATTTACAGATCTTTACAACCCTTTAATTATTACCATCTTCAATATCCTGCGGAGCTTATGTCACATCAGGTGCGTGTTTCTGAACGTGTTGATGTACATTTAGATGTGCTTATAGGTAGTGAGTTTGATATAGGCGTGGGTGAGTGGCCAAAAAAAGCGGTAATTACAAATCTAAGTAAATCAGGTTCGGCACTTTTATGTTCAGATTCATTAGGTGAAAAAGGCCATGAAATTATTGTGAATTTAGATATTGAAGTCAGTGGACTTCACCGTACCTTAGTCATAAACGGTATAATAAGAAATAAAGAAGCCATGGAGGTGGGTGAGGATATGTTCAACTATGGCATTGAGTTTGTTGATCTTAGTGATGCAGATATACTCTCGCTCACCGGCTTTATATATGAAAACACTTAACAATCAGTGCACAATCTACACGTAGCCTAGATGTAGTGAAACGGAATCAGGGTTTATTACCACTTAGCTTAATCATCCCCTGATTCGGCTCCGCTGCATCAAGGCTACAAGTGAACAGATACTCAAACGTGTAAATAGCTTCCAAGTTTTATATATCTATTATTAAACCTCTAGAGTTGGACTAAATGTTTAAAATTGGACTAATCGTCAATCCTGTTGCAGGTATTGGTGGTCCGGCAGGACTCAAAGGCAGTGACGGAGATGATATTTATCAGCAAGCTAAAGACCTCGGCTTTGAGTCTCGAGCTACGCAAAGAGCGGAATTGGTTCTAGGGGTACTGAATGAACTAGCCGATTCGCTTGAGTTTATTACTTGTTCGGGATCTATGGGAGAGGATTGCTTTACACGATCGACCAAAAGTGGACTGACAAGCTTAAAGTATACGGTTGTTTATACGCCTGCAGAACAAGCTCACACATCACCAGAAGATACGATCAAGGCGGTAAGACGCATTGCTGAAGAGGATGTAGATATTCTCTTGTTTGTTGGTGGCGACGGTACAGCAAGAGACGTATGCTCTGCTGTTTCTAGCAAACAACCAGTACTTGGTGTGCCAGCGGGTGTAAAAATGCATTCAGGTGTGTTTGCGGTCACTCCAAAGGCGGCTGCTGCGTTGGTAAGTGATATGGTTCAGGGTGGTTTAGTCTCTATAGCTGAACATGAAGTACGTGATATTGATGAAAATGCGTTCAGGTCGGGTATTGTAAAATCGAAGCATTACGGTGAAATGTTAACGCCACAAGAAGGACGTTATCTTCAGCACGTTAAGTGTGGCGGTATGGAAATTGAAGCATTAGTACTTGATGATATCGCAGCGGATATTATTGAACAGTTGGAAGATGATACGCTTTATGTGCTGGGCTCTGGCGGTACTACTAAGCATATTAAAGATGTCCTGCTTAATGAATTTCAATGCGAATTAAACAATACGACACTTTTAGGCGTAGATCTTTTTTTAAACAATGAATTTGTCGCTATTGACGTAAATGAACATGAGTTGCATGAATGGCTGCTTAAGTACCCAAGTCGTTTAGTGGTCACTATTATTGGTGGCCAAGGTCATTTGTTTGGTAGAGGTAATCAGCAGCTAAGCTCTCGTAACATTCAGACAATTGGTTTAGATAATATTTGTATTGTGGCTACAAAATCTAAAATTAAGACCTTGGAAGGTCGGCCGCTTGTTGTAGATACTGGTGATGACATGCTAGACCAACGTTTGGCGGGTTTAAGACAGATTATTACGGGGTATGATGACCGAATCGTCTATCCGGTAGAATATTTGTAGTGCACGCTGTGAGTGGTTTATGAATCATATTATTAAAGAAATTAATGCCAACCTTTCAATGTTGAAAGAAAATACAGGCAGAGTGTTACACGGTCGTGGTAAGACGTTTTCTGGTTATGAAGATATTACGATTGAGTATTTTTCAGGCATTGTATTAATCATAATGTTTAAAGAGAGGCCTGACTCTTGGCGTTCAGAATTATGCGATTTGTTAGAGTCATCTTCTAGTTCATCCATGATAAATACCGTGCTTTTTCAGGCTCGCTATGAGAAAACCTCACCGGTTTTTGATGCCGAAGGGAATATCACCGCGATTGAGAAAGTTATTCAAGAAAACGACTTGAGCTATAAGTTAAGCCTTGGTGGTCGTCAAAACTACGGTTTTTTTACTGATATCGTAGCTGGACGCAATTGGGTGAGGGAGCATTCGACAGGTCGTAGAGTCTTAAATTTATTTAGTTATACCTGTTCATTCTCTGTAGCAGCCGTTGCAGGGGGGGCTAATCATGTTGTTAATGTCGATATGAGCTCTGCGGCATTGTCCGTAGGTCGACTTAATCATAAGTTAAATAACCACCCAGCTGAAAAAATCAGCTTTCAAAAGCTAAATATTTTAAAAAGCTGGAGCAGAATAGGGCGATCAGGGCCTTATGATTTAGTGATTGTTGACCCACCTTCATTTCAAAAAGGTAGTTTTTCAGCGGATAGAGACTATCAGAAAATAGTAAACAGGCTAGCTATAATGACTTCTGATGGCGCAGATATCTTATTTTGCCTTAACGATCCTTTAATTACGGTTAATTCGTTTAAAGAGTTACTCAAAGGTGAGCACTTTGAGTATATTTCTAGAATAGATAACGCTCCCGTTATGAAAGAGTTTGATGATGCCGTAGGGCTTAAAGTTTTACATTATCGGAGATTAGCTGACTAGAATAAAAGACGCTGCATTGACTCTGCAAGTTGTGTGGATGTCCCTTTTTTCTGTATCTCTCTAATGATATGAATATTACTTTGAAGGTCCAGCGATAGAGTGGTTTGATGTTCGCTGTTAATCCGCTCGATAATCTCTAAAATTCGGGGGTCACTACAAGATCTTGAAAAAAGTGAAAATGACTTTTGAGTTAGCACTGCTTGATCTATCGCTTCCTGGCGTATAGTTTCATCAAAACGTAGGTAGCCCTCTTCTTGAAGCCAGAGCATACAGCCAAAGCAGGCCTGATGCCTAGGGCTGTGAAGCCCGTATTCATCAGGCATATCATCGCCAGATATATCTTCAACAAAGACACTACTTTTTTTAGGGAAATTAAGGTAAAGCTGATTGAGTATCTTTACCGCATCCTTAAAAAAATCTTCTATATGTAAATCAGCCATAGCTTATTGCTTATATTTACTTAAAAAACGAGCAAAGCGACCAATGGCATCTTCCAAAATATCAACTCGGGGTAAGAAAACAACCCTTAAATGTTGTGTGTCATCAATATTAAAAGCACTCCCTTGAACAAATAACATCTTCTCTTGTTTAAGAAGATCAAGCACAAGCTGTTCATCATCCTTTATATTGAAATACTCAGGGTCGAGCTTAGGGAATAAATACAGAGCACCTTGAGGCTTTGTACAGCTAACGCCAGGGATTTCATTCAATAGCTTCCAAGCTAAGTCTCTTTGCTCTTTTAAGCGACCACCAGGTAGCACCAAATCATTAATACTTTGATAGCCCCCTAATGCTGTTTGAATAGCAAACTGTGCAGGTACATTGGCGCAAAGTCGCATCGATGAGAGCATTTCAAGGCCTTCAATAAAATCAGTCGCAACATGTTTAGCCCCACTGATTACTAACCATCCCGATCGGTAACCTGCAGCACGATATGATTTAGATAGACCATTGAACGTAAGGAAAAGCAGGTCATCAGCATAGGATGCTAAGCATATATGTTTTGCGTCATCGTAGAGAATCTTGTCGTAAATTTCATCAGCAAGTATTACGAGGCCATATTCTTGGGCAACCTCTATAATCTGCTTAAGTATTGCGTCAGAATAAACGGCCCCTGTTGGATTGTTCGGGTTAATAACAACAATTGCCTTGGTATTCTTGGTTATTTTACTACGAATATCTTCAATATCTGGCTGCCAATCTTGTTCTTCGTCGCAACGATAATGAATAGCTTTACCGCTACTTAACGTGACCGCAGCCGTCCATAATGGGTAGTCAGGAGCAGGGATTAGCACTTCATCTTTACTGTTTAAGAGTGCCTGCATTGACATAACGATAAGTTCGCTAACACCATTACCAAGATAAATATCTTCGATATCAACCCCGTTAATATTTTTCTGCTGAGTATATTGCATTACTGCTTTACGGGCAGAAAACAGACCCTTTGAGTCACAGTAACCTTGTGCCGCAGGTAAGTTATGAATGATATCTGTTTGTAATTCTTCAGGCACATCAAAGCCAAAAGGAGCAGGGTTTCCAATATTGAGCTTTAAAACCCTATGGCCTTCTTCTTCGAGTCGTTTGGCCTCTTTTAAAACTTCACCACGAATTTCATAGCAAACGTCATCTAACTTGGTCGATTTTTTAATTTTTTTCATAATCTGTACTTACGTTAAGAGATCTCGAAGGTATTGTCTTATTGTATATAATGCAAACGCTGTTTAAAAAGTATTTAATTCAGTAAGGTACAAAATAGTACAGTAAATATGAATTTAACACCTCAAAGGGATGATTACTTTGAACTTATATGAAGAAATTTATGAACATGCTGCCAGAAAATTTGATTCTATTGAAGCCCTAGAGTCAGTTATGCCTGTGGTACTAACAAAAGAGCAGCTTGAAAATCATTCAGATGCCTTTTTTTTATCTGTTATGAGCAGGCGGATTTTTCAAGCGGGTATGAGGCATTCTGTAATTAATTCGAAGTGGGCACACTTTGAAGAAGTATTTTGGGGGTTTGACCCTAATAAGCTGATTTATATTGATGAAGCGTTTATGGAAAGGGCAATGCAAGATAAAGGGTTAATAAGGCATTGGGGAAAACTTCAAACGATACCCATAAATGCATTAGAAATGACTGAGCTTTCGAAAGAAAATGGGAGTTTTGGGTATGTTATTGCTAACTGGGATCAGGATATTACTGCTTTATGGGCGCTGTTATCGAAACGATTCAAGCGGATGGGGGGGAAATCATCTTCTTATTTTTTGAGAATGGTCGGTCTAGATACTTTTATACTAACTGATGATGTGGTTAGAAGACTTATCACCCTTAACATAATAGATAAAAACCCTACTTCAAAGAAAGATCTACTAATAGTGAGTAAAACCTTTAATGAGCTAAGAGAGGTATCAGGTAGGCCGCTTTCACATCTGAGTAAGTTATTAGCACTTTCTCTCGAATAGCAGAACCCAAATAAATTGTGTGCAATATAGTTGTGTGCAATGTATTATATTTAAATCATAAGTGTGGGTTCATTGGAGTGTAAGTCGTGAATAATAGTATTTTTGAAAGTCCGGTAAAAAAAATTAATGGTGAAGAAGTTAATCTTGAGCAATACAAAGGCAAGGTTATATTAATTGTAAACACGGCAAGTAAATGCGGCTTTACTCCGCAATTTAAGGGTTTAGAAGACTTACACAAGCAGTATGCAGATAAAGGCTTGGTAGTTCTTGGGTTTCCATCTAACCAGTTCTTACATCAAGACCCTGGTTCAGACAGTGAAATTAGCGAATTTTGTTCATTAAATTATGGGGTGACATTCCCAATGTTCTCTAAAATTGATGTGAACGGAGACGCGGCACACCCAATATATAAAACACTTAAGTCTGAGGCAAAAGGTTTGCTGGGTTCTGAAAAAATTAAATGGAATTTTACTAAGTTTTTGGTGGATAGAAATGGAAACACGGTTAAACGTTTTCCGCCAACAGTTGATCCTTCTAAACTTATTCCGGAAATTGAGAAGTTATTGAATGCTTAAAGTTGAATAACTAATTGTAGGGTGTGACGTGCGTTGAATGGTGCGCACGGAGACCCTACAAAGAGCGTTGTACACCCTTTGTGAGAATGAAATGCCCAATCAAAACCTTCTAAGTGAATCTGAAAACCTACTCAAACTAGAAAACCAGCTGTGTTTCATGCTTTATTCTGCATCAAGAAAAATGACGGCGGCTTATCGTCCTTTATTGAGTGCACTGGATATAACCTATCCACAGTATTTGGTTTTAATGGTTTTATGGGAGCACTATAATACTGGTTTAACTGAGCTTGCATCGTCACAAATAAATAAAGCAGGTATTAAAGTGGGGATGCTTTCATCGGCATTACAATTAGATAGCGGGACTTTAACGCCACTGCTCAAGCGTATGGAGCATCAGGGCTTAATTATACGAAAAAGAGATGAGCTGGATGAGCGAGTAGTTAGGGTTTATTTAACTAAAAGCGGTGTAGCTTTGCGCGCACGAGCTTGTAAAATTCCAGAGAAACTAATGTGTGAGAGCGGGTTAACCGTCACAGATTTACAAGGTGTTCATTTAGAGTTAAGTAAGGTATTGAAAAAAATACCTGGAATAATGAAGTAACAAAACAAGCCGCTTTATATTTCTGAATTGTCTTTAATGTTAATCCACTTTTCAAGTACATCAAGCAAAACATGACGCTCATAGGGTTTGGTAATATAGTCATTCATGCCTGCGCTATAGCACTTCTCGCGATCTCCATGCATTACATTTGCAGTAACAGCAATGATGGGCAGGTTTTTCATATTTAGTTCAGACTTGATGATACGAGTGGCATGGTACCCATCCATTACTGGCATGTGGCAGTCCATTAGAATGGCATCAAATGACTGAGTCTTAACAAGGTCAACGGCTTCTTGGCCATTAAGTGCTGTTATTACTTTATATCCAAGTTTAGAAAGGATGGCCTTAGCAACAAGTTGGTTTACTTGGTTGTCTTCAACTAATAGTACTGAACGCCCTTCACCGCTATTTGAGTGTGCATGATGGGGCGCAAGTTTCTCAGCTATTTTTTGACCTGCAGTTTTTAACAATGCGTTTTCTAAATATGCTCTGCTGAAGGGGGCATGTAGGTGAAGTCCAAAAAAAGATCGATGTTGGCTATCTTTATTTTCTGCGTAGTTTTTACCTGATACTAGAATAATATTTTTTGCAGGGAATTCATCTCTAATTAACTTTGAAATCTCGGGGTTATCGACTAAACAAATACTATTGGGTGAACAGTCTACTTTAAGTTGTTGTTGAGCCAATGTAGCAGTATCTTGATAGGTTATTATTTTAGTGCTTAATCCCCATTGGTGAAGTTCTTTGATGAGGTGCTCAAACAGTACGCTGCCTTCTTTATAAATAATGGCCAAGTTTTTATTTCTAAGTGATTCACTTATTGGCTGCTTCTTACTTGAATTGTCAACTTCAAGCGGAATTTTAACGGTAAAACAGCTTCCTTCGCCTTCGCTTGAATCAACGCTTAAAGTGCCGGTCATGTGTTCTACTAGCTGTCTGCAAAGCGTAAGACCAAGACCTGTGCCACCATATTTTCTTGTCGTATCTGAGTAGGCTTGTGCAAAAGGTGCAAATATTTTTTCCCTTGCATTGGCTGATATTCCAATTCCTGAATCTATTATTTTAATAATGATAAATGTTTTTTCTTGGTACATTTTAATAGTCACGGAGCCTGTTTCTGTAAACTTTATGGCATTGCCTGAAAGGTTACTTATTATTTGTCTGACTCGTGTTGGGTCACCGTATACAAATTCAGGGAAGGAAGGGTCTATATCTAAAATTAATTCTATATGCTTTGCATGTGCATTTTGTGCAAGAAGGCTAGAAACCTCTTCCACTGTGTGCCTCAAGTCATAACTAATATTTTCGAGGCTTAGCTTGCCTGCTTCTACTTTTGAAATATCAAGAATATCATTGAGTAAATCTAACAATGACACCCCTGAATTATAGGCAACGTCTAATTGACGTTTTTGTCGGTCACTGAGCGGCTCTTCCATTGTAAGGCTAATCATTCCTAGTACGCCATTGAACGGGGTGCGTATTTCATGACTCATATTAGCTAGAAAGCTTGCGCGTGCCTTGGCTCTTCTAATCGCTTCTTCTTTAGCAATAATCAACTCTTGATTACTTTTTATCATTTGGTCGTTTTTATCTGACAGCTCGCGTGTTCTTGTTTCAACAATTTGCTCGAGCTGCTCCGAATAATTTTTTAATCGTGATTCAGTTTTACGTACTAACTGAAGGCTTTTTTCTATCGTTTGAAGGTGTGCGTTAGTGCTTTCTACAAGAATACCAATTTCGTCGTGCTGGTGACCTTTAGGGACAGGTAAGCGTACTTTTTCTGGTGTTTCAGGGTCAACCTCACTCACAGCGTTAATAACTTTGAGTAAAGGTTTTGTCAGCATTACATAAAACACCAAAAGGAGCAGGGCGGATAGCGATAAACTCTTTATAAAGCCTGAAATTAATGTGAAAGCTGCTCGTTTAAGAAAGGCAGTACCTGCAGGGTAAGTATCTACAACAACATTAAGGTTGCCCAAGTCGACATTTGAAAGTTGCTGCACTGCGAGTTGAGATGCGTAATTTCTTGTGGGGTCAAACAGTAGATCACTTAACCAGCGGTAAGGTGAGCTGGCCAGTTGGCGATGTTTTCTTGCCAGAACTCTATTATCAGTATCAATGATTTCTGCTTCAATAATAGAAGGGTGTTTCAATAAGCCTTCAAGTAGCTCTTCTGCTAGTCGAGAGTCAATGTTGTAAGCAATTTGCGAGGCTGGTGTGTGACTTATAGTGATCAGCGCTTTAATATCTTGATCTAACGCTGTTTTCTCGTTCAGGTAATCTAAAAAAACCTGAAAAAGGTTAAGTATCATTCCCAACAACAAGGCAACCAGCACCGTATTTCTAGCTAACTTGAAAGATAGTCGGTTTGATAAATTAATTTTCACTTAATACTGAATCCTTTGGGCGATTTATTCCCTTTATCATTGAGCTTGTTAATCATCGTACGCGTTTTTCTTTTTCCAGGGATCTTCTTTATCTGTATCAAGGTAGCTATCCCATTCTTTGTTTAAAGAACCATCTTCCGCTTGGTCTTCTTCCGGTAATCGTTCTTTACCTTCTTGCTCAGCTAACGTTTCAAGCTCCTTGATTTTTATACGATAACTTTTTATTGCCTTTATGGCGAGGGGGTTATCTTTAATGCGTGTCATTTCTGCGACAGCAGTATGATAATTATGTATTGCGGCTCTAAATTTACCGCTTTTTTGCGACTCTTTTGCTTTGTTTATGGATATATCGCATTTAGATTTAGAAATAAGGTAATTAATATAAACCAAGTATTTTTTACTGACTGTGGCGTCTATTTTTTTAGTGGCACGCTGTCTTTCTATAAACCTGAAAAGCAGTTCTAAAAGTTTACTTACTTCTTTTGCTGCCACGTCATCCTTTATTGGGATGGGCTTTGGGTTTTCATTTGAATTCTTAACTTCTTGAAGGCTTGCCATGCTTGAAGTCAGCTTTGACTCTAGATCAGGGGATGGCTTTAAATTTTTTAGTTTTGTAAGTGCCTCAATTGAAGCCTCAAGAATTATAATGCGTAATTCTTTGTTTAAATATTGAGGAGGGATTTCTGTTATAAGACGCTGCATGCGACGATATTTGTCTTGGAGTGCATTCGTTTTTCTGATTTTCTCTATACGTGCCTTTTCGCGCGCCTGACTAATGAAAAGGATCGTAATTGACCCTAAAATAATCAAAATTATAATAATTGTTATAGCTGTGACTGACATATTTTAGTTTCGTTTATTAAGCCCAAGTGAAGTTTAAATATTAGTATAGACTAATGCCTTGAAAATACAGATGCTTAGCTAAAAAAACTGAAGATCTTTTTAGGGCTTGACCAACCAAAAAACTGACGGTAGAATGCGCGCATCCTAAATCAGGAAGACGAGTCGTCTATTGCGTCCCCTTCGTCTAGAGGCCTAGGACACCGCCCTTTCACGGCGGTAACAGGGGTTCGACTCCCCTAGGGGACGCCACTTATTCTAAAAGCCTACATTCTAATGAATGTGGGCTTTTTTCGTTTTGGATCTTCCATTTACTTATAAAGCTCTCCCTCCCAGACACAATGGTTAGAACTTAACGCATATTTCGTGTAAAATTCGCACCCTAAAATTATTGTTTCAATTTGGCAAATGGTTATAAATTAATATCGAGGCTTTGATAAATGACAACACGCGTTCAAGTAGGCGGCCTGCAGGTCGAAAAAGTTCTTTATGACTTTGTTAATGAAAAGGCTATTCCGGGTACTGGAATTGAAGTAGAAAAATTCTGGTCAGAGTTTGATTCTATAGTGAGTGACCTTGCACCAAAAAATAAAGACTTACTAGCCAAGCGAGATGATATTCAGGCTAAAGTAGATGCTTATCACCAAGCAAATAAAGGCCAGCCGCTAAATGCAGCTGAATATAAGGCTTTTTTGCAGGAAATCGGTTACTTGCTTCCTGAAGGTGCAGCATTTGAAGCCTCTACTGTTAATGTAGAGCCTGAAATTGCTCAAATGGCAGGCCCTCAATTAGTTGTACCTGTTATGAATGCCCGTTTTGCACTTAATGCTGCAAACTCTCGTTGGGGTTCACTTTACGATGCATTGTACGGAACAAATGTAATTTCAGAAGACGACGGCGCTGAGAAAGGAAAAGGCTACAACCCTATTCGTGGTAATAAGGTTATTGCATACGCCCGTGACTTCCTTGATCAGGCTGCTCCTTTAGCTTCAGGCTCACACAAAGACAGCACTAAGTATGTAATTGCTGATGGAAAATTGGCTGTTACTTTGGCTGATGGGTCAGTTACAAGCCTTAAAGAAGACAAGTTAATTGGCTTTAAAGGTGATGCTTCTGCACCTACGGCTATTTTGTTAAAGAATAATGGTTTGCGTTTTGAAATCCAGATAGATGCTGATAGTACAGTGGGTAAAACTGATGCGGCTGGCGTTAGTGATGTATTAATGGAAGCTGCGCTTACTACTATTATGGATTGCGAAGATTCAGTAGCAGCGGTTGATGCAGACGATAAGGTTGTTATATATAGCAACTGGTTAGGCCTAATGAAGGGAGATCTTGCAGAAGAAGTCTCTAAAGGCGGCAAAACCTTCACACGTACAATGAATGCAGATAGAGAATACACAGGGCTTGATGGAAATACCTTTTCTATCAAAGGTCGCTCTATGCTATTTGTTCGTAACGTAGGTCATTTGATGACTAACCCAGCGATCTTAGATAGCGAAGGTAACGAAGTGCCTGAAGGTCTTATGGATGCGATGTTTACAACATTGATCGCTATTCATGACTTGAATGGAAACTCACCTTTCAAAAATTCTACAACGGGTTCTGTTAATATCGTTAAGCCAAAAATGCATGGTCCAGAAGAAGTTGCATTTGCTGATGAGATATTTGCTCGTGTTGAAGATGCGCTTGGTTTACCACGTTTCACTGTGAAAATGGGAATCATGGATGAAGAGCGTCGTACTACAGTAAACCTTAAAGAATGTATTCGTGTTGCTAAAGACCGTGTTGTCTTTATTAACACTGGTTTCTTAGATCGTACCGGTGATGAGATTCACACGTCGATGGAAGCAGGCGTTATTATTCCTAAGACAGTTATGAAGCAGCAAGCATGGATTAATGCCTACGAAGACTGGAACGTTGATACTGGTTTAGAAACAGGTCTTCAGGGGCGTGCTCAAATAGGTAAAGGTATGTGGCCTATTCCTGATGAAATGGGAATGATGATGGAGCAGAAAATTGCACATCCAAAGGCAGGTGCAAATACTGCTTGGGTTCCATCTCCTACCGCTGCTGCTTTACATGCCATGCATTACCACCAGATTGATGTGTTCAAAACTCAAGACGAGTTGAAGACGCGTAAGCATGCATTGGTCGATGATATTTTACGTGTACCTGTAATGGATGACCCAAGCACACTAACGACAGAGCAGATTCAAAACGAAATGGACAACAATGCCCAGGGTATTCTTGGTTATGTTGTACGTTGGATTGATGCGGGTGTTGGTTGTTCTAAGGTTCCAGACATCAATGATGTAGGCTTAATGGAAGATCGTGCAACATTACGTATATCTTCTCAGCACATGTCAAACTGGTTGCGTCATGGTGTTTGTAGTGAAGAGCAAGTAATGGAAACACTTAAGCGTATGGCGGGTGTTGTTGATCGTCAAAATGAAAATGATCCGACTTATATAAAAATGGCCGGTAATTTTGATGATAGTGTCGCTTTCCAGGCTGCAGTTGAGTTGGTTGTTGAGGGAACTAAGCAGCCAAATGGTTATACTGAGCCGGTTCTTCACCGTCGTCGTTTAGAGCTTAAAGCGAAGTTAGCAGGTTAATTCCTACTGGCAGCGTTATAAAAAAACCGCACTTAATTGTGCGGTTTTTTTTTGCTTAAATTTTAGGGTGTGTTAAAAGTTATGACTTATAGCTTGAGTTGTCTCATTTCAATCGAACTTTTGGCGTGAGCCCATAAAGTATCAAATATTTCAGACAGCTGTTTTACTCGGCTCGGATCATTAAAATTAGCAAAGCCATCATAAGCTGAATTATCTTTTTGAAAGATAACGCCGTAGCGGTCAACCAATATCATTGCTGAGTCATTGTAAGGGTAGTCTTTGTTAATGATTTTTAGGATAATCCTGCTAGACAAGCGCTTCATTAGTTCAATCAAACGATGGCTTTGAGATACAAGAGCGCGCTCATCTGCAACTAATAGGCATATCTCGCTTCGACGATTCTTTCTGGCTAGCTTTGAAATGGCATCACGTATTTCTTCGTGATCAAAAATATCGCTATCTAGATGACGGCTAAGTATTTTCACTTTATTTTCAGCTTGGCAGAGCATGTCTGTGGTGAGTTGTTTGCAGGCGGCAGGGGTAGAGAAAAGATTAGTTTTGTCGTCTTTCCCTAGTTCGAGGGATGTTTCATTACTTATCATGTTTATAGACCTTAAGCTTTTTATCTAGTTTAGTAGAAAGCCAAAAATCTTGCACGTTATCGTAGCGTGCATCATGCGAACCTAATTCAACAATTAGTTGTCATAGCCGGGTGTTAAAGATATTCACGGTGCGCACGGCGCACCCTACGGGTGGATGTATTGGCCCTTGAATAGGCCTGACTACATATCGTAGGGTGCGCCGTGCGCACCGAATTTTGACAATATTACATTAGATGCTAAATTGCTTTAGTTTGAGCGATAGCGCTACCAATGTAATTTGCAGGCGTCATTTCTAAAAGCCCGTCTTTTGCAGACTGAGGGATTTCTAGAGAATTAATAAACACTTTTAGAGTCTCTTGGTTCATTACTTTGCCACGAGTCAGCTCTTTAAGCTTCTCGTAAGGCTTCTCGATATTGTAACGGCGCATAACCGTTTGAATAGGTTCAGCCATAACTTCCCAGCAATTGTCTAAGTCTTCAAGTAAGCGAGTAGGGTTAAGCTCAAGCTTGCTAAGACCTTTTAACGTTGACTGATAAGCAATAACGCTATGGGCAAGACCTACACCTAAATTTCTTAAAACAGTTGAGTCTGTTAAATCACGCTGCCAGCGTGAAATAGGTAGCTTAGTAGAAAGGTGGTTCATTATCGCATTAGCAATGCCCAAGTTGCCTTCTGAGTTTTCGAAGTCAATAGGGTTAACCTTGTGAGGCATTGTAGATGAACCAACTTCGCCCTCTATAGTCTTTTGCTTGAAGTAACCAACAGAAATGTAAGACCAGATATCACGGTCAAGGTCGATTAAAATGGTGTTGAAGCGTGCAATTGCATCGTATAGCTCTGCAATATAATCATGTGGTTCAATTTGAGTAGTATAAGGGTTAAAGGTAAGCCCTAGAGACTCTACAAATGATTTAGCATGGGTTTCCCAGTCAACATCAGGGTAAGCGGCAATGTGTGCGTTGTAGTTGCCTACTGCGCCATTAACTTTACCTAGCAACTCTACAGATTTAATCTGCTTTAATTGACGTTGAAGGCGGGCAACAACATTGGCTAGTTCTTTTCCGGTGGTTGTTGGTGATGCAGTTTGGCCATGTGTACGCGAAAGCATGGGTTGCTCTGCAAAGTCTAATGCCAATGCTTTAAGTTTATCTATCACTTGCTCCATTACTGGAGTAACACACTCGCTCATGCCATTTCTAAGAATCAGGCCGTGAGATAGATTGTTTATATCTTCAGATGTGCAAGCGAAGTGTACAAACTCTGAAATTTCTGAAAGCTGTGGGTGTTTATCTTTAACTGCTTCAAATTTTTCTTTAATTAAGTATTCAACAGCCTTAACGTCGTGGTTAGTTGTGCTTTCAATCGTTTTAACGCGCTCAGCATCTGAAATGCTAAAGTTGTTTACGATAGTATCAAGAAATTGATTGGTTGCTGTGTCAAATGGAGAAACTTCTGTAATTTCAGGGTGATTTGCAAGCTGCTGAAGCCAGCGAATTTCAACTTCTACTCTGAATCGAATTAGTCCGAACTCACTAAAAATAGAGCGTAGGCCTTTTACTTTGCTGCCATAACGACCATCAATAGGGGATACTGCGGTAAGGGAAGAAAGCTCCATTGAACGACTCACTTAAATAAATTTTAAAGGGAAAGAAATTGGGGCGCAATGATACTACAAATTGATGGATAGGCCAAAATAAAGGCCACGGTGCGCATGGCTCACCCTATAAAGAGTCATTAATAGTTTTCAGTGCGTGATAATAAGCGGTCTACAACGGCTTCAATAGATTTACGTTTAAAAATAAGGTTCCAACGTCGGCCTCCTATCTGTCTCCATAAAATGGCAGACCGAATGCCTGTTAATAGTGAGGCTCTGATTAGTGCCGCATTATGTGAAACATTAAGATGGTTTGGGTTACCGGTAACTTGTACTCGTAAATTAAAGGTACTTATAGTATCCATATAGAGAGAGGCAAGGTTATGAATAACATTCTCGTGTAGGATTGAGAAATGTTCCGTTTGATTCTTTGCCTGGTCAACCCTCTGCCCAATTATATTAAGCATTTCTGGTTGCTTCCTCAGTTTACTTTCAAGCTGAACAAGGCTGAGGGTATAGCGAATAATGTTAATATATTCCCTATCAGATTTTTTCTGTAACGCTTGCTTTAAGGTTTTAAGGCCAAGCGCTATACCGTTTACATCACCATAAACCGAAAGTGTTGTTTCGGGGTCATTGGCGAATAGGCTTTTGATTGATGCTTCTAATGCCGTTTTATCGTACTGTGATGTTTCAGCTATTTGTTGTACTAATGCGGCGGCTTGAAAAATACCCGCGAGTGCAACAACTTGCTCATCAATTGTATGTGACAAAATAAACCTTTATATCAATGGGATATGAGTTAATTATAATGTTGATTCTATGATAGCGCCGCCTAGGCAAATATCATCATTATAAATAACAAGAGACTGCCCTGGTGTTATTGCTCTTTGAGGTGCTTCAAAGGTAACAATAATTTCACCTGAGTCAGAATAAGTAAGTAAGCACTTTTGATCTGGTTGGCGGTAACGTGTTTTCGCTGTACATTTCAAAGGTAACTCAGGGTGTTGTTCATTAATCCAGTCAATACTTTGTACGGTAAGGCCTTCAGCAAAAAGAAGAGGGTGGTTTTTACCTTGTACAACTAATAGCTTATTATTCTCAAGATCTTTTTCTGCAACATACCAAGGCGCTTCGCCATGAGCTTGAAGCCCACCTATTCCTAGGCCTTGTCGCTGACCAATCGTGTGGTACATTAAACCTTGATGCTGACCAATAACATCACCATCTTCTGTAATAATTTCTCCGGGTTGTGCGGGTAAATACTGCTGAAGAAAGTCTTTAAACTTTCGTTCGCCGATGAAGCAGATACCTGTACTATCTTTCTTGTCATGAGTAATTAAATCATTTTCAAGAGCTAACTGCCTAACGACTGGCTTTTCAAGTTCACCTACAGGAAACAATGTTTTGGCTATTTTGTCTTCTGTTACCAGATGCAGAAAGTAACTTTGGTCTTTATTGTTATCTAGACCTTTTAGAAGAAAAGCACACTCTTGACCTGTTTCTTCATTGATGGTGGTTTTCTTGCGAACATAATGTCCGGTTGCAATAAAGTCGGCACCCAATGTGACTGCATAATCAAGAAATGCCTTAAATTTTATTTCTTTGTTGCAAAGAATATCGGGGTTAGGTGTTCTTCCTGCTTTGTACTCCGCTAAAAAGTATTCAAAAACCCTATCCCAGTACTCTGCTGCAAAACTTGCAGTATGTAGCTTGATATTAAGTTTATTACATACTTCCTGGGCGTCTTCAAGATCTTGCATTGCGGTGCAATAATCGGTGCCATCATCTTCATCCCAGTTCTTCATGAACAGGCCTTCTACTTGATAGCCTTGCTCTATAAGTAGGAGGGCGGAAACAGATGAGTCTACACCGCCTGACATTCCGACGATAACTTTGCTTGATGTTATGCTTTTTTGTGGGCTTGTCATGCTATAGGGTTCAACTCTTAGGTTTCTACAATTAGAGATAATGGGTAATGTTCTTTATTTTTGAAATCATCAATGCACTGTGTGACTAATGGACTTCTTAATTGAGATTTCAGATTACCGATTTCATTATAACTTAGCCAGTGCTCACTGATAATACCTATATCTAGTTGGTCAGTTACTTTTTCAATAGCGGTGGCTGCAAAGCACATTCTATAATAGGTAATACCATTGCTAGGCGCTTTATAAGTATAAAGCCCAATAAAAGCGTCAATGCTTACTTTCCAGCCAGTTTCTTCAACCGTCTCTCTAATGGCTGCATCTAAAATAGACTCGTCTTCATCAACGTGACCAGCGGGTTGGTTAAATACCGTTTCACCATCGCAGACTTCCTCGACCATTAAATATTTACCGTTTTTTTCTACTACGACGGCTACTGTGGCGTGGGGTGTCCATATCATTTTTTCTAGACCTCTTGGGTGCGTTTACCGTTGTATTGCTAAAGCTTCCTAGTTGAAGATCGTCAATCGTCCAGTGACCAATGCTATATCGAATAAGTCTTAATGTAGGGAAGCCTATGGCTGCGGTCATGCGTCGAACTTGTCTGTTTCTACCTTCTGTAATTGTTAGTGCTATCCAGGTTGTAGCGATGCTTTTCCTTTCTCTTATGGGGGGGGTTCTATCCCATATCTGAGGTTCAGGGATGATTTTTGCTTTGGCGGGCGCTGTTAATCCATCTTTAAGGTTTACGCCAACTTCAAGTAATTTAATATCACTTTCGCTGGGTTCGCCCTCAACCTGAGCCCAGTATGTTTTTGCTAGCTTATGCTTTGGGTCTGTTATTTGGTGCTGCAACTCCCCGTTGTCGGTTAATAGCAAAAGACCTTCGGAGTCATAATCAAGGCGACCGGCGGCGTATACATTCTTGATATCTATGAACTCGGCTAATGTGCTTCGATTATTGTCGCTATCAGTAAACTGAGAAAGAACATTGAAGGGTTTGTTAAAAAGTATAAGCTGAGGCATGAGGGTAAAATTGATTCTGTGCAAGGGTGGGCTTGATGGGGATTATAATGGAAAATAAAACAGTAAAGTAGCAGAATTCATCCACTAATTTTATTAGTGGATGAATTGAGAGCGAGTCTATTAAGCTAAGCAGAAGCGGCTATATCATTTGCTGCTTCTGTTAGGTTAACGGTGGCTTCTTTCGAAATATTGTTTGAAACAGCGTTCAGAGGTGTGATTTTATCATCATTAACTTGCATAACCTCAAGAGACGTTATGTTAATGGCATGAACACCTTTGCCGTTAGGTTGTTTCTCGAATGAAACTTTTTGGCCCGCCTTGAGTGTTTTATAGCCATCCATCTGTATTGATGAAAAATGTGCGAAAAGGTCTTCAGTTTCTCCCTCTTCAACTATAAAACCATAGCCTTTTGAATTGTTGAACCACTTAACTGTACCATTAGGCATAATCGACTCCCTTGTCTGACTATTATTGCCGGCACTGAATTACATGCCTTAATTTTTTAGTTTTATTTTTACTTAATACGGTATTTCACATTCTATTTAACAAGTTAAATATGTCGCACAAATGTAAACTTTTGTTAAATATTGTAGTTACTTTTTACCATAATGGATCGTTAGTCAAGGGCTATAGTAAATATTCATGCAATTGAACGTTGAAATTTTGAACAAAATCCCTATAACCAGTTGTAGGGAAGTATAAATTGGGTCTCAGTTATTGTGATCAAAAGGTTAGTTCTTCCCTAAAAGCATCAAATAAAAGCGACTTTAATGTAAAATTAATTCCGAATTAAGGTATTGTTAAAATTATTTAATAAATACAAAACATCCATTACAGAGGCTTTAGCGCGCTTTAGGTGCGGTTTTTGTAATGTAAAATTAGTAAAAATTTGAAATTTAACGTTGAGCTATGATTACTTTTGGAAATACTCTACTAATATTAAATCAAGAAGGGGATCATCAGCATGATGGTGACGGGGGGCTTGCAGTTGCTCCATCTAAGCCAGCTCTTAAGCGGCCTTCGATGTATAAGGTTGTTTTGCTGAATGATGATTTCACACCAATGGATTTTGTTGTTGAAATATTAACAACGTTTTTCGGAATGAATGAAGAAAAGGCCACACAGGTAATGCTGGCCGTACACACACAAGGGAAGGCGGTATGTGGGGTATTTACACGCGACATTGCTGAAACAAAGGCAGCGCAGGTGAATGATTACTCTGCCGAGTGTGAACACCCATTATTTTGTGACATAGAGCGAGTTGACTAACGTTGGTTATAAGTATGTTTAGTCTCAAAAATGGCCGGCCACATAATGATGTTACATATTTTTCTGGTGCAACTAGTACCACTTGGGGTGAAAGATGCTAAGTAAAGACCTCGAACTTACACTAAATACAGCGTTTAGAAGTGCGCGTGAAAAGCGTCATGAGTTTATGACGGTTGAGCACCTTCTTCTTGCTCTTTTAGATAACGACGATGCAATTAAAGTGTTGGGTGCTTGCGCAGCTGATTTATCTCTTTTAAGAGATGAGCTAGTTGAGTTTGTAGACTCGACAACTCCGTTAATTCCTACCAGTGATGACGAGCGTGAAACGCAACCGACACTGGGTTTTCAGCGTGTTTTACAAAGGGCTGTCTTTCATGTCCAATCTTCTGGCAAAAAGGAAGTAACAGGGGCGAATGTTCTTGTTGCAATATTTAGTGAGCAGGAGAGTCAGGCGGTTTATGTACTTAAAAAACAGAGTGTAGCCCGTATTGATGTGGTGAATTATATTTCACATGGCATCTCTAAGGTACCCGGTCACCAAGGTGATCATGACCATGAGCACCCTGGTGAGTCAGAGGCTCAGGAAGGCAAGGTTGAGGAGGGGGGGAATGCAAACCCTTTAGAAGCCTACGCTACTAACCTTAATGAAATGGCAAATGATGGGCGTATAGACCCGCTTATAGGTCGTGACAAAGAAGTTGAGCGTGTTGTTCAAATTTTAGCCCGAAGACGAAAAAATAACCCTTTATTGGTTGGCGAAGCAGGCGTAGGTAAAACTGCGATTGCAGAAGGTCTAGCCAAGAAAATTGAAGATGGAGAAGTACCGGATATTATCGCTGATGCGGTTGTCTATTCTTTAGATTTAGGGGCGTTACTTGCCGGCACTAAATACCGAGGTGACTTTGAAAAACGATTTAAGTTACTTTTGGCTGAGCTTAAGAAGCAAGAGCATGCGGTATTGTTTATTGATGAAATTCATACAATTATAGGTGCTGGCTCTGCTTCTGGCGGTGTTATGGATGCGGCAAACCTGCTTAAGCCTATGTTGAGTTCGGGTGAAATGCGTTGTATTGGCTCAACTACTTTTTCTGAGTTTAGAGGTATTTTTGAAAAAGATAGTGCGCTTGCGCGGCGTTTCCAGAAAATTGATGTTAATGAGCCTGATGTAGAAGATACCTATCAAATACTTAAAGGGCTTAAGTCTCGCTTTGAGAAGCATCATGAACTTAAGTATACCGATAAAGCATTAAAAGCGGCTTCAGAGCTTGCAGACCGTTACATCACTGATCGTCACATGCCAGACAAGGCAATTGACGTAATTGATGAGGCGGGCGCTAGTCAGCGATTAAAGGCAGCCAATAAGCGTAAGAAAGTGATCGGCGTGCAGGCCATAGAAGATGTGGTTGCAGCCATTGCACGAATTCCGCCTAAGAGTGTTTCTACATCAGATAAAGATCAACTGAAAAACCTTGAGCGTAACCTTAAGTTGGTTGTGTTTGGGCAAGATCCTGCAATCGGCTCATTATCTACGGCAATTAAATTAGCAAGAGCAGGGCTTAAATCAATTGAGAAGCCTGATGGGGCATTTCTGTTTTCAGGTCCAACAGGTGTTGGTAAAACTGAGGTTACAAATCAGTTAGCTAAGGTGCTTGGTATCGAATTAGTTAGATTTGATATGTCTGAATATATGGAGCGCCATACGGTGTCTAGGCTAATTGGTGCGCCTCCGGGTTATGTGGGGTTTGACCAAGGTGGACTGTTAACTGAAGCGGTTAATAGAACGCCTCATTGCGTGCTGCTTCTTGATGAAATTGAGAAAGCACACCCTGAAGTGTTCAATTTGTTACTGCAAGTGATGGATCATGGCACCTTAACCGATAACAATGGGCGTAAGGCAGACTTTAGGCATGTTATTCTTGTCATGACAACGAATGCGGGCGCTGAATTATTAAGTCGTCGATCTATTGGTTTTAGTGAGCAAGATAATAGTACCGATGGAATGGAAGCGATTAATAAAGTGTTTACACCTGAGTTTAGGAACAGGTTAGATGGCATCATTCAGTTTGCACCATTAGCTAAGGGTTCTATCACGCACGTTGTTGATAAGTTCTTAACAGAGTTACAGGTTCAACTTGATGATAAGAATGTTGTCTTACATGTTGATAATGAAGCAAAGTTGTGGCTTGCAGATCGTGGTTATGATGTGAAGATGGGCGCTAGACCTATGGCTCGTTTGATACAAGAATCAATTAAGAAGCCGTTGGCTGAAGAAATTCTATTCGGTGATTTATCTGAATCAGGTGGCGATGTATTTGTTACCGTCAGAGACGGAGAGATAGCATTTGATTATGAGTCGGTTCCGGCTTAGTCATAGGTGTGTGATTACCTAAAACTAAAAAAGGGTGCATAATGCACCCTTTTTTATATCTTACACTTTCTTTTTAAGCACTCTTTACGAGTTAAGGTTAGCGCGCACGGTATGTGATGCGTCCTTTGCTTAGGTCGTAAGGTGTCAATTCACACTTTACCTTGTCACCTGTAAGAATTCGAATGTAGTTCTTTCTCATTTTTCCAGAGATGTGAGCCGTTACAACATGCCCATTTTCAAGTTCTACACGAAACATGGTGTTTGGAAGGGTGTCGATGATAGTCCCTTCCATTTCAATCACATCTTCTTTCGCCATTGAACAAAAACCTCGTTAACAAATCAGTCATTAAGCAGGGTTTAAATTAACCTCTGCTTGAAAAGTGCGCCATTCTGCCTTAATTTGAAGTAATAGGCAAAATATTTGTGTATTAATTACTAAATCGAACCCATTGGTTATCTATAAAGAGCTCTAAAGGGCGGTATTTCGTCTTATATTCCATCTTTCTACAATTTTCAATCCAGTAGCCTAAGTAAAGGTAATCTAAAGACCGCCGTTTACATTCTTCAATTTGCCATAAAACAGAATACACCCCTAAGCTCCGTGCTGATATTTCAGGGTCAAAATAGGTATACACGGCCGACAAGCCATCATCTAACTCATCAATGACCGATACGCCAATTACTTCACCCTTATATTTAAATTCAAGAAAGAAGGTGCCAGGGTTACATTCAACAAGAAATGACCGGTACTGCTCTTCACTGGGAGGGAACATGTCACCATCAGCATGGCGTACGGAAATATATTTCTCATAAAGGTCATAATGATGTTGATAAAATTCGGGTGGAGTAATGGATGTCTCAAGCCCAATATTCTTTTTAATATTTCTTTTTTGGCTTTTACTTGGAGTAAAAAGATTAACGGGTAACCTTACCGCCTTGCATTCATTGCAGTCGGTACAATGAGGGCGGTAGTAATGATCGCCACTACGGCGAAAACCAAGTGCCGATAACCTAGAATAAAGTTCAGTATTTATTTTGGCACGAGGGTCTACAAACATAGTGGTCGCTTTCTTACCCTCAAGATAGCTACAGTCATGTTCTGGTGTTGCATAGAATACAAGTGTTTTAAGACTCGTCACAGCGTTATAGTCCTTTAACCCAGCGCCAGTTAAATACCCAATCGTGAGGCTTAGGTTTTTTGTGAATGTTACTTTCTAGTATAGTTTGAAATTCAGAACGCTGAATATTTTCAGCACCGAGAGTGAACAGGTGAGGGTTTTCGACTTGGCAATCTATAATTGAATAACCCCACTCTCGTAATTGATTACAAAGATAAACAAAGGCTACTTTTGATGCATCGGTAGCGGTTGAGAACATTGATTCACCGAAAAAACAACAACCTAAAGCAAGCCCATATAGGCCACCCACTAGTTCGTCATTCATCCATACTTCAACAGAGTGCGCAGTACCTTGTTCATGAAGCGCTAAATACGCTTCCTGCATATCATCTGTTATCCATGTTCCTGTTGTTGCCTGACGTGAGTCTGCACACTGCTGAATAACACCCTGAAAGTCCTTATCGAAGGTAACGGTAAATAGGTTTTTGTTTAACTTCTTTCGTAGGCTTTTTGAAATGTGAACATTTTCAGGAAATAAAACACAGCGAGGGTTAGGGGACCACCACATAATCGGTTGGTCATCATCAAACCAAGGGAAAATACCCTGCTGATAGGCTTTGATTAATCTTGGAATAGTTAGGTCGCCACCAGCGGCTAAAAGACCATCAGGGTCTGTTAGTGCGGATGAAATATCAGGGAATTCTAAGTCTTCTTCTAACCAAGGGATTTGAGACATAGGTGTGAAGGTTCAGTTATGAAGGTTTAATCAGATATTTGTAGGGTGTGCCGTGCGCACCGGTTTTAGCTTACATCTTCTGGTGCGCACGGCACACCCTACAAAATAATAGTTACTCAGAATCTAAAAATTTCTCAGCATCAAGGGCAGCCATACAGCCAAACCCAGCAGAGGTGATTGCTTGTCTGTAAACCTGGTCGGTCACATCTCCTGCAGCAAACACACCAGGAATGCTGGTAGCAGTTACATTACCTTCCAAACCTGTTTTGATAGAAAGGTAACCGTTATTCATTTCAAGCTGACCTTCGAAAAGGTCTGTGTTTGGCTTGTGACCAATAGCTATGAATACACCGGCTAAATCAAGATCTTTCGTTTCACCATTATTATCTTTGAGTCTTACGCCTGTAACACCTGTGCCATCACCAAGCACTTCATCTAGGGTTGTATTCCACTCGATGGTTATATTGCCATTCTTCTCTTTCTCAAAGAGTTTGTCTTGAAGTATTTTCTCAGCACGGAGTTTGTCTTTTCTGTGTACCAATGTGACTTCGCTGGCAATATTAGAAAGATATAACGCTTCTTCAACCGCCGTGTTACCACCACCAATAACCGCTACTTTTTTCTTTCTATAAAAGAATCCGTCACAGGTTGCACAAGCACTAACACCTTGACCTTTGAACTTTTCTTCAGACTCAAGACCCAAGTACATTGCAGATGCACCAGTCGCAATAATTAATGCATCGCAGGTATATACCGCAGAATCACCCTTTAAGGTGAAGGGACGTGAAGAAAGGTCAGCCTCATTAATATGGTCATAAACAATCTCTGTATCAAAGCGCTCTGCATGCTCTTGCATTCTCTGCATTAACTCAGGGCCTTGAACACCTTGTGCGTCACCAGGCCAATTGTCTACATCGGTAGTTTGGGTTAATTGACCACCCGCTTGAATGCCCGTAATAATAACCGGGTCTAAATTGGCGCGTGCTGCGTAAACAGCGGCCGTGTAGCCAGCAGGACCAGAACCGAGAATGAGTGTTTTACAATGCTTAGTTGTGCTCATGAGAGTAAGGCATCTCCAGTAAGAGGTTTAAAAAAGTTGTTAAAAAAAACAATGACGAAATTATAAATGGAATATGCCATTAATAGATAGTTCGATAACAAGATAGATGGGTTCGAACTTAGAAAATATCAACGGCCTGCAAAATTTTATTTGAAGCAGACTGATTGATGACACTGCTACTTGAGCCTAAACGGTGCTCAACTACGCTGGGTAATACCGCCTGTACATCGTCAGGAAGCACACTGTGGCGCCCATCAATTAAAGCCCATGCCTTGGATGCTTTGAGAAGGGCTAACCCTCCTCGAGGAGATAAGCCGTGCCCATAAGGTGCGTTATCTCTTGTATATAAAATAATGCGTTGAATATAGGCAATTAAAGGCTCAGACGCAGTCACGTTATCTACCTGCTGCTGTAATTCTATTAAGGTGTCATAAGGTAATAGCGTTTGCAATTGCTTAATAATATCTCTTCGGTCGGTACCTAAAAGCAACTCTTTTTCAGATGAAGGGGTAGGGTAGCCAAGGCTAATACGCATTAAGAAACGATCTAACTGCGACTCTGGTAAAGGAAACGTCCCTGATTGCTCAAGGGGGTTCTGAGTTGCAATAACAAAAAAGGGAAGAGGTAAGGGTCTAGTTACCCCTTCAATGGTTACTTGTTGTTCTTCCATTGCCTCTAAAAGGGCGCTTTGCGCTTTAGGTGTTGCCCGGTTTATTTCATCGGCTAAAACAATTTGTGAAAAAACAGGCCCAGGATGAAATACAAACTCGGTACTGTTTCTATCAAATATATTAATACCAAGAAGATCTGAAGGTAGTAGGTCACTGGTGAATTGAATTCGGTTATAACTGAGGCCAAGACTATTAGCCAATGCGTGAGCTAAGGTTGTTTTACCCAAGCCAGGAATATCTTCAATTAAAAGGTGGCCTCTAGCCAAAATACACGCAAGGGCGAGCTTTACCTGTTGCTCTTTGCCTAATAAAACCGTATTCAGTTGCTTAATAGTGCTGTTAATAGCGTTAGACATAGTGGGCCTTTTAATCAATATAACGGCGGGTTAAGTCATCATATGCATCAATTCTTCTGTCACGAAAATAAGGCCATATGCGCCTTATCTCTTCGGAGCGTTCCATATCTATATCAACCAGTAGATTCTTCTCATTACTTGAGTCTGCTTGGCTGAGTATCTCCCCTTGAGGGCCACAAATAAAGCTGTTTCCCCAAAACGTTATACCGTCAGTATGCCCGCTAGGGTCAGGTTCATGGCCTACTCGGTTGGGTGAGATAACCGGTAAATTATTAGCAATGGCATGACCTCGTTGTACGGTTACCCATGCGTCTAGTTGGCGTTGTTGTTCATCATCTTTGTCATTTTTATCCCAGCCTATCGCTGTAGGATAAATAAGCAACTGTGCACCGGCTAAAGCCATTAAGCGTGCTGCTTCAGGGTACCATTGGTCCCAGCAAACAAGTACGCCTAGTGAGCCTACACTGGTTTTAATAGGTTTAAATCCTGATTCGCAACGCGTGTTTGACTCGTTCGGTGTTTTAGCATCACCGGGAGTAAAATAAAATTTCTCATAAAACCCGGGGTCATCAGGAATATGCATTTTTCGATAGGTGCCAGCAATGGACCCATCAGATTCAATTACAACGGCGGTATTGTGATAAATCCCCGTTGCTCTTTTTTCAAAAATAGAGCCCACAATAACAATGTTTAAGCTTTTTGCTAAAGCGGATAATTTATTGCTTGTTGGGCCGGGTATTGTTTCAGCGAGATCAAATAGTGCTGTATTTTCAGTTTGACAAAAATATTGTGAAGTATGTAACTCCTGAAGCACAACTAATTGAGCCCCGTCTTTTGCTGCATCTATAATTTTTGTTTCTGTTGATAAAAGATTGGTTTTTTTATCAGGGGTGCACCGCTGTTGAATGGCCGCAACTTTCAAATTTTTTGACATTAGCCTAATACTCACCCTAGGTTCTTGATGCAGGGGATTTGCATCGTTATACAATGGAGACTACCGTGTTGTTTTATCAAGGGGCAACAATTTATAGGAATAATTTCGCGGTCGGGAAAGCACTCCTTGAGTACCTTTAACGCAGCCTCATCCTCTTTAACGTTATAAATAGGGGCAAGCACCGCCTTATTAATAATTAAAAAATTAGCATAGGTGGCGGGTAATCTTTCTTCTTCATCAAATATAGCGCTGGCCATAGGAAGCGCTTTAAGCCTGTATGGTTGCCCGTTTTGTTGTTTAAAAGAGCGTAGTTGGTCTTCCATTTTTTTTAATGCGTCATAATGCTCATCGTTTGCATCACTACATTTTACATAGCATATTAAATCGTTAGCGCAGAAGCGGGCGAGGGTGTCTATATGGCTATCTGTATCATCTCCTGCAAGGTACCCATGATCTAACCATAACATTGCATTGCAACCCAGTTGTTCTTTAAGTGCTTGTTCAAGTTGCGCTTTGTTTAGATTGGGGTTTCTTGAAGGAGTAAGTAAGCATTCGCTGGTGGTTAATAATACCCCTTCACCATTAGATTCAACTGACCCACCTTCTAAAATAATATCTGACTTTGTATAGTGATAATCAGCGAGGGCAGCACTGTCTTTTAACGCGGTATTAATTAGATTATCTTTACCATAGGGGAACTTACCTCCCCACGCATTAAACTCAAAATCAATGAGTGTTTGATGGCCATTATTAACAACTGTGATTGGGCCGTGGTCTCTGGTCCACGTGTCATCGGAGGCTACAGCATAAACGTAGACAGTAAACCCGTATTTTGCGTAAGCACTTAACGCGTGTTTTATGGAGTTTACTTTTTCAGCGTCACCACAACTAACAATTAAATGTTCTCTTTTGAGAATTTCTTTTGCTAGTTGCAGATAAAGAGGTTCAACTTCACTGAGGGTTGACTCCCAGTCAGTATCTTTATGCGGCCAAGTTAATAGCACTGCATATTGATGAGCCCACTCCGGGGGGAATGTTATTGCATTTGAACTTTCAATTGAGCCGCTATTTTTTGCGCTAAATACATTGGTCTTCATTGTACATTATTTTTTATTAGGTTCTGCTGAGTGAAGAAGCACGCTATGTAACACATACTCGCCTTCAAAGTAGACAGAAAATTCAGGGTATTCCCACAAATAAATGGCAGGTTTGCCTGTTGGGCCACTAATTTTAGTGGGTTCACCAAAGTAAGATTTTACCTTTTTCATTGTCATGCCAAACTTAGGGCGATTAATATTTTGATTCTCAGGGCCTTGTTGAGAGAGGCCAATTTTTATATTTTCAGCATGAACAAGTGTTGAGTAGCCGACGGTTGAAAAAAGAATAGCTGAGATAATAATCAAGAGTTTGTTCATGTGATACCTGTTCTTGCAGTTAATGTTATATATTAGAGTAGTTTGTAAATTGCGTATTGCATGACTATTTTACAAAGGCTTAAGTAGGGTCGATATGGAGTGGCATTCTTTCTCTGCTTTGTTTTCTAATAACATGCCGAGCAATAAGTTGCTGGTTGAAATTATCGAGCTTATAAAATTTGATATGAATAATATGCTGATCATTGTCTTGTTCACAGCTAATGACTTCACCTTTAAGAATAAGGCCCGTAAATGATGGCAATAAAATGAGCTTGGTGACGACAGAACTATTAACCGGGATTGGGTTTTTAAACCCAGCAGAGAACCCTCCCTCACTAATATTTATATCAATTAAGCCTGCTTCATCTACTAGCTCATTACCTAACGCTACCCCTCTTGCTAATGCTTCAAGCTTGGAGTTTAAATTCTTAAGATAAAGGCCGAGGCTTTTGTCTTTATCGGTAATTTGCCGTAATAAATGTTTTGACTCAATATCAAGTTGTTGAAACTCTCGAAGAATAGAAAAGGTAGGGCTTAAATCAAACTGACTTTCAGCATCAACGTCTAAATTTTTGACTATTTTAATATCAATTAATGCACGATCACTTATTCTGTAAAACTGCCTGCGATCAAGTGCCTCATCCTTAGATAGATGTTCTGGTACTTGTTTATAAATGGCTTTAGTAATGCGCTTAGACATAGTCATTATTCCTCATAACTAAAGTTTAACACTTATTTTTAAAAGTATAAGTCTATTGTTTTTAATTCATGTGTGTTTTAATTCCGCCATGTTTAGACCTTATCCTATATTTATCGGCTTACGATACACAGCTGCAAAGCGCAGCAATCACTTTATTTCTTTTATTTCTCTTACTTCAATGGTTGGATTAACCTTAGGGGTAGCGGTTTTAATCACCGTTATGTCGGTTATGAACGGCTTTGATAGAGAGTTGAAAGAGCGCATTCTTGGTATGGTTCCTCATGCAGTTATTAAGCATTATGGAAACATGGAGGAATGGCAGTCTATTGATGATCTTGCAAGTGAGCATCCTCAAGTAGTTGCCGCCGCGCCTTTTATAAAAGCCCAAGGCATGGTGACTCATGGTAGCGGTGTTCGCGGGATATTAATGAATGGTATTTTACCTGATGAAGAAGATCAGGTGTCCATCATATCTCAACACATGGTTACCGGCTCAATTCATGACCTGAAACCCGGTAAATACGGCATTGTTATTGGTCAAATATTAGCTAACTACCTGCGTATTGGTGTTGGTGATAAGGTCACCATCGTTCTTCCTGAGGCGTCAATTACACCTGCAGGCGTTTTCCCTCGGCTTAAACGCTTTACAGTAAAGGGAATCTTTAAAGTAGGTGCTGATCTAGATAGCACTCTAACCTTAGTGCACATGAAAGATGCCGCTAAAGTGCTTCGCCTGCAAAATGGTGTACATGGTATTCGTCTTAAAACATCTAACTTATTTAAAGCACCGATGATTGCTGATGAAATAGCCAGCAAATTACCACCCGGCTATTACAGCAGTGATTGGACCCGCACTCACGGTAACCTTTTTCAGGCAATTAAGATGGAAAAAACCATGATAGGGCTTTTATTGATGATGATTGTTGCTGTAGCGGCGTTTAATATTGTATCAACGCTCGTTATGGTGGTAACAGATAAAAAATCAGATATTGCTATTTTAAGAACTATGGGAGCAAGCCCTAAAGCGATAATGACTATTTTTATCATGCAGGGTACTTTTATAGGCTTAATTGGTAACTTGCTCGGTACCACAGCAGGCATTTTACTTTCTTTGAATGTGAGTTCAATTATTAAGTGGCTTGAAGCGGTATTAGGGCATCAGTTCCTTAACGCAGATGTTTACTTTATTAGCTATCTTCCATCGCAGTTACTTTGGAATGATGTATTTATTGTATGTGGAAGCGGCTTTTTGATGAGTGTCTTAGCGACTATTTACCCCGCCTGGAAAGCATCTAAAGTAGAACCTGCAGAGGCTTTGCGATATGAGTAATATTATTTTACGGGCAGCGGGTCTATGCAAAACGTATAAAGAAGGTAAAGGAAAACTCTCTATATTTGAAAGTATAGACTTCTCTCTGTGTGAGGGTGAGTCTGTTGCCATTCTAGGTAGCTCTGGTTCAGGGAAAACAACCTTACTCAACATGTTAGGCGGTCTTGATAAACCTAATGCGGGTAATGTTTGGATCAATGATTTCGACGTGCACTCATTAAAAGAAGCCAGAAAAGGCAAAATCAGAAACGAATATCTGGGTTTTGTTTACCAGTTTCATCATTTGTTACCTGAGTTTACCGCCCTTGAAAACGTATGTATGCCTTTGCTTATAGGTAATACACCTAAAAATAAAGCAATTCAAAAAGCGACAGACTTACTCACAAAAGTTGGTTTGGCAGAACGAACAGGGCACAAACCCTCAGAGTTATCAGGCGGCGAAAGGCAGCGGGTTGCTATTGCGAGAGCCTTGGTTAATGACCCAAAGTGTGTGCTAATGGATGAGCCAACGGGTAACCTCGATGAAGGTACTGCTCAGAAAGTACAAATGCTGATTCTGGAACTCAAATTAGAGCTTAAAACCAGCTTTGTAGTAGTTACTCATGACTTGGTGTTAGCAAAGAAAATGGATCGAATGCTGCATTTGGAAGACAAAACGTTAAAAACAATGGAATGATATATAGGGTGTGCTTGCGCACCGATCTGCTTGTTAAAACTCATGGTGCGCAAGCGCACCCTATATTACTTACTAATGGCTACTTGTCTTTTGGCTTGGCGATTATGCCAGTTCTTTCTAACTTTCTTCTTCCACAAAAACTGAACTAAGCCATAACATACGGTAGAAAAAACAATAGCACATACCAATGACCCCACGTAAAGGGGTATGCCTACTTCAATAAGCTTATCGCTTAGCCATTCCCAAGAGAGCTGAAACTCATAATCAATGGTAGGCCGATTAAGAACAAGTGCGCCCACTAAGTAGTTAAAGTAAAACATGGGGGTCATGGTAATAGGGTTGCTAATCCAAACCAGGGCAACAGAGATAGGTAAATTGGCATTGAACCAGATGGCAACAAAAGCCGCTGGAATCATTTGAAATGGCATTGGAATAAAGCACCAGAATATACCCACTAAAAACGCTTTAGACACCGAGTGCCTGTTAACATGCCAAAGGTTAGGTTCGTGAAGTACATCCCCTAAAAAATGCAGTGCTTTAATCTCCTTAATTTTATCGGGAGAAGGGAAAATACGTTTTAGTACGCGTTTTGGCATAAATAGCGGATCTTCTGTTTTATAGAATGAGGTCTTCAGTGTTAAAAAGGATGCTGAGTGTGTTCTATACGTTTGATTTTAGAATTACTTGAGCCAATTGGCCATTGATTTAAGTTAATATTTATCAATTTATTACGCTTTTTTGTAGATACATTACAGTTTGAGGTTTTTAACGTATGCGCTCATGGATGATCGCCTATATAGCCGGAGTGCTATTGTTTCATATTTGGGGAGAAATCATCCCCATCACTTATCTAATAGCCGCCCTTGGTTTTTCTATTCTATTGTTTGTTTACTTTAACCGCTTTAGCTGGCTTGCTGCTTTAATTATTGCGGTAGCTTGGTCTAGCCTGTATTCAGAATTTAATAAAAATAAAGTTATTGATGAAGTATTTGAGAGTACGACACTCGTCGCTACCGGCTATGTATGTTCTATTCCTACAAATAAAGGTTCATTCATTGCCTTTGAGCTGTGTAATGCTTCAATTTTCATAAAAGAAGCACCTGAACAATATGCAGAAAACTTACGTTTAAAGTTGAATTGGTATACCAAGGATCCAATACCTCTTCGGGGCGTCAATACCTTCGATATACGTATTAAAAAACCACATGGCATGGTTAACCCTGGAGGTTTTCTATATGAAAAGTGGTTATTTAGAAAAGGAATTCATGGGGTAGGGTATGTTAAAGCGATTAAGGGTATTAAACCCGAGGGAGAAGACTATTACTGTAATAACTATAGCCCTTTGTGCCATTTAACAGCGTTTAGAATACAAATAAATGAGTACCTTTCTGCCTATGAAAAAGACTTTGATAATATTTCTGTCATAAAGGCCTTATCCATAGGCTATAGGGGTGATATACCAGAAAAATCTTGGGAGTTATTTAAAAACACAGGCACTCAGCACTTAATTGCTATTTCGGGGCTTCATATTGGGTTAGTTTATGGTGCTGTACTATTATTTATTGCTCTTATATTCAAGCTACTAAAATTTGTTTTAAGCGCCTCTCTTTATGCCTCGGTTCAGCGAAATAAAGTAATATTTAGTACCTTATTGTCTTTGTTAGCCGCCTTCTTTTATTCAGCCATGGCTGGATTTTCTGTATCAACTCAACGCGCATTACTGATGATATTGGTGTTTGTACTTTGCCGCTTATTAAGGCAAGGCTTAAGTACCAATACAAGGCTAATAATAGCGGCCGTAATTATTTTAGTGATAGATCCTAATAGCGTGTTGGATTATGGCTTTTGGTTGTCATTTTTAGCGGTATGGACACTATTTGTCGTAGCATCAAGCGTTATTAACGGTGATAAACCCGTAAGTACTAATTTCTCGTCGTCTTGGTTTCGGGGCATTAAATCTGCTGTGAATATGCAGTGGGCTATATGCGTGGGGCTATGCCCTGTACTCCTGATTAGTGGTATGGGGGTTAGCTTTACATCGATGATAGCCAACTTTGTAGCAGTACCTCTAGTGAGTCTTTTTACCGTGCCTTTAGTGTTTATTTCATTACTGCTGGCGCCTTTTTCTTCAACCATGTCATTTGGTTTTTTGTACCTCTCTGATGTATCACTCCGTGTATTGTTTAAATACTTAACGTTTTTTGAAGGGTACTCTGGAATAACACTGAATCAACCATCCCTTGATGTGGTTTTAACGGTATCGTTAATTATATTGTTTATCTTGATATTTCCTTTGTGGCGCGCTTATAAATTATGGTCAGTGTTAATTGTATGTATGTTGTTGGGTTTTAAATTAGACCCTCCGCTTAAATCAGACACTGAGTTGATTATTTTAGATGTAGGGCAGGGGCTTTCTGTTGTGGCTATTAATGGAGATCAGGCGATTGTTTATGATACCGGGCCTGAATATAAACACGGTAATGCCGCAGAAAGATCATTAATTCCTTTTTTACATTCAAGAGGCATTAAAGAAATTGAAATGTTAGTCCTTAGTCATGGAGATAACGACCACGCAGGAGGTTTGGTGAGCATTCAATCTGAATTTACTATACGTAAGGTTATTTCGGGTGAACCTGGTCGCATAAAACATAAAATTGATGCGTTGTTATGTGCAAATGACCATAAAATTGAAACGTATTGGTATAAAGCTCATTTTTTGTTTTTAGCCGGAGAAGGTGAGGTTGGTGCGTTAAAGGGCTTATCATCAAATAATCACTCCTGTGTATTGAAGCTCCAATTTGAAACGTTTTCTGTTTTGTTAATGGGCGACCTTGAAGGAAAAGCAGAGAAAGAATTTGTAAAACGTTCAGGTGGTGAGTTGGTGTCAGATATTTTGATCGCAGGGCATCATGGCAGCAAAAATGCCACCGGCTATAGATTATTGGATGCGGTAAACCCTGAGGTCGTTGTTTTTTCAGCGGGTTATAAAAGCCGCTTTAACCACCCACACCCCGCTACGGTTGGTCGTGTGCTAAACCAAGGGGCTAGTCAATATAATACAGCGTTAGAAGGGGCCATTATTATTACTTCAAACCAAGAGGATGGAACTATAAAAACCAAAAAATGGACACTTAAAAAGCAAAGAGACATAGATGATGCGTTTTGGTTGTTTTAAAGTTGGATTCAGTAGGGTAAATAAGCTACTGTTAACCATTAACTTTATGGTAAAGTATTGTCAAATTTTATAAGGGAGATAGTGTGTGTTTGAGTTGTTGAGGCCTGGTGGCGCCATCATGATTCCTCTTTTGCTTTGTTCTGTATTGGCATTAGCAATTATCCTAGAGCGATTTTGGACTTTAAGAGTCAACAAAGTTGCCCCCAAACAAGTTGTTAATGAACTATGGGGCTGGATAAAAAATAAAGAATTAAATTCCAAAAAAATGAAAGCACTTAAAGAGTCTAACCCGCTGGGTAGAATTCTTGCTGCTGGCCTTAGTAATGCAAAGCATGGCCGTGAAATAATGAAAGAGAGCATTCAGGAAGAGGCCAGTCATGTTGTACATGAAATGGAACGATTTCTTACGGCTTTGGGTACTATTGCTGCCATCGCGCCTTTACTAGGTTTGCTAGGTACTGTTATTGGCATGATCAAAGTATTTGCTCAACTTCAACTAGAAGGAACAGGTAATGCTGCCGCATTAGCAGGTGGTATATCTGAAGCACTTATAACCACGGCCGCAGGCTTGGCGGTTGCGATACCAGCACTTATTTTTCACCGTTATTTTATGCGACGTGTAGACGAGATAGTTATAAGCATGGAGCAAGAGGCGGTTAAGCTTGTTGAAGTGGTTCATGGTGATCGTGAAATAAATACAAATGGGGTCTGAGCACCGTGAAATTTAAACGCCAGGCTGACGAAGAGTTATCGGTTAATTTAACCCCTCTTATTGATGTTGTGTTCCTGTTGTTGATATTTTTTATGGTATCAACCACATTCACCAAAGAAAGCCATCTTGAAATTGAATTACCAGAGGCGGCGGGTGAAAAGAGTACAACAGAGACTAAAAAAATTGAGATTGTGATTAATCATAAAGGCGAGTTTTCAATAAATAACCGCCCCCTGATTAACAACAAAGAAGAAACCATAAAGAAAGCGGTAACTAAGGTTTCAGGAGGTGATAAAAAATTACCTTTTATCATTACTGCTGATGCGAAGACGCCACATGAGTATGTTGTGAAAGCAATGGATGTAGCCGGAAAACTGGGCTTTGTGCATTTAAGTATTACAACACAACGATCGGGCGCCTCCGAGTAGCTTTTAACTATCGTACTGCAGAATCATTCAATTTAGCTGTTTAATTCGGTATACCTTACTTTAGGGTATACCGAAGAGTAATCTATATGTCTAATCCAACCCCTCCTAATTCGTCCACTGCATCAGAAGACAATTCTGAGAAGATATCATTTAATAATGCAACTAATTGGCAGGTATATAAACGCCTACTGGTCTATTTAAAGCCACTAAAGGGTATTTTCTTTTTAAGCCTTATTGGTAATGCCATTTATGCGGCGGCTAGTGCTTTAATGCCAAAGTCATTAGATTACGTGGTAACGGCGGTAGAAAACCCTACAGAGCAGAGCCGACTCTTTGTTCCTTTATTAATTGTGGCTATTTTTGCACTGAGAGGGCTAGGTTCTTTTCTTGGCGGATACTACATAGCCAGTGTGGGGCGACAAATAGTTCATAAGCTTAGAACTGAGCTCTTCAATAACATTTTAACGTTACCCAGTCGTTTTTTTGATAACAGTAATTCAGGGCATTTAGTCTCCAAAATCACCTTTAATGTTGAGCAAGTAACAGGAGCAGCAACAAATGCCATAACCATAACCGTAAGAGAAGGTTTAACGGTAATTGGTTTGTTGGGTGTTATGTTCTACGAAAATTGGCGATTAACGCTTATATTCTTTTTTATTGGCCCATTTATCGGTTTAGTCATTGGGTATGTCAGTAAACGATTTAGAAAGTTAAGCCAAAGAATTATGAACTCCATGGGGGACGTAACACACGTCTCTTCTGAAGTGGTAACAGGTTATCGAGTGGTACGCGTATTTGGTGGCGAAAAATTTGAAAGTGACCGGTTTGAAGCGGCCAGTAAATACAATCTTGTTCAAAGCCTAAAAATGGAATTTACTAAAGCCATAAGTACCCCCATAGTTCAGTTACTGGTTGCACTTTGTATTGCTGTTTTGGTGTGGTTAGCGCTAGACCCATCGGTGAGAGGTAATATGACCGCAGGTGGCTTCGTTGCATTTATTGCCGCAGCAACCACCATGGCTAAACCCATCCGACAATTGACTAATGTAAACGCAAAAATTCAGCAAGGTGTGGCAGCCGCAAAAGACTTATTTGCTTTTCTTGATGAAGATACAGAAAAAAATAACGGCACCGTTGAAGTTAAGCGCGTTAAAGGGGATGTTTCTTTCAATAATGTGAGCTTTAGCTATGGTGATGACCTACCTGACGTATTAAAAGGAATAAGCCTTGATATTAAAGAAGGTGAAACCGTTGCGCTTGTAGGGCCTTCAGGTAGTGGTAAATCAACTATAGCCAACTTGTTACCCCGTTTTTATGAAAATACTTCAGGCTCAATTACACTAGATGGTATTAATTTAAACGAATATAACCTGCAATCACTACGAAGCCAGTTAGCATTAGTGACCCAGAACGTAACACTTTTTAATGACACTATAGCGAATAATATTGCCTACGGTGGCTTATCAGATTTTACTGAAGAGCAAATAATAGAAGCGGCTCGCAAAGCCCACGCCTATGAATTTATAGAAAAAATGCCAGAAGGCATTCATACCCTTATCGGAGATAATGGTGTATTACTATCAGGTGGCCAAAGGCAGCGTTTGGCTATTGCCAGAGCCCTTTTAAAAGATGCCCCTATTCTTATACTTGATGAAGCTACATCAGCTCTAGATACCCATGCAGAGCGACATATACAAGCCGCGCTAGAAACAGTTATGAAAGGAAGAACAACATTGGTTATTGCTCACCGTTTATCAACCATTGAAGGGGCTGATAAAATTGCGGTGATAGAAAATGGCGAATTAGCTGAATCAGGCACGCATGACGAACTAATTGCCCAAGAAGGGCTTTACGCACAGTTGCATGGAATGCAGTTTAGTGAATAGACAGTCAGTAACCACCGCATGGTATCAGAAAAAGAAATGGATCTATTTCTTGTTACCGTTAATGGCTCTTTTTTGGTTGATATCTACGCTTCGTCGGCTCCTGTATAGCGCGGGGATACTCAAACAGATTCAAATACCTGTGCCAGTCATTGTAGTGGGCAATATTTCAGTAGGGGGGACAGGCAAGTCTCCATTAACCGCTTATTTGGTTAAAGAATTAAAGAAAAAAGGGTATCGTCCAGGTATTGTAAGTCGTGGCTATGGGGGTAAAAGTGAACATTATCCTCTGCTAGTGAATGACCTCTCAAAGACCAGTGAGGCAGGTGATGAGCCTGTTATGTTATATCAAATGACAAATAGCCCGGTGGTCGTAGACCCTATTAGATCAAGAGCGGCCCTTAAGCTTTATAACGATCACGACTGTAATGTTATTATTTGCGACGATGGCCTTCAGCATTATGCCCTCAGCAGGGATATTGAAATTTGCGTAATTGATGGCCAAAGAGGCTTAGGTAATGGTCATTTATTACCTGTAGGGCCGTTACGCGAATCTAAAAAACGACTGAGTGATGTAGATTTTGTTGTGGTTAATGGAGACAAATGTTCTGTTGAGCCGCTTATCAAGAGTGAAGGCATTAATCCTTCAGAATTTTTGTTTGGTATGACGTTGCGGGCTGCAGATTTAGTTAACTTATTTGATGTTAATGTTCTGCCGATCAACGAATTAAAGTGTTTAGATATTCATGCCGTAGCAGGCATTGGTAACCCAGATCGTTTTTTTAACGCATTAAAAGAACTCGGTGCAAATGTTGATGGTGAAGGTCACCCTGATCACCATGATTTTGTGTTAACTGATATTGAGTTTAACGATGATTTACCGGTCGTGATGACACACAAAGATGCGGTAAAGTGTCGGCCATTATTTAATCAAGATCTTTCTGGCAAGCCTTCAAACCTTTGGTATATGCCAGTAGATGCTCAAATAGATGAGTCTTTTATTGACTCGTTGTGTGAACAATTAAAGAATTGTAAAAATAGACATTAATTATATTATTTATTGGAACCGTTATGGATAAGAAACTATTAACAATACTCGCCTGCCCTATTTGTAAAGGCGATCTGAATTATGACAAAGAAAAACAAGAATTAATATGCAGAGCAGACGGTGTCGCTTACCCAGTACGTGAAGGCATACCTGTTATGCTAGAAACTGAAGCAAGAACCTTAACAACAGATGAAAAGTTAGGGAAGTAATACACTTATCATCTAATGAGAACTTAATAATCAGGCCCGAATATGTCTTTTTCTGTTGTTATACCTGCTAGATACTCTTCCAGTCGCTTACCCGGCAAACCACTGCTTGATATTGCTGGTAAGCCGATGATCCAGCACGTATATGAGAAAGCCTGCTTATCAGATGCTCAAGAAGTTGTAATAGCAACCGATGACAGTCGCATAAAGGCCGTATGTGAAGGGTTTGGCGCTAAGGTCGTCATGACATCTCCTGATCATCCTTCGGGCACCGACCGTCTCGAAGAGGTTGTTTCTAAGTTAGGCTATTATCTTGATGATATTGTAGTGAATGTGCAGGGTGACGAACCCTTAATTCCTCCAAGAATTATCAATCAAGTTGCACACAACTTAGCCGCAGAGCAAGAAGCCAGTATAGCCACTCTATGTGAAAATATTAATGACATTCAAGGCGTGTTGAACCCTAACTCGGTTAAAGTCGTTTTTGATGAAAAAGGCCTAGCCTGCTATTTTAGTCGCGCCCCAATACCTTGGGCGAGAGATCACTTTACTTCACTGGCCGATGCAGAAGCCTGCGGTATGCCAGAGGGAGTTAATTATTATCGTCACATTGGCATTTATGCCTACCGTGTAAAGTTTTTAAAATCTTATGTGAAGTGGGAGCCATGCCCTCTAGAAATGGCTGAATGCCTTGAGCAGTTAAGAGCGCTTTGGAATGGTGAAAAAATTCACGTAGCCCTCGCTGACGAACAGCCCCCTGCAGGCGTAGATACACAAGAAGACTTAGATCGCGTTAGGCAAATTATTCAGCAGGGTAGTGTTTAGTCACCGGAATCAGGGTTTTATACGGGTAAATTCTCTATTATGTTATTCAAAACAAACGTTGATCTAACAGCCCTAAACACCATGGCTATTTCTTCCATTGCCGCGAAGTACTGTGAAGTTGAAAGTCTAGAGCAATTAAAGTCAGCAGTAATATCCGCACAACAACAAAACCTATCTATTTTCATCTTAGGTGGCGGAAGTAACGTTATATTGCCCGTAATTATCGAAGGGCTAGTTATACAAATAGCAATCAAGGGCCGTAAAATAACCAAAGTGAACGACCATGTGGCCGACTTTCAAATTGGAGCAGGGGAGAACTGGCATGAATTGGTGCTGTTTTCATTAAGCAAGGGTTACAGAGGCCTTGAAAACTTATCACTAATACCCGGTACAGTCGGTGCAGCCCCTATCCAAAATATAGGCGCTTACGGAGTTGAAGTAAAAGACAGCTTAATTACCGTAAACGTACTAGACCTTGAAAGCCTAGAAGAAATAAGTCTGCACAACAAAGATTTAAACTTAGGGTATCGCTCTAGCTTGTTTAAAGAGAAACCAGGTAAATATATTGTCACCTCAGTCACGCTTCGCCTAGATAAAGAAACAGATTTAAAAACAAACTATGGTGATCTTACCAATAGGTTACAAGGTAACGCATTCAATGAGTGTGACGTAAGCAATGCCGTCATAGAGGCACGCAACAGTAAGCTCCCAGATTACAAAGTAATACCCAATGCAGGTAGTTTCTTCAAAAACCCAATAGTGAGTGCAGAAAAACTGAATACACTTACTACACAGTTCCCAAATATTATTCATTACCCAGCGGCGAACTCAAAGTTCAAATTAGCGGCAGGCTGGTTAATTCAAGAGGCTGGCTGGAAAGGTTACAGTAATAAAGAAGTAGGTGTTCATAAAAATCAGGCTTTGGTGCTGATTAATCATAATAACGGAAGTGGGGCAGATATATTGAGTCTGGCTAAAGAAATACAGAAATCAGTTAATGATAAATTTTGTGTAGAATTAGAAATTGAGTCAGTATTTATTTAATGGTCAGGCTAGCCATAGAGTCTAAAAATATAAATTCAACTGAAAAAACATTGTTATTATCTGGAGATGTTTCGGTCATTTCTTGGGAGAGTTGAAAAAATATATAACGTGTTAGTTTGTCAGCATTCTATTTGCGGTTTTTGAGCTTATTACTCAAGTTTCGGGGTTCAAAACAAACAACAAAACCAATGTAACTTTATGATTTAAAAGAGGTTGATGCCTCATTGTGGTAAAATGCTTGTTAACTAGACAAAGTAAAAAACCACAAGAGACATCAAATGAATTCTGACACAAAGCCTTTTAACTTACCAACATTAACCGCTGACTTACTTAGCCAAACAAACCTTAAAATTGATAATACATTTAGCTCAACATGGAATAGTCTGCGTTTTAATACAATGTTACGCAAAGCTAAGTTTTCTAAGCGCTCAGGCATACCAGCCAGTGATGTTGTTTATCTGTTAATGCTTTGGGTTTGGCTAAAAGTAGACTCTGTTGCCATGTTTTCAAAGGATGCTCTATTAAGTTTTTCAGCGGCAAAAAAAGATTCGTTATATGACTTACTGAATCGCGAAGACTTAGATTGGCGAAAGCTACAACGATTGACTGCTAAAAAAGTACTCCAGGCTAATCCTAGAAATAAGATCAGCGCCTTTGTTATTGATGACACAGTAAAAACAAGGCGTGGCAAAAAGATGCCAGGCGTATCGAGCCACTTTGATCACTTAACGGCTCGTTGTGTGATGGGGCAGCAAATAGTGACCCTTGGTGTCGCTAATGATGAACAATTTGTTCCCGTTGATAATGAAATATTTATCAGTGAGGTTAAGGAGCAAGCGTTAGACTATAAATTTAATGATAACCGCAGTATTGCAGCAAAACGCTACAAGAAATCAAAGCAACAAACCAAGCCCGAGATGGTCTGTGACATGATAGCGCGAGCTATACGCGGCGGCATCAATACCGATTACTTTTTAGCCGATGCATGGTTTGCGACCAAGCATATTCTCAGAATGACGATTGAGCACTCACTTGTAGCCATTGTCAGAATGAAAAAGAACAAAATGAAATACCGGCTAATTACAAACGGAAACGCCCACTTACTTTGTGCTCAGGAGCTATACAAGCAACACGTCAAAGGTCGCTGGCAAACGCTTAATCATGCGCCGTATCAAAGTAAGTCTATCGTTGTTGAGTTGAATCTCGCAAGTTCAGCTAAAGAGCCAGCCCAATGGGTTAAAGTGAAATTACTCTTTGTTCGGTCGGTAGATGAAAGCAAGCAACAGGCGAGTAAGCATGATTGGGCGCTATTTTTAACGACGGATAGTCAGCTTGAAGATGAGAAAATACTTGAGGTCTATGCGCTGCGCTGGGGGATTGAAGTTTATTTCAAAGAAGCCAAGCAAAAGCTTGGTTTTTTAAAAGAGCAAAGCAGGCATTACAGTGCTTATATTGCCTCAATACACCTAACTGGCCTAAGGTTTTGCTTGCTGTTGTTTGCCAAGCAAGAAGAAGGTTTGGCAAGGCTTAGCGCGGTAAGAAATGATTTTGAAAAGAGCTTGAATTGCCTGAATTTTGCCAGTAAATTGTGGGGCTTATTCAAGGCGTTGATCGCGGGCGCAGTGAATGACACGGTAAGTTTATCAAGTGCTGATAAAACAGACGTTTTAAAAAAAATTGAAGATACAGTTGTCGATTTTTTTACGCAAGTCATGCAAATGGATAGCTTTACCTTACGACAAGAAGCTTTAGAATAAGGGAAAGTTCACTTTTATTGGCTAAAAGTGAACTCCGAAACTTGAGTTATTATAAATTTTATTTTTATCACGCTTACCTATAGCTAAAACATAGACTACTATCTCAGAATCGATAACTTCATAGGCAAGACGGTAACCATGCGTACGTAATTTAATTTTATACACATTTTCATAGCCTGTTAATTTATCAGGAGCAACTTTAGGATTAACCAAACGCTCTTCCAGTTTTTTCTTAAATTGACTACGTAGAGGGGGGCTAAGTTTATGCCACTCTTTCAACGCTTTTGGTAAGAACTTTAACTTATAAGTCATTCAATGAAACTTCAATTGCTTCTGATTTATCTTTTCGTCGCTCTTCAACAATTTTTGCTAACTCATGGTCATCAAAAGTATCCATAAGCCACTCATATGTTTCAGCGGGAATGAGATATGCTGCTGGCACATTATGATTTAAAATGGCAACAGGGGAGCCATCAGCCTCTGCAATTAAAGCACTAGGATTTTTCTTGAGTTCGGAAATACTTGCTGAACATTCAGCTAAAACTTGTCTCATTGGATAAACCTCTAGTAAATATGACCTTATTTTAGACCTATATTTAGCTTTCTTCAAGCCAGTTCATATAGAATGCTAACGTCTTGTTCAACGGAGTCCGTTGCAGGTTCTGGTTCACTCGTTCCCATGCTCTGCGTGGGAATGCAGAGGTAAGCGAGAGCAGTTGAGGTCAACAAAGGTATGCTAACCTCTAAACATCCATTAATCCTCATTTTCTGTTCTGGTGTTGTGGTTATGCTGTGTTCTTACTACAATAGTGCTATTAATCGTACTATTACGGGGGCAATATGCAGACTGTTACAGCCAATGATTTAAAAACAAAAGGAATAGCCGCACTGGAAAACGGTCTTGCTGAAAATGATGAGGCGGTGATTACTGTGCGTGGTAAAGAACGCTTCATTGTAATGGATATAGATCACTACCAGCAGTTAAGAGAGTTTGAGCTTGAAATGGCATTGGTTCAGGCAAGGGCTGATGTAGTGCAAGGCGATGTGATTATTGAAAGTGTGGAAGAGCATATTAAGCGGTTAACAGATGGCTTATAAGCTAGTTTACCCAAAGAGCTATATTAAGAAAGCCAGTAAGTTTTTAAGGAGGCATCTCCAGTTAACAGGTCAGTATAAGAAAACGCTCGAGTTGTTAGAGCTGAACCCTCACCACCCATCTTTACGTTTACACGGTCTAGGCGGTAAGCTAGAAGCGCTTCATTCCGTCTCTATTAATATGAGCTACCGTATTGTGCTTGAGCTGATTATTACTGACAAAGAAATTATTTTGGTAGATGTAGGAGATCACGGGCAGGTTTATTGAGTTTTAGCTAAAGAAATACAAGCATCAGTGAGTGACAAATTCGGTGTGAAGTTAGAAATAGAACCAGTATTTATTTGCTAGAGCGTTATAGCCTTTTTTGAAAAAGGCTAGCTTTCAAAATGCTTATCAAGCTGATCTAAAATATTCAGGCCACTTTGAATGTTTCCTGAAGCGGCTAGGGCTTTAAACCGAATTTCACTATCAAACTCAGCTAAAGCTTGCGTGGATAGCTCTTCTATAAGTTTATTTAGGCTTATTTTCTTATGGTATGCCAAGGCTTTTAGGCGACTATGTTTATCATCCGGTAGTCTTACTGTTAATGTAGTCATATCTATTCGCCTCTTAAAAATTGTTCAGGTTTTAAGATCTTCAAATTTTCAAAACTTAATTCGGCGGTTTTTAAATCCTTAATATTATTTGTGATAATTTTTTCTGCATTTCCAGCAATGGCTAACTCAATTAAAAAATTATCGTTTTCATCTTTGAGGTTTGGCCTCCAAAGATAATATATTGGTACCCATTCACACACACTGTAAAAAGACATTAGTAGCTCCTTAATGTCTTGATCACTTAACGGGCAAAGTTGTTTAATCCCGGGTCTTGAGCTAACGTCTTCATGCTCATGGAAAAGCGTGTTACTTATTAATGGCTTATAGTGCCCTTCAAGGCATTGGCGTATTATGGCTCTGCTAGGGCCTTTTTTACCAATGAGAGCACTTATGAGTACGCTAGTATCTATAACAACTTTGGTCATGAATTAATGGTGTCATATATGCCATCACAAATCAAATAAGTAACCCTTAATCACTACCAAATAAATCTCGGGTATAAACCTTATCTCTAACGTCTGTAATATTGTCTGTTAGTCGGTTGGCAACAATTACATCAGACATATCCTTAAAGGCCTGTAAGTCTGAAATTACTTTAGAGTGAAAGAACTCATCCTCTCTGTAAGTTGGCTCATAAATAACAACCTCAATGCCTTTACCTTTTATACGCTTCATGATGCCTTGAATAGCAGAAGAGCGAAAGTTATCAGAGCCAGACTTCATCACTAAACGATAAATGCCCACAACCTGTGGGTTACGCTTAATAATAGACTCAGCAATAAAGTCTTTACGAGTTGTGTTGGCATCAACAATCGCTCGTACCATATTGTTAGGTACATCTTTAAAGTTGGCTAATAGTTGCTTAGTATCTTTTGGTAAGCAGTAACCACCATAACCAAAAGAAGGATTATTGTAATGGGTGCCAATACGAGGGTCTAAGCCCACCCCTTCAATAATTTGCTTAGAATCAAGGCCATGAGTTTCGGCATAAGAGTCAAGTTCATTGAAGTAAGAAACCCGCATAGCTAAATAAGTATTAGAAAATAATTTAACCGCTTCTGCTTCAGTGGAGTCGGTAAATAGAATATCAATATTTTCTTTAACCGCTCCTTCAGCGAGCAAGTTAGCAAATGTTTCTGCGCGCTCGCTTTTTTCTCCAACAATAATGCGTGAAGGATGCAAATTGTCATATAACGCTTTGCCTTCACGTAAAAATTCAGGTGAAAATATTAAATTGTCACACGCTAATTCTTGCTTTATGTTAGAAGTAAAACCAACAGGGACTGTCGACTTTATAACCATTACGGCAGTAGGGTTTATAGCCATTACATCTTTAATAACCGACTCAACCGTACTCGTATTGAAATAGTTGTTTTCAGAGTCGTAATCAGTGGGTGTGGCAATAATAACAAAGTCAGCCCCAGCATAAGCCAGTTCTTTGTCTAATGTAGCTGTGAAATTGAGTGTCTTGTTCTGTAAAAAGTCTTCAATTTCAGTATCAGCAATAGGAGACTGCTTATTGTTTAGCATATCAACTTTTTCAGCTACAACATCAAGCGCAACCACTTCATTGTGTTGTGCTAGTAGCATAGAGTTAGATAAACCTACGTAACCTGTACCTGCAATGGCAATTTTCATTGTTTACTCGTATCCATTAATATTTGTAATAATGTTATATGTGAATAATCTACAAGCGACCATCAACAGATTCTTTATCTAAAATATACTTAACATCAAATAATACAGAGGTTTCTTTTCCTAGCTTACGAATTTGCTCAGCACCCATGGCTTTTATTTGGTCATGAGCCACAGTGAGTATAATGGCGTCATATTTACCATTTTCTAATGTAGAGACTAAATCTATATCATATTCATGCTTAACTTCACCGGCATCTGCCCAAGGGTCATACACGTCAACATTAACATGGTAGTTTTCTAGCTCTTCAATCACATCAACTACCCGTGTGTTACGAATGTCTGGGCAGTTTTCTTTAAAGGTAAGTCCCATAATCAATACGTTAGAATCTACAACATGAATACGCTTCTTCATCATAGATTTAACAACAGTCTCAGAAACATGACTACCCATTTGGTCATTGATTCGACGACCAGACAATATTACTTCAGGGTGGTAACCCACCGCTTGTGCTTTATGAGTAAGGTAGTAAGGGTCAACACCAATACAGTGACCACCCACTAAACCAGGTCTAAATGGCAAGAAGTTCCACTTGGTGCCTGCCGCTTCTAGCACTTCTAGCGTATCGATGCCTAGTTTTTCAAAAATAAGAGAAAGCTCATTTACCAAGGCGATATTCACATCACGCTGTGTGTTTTCAATTACTTTAGCGGCTTCAGCTACTTTAATGCTACTGGCTAAATGGGTGCCCGCTTCAATGACTGACAGGTATAGCTCATTAACAAATTGAGCGGCCTCAGGTGTTGAGCCTGAAGTGACCTTCAAAATGTTAGTCACTCGGTGCTCTTTATCACCTGGGTTAATTCTTTCAGGGCTATAACCAGCGAAAAAATCAACGTTATACTTGAGGCCAGACTGAGCTTCAAGAAGTGGAATGCATTCTTCTTCAGTTGCGCCAGGGTAAACAGTAGACTCGTAAATAACGATATCACCCTTACTTAATACAGAGCCCACCGCCTTACTTGCGCCATATAAAGGCGATAGATCGGGGGTTTTAAACTCATCAATTGGAGTGGGTACCGTAATAATAAAAACGTTACACGCTTTAGCGTCATTGATATTACTAGTGAACGACAGCTTGTCTGAGCTGGCTAAAAGCTCTTTCTCGACTTCTAGAGTAGAATCAAAACCGCTGTTTAATTCTTTAATTCTAGATTCATTGATATCTAAGCCCGTAGTGTTGAATTTTTTACCAAACTCTACCGCTAAAGGAAGTCCAACATAACCAAGGCCGACTAAGCATATTTTGGCTTGAGAAAGATCCATCATTCTAAATAACCTCAATAAATAAAATTGAGCGAATTATAGCCTTAACATCATTAATTAGTCACCTAATATACGGGCTCAGGCCATTTAAATATCAACAGATAACAATTAATGGTAAATAAATGTAAAAAAATGAAACTTTGCCGTGTAATAAATTGCTTTATTCTCATAGTCCCTTAGAATTAGCGGCATCAAGGTATGCCTAAAAATAGAAAGCCACAATAATAACAACAAAGTAGGTAGGCAATGTCACCAATGGATTACCGTTATTAGGAGTTTTTGTGGCTCACATTAGAGTGTTTAAGCATTACGTACACCTGCCATTTGTTGTTTTGAGTGCAATGGATTTTATTGCGCTCATGGCGTCGTTTTACCTATCTAGTTTTTTCCTGTTTTTTACAGATGCATCTTTATTTTCAGATAATCTTAATGCTGTAGCTATGTCAGCTGTTTTTTATACCTTAATGGTACAGCTCACAATGATCGCTATAGGGGTTTATCAAGCCAAAATTGAAGAAGGCTTAAGTGGCATGATGTTACGTACCATTATGGGCGTCATTATTGCTATTTCTATGCTGTCTTTCTTTGTGTATGTAACAGGTGACCTATTATGGTATTTCACTAAAGGTCAGCTTTCGCTTACATCCGTATTAGCCGTGTTTGTACTTGGCATATTCCGTTCATTATTCTTTATGACATTAGGTGACGATGCATTCAAACGATCGGTATTAGTCTTGGGTGCAGGGCATAGAGCGCAAAATCTAGCACAAGATTTAACCGCCCCATTTGATCGTAAAGGTTTTAATGTTGTGGGTTATATTCCAATGTCTGATGAAGATATTAAAGTAGATGAAGCACTTCTTATAAACTTGCCAGGTAACCTCCTTAGATACGCCCTTGAGCATAAAGTCGATGAAATTGTAGTGGCAGTTAATGATCGTAGAAAAAAGCTACCCATGAATGAGCTGCTAGACTGTAAAATGGAAGGCATTAATATCATTGATGGCCCTAGCTTCTATGAAAGAGAAAGCCGTAAGGTGCCGCTAGAAATGATAGAGCCAAGCTGGATGATATTTTCAGATGGTTTCAGCTCTTCATCTATAAATGACTATGTAAGAAGGGCTTTTGATCTATTTGCCAGTTTAATTCTTTTATTGGTCTCATGGCCTTTCATGCTACTTACATTTATAGCGATAAAAATAGAAGAAGGGCTTTCTGCACCGTTGATATACAGCCAAGAGCGTGTAGGTTTAAATGGAGAGTCATTTTTTGTTCATAAGTTTCGTAGCATGCGCACAAACGCTGAAAAAGCAGGTGAAGCGATTTGGGCAAAAGAAAATGATACCCGTGTAACGCGAGTTGGTGAGTTCATCCGAAAGGTCAGAATAGATGAGCTGCCACAAATATTTAATGTGTTAAAAGGTGATATGTCTTTTGTAGGGCCAAGGCCAGAAAGACCTGTGTTTGTAAAACAGTTAACTGAAAACATACCGTATTACGCAGAGCGTCATAGAGTAAAACCCGGCATAACGGGCTGGGCTCAATTATGCTTTGCATACGGTGCAAGTGAAGAAGATAGTAGAGAGAAGCTACAATATGATCTTTACTATATAAAAAACAAAAGTCTTTTATTAGACTTAATCGTATTAATACAAACCGTTGAAGTGGTCCTTTTTAAGAAAGGCTCTAGATAATTTTATTTAAAATGAGGTAACACTAATGTCAGGGAAGTTGTTAAAGGTACTCTCACTCATGTTTGTTTTTGTGCTGGGAGCTTGTTCAAGTACTCAGTATTCATCGCAAGAAAAAATAGATGCAGCGCTTCTAAAAAAAGCCGATGTTATCACTGAATATAAAATTGGACCAACAGATCAGTTATTAGTCAATGTGTGGCGCAATGCCGAGTTGTCAATATCTGTGCCTGTACGTGTTGACGGTAATATATCAATACCATTAGTGGGTGATGTTAAAGCCAGCGATTTAACACCAGAGCAATTAGCTTTAGATATAGAAAAGCAATTAGGGGATTATATTCGTGAACCTAAAGTGACTGTTGTAGTGACAGGCATGGGAAGTCATGATTATAGGGCTAGAGTTAGAATAACGGGTGCTGTAAGGGCTCCTCAGTCACTTACGTACCATGAAGGTATGACTATTCTAGACTTGGTTCTTATTGCGGGCGGCGTGAATGAATTTGCCTCTACAAGTAGCGCAGTCTTGTATAGACAAAACAATAATGAAGTGGTGGCAATTCCAATTGATGTAGACTCAATTTTAAGTGAAGGCCTTATTGGTTCAAATTATAAGCTACAGCCTGGTGACATCGTAACAATACCTGAGAAAGTTTTTTAAAGAATAAGGATAGCAATGCAAGTACCAATAGGTAGTATTCCTGGCGAGTTAATAAAAGAAGTCCGTAATAGAAAATGGACTTTTTTCCTACTATTCGTGGCCATTAGTAGCTTATTGTTAGCTATAGGCTTTGTATGGCCAGAAAAATATACATCAACAGTCACTATTTTTGTTGATGACCAAAATATTATTCGACCGCTTATGGAAGGCTCAGCTGTCACAACAAAAATTACTGACAGAAGTTCAGAGGCTAAACAGCTTTTATTTAGCCATAGAGTACTCAGTAAGCTCGCGTCTAATGAAGAGATCTGGGGTGATGTAAGTACCAATAAAATTAATGAGCGTGTTGCCGTACTTAAACGAAAAGTGCGTTTTAGTAAATTAAGTGACAACTATTTTAATATTAATTACAAAGGTACAGACCCAGTAAGAACATTCAAGGTAGCGCAAAAACTGGGGCAGTTATTTATAGCTGAAAGCGATGATAAAAAGAAAGAAGAAAGCCGAAGTGCTTACTCTTTTGTAGATAAACAGGTTAAAACCTACCAAGCACAACTTAAGCAATCTGTTGATACGCTAAAAGATTTTCTTTCAAATAATGTCGAAGGTACTGAAGACTCCGTCAATCGTCGAATGACAGAACTGCAATCACAACTTGAGCAGGCTGACCTTGAATTAAAAGAGCTATTAACTCAAAAATCTTCTTTAGGTTCACAAATGAAGGGGGCGGGTAAGTTATTAGCACAAACAAGGCAGGGGAACCCCTATACCTCGCGAATAAACTCACTGCAAGAAAAGTTAGATGTATTGCGCTTAAGTTATCACGATAGCTACCCAGATATTGTGAGTCTTAAACAGCAGATAAATGACCTGCACAAAGCGCTTGATGAAGACCTTAAAAGTGAAAAGAAACCAACGGAAAGAACAAATTCAGAATATAACCCTTTGTATCTTGAGCTGGAAAGTGAGTTAGCAAAAACTCAAACTAGAATACGTACAGTAAATACAAGAATAAGCTCATTAAAAGAATTGCTTATTACTGCTAATGGCCGAATGGAGCGATTCCAGTCTAATAAGGCTAAGCTGGCTGAACTCACACGAGATAGTGACGTAAACCGCGGTATATACGAAGATCTTCTTAAACGAAGAGAAAAAGCACGTGTATCAATGCACCTAGATATAGAAGGTCAGGGTCTTAGCTATAAAATACACGAGCCCGCAGAATATCCTTTAAACCCGATTGGTTTGCAATTCTTTCACTTTGCCATATTAGGGCTAATTATGGGCTTAGTGTTACCTCTTGGTATTTTTGCCGGCCTTTATCAAATAGACCCAAGAATAAGAATAGGATCAGTACTTGAAGAAAATACTGGAATCCCTGTTTTAACCACCATCCCATATTTAAATACGCCTTTAGAAGCAAGAAAAAACAGATACAAAACGATATTAATCTTTAGTTTCGGGATAATTCTTATAATTGCATACCTAGGAATAACCTGGCTCAAAATAAAGGGCGAAATTTAATGACTCAAGATAACAACGAAACTCGCCACAGCTTAATACGTGACGGCGATATAATATCTGAACCTCTTGATTTCTCAGATAAAAATATGCGTTCACTGGTGCCTGGCGCCATTAATGTGTCTTCATCAGGTATAGAAAAGCACGTTATCAGTCGTCAAATATCTAAAATGGATGAGCCAGGGCTCTTGTCTCATGACGATATGGAAGAAAGAGGCATTTTATTTCCTGAATCCAGTGACCGTATTTTAGTTAACCGGTTTAGAGATCTAAGAACACGTTTGCTTGAGATGAGTAAGGGAAATAATTTTTCTTTATTAGTTACTTCTATTGCAGAAGGAGGGGGCGGCTCTTTTGTCGCGCTAAACCTTGCCAGTGCATTTTCTTTCGATAAAAGTAAAACTGCACTCATCGTAGACTGTAATCTTAGAGAACCCTCACTTCATCAAAAACTTGATTTGGTGCCAGAGTATGGCTTAACCGATTTTTTAGAAAACCCTGAGATTGAAATAGGTAGTATTATATACCCTTCTGGTCTTCTACGATTGAGGGTAATACCTGCAGGTACACGAAGTGAATACCCTGGTGAGTTTTTCTCTTCATTTAGAATGAAACAATTTTTAGGGGCTATTAGAAAACGTTACCCCGATAGATTTATAATACTCGATGCACCTTCTTTAGAAGAGTCTCCTGATGCACGAATATTATCTGAGTTATGTGATTATACAATGATGGTTGTGCCTCACGCTAAGGTTACAGAAGCTCAAATCACCAAAGCAGTGAGTTCTTTTTCTGAAGATAAGTTTGTTGGTGTTGTGTTAAATGGATAAGAGTAGAAAAGGAGTTCGTTTATTAGTGGTTGCAATATCCACTTTAACGTTTAGTTCTATTGCGTTAGGTGTTGATGTTAAAACATCACTTAAAACTGAATATAGCGATAACATTACAAAAACTGAAAATCATCAAGTTGATGATTTTGAACACTCTGTAAATTTATTCATATCTACGGAAGATAGATATGGAAAATTTGATAATAGCTTGCTTGCAGATTTCAGTTATAAGCACTACCAACATGATACGTTTTCTAATGATTTAGAAACAGAACTAAAGTGGGATGGGGTTTATCACATATTACCCAATTTTTTTACATGGGATATTCGTGATGAAATAAGTGAAGTTGTAATTAATACTGCCCAGGTGAATACACCAGACAACCGAGAAAGACGAAATGTGTTTTCAACAGGGCCTAGAATTGATTATAAAATAACTAAATTAGATTCACTCAATTTAAGTGGTTTGTATCAACGAACAGACTTTCAAACAGAAGGCGCAGATAGTGATCGACTCAGGGCTGACTCTAGTTGGTCTCATGTATTCTCAGATCGCAGTACAGGCGGTTTAAATTATCGCTGGAGCAAAACTGAATTTAGCCGTGGTAGAAATATTTACAATGCCGAAGCAACAGTCTTTACTAAATTGTCTAACCTGCAAAATACCCTTGATCTTGAATATGGTTTAGTAGACGTAAAATCAAAAGATACCAATGACCAGCAAGATACTGACTCCTCAACCTGGGATGCAAGATACACACGCAGAATTGATGCCTCATCAAACTTAAGTTTAAGCTACCTTCGTGAAGTGGGTGATACCTCAACCAGCTTTGACGCATTAGTTGATGGCTCTTATATAGATATATCAGATATTGATATTGTTAGAGTGACCGAGTGGGGCATAGATTACACAAAATCATTCTCAAGCCGCTCAAGAGCGTCGGTAAGGCTTTATGATGATGAAGTAGTTTACCTTGAAACCGGCGATGTAGAAGAAAGAAGCGGCATCGATATTCGATTAACAAGACCTATTAGACCCACATTAAGTGTTAATTTTGATGCGAACTACGAGCATTCAACCTTTAAAGATCTTGATAGAAAAGATGATCGCTACGATGTAGCCATTGGCCTGAGTAAATCATTTTATAAAAATTTATCATTAGCGCTAGAAACCGGTATAGAAGAGCAAGACAGTAGTCAGCCCTTAAATGATTATACCGAGTGGACTATTTCAGCAGAATTAACGTATATACCCCCGTTGTAAAGGAAGAATTATTTTGCAAAGGAACAGCCGTACTTTAGATAACAGTGCATCAATTAAAAATGCATTAACCATCGATGTTGAAGATTATTTTCATGTGGCAGCCTTGTCACAAAGCATATCAACCTCTCAGTGGGACTCCCTAGAATGTAGAGTAGAGCGTAATACTGAAAAGCTTTTAGAGCTTTTTGAATCACGTAATGTAAACGCAACCTTTTTTACCCTGGGTTGGGTGGCAGAAAGATACCCAAATATAGTTAAAAAAATAGCTCAAGCAGGGCACGAAGTTGCCTCTCATGGGTATAGCCATCAATTAATTTACAATCAAAAACCTGAAGTATTTAAAGAAGAAACATTAAAATCTAAAAACATATTAGAAGATATTATTCAAAAAGAAGTAATAGGCTATAGAGCGGCTAGTTATTCAATTACTAATAAATCAAAGTGGGCCTTAGATACACTTTGTGAATTAGGCTTTAAATATGATTCAAGTATATTCCCTGTAAAACATGATTTATATGGCATACCCGGTAGCCCTCGCTGGCCTTATAAACTAGAAACAGACAATAAAAACACCATTGTAGAGTTTCCTATTTCTACCTTCGATATCGCTAGCTACAAACTACCCATAGCCGGTGGTGGATATTTTAGGTTGTTCCCTTACTGGTTTACTAAGCTCGGCCTAGGCTCAATTAACAGGCTAAACGAGCCCTTTGTTTTTTACTTACATCCATGGGAAATAGATCCACAGCAACCCAGAGTAAAGGCAAGTTTGTTTTCTACCTTTAGACACTACAATAATCTTGAAAAATGTTATTCAAGGTTAGAAAACCTATTAAATGATTTCAGCTTTACAACGGTTGAAGATGTATTAGTACAGAAACAACTATTAGAAAAGAGAGTGTAAGGTAAATGGAATTTTTATTCTGGTTCAGTTTAGTGCTAGTTGTTTATATATATATTGGTTACCCCTTAGTTATTAAGTTGTTATCGGCTAATAACCAACGGGTAAACAAAGACGACCAGTTTCGCCCCTCTGTATCCATATTAATTGCAGCCTTTAATGAAGAAAAAGATATAGCCAATACCATAAGAAACAAACTGTCTTTAGACTACCCAAAAGACAAACTAGAAATTATTGTGGTATCTGATGAGTCAGAAGATAAAACAGACGAAATTGTGCAAAACCTTGCCAAAGAAGCAAGCATAAGTATAAAGCTCGTAAGACAAGTACCAAGAAGTGGTAAAACATCAGGGCTTAACCTAATTGTGCCTGAGGCCACAGGAGAGATAATTGTATTCTCCGATGCAAACTCTATTTATGCAGAAAATACACTTATAAAATTAGTCAGTAACTTCGCCGATAGTAAGGTCGGTTATGTAACCGGTAAAATGGTCTACGCCAACTCAGATGGCTCTTTAGTAGGTGATGGTTGCAGTAGTTACATGAAGTATGAAAACTGGTTACGAGAGCATGAGACTAAGTTAGGTTCAGTAGTGGGTGTAGATGGCGGTGTAGATGCCATGAGAAAAGACCTTTACGAACAACTCAATGCAGACCAGCTACCAGACTTTGTACAACCACTCAAAGTAGCAGAAAAAGGCTACCGTGTTGTGTACGAACCCGAAGCATTGCTTAAAGAAGAAGCATTAGATGATTCGGGTAGAGAATACAACATGAGGGTACGCGTAACCCTAAGAGCACTCTGGGCATTACATGACATGCGACAACTGCTTAACCCGCTTCAATTCGGGCTATTTTCATTCCAGATGATCTCCCACAAACTACTAAGATATTTAGCATTTATGCCCTTAATATGGGTGTTCTTCTCAAATCTGTTCTTGCTAGACTCTGGTGCTATTTATGTTTTAGGTTTTATAGGGCAGCTAGCCTTCTATTTCTTAGCGTGGCAGGGCAAGAAATATCAAGATGACAAAGATGCCCCGGTTTATTACACCTTGCCTTATTATTTTAGTTTGTTAAATGTTGCTTGTGTTCATGCTACCTGGCGTTACTTGAAGGGTGAGAAACAGGTAATTTGGAAGCCTAGGGTAGGGTAAAATGAGAATTGCTACTTTAGATTTAATGAGGTTTTTTGCCGCTATATCAGTGGTGCTTTACCATTATATATCAAGACCTGAGTCTACAATTTTTCCTGGTTTGGCTGAGTTTACAAAGTTTGGTTATCTAGGTGTGCCAATATTTTTTATGATCAGTGGGTATGTAATATCACTTTCTGCTGAAAACAGGTCTGCATATAAGTTTGCGGTATCAAGGTTTGTAAGGCTTTATCCTGCTTTGTGGTTCTCTGTGATTTTTACTGTAATCGTCGTCTCATTTACAGGTGACCGAAGCTTCTCATATACACAGGTGTTAGCAAATCTTACTTTGCTTAATGACTATATGGGTATTGGTAATATAGATGGTGTTTACTGGACATTACAGGCCGAAATTAAATTTTATGCGTGTGTGTTTTTTCTAGTATTAACAGGTTTGTTCAGTAGATATAAACTATGGCTTAGCATTTGGCTGGCTTCTACGTGTGCCCATTTCTTTATTAACCAACCATTTTTTATGGGGTGGTTTATTTCACCCGGTTATTCACCCTATTTTATAGTGGGTGTTAGTTTTTATTTAATTCAAAAGAAAGGCTTTGATTCATATAACGTTGCAGTATTACTTATATCCGCAACGCTTTGCGCCTGCCAAGCTTTTACACAAGCAGAAGGTTATATAGCTGATTGGGTTAAGAATGACTCCCTAATCGCAAGTATCATTGTGCTTATAGCCATTATATTTTTTATTGGTGTTGCAAAAAATTACGTTAGCTTCAAAGGAGGGAGGTTTGCGTATGTACTTGGGGCACTAACGTATCCGTTATATCTTCTCCATAACAGTGCTGGCAAATCAATTATAGATTCTGATGCGTTGTCTAGCTTCAAGCAAGAGCAAGTTGTTATTGTGGTTATATTACTTATGCTTAGTTTGTCTTACATTGTTTTTCGTTTTGTTGAGTTGCCTGTATCTAAAGCACTTAAGTTAATGCTCACTAATTCAAATACATCTTTAAAGCCAAAGGCTTCGTTATGAGTGAAGTCAGTAGAGAGCAAGCTCAAATCAAAACAGATGGTAAGTCTATTAAAGTACTACATCTTATTGATAGTGGCGGTTTATATGGCGCTGAAGTAATGTTGTTGAACTTGGTAGAAGAGCAAACTAAATTGGGAATGCACCCTGTAATTTTAAGCGCAGGTAACTATGGCTGTAATGCGAAAGGGATTGAAACTGAAGCCATTAAACGCAATTTGACTTTAAAAATATTTCGAATGAAACCAGGATTAAACTTGATTAGGGCCTGGGATATTTTATGTTTTGCAAGAAAAGAGAAGTTCGACATTATTCATTCTCATGGGTATAAATTTAATGTCTTAATGGGGGTGTTTCCCCGTTTTATCAGAAAAATACCAGTTATTACAACATTACATGGTTATGTTTCTGCTACAAACTCAGTGAGTATGCTTAAAGTTTATCAGATTTTAGATCGTGCTTGCTTACGTTTTTTAGATGGTATTGTTTTTGTTAGTGATGCATTAAAGAAACATCCTTTGCTAAAAAAGCAAAGCTTTAAAAAGAGCAAAGTTATATTTAATGGTTTAAATATAGATAATCTAAATTCTATTCTTAGTGATGAAGAGTCTACAACCCTAAAGTCTCTAGTTAATGTAGAAGATAATATCTTTTATTTTGGTTCTGTAGGCAGGCTTTCACCAGAAAAAGGTTTTGATATTCTATTAAAAGCCTTTAAATTACTTACCTTAAAAAATGAGAATATAAGATTACTTATAGTTGGTGATGGCCCCTTAGATAGTTCTCTTAAGTTATTAAGTGAGACTTTAAATATAGGTAATAAGGTTACCTTTACTGGCTTTGTTTCCCCAGCAGCTAGGATTATTAATGAGGTTAATGCTTTGGTTATTTCTTCATTTAGTGAAGGAATGCCGATTGTAATGATCGAAGCTGGTTTAATGGAAAAAACTATTGTCGCAACTTCCGTAGGGGGTATACCTTCGGCACTCGAAGAATATGATTCAGCTGTATTAGTTGAAAGTAATAATATTTTAAGTTTAGAGGAAGGTATGAGTCAGGCTCTTAAAGGTGTGCAGACTAAAGGTTATTGTTTTAATAAATGGAAAGAGGCGTTTGCTGCAAGTACTATGAATGAATCTTATTTATCTTTCTATAAGCAAGTTTTAAAGGAGTATTCATGATCGACCGATTATGGATTACATGGGAAATTCAAAGACGAAACAGGTCTATGAGTAAAGAGCTTGATGCTACGCTTATTGAATTGATAAGTGATAAGCATCGCTTAATAAAATATCCAATTCTTATAATAAAAACATTGCGTATTTTATTAGTAAATAAACCTAAAGTGTTGTTTGTTCAAAATCCTTCTATTGTATTATCTTTTATTTCAGTAATTTTTAAAAAAATGCTGAAAATTGAAACTGTAATAGTAGATTGTCATAACGGTGGTCTTTTTCCTTTAGAGGGGCGTTTTCAGGTTCTTAATTTAATTTCTAAGTATATTGTTAAGAAAGCAGATATAACTATTGTAACAAACTCTGTACTTGCTGATTATGTAAAAAAGAATGGAGGGTGTGCAGTTGTAATTCCTGACCCTCTTCCTGTATTTGATCATGTTCTAGATGGTGATGGATATAAGGTAGACAATACATTACCCACTGCTGCATTTATTTGTACTTGGTCTTTAGATGAGCCTTATGAAGAGGTTGTTACGTCCGCTAAGGCTTTGGTTGGAAAAGTAAATATCTATATTACGGGAAACCCGCGAAATAAAATAAATTTGAATTCTCTTACAGACAACGTCCATTTGACAGGTTTTTTGTCAGAGGATGATTATGCTTCATTACTTAATAGTGTTGATTTTCTTATAGTTCTAACTAAAAGGGATAATTGTTTAAATTGTGGAGCTTATGAAGCTGTTTCGTTGGAAAAGCCTTCGGTATTATCTGATAAAAATGCGCTGAAAGATTACTTTAATCGGGGGTCTGTATTTACGGATAATTCGGAAGATTCAATAACTATAAGTATAAATGAAATGGTGGAAAATTTACCAGACCAGAGGCTTGCAGTAAAAGCGCTCAAGAATGATTTGATAAAAGGTTGGCCTCAGTATAGGGAAAATCTTGAAAAAAATATTGTATGAATATTTTTAATAATCATTGATCGTTATTTGATTAAGCTAACTAACGATTAAATATACATATAAAATATTGAACACAAAATGGGTGATTTATGTAAGGGGATCATATTTATTATAGTCTAATTAAATCGACTATTTTTTATAGTATTTCAACCCTTACAAAACCATCTAATGTTTACTTAACTTCTAAAGGTGTTGCAACTATACATCTTGGGCAATATTTGTAGCCCTCTGAATTTGGCTTACCATCCGCATCTATTACGTATAAATATACGTATTGATTACCTTTTAGTGAGCCAAGTCTCATTTCTATTGTTATTTCATCATTAGACCAACTGGTAGGGATTTGGATTTCTCTGTTATTACATGTAATCCATTTTGCCCCGTCACACAGTATAATTCTGTGCCAAGTATCATCTACATATAGTGAATCATAATAAGCATAGGAATTCGGCTGAGCTCCGTTAGATACTTGACTCTGATACAGTATGTTATACATATTAGGTCGCACACTTGTGCGTGAAATAAATGTATTCTCAGACGAGACGATTCCATTGATTATAAAGTCAAACCTTCCATCTGAAACATCAATGCTTGAGGTTTTGTATTGCAATTCCTGAGTTTGCCATTGATCAGGGATTTGGAAGACAGGGTTATTCATGTCTTTATTTTCTAATGTAGAGTCACTATTTTCATGGTTTATATTATACTTTAAACCAATTGAGCCTTGGGCAACCGGATAACTGTTGTTTCCCCCTTCCTTGTGCCACATACGTAGAGATTTATAATTAAATGTCCTGTATGTACCCGTAGGGTAGGTATTTGAACCTTCGGAGTTAATGAAGCTTACACCTCCGTTTGTTACCATTTCTTCACCATAAATAAAATCTATAGGGCTGGAGTCATTAATGCTACCAGTTTCCGGTTCGGGGCTATAATAAATTCCTTCATATGAAGAAGAATTCAGTTTTAAGTTTGTTGGCAGCTTAGTTATTGTTCCCGTTGCTCCGGACAATTTCCCTGTAACAACATCTCCTTCTTTAAGTTGTCCTGTAATATTTGTAGCACGAGTACGTATAGCGTAACTATCAGTCACGTTGAAAGCTTCATAAATATTACGATATATGTATAGTGTGTCACTGGTAAAATTTATTGTTGAAAGTGCATTCTTCTCTGATGAACCATGGTCCCATCTCATAGATTTCTCAGAGCCTACTCTTACTATGTCTTTACTTTCTTCACCATAAAAAACACCATCCCATAGTTTTTTTCGGCCAAGTTTAGATGGTGATTTCCCTTCATCTGCGAACCATATAAATAAAGGTGCAGGGTTTTCTTTTTCGGTAAACCCCTTACCCTTTATTACTTGACTTGTCAGCGAGTCATTATTTTTAATTGATGTGATTTGTGGTTCTGCAGTAGATAAGCCGCTAAAAGTAAGTAAAATTGATGAGCAAGTTAATAAAGCGCTTGTTGTGAATTTTTTTTTGAATGGCACGTTGCTACTCCTTGGTTTCTCCAAACTGTTTACATGCTCTAAACATAGCATGTTTTTATTGTTTAAGTTTCTAGTTACTGAGCAGTTTTACATTTATTGTTTTAATTACACATTTGTTTACTTAAGAGGCATCATGTAATTAAAGCTACACAATTACACTAAATAACTAGGCTAGGAGATTTTTTAAGTTTAGCTTAAAAAATGATTTTTTTCATAGAAAATGATAGTTAACTGATTTGATATCCAGTGATTTTTTATTATGGTTTAGTATCAAAGTGCTCTCTTAATTTAATTGTCGGTTGCTCCCAATATCGATATATGAGAGCAGACAGAGCCACAGAAAGGCTTAACCAGCAAATATATACAATAATATTTAACGGTGTTTGATAAATGTTTATAAATTTAGAAACAAAAAGATGTGAAAGCTCCAATAATGGAACATGAACGAGATATAGTGAGTAGGACCATAGACTAATAGATGTTATGAATTTCGATAGTGAGTTAAAGCTGCACTTCTTCCAAGAGGACAAGATAGGGATAAAGCATGCAAAGCTGATTGCTGTCAAAGGAAACATCAGTGCTGCAACAATTGGGTGTGTTTCTTGATACCCATTTAACTTTGTAATGAATGATATAGTTAATAAGATAAATCCTATTAAAGTTGCAGGCTTTACGATCTGTTTTATTAAATGTTGATGGTAATGCGCTATGTAAGCTAATAAAACACCATACATTAGAGTGTCTAGTCTTAGAATTACAACCATTCTAAGTTCCTCATTCCACTTGTATTCTAATGTAATAGCACAATAAATTCTTAGAAGTACAACAAAAAATATTATAGATAAAGCAGTAATAAGAATGCTATTTTTAATGCTGTTTTTGGCAAGATAACTTAAATAAACAAAGGGTGGAATTATTAGATAAAACCACTCTTCGACTGCTAAACTCCATGAAACACTAAAAAATCGTTCTGGCATCCAGGCTAAGTTTTGTAAAAAAAATAAGTATTGGTAGTTCCAATTAAACGAGTCACTGAACATTCCAAAACCAACTACATTAATAAATAAAAATAAGTAGTAGTTTGGTAATGTTCTAAACCACCGTCTAATCCAAAATATTTTAATAACCTGAAGTGTACATTCATTCTCTAGGCTTTTTATTAATATCCCTCCGATTAAAAAGCCACTTAATACAAAGAATATCTCTACACCAAAGACCCAAAAATGTTTTGCGAACAGGGTGAAATCATTAGCGGGAAAAAAATGCCAGCCATGCCCAAAAACAACGAGTGAGATAGCAATAGCCCGCATAAGATCTAAACCAAATATTCTATTCAAATGAAGATGCCAGAGTTAAAATTTAAGTAAGGGTTATATCCGCATAGCTATTCTGTTTATGATTAGCTAGGGTGCTATTTTATAAATAAGACATTATCCCCCAGTTGCATTGTAAAAAGCCACAAAGAAGTTCGTAAGAAGCATCTAAACTTGTCCCCAAGAACTAAGGTATAGATGGTTAAACTGCTGTAACTTAATTAAATGTACGGTAGAATACCAACAAACTCATAAGTTGAATTAGCCTCATATTCTTTTTTTGCATGGAAGTATTTAAATGTCTGGTCAAGTGACAGTAATCATCCCAGCTTACAATCGTATAAGCTACATTGAACAAACAGTAGAGTCGGTTCTAAATCAGTCGTATAAAAATTTAGAGTTGATTGTCATCGATGATGGTTCTAATGACGGCACGTATGAATTCCTAAAAACATATGGCGATAGAATAACATTATTGACTCATGAAAATAGACAAAACAAAGGTCAGTCAGCATCAATTAATATTGGTATTAATGCATCGAAAGGAGAGTTCATTGCAATACTTGATAGTGATGACTATTGGGGCTTAAATAAATTAGAGGTTCAAACTAATTTTTTAAAGCTAAATTCTGATATTGGCTTAGTGTATTCAAACGGCCATGGAGTTGATGAGAATGGTAATGTTTTTTATGATATATATTCATTAGGGCATACTGAAACAAATGATCCTAATAGAGTTTTATTAGATTGTTATATTTTATTACCTCAAAATTCATTGGTACGAAAAACTATTTATGATGAAGTAGGTTTTTTTGAAGATGGATACAGGTCGGCACAGGACCATGATATGCTTATTCGTATAGCAGAGATAACGAAGCTTGCATACCTACCTGATTTTCTTTTTTTCTACCGAAGACACTCTCAGTCAATAAGCGTGCAAGGCACAGAGATAAGGTGGCGTACAGGATTTAAAATATTAGAGAATGCTCGTAAACGTTACCCATATAAAAAAGAAACAATACGTAAGCGTAGAGCTGTTCTTAATTTTAGATTAGGGCAGAGCTTGATTGAAAAAAATAAATATATTAGTGCCCTAGTATGCTTTTTAAAAGCAGGTTTACTTGATCCGTTAAGATCTGTACAAGTTATATTTGGAAAAGAGAAAGTTAATTAAATTGATTTAGAAGATTTTAGTAATGAAAATTCTTTACATAATTGATACGTACAGAAATCCCTATGCTGGAACAGAAGGGCAGCTTTATAAATTAATTGATAATATGGATAGAGCTAGGTATGAGCCACACTTGTTGTTGCTAAATAGTTCTGATTATATTAAAAAAAATGGGTTTCCTTGCGATACTAGCGTAGTTGGGTATTCAAAATTAAGCTCGCCCTCAACGTGGTACCATCTTTATAGGCATCTAAAGGCTAAGCGTAGTGAAGGCTTTTTACTCGCTCATGTTTTTTTTAATGATCCTTCAATTATTGCTCCGCCTTTACTTAGGTTGCTTGGTTATAAGACACTTATCTCTAGAAGAGATATGGGGTATTGGTATACAAGTGTTCGCTTGTCTCTATTGCGTTTAAATTCGTTTTTTATTGATGGTGTAATAGTTAATAGTGAAGCAGTTAAAGCGATTACTCATCAAAAAGAGAGGATCTCTCTAAATAAAATACACGTTATTTATAATGGTTACGATGTAGAAATAACTAAGTCCATTAATAGTGCCGCAGCAATTGATAAAAAAATAAATAACGAAATTGTTAATATTGGTATTGTAGCTAATATTAGGCCTATTAAGCGTATGGAGGATGCCATCCGTGCAATTGGGTTATTTGTTAAGCAAACTACGAAGGTAAAGCTTACAATAGTAGGCGATGGCTCTCCGGAAAAATTAATTACATTAGCTAAAAGCTTGGATTGTGAGGGTTCTGTTGATTTTGTCGGAGCTCAGTCTAATGTAAAGTCTTTCATAAAGAATTTTGATATTGCAATACTTTGTTCTGAATCTGAAGGTTTTTCAAATGCAATAATTGAGTACATGCAAGAGGGTAAGCCAGTTGTATGTAGTAATGTGGGAGGTAATCCCGAAATAATTATTAGTGGTGAAAATGGGTACTTATATGAAGTAGGTGATGTGGATGGGCTTGTAGATAAGTTATCTCTTTTAATTGAGTCATCAGAGGTTAGAAATGAGCTTGGATTAAATGGTCAATGTAAAGTATTACAAGAATATAGCATTGATAGAATGTTGAATGAACATTATTCAATTTACGGAGCGCTACTTTAGTGGTTGGTATAATAAAATTTTTTGTAAACTAAGGTAAGTGAAAGAGTTTATGATTTCAAAATCAGACATAATTAAGACACTAGGTTTTTTCGGCCTATATCCTATTGCTCGATTTTTAACTAGAAGAGTCCCTATAATAGTGATGTATCACCGCTTCTCTGAGACACCAGAGCCAGGTAAGGTTTGTAAGGCGGTATTTGAGAAGCAGGTGCAGTATATTGTCAAACATTTTAATGCCCAGCCTCTTTCAGTTATCACTAGCCAAAAAGGTAAAGAGTTTACGCCTAATACGATTGTCGTTACCGTTGATGATGGTCATGAAGACTTTTATAGAGTTGCCTATCCTATTCTAAAAAAATATAAGGTACCCTGCACCCTATTTGTAACAACAAAGTTTGTAGCGGGTGGTTTTTGGTTATGGCCGGATAAGATCACCTGGCTATTAACACAAACTCCCACAATATATAATTCAATAACTTTAGGGCAAAATACTTTACCGAAAGGACTTATAACTCAAGAAAAAAAAGGGAGAGCTTGGGAACTGATTGTGGGGTATTTACTTACACTAAACGACCAAGACAAGCACGAATGGATAACACAATTTTCCACAGATATAGGTATTATGTTACCTAACAAGCCACCAAAGGAATTCCGTGCTGTAAGCTGGGATCAGCTTAAAGATATGCAGGGAAATGGCATTTCTATAGGTGGGCATACTGTTACTCATCCATCGCTAGGGCGTGTTGATAGTATTCAGCTAGCCTATGAAGTTGAGCATTGTAAAAAAATGATAGATGACAAGCTTGGGAAGGTGTCACGTGATTTTTGTTATCCAAATGGTCAACCTCAAGATTACAATGATGATGTAAAGGAAGCAGTGCAAAATTCAGGGTTCAGGTCGTCAGTGGTTGCTTTTTATGATAAAAAATCAGTTGACGATATATGGGCTCTTAGACGTCATACCGTAAGTGAGGATTGGTTTCAATTTCATAAATCTGTAAATGGTGTTGAGACATTAGGGAGCCAGTATATGGGGTATCATAATCGTTTATCTTGGAAAGATTAATATCAGTGTTAGCTAATACATTTAAAAAACAGAAAAAAAATGAATCAGTAACTACATTTTGTTTTGTGGTTTACATCTATTTTGTAATTGATTTTTTTCTACATCTTAGTGCAAGAATTCCAGTATATGGCTTATTGCGGCCTACTCTTTTGTTGATATTAATAATCACTGCTTCTTTAATGATGCAAAAGAATAAGTTTGCTGCAAACGACAACGGAGGGGCCTTTAAGGTAATAAAGGTTTTGTTTGTATATTTATTACTTAGCTTGCCTCTTGTTGAGTGGCCAGGCAGCGCTTTAAATAATTTAGCCTTATTTATTAAATCAATTGTTTTTCTTTTTTTTACGGCACTTATAATTGATACAGAGTTTCGGTTAAAAGTTTTTTTATTTGTTTTTGTTACTACACAAACAATAAGGGGGCTTGAACCGCTTTTTTTGAATATCACAACGGGTTACTGGGGCGACAGTACGCATCTTGGACATGGAGAGTTTGCAGATAGACTGTCTGGAGCTCCTGCTGATGTTATAAATCCTAACGGTCTTGGTTTTGTTATTGTTACCGTAATTCCCTTTCTGCATTACTTATTATGGGGAGGGCACTGGAAAAATAAAGTACTTTATCTTATTTTAGTTCCTCCTTTAATATACGCATTGATGCTGACTATGTCTCGCGGAGGGATGATTGCTTTGCTCGTCGTAGTGTGGATGATATTTAAAGATTCGAAGCATAAATTATCATTAATTTTAATTGGTGCACTGAGTGCAACTTTAATGTGGGGTGTACTCAACGATAATCAAAAAGACAGGTATTTGTCACTTGTTTCATCTGACACTAAAGGTGCAAAAACTGCCGAGGGTAGATTGCAGGGAATGGTTAATGAATTTGTTCTAGGAATAAATAGACCAATTGTTGGTCATGGTCTCGGTACATCAGGTGAAGCTAAGTACAATAATGGTATGAAGAGACAGGCTGCTCATAATTTGTATGCTGAATTGTTAGTGGAAATTGGTTTTATTGGTTTTATTATTTTTATTTTATATATAGTTTCTATATATAAAATATTCAATAAAAACAGAATGTTAATTTATTCTAAGGCTGGCGGTGTTAATGGACAAAGTTATAAATTCTATCAACGGTTGAATTTGGCCCTAACTACTGTTTTTTGGATGTATACAGTTTACAGCATTAATTACTATGGATTATCAGTATATTACTGGTACTTATTTGGAGGATTGGTTATCGCTTTTGGTCGAATACTCCAACAAAAGAGAGAGTTAGATTGATATATTTAGAATAGATTTTTTTTAAAAAATTGAATGGCTAGAGGTAGTCTAATTTTGTCAATATTATCTATTATCAAATTTTTCCTAAAGAAGTTATATTTTCTTATCTACAAGGTAAGCAAGAGTTTTCCAAATACTGAACATTATTTTATAAATTATATTTGCCGATTTAATAAACAGCTATTTTGATCTGTTTGAAATTATTTTACAGGCTCAGGTAAAACTTGTTCCATATAGTGTCGTTATTGCAATTTTTTTGCGTTTCAAAAAATTGATCAAAAGACTCTTTTAATAACTCAGTTAAATATATAATTGACCATTGCAAGGCCATGAAGTAGGAAGTGATTGTTCTATTTTATATTTTTTAAACAATATAATTTAGACTAATTTAGATTTTTTAAAAAATCTTACCTATAATAAAAAATTGAACTCTACATATACTTGCATTAAGTTATCTGATGTCAAATAAGATTTATTGTATAGTGTTAAAATTTATTTAAAAGACAAGTTATCGAACTAATTACAAACCTATTTTATTAAAACCCTCCTCTACTTAGTTTTGTTAGTATCTATCTGATTTGATTTTTAAATTTATTACAGCTATCAGTATGCTTTTTCTTTATAGTATTACTGATTTTTAGTGTTTTTTTTAACACTATTACGTTGTGTAAGTTATTTGTGAAAAGGTTGAGTAAAAACAGAGGTCATATGTTAATTAAAAAACGGATATTAATAGCCGCTCGATGGCCCGTGGGTGGCATTCGAACCTACTTTCGTTACATTTATTCAAATAAAGTGTTTAATGAATATAGCTTTACGTTTATTGCTCCTAATAGTGGTGACCTTAAAGATTTTCTCGATACTTACATAAAAGATTTAGATTATAAGTTTATTGAAACAGATAACAGCACTATTGATCTCTTTAAAAAATCGCTTGCTGAACTAAAAAAAGAAAAATACGATGTAATACACTCTCATGGTTTTACTGCAGCTTTTGCTATGGTGCCTGTTTCTAAATTAATGGGAATACCCCATTTAATGACGGCCCATGATGTGTTTCAAACGCGGCAGTTTGAAGGCAACAAAGGGAAAATTAAAAAAGCGATTATGTCTATCGCTTTTCGAACAATAGATCAGATACATACGGTTAGTGTAGATGGAACAGATAACCTGCTCGATTTTTTCCCTAAGCTAAAAAATGAAAAAATAACCCCTATATTACATGGGGTGGATACAGAGTATTTTTATAAAGCAGCTGCCTTTGATTTAAAAAGTGAGCTGAATAAAGATAACATATATGTTATCGGTTTTTTTGGTCGTTTTATGTCTCAAAAGGGCTTTCGTTTTTTAGTTGATGCTGTACAAAAAATTATAAATAACGCGTCCCCTGATGCCATTAAGCCGATGGTCCTAACTTTTGGATGGGGCGGGTTTGTAAGAGAAGATTATGAGTACGTTGAAGAAAAGGGCCTAAAAGATTATTTTAAAATGATGCCGCATACCGATAACATGGCTGCATCGCTTAAGGGTGTTGATATGGTTGCCATGCCTTCTTTGTGGGAAGCTTGTGGCTTACTGGGTATGGAAGCATTAACGGCCGGTGTGCCTATTGTGGGTACAACGTGTATTGGGTTAAGGGAAGTATTAGAGGGCAGCCCCGCTCAAATGGTTGAACCAAGAAGTTCAGATTCTCTTGCTCAAGCTATTGAGGAAGAAATGAAGAATGATAGACGGGCTGAGTTTGAAGAGTACGCAAAAATAGCAAAAAAACGATTTTCTTTAGAGCGCCCCGCTCAAGAATTGAAGAAATTATATGACCGTATGGCTTAACATAGTTAGATGTATTAAAGGGATTAAACATTGAAGACCATATTGGTAAATACGGGCTCTAACCTTGGGGTTACGCTTGTAAAATTAATTATCACTTTTGTTATGACCCCCGTATTCGTACATAACTTAGGTAATTACGATTACGGTATCTGGGAAATTATAGGTGCCGTACTGGGTTATATGGGCTTACTTGACCTAGGCATGAAGCCTACGATCTCACGTTTTGCCGCTAAGTATCATGCGAATGATGAAAAAGACCAGCTACAGACGCTTTATTCTACCTCTTTAGTTTTTCTAGGGCTTATTGGTGTTGTGCTACTTGTGTTCTTTGTTACCTGGGGTTTTTATTGGCCACACCTTTTAGCAGAAGGGGCAAGTGATATTGAAAAATACTCAATTTTATTATTTATAATTGGCGCACAGCTTTTTATTGTGTTTCCTGGGTTTGTGGCTGAAAGTTTCTTGGAAGGCTTTCAGAAATATTACTTAAAAAATAATATAACCATCGTAAATTCAATTATTGGCTCTACGATATTATACTTTTACATGACCCCTGATAATGCCTTAATTTTACTAGCTGCTGCGAATGCCATTGGTTTAAGTATTAAGTACATTATTTATACCGGTATGCTTACTAGAGCGAGCTTTGGAGGGCTGAAGCCCATTTTTAGAAAGGCGTCTTGGGTAAGCTTTAAAGAAACAGCGGTATTCGGTTTTAAATCTCTTATTCAAGGTATTGCATCGAGAATAGAAATAGGAACAGACACTATTGTAATCGGTGCTTTTTTAGGCCCTGCGATGGTTCCGTTTTATGCGATTCCCGCTAACCTTATCAGTTATATTCGAAATATAGGGTGGACTTTAACCCACGCATTTATGCCATTTTTTAGTTCTCTTGAAGCTCAAAATAAAAAAGATGAAATGCGTGCAATCTACCTCACCGCCAGTCGTTATGTAGTTGCTTTCTTATTACCACTTTGTGTGGGGGCTTCAGTAGTGGGTGGGCCATTTATTGGTGTTTGGATTGGTGAAGAGTATTTAGAGTCTGCTGATGCCATTATTCTCTTATTGGTAGTATATACCTCGCTTCCGTTTATTAATCCTTTTAGCTCACGTTACCTTACGGCGACAGGTGAACATGGTTTATTAGCAAAACTTTACCCTGTGGCGGCAGCTGTAAACCTTGTAGCGAGTATTATATTGGTTCATTACTGGGGGGTAGTGGGTGTTGCGGTAGGGTCTGTTATACCTGTATTTTTTGTGGTGCCCATTGTTATGAAACGGTGTTGTGATCTAATTGGCATCTCTGTAATTAGGTATGTTAAAGAAGCGATTATGCCTGTGCTTATACCGACTCTTTGTATGTTTGTAGTCGTATTTTTAATAAGAATGAACTGGCCTCTAACAAGCTACTTTAAAATTATTACAACGGTTGGTGTAGGTGGAACCATATATTCAATACTGTTTATTCTAATAGGCATGAACAGCCGTGAAAGAATATGGCTAAAAACAAAGCTTAAATCACGATTACCAAAAGCTTAGTTATTTTAATAAATAAGGGAATGCATAGACGATGTGTGGGTTTGCAGGGTTTCGATTAGTTAACCAGGGTTTGTCTACGCCCCCTGAACAATTATTAAATAAAATGGCTGATGTAATAACACATCGAGGCCCTGATGATGATGGCATTTGGTTTGATAGCACCCACAATGTAGGTTTGTGCCATCGACGTTTAGCCATTCAAGATTTATCGCCTCTCGGTGCGCAGCCTATGCGTTCTTCGGGTGGTCGTTATATGATTGCTTTTAATGGCGAGATTTATAACTTCCTTGACCTTAAGAAAACCTTAGAATGCGAAGGTGTTACGTTTCAAGGGCACTCTGATACCGAAGTTATGTTGGCATGCTTTGAAAAGTGGGGCTTACTGCCTGCGCTTGAAAAGTTTGAAGGGATGTTTGCCTTTGCCTTGGTAGACAAGCAAAACAATACCCTGCATCTTGTTCGAGACCGCATGGGTGAAAAACCCCTTTATTATGGGGTGCAAAATAATAATGCGCTGGTATTTGGTTCCGAGTTAAAATCATTAAGCTGTTTTCCTGGGTTTGATAATGAAATTGATAGAGACGCACTAGCTCTATTACTTCGCCATAATTATATTCCTGCCCCCTATAGTATTTATAAGTCAGTGCGTAAGCTTGAGCCTGGTTCAGTGCTGACGATTAACCTAAGTAATGCTCGAAGTGAGCCCATTATTGAGCGTTATTGGGATTTACCATCCATCTATACTTCTGCTGATATTATTACTGACAGGCAACATGCTGAGAACGAATTAGAGCGATTAATAAAACGTTCTATAAAGCAACAGATGATATCTGATGTACCTCTAGGCGCTTTTCTGTCGGGTGGGGTAGACTCTTCTGCCGTGGTTGCCTTAATGCAAGAGCAGTCTAATAGGCCTGTAAAAACCTTTAGTATTGGTTTTAATGAACCTAAATACAATGAAGCTGAGTTTGCAAAGAGTGTTGCGCAACACCTTAAAACAGACCATACCGAGTTTTATGTTGACGCGCATGATACTTTAAACGTTATACCTGACTTACCTTCAATGTTTGATGAGCCTTTTGCAGACTCGTCTCAAATACCCACTTATCTTGTTTGTAAAATGGCAAAAAAAGAAGTGACGGTTGCTTTATCGGGTGATGGAGGCGATGAGTTATTTTGTGGTTATGAGCGTTTCTTTAGTAATGTTAGCCGATGGAAGAATAGTCAAAACCCATCGTTAGTGAATATTATTAAACAGCTATTAATTAATAAGGTGCCGCCTGCTATTTTTGCGGCGCTTATTCAAAAAATTGTACCTTCTCAAAGGCATTTCTCTACGCAGCATATTGTAGAAAAACTGAATATCAATAAAAGCATCGCGTCAGCTACTAGTTTACAAGAGCAATACACAAACAGTATTTCATACTGGGCTAATCCAGCTACACTGGTAAAAGGTGCAAAAGAAAGTAAAACCTTTTTGAATTCACAATCTGTTGAAGGCTGTGGAGGAGATTTGTACCGCGAGTTGATGTTGCTAGACACAGGTAGCTATTTACCTGACGATATTCTTGTGAAGGTTGACCGTGCGGCGATGTTTACCAGTTTAGAAACACGGGTTCCGTTTTTGAATCATAAAATTGTTGAGTTTGCAGCCAGTATAGATAGCTCCTTAAATACAGACGGCATTACAGGTAAGCACTTGCTAAGATCAATTTTATATAAATATGTACCTCAAGCGCTAATTGAGAGACCCAAAAGAGGGTTTGCGGTGCCGCTTGAATATTGGCTACGCAGTGATCTAAAGCAATGGGGAGCAGACTTGCTTCAAGAAGATAAGATTAAGAGAGAAGGTTATTTTGATGAAAAGCTTGTTTCAAGACTTTGGAATGAGCACCAGAGCGGTTTAGTTGATCACTCTTTTCATTTGTGGGGCATACTTACATTTCAAGCTTGGTTAGATGGTACGAATAGTATGGCTGCACCTATGGGTAATGTATAAGATGCCTAAGCTTGTAAAATATCAACCTTGTCAAAAAGAAGAGGTGATCGCTTTAATGGGTGGGCTTCCATTTAAAGCAGATATCTGGGATTGGCAGTTTGAAAGTAACCCTTATGGTTATAACTTTGACCCTGTTGTACTTGAAGAGGCAGGTCAAATAGTTGCTTTTAATGCAGGCATGGATGTTCAGGTTTATTACAACGGTAAAGCGGTGCCAGCACTATGGAGTTGTGACTTTTTTGTCCATAAAAACTGTAGAGGCAAGGGCATTGGCCAGGTTGTTAAAGATGAACAGATTAAAAAATCAAATATAATTATGTCTTTTGGCATAAGTAATATGGCTGCGCCTGTTTTAATAAAAAAAGGATGGGTAGCAAATGAAGATATATGGCTCTTTAAACGCTATAAAAAAATAGACACGACTAAAAAAAGTTTACTGGTTGTATTGCAGATGTGGAATCGCTTATTAGGGCTTTTCACCTTAAATACTAAAGTTAACTCTAGCGTTGTTAAAACCCGTAAATTACCCATAAAGCCAGAGATAGACCATCTTTGGAATAAGGTTAAATCTAGTTATAAAAAAATAGTCGTTCGTAACCATGACTACCTACACTGGAAGTATGAGTTACACCCCATAGCAAAGTATCTTTTTATTGAAATTAGACGTGATAAAGAGCTTAAAGCTGTTGCAGTGGTTCGAGAACATAACGGACAGGTAAAACTAGTTGATTTACTAGCACACGCTGATGATTTGGCTTCGCGTCTAGAGGTCGTAAAGCAGCTAGAAATTATTTACCCTTCTGGTCATTTATTTATTTGTGCAACCACTGACTTTTTACTCCAGCAGGCTTTTTTACGTCTTGGCTATTTTAAAGCACGTGACAAACCACGCTTTTTTGTACGAAATGAATATGATAATAAAAACGGGGCGGCTGGTTGGTTTTTAATGACCGGTGACTCCGATGGAGAGTTGCTCACGGCGTCTTCTGATTCATATTCAGTAAATAAAAGTAGTAATGCTGTATGAGCCATTCTTCTGAGTGTAAATATAAGCCAGGCCTCGTATCGATTATTACTCCAACCTATAATCGAGCGCATTATTTAAAGTATGCAATTGATAGTGTGTTAGCTCAAACGTATACAGAATTTGAATTAATTATTATTGATGATGGTTCTACTGATGCTACCGCTACATTAGTAGAACCATATTTGTCTGATTCACGTTTTAAGTACATTAAAACAAGTAATCAAGGTCAGGCATTGGCTCGAAATACCGGTTTAGAGCATGCTAAGGGTGAGTATATTAGCTTTTTAGACTCTGATGACCGATGGTTTGCTGACAAGCTAGAGAAGTCAGTTAATACTCTTAAGAATAATTCACAATTTGATATTCTATATGCAGACCGCTTAACAATAGATGGAGTAGGTGAAGGTAGCGTAACCTCCTCATATAATATTAAGCGCTATTCTGGGCGAATTTCAAAATATTTACTAAGAGACAATTGCGTTAGTTTTAGTACCACCTTAGTTCGCCATATGTGCTTTGATGAAATGGGGGGCTTTAATCCAGAAGACCGTCTTAATGAAGATTATGATTTATGGCTGAGGTTTTCTACACAATATCAGTTCTATTATTTAAGAGACAACCTTTCTTTTTATCGTGTGTCTGATGGGCAGGTTTCTGATAATGCTGAAGATCGTTTGCTTGCGAATGAAGCATTGTTAAATGAATTTATTGCTAAGCATGTAAACTTATTATCACAAAAAGATATTAAACAGGGATGGTGTTATTTTTATACTCGCAAGGGTAATTATCACTCTCGAAATGGAAATTTTAAAGAAGCTTTTTTAAGTTATATTAAAGCGTTAAGTTTTACGGTTTTTCTTACATACCCTTGGAAATCACTTATTAAGCTTGTGATTTTTAGAAAAAATAGACAGGTTAAGGATTAGGCTGGCTATGAATAAAATTACAATAAAAGTCATAGATAATAGTCATGATTTTAAGACGCTAATAGATGAATGGAGACAATTGTCTATTGAGTCTAACGCTAATCCATTATTTTTAAGTTGGGAGTGGCAGTATAGTTGGTGGAATACTTGGTCTGAAACGCTTTCTTTAGAGCTATTTTTACTTACCGCATACCATGATGAAAAACTTATTGGAGTAGCGCCTTTATATATTGATAATATAAATATTATTAAAGGCCTACCCATTAGGCGGCTTCAGTTTATTGGAAACGCATGGCGCAAAGCTAATACCGTAAGAACAGAGTACCTTGAATTTATAAGTTGTAATGAATACTCGAAAGAAGTTTGTGAAGCGTTTTTAAAATTTATTAGTTTATCTGACTGCTGGGATGAATTTCTAATATGTGATTTAGTTGAAAGCTCCCCCACCTATGCGGCGATTCATAATAAGAATATTATAGGTAACTGGCACGTTTTTAAGCGTGACTCTGAGGCAGGGGTTAATATTCGAACCGTAGGGGACTTTGCTCATTATGTAACGACGCTTGGTAAAAACATGCGATTAAAATTATTTAATCGTCGAAAAACCATCGAGGAAATGGGAGAGGTAAACGTACATACTCTTAATCGCTCTGAAGTTAACCAATTCTTTGTGCATTTGAATACGTTACACCAAACGCGATGGGGGAGTGACTGTTTTAGTGGTCAAAGCTTAGATTTTCATAAATCATTTATTGCGCATATTGAAGATGATAATTGCTTAGAGTTGAGTCTTATTGTATTTGAAGGCAATGTCGTGTCAGCTTTGTATAATATTAAGATGGGTAATAAGGTCTTTAATCTTCAAGCTGGGTTTATTGAAGAGTTCAATAAAAAAATATCGTTAGGCACATTGCATTTAGGTTACTCCATTGAGCAGGCATTTAATGATGTAAAAGTGAACAGTTTTGATTTGCTAGCCGGCGAAGGAAAAAACTCCTTTTATAAAGAGCGATATAAAGGGGAAGATGTTAACTTTCTCACCATGCAGATTGTACGTAAAAAAAGACTTAAGTACCTTTATAAAATATTTTTCATTTTACCTAAAGAATATCGAAACTACTTATCAAAGTGCTTGTTATCACGATGAATGTGAATGATATAATTGAGCCATGAAAACAGTTAGAATAATAACCAAAGATAGCGGGGTTGGCTTAAGAAAAGACTTAACCCTCATAAAAAATGTGCTTTCTACTATTCCAGGTTTGGTTGTAGAAAGTATATATATAAACCCTGAATTATCTAAATATTCAGAATATGATCGTTTTTTACAGCGTAATAAACGAAAGCTCCCTTCTGCTGTAAGCCGTCTACTATCTAGCGTTGAGTTATATTTAAATTCTGTAAAACAATATTCAAATGCAGACATCAATATATTCTTAGAAAATATTGAGCCCCCGTTTTTAACTAAAGCGCACTTTAATATATTGATTCCAAACCAAGAATGGTCAAATGACGGCACCTTTAATTACCTGCCTTGGATTGACTTGGTTGTGTGTAAAACGTTTCATGCTCAAACAATATTTAATTCACTCGCCCGAGATGTTATTTACACCAGTTTTACTAGTGATGATAAAAACAACCCAGAGTTAACTCAAGATTATGATTTGTTGTTTCATTTAGCCGGTGGAAGTTTGCAAAAAGGAACAACTAAACTAATCGATGTTTGGTCTAAGCATCCATCATGGCCTACGTTAAAAATCATTCAGCACCCTAAAAACCAGATGCAAGTAGACTCCGAGAATATCAGTTACTATTCTAGTTTTGTTGATGATGACGCCTTAAATAACATTCAAAACACTCATGGCTGTCATTTATGTTTATCTGAAGCTGAGGGTTTTGGTCATTCCATTGTTGAGGCGATGAGTGCTGAGGCTTTGGTGATGACGACTAATGCACCACCAATGAATGAACTAATTAATGAAAGTAGGGGGCTTGTTGTTGATTTTGAGCATAGTTCCCCACAACGGCTTGGCATAAAATATATAGTATCGAACAGTGCCCTAGAAACTAAAATTGATGAACTGTTAGGCATGAGTACTTTAGATAAGCAATTAAAAGGCCGTTATGCTAGGCAGTGGTTTTTAGAAAATGATCTCTTTTTTAAACGTAAACTAATAGAGGTTATTAGCCAGCTTTTATAGTTGGTTAATATTAATTACAAGGAAATAACATTGAGATATTTTAACTTAACAAGTAGCTTAGTTTTATTTGCTGCACTTTTTGCCGTTTTAGGTGATACGCTGGTAAACCTTTCTAGCCGATGGCTAAAAATGGATGAGTCTTATTCTCACGGGTTTTTGGTAGTCGGCATTGTTATCTATTTAATTTTATTAGAAAAAGAAAAGCTTAAGAATATAGTTTCATCTCCGTCTATTTTAGCGGTAATCGGGCTTTTTGTTACAACCCTTCTTTTCTCTGCTTGCCAAAAACTGGGCATTGATGTTTTAGAGGAGCTGTTTGTACCTATTATTATTTGGCTGGCTTTTACTGCGTTGTTCGGTTGGGCCTTAGGGCGAATATTATTGACCCCTCTATTATTCTTATATTTTGCGATCCCATTCTGGGACTACCTAGCTTACCCCCTTCAGTTGTTAACCGTTTTTATAAATGAATATCTATTTATAATCTTTTCTATTGATGCCGTTATAGAAGGTGTGTTTGTAACATTACCGGGCATTGGTGTTTTTGAAGTGGCGCACGGTTGCTCTGGGTTACGCTATTTAATTGTTGGCTTAACGATTACTTGTTTATTTGCAATATTAAACCTTCGTCAATGGAAGTACCGAATACTCTTGGTTTCAATCGCTTTGGTTTTTAGTTTGGCAGCTAACTGGATAAGAGTCTTCTTATTAATATTTATTGGTTATAAGACAAATATGACCTCTTCATTGATCGACGATCATGAGTTTTTTGGCTGGATTATATTTGCATTATCACTTATTCCTGTGTTTTTCATTGCCAATCGTATACAGCGTATTGATAATTTGTCTGAAGTAAACCTTGATACTGAGTCTGTACCAGCTAAATCAACAATGCGTACCTCTTTAATTGCACTCAGCTTCACTGTAATGGGTTTGATGCTTCCATATGCTGCTTTTCAATTGAGTACAGTTTCTGAGGGTGCCCAGTCATCAAACTTTAGACCGGCTACTCTTGTAGGTGGTTGGAAGAAATTAGCTGTGAATATAGGTGAAACGTCATTTTCAAAAATGAAAGGTTTTTCACATAAGCATATAAATAATTATTATGACTCTAGTAATAATATTCTTTCATTGAATTTTTATGTGTATCCGGCCCAGTCTCCAGGTAAGGAGCTTATACAGTATTCGAATAAAGTAATTGATAATCAACGTTGGAATATTTCAAGAAAAGAAAATATAGAAGTGAATGGGGCTCCTTTTGTTCTAGCGGAGCTTAGAGGCCGTGATACAGATCGTTTATATCTTGTTTTGTATTCTTACTATGTATCTGGCTCTCTATATAATGATCGCGTATTAGCTAAACTGGGTGGGTTGAAGGGGCTCGTTAATAGCCGTTACGATGGAAGTTTGATTTTATTAAGTCGTTCCTGTGATTTGAGTTGTGAGCAAGCTGAAAGTAGCTTACGTAGTCTTTTAAGAGAAAATGTGGCTTCCCTTACGAGCTCAATAGATAGTTCCTTAGATCTATAATTATTGTAATAAAAAATTATAAATTCTGTTTTATTACTAATGTGTCGATATTTTTTACGATACATGTTTTTTTCATTGTTAATTTATACTCTTAATTCGTGTAAGCTATTGAAAAATAATTAATTATTTATTGTTGGCTTCGGCTTTGCATTATTTATACTCGAAAGGTTTGAATATAAATAATTTATAAATTGGGGATATAGTTATGTTAAGGAAAGCAGCTTTAGTTTGCGCAGTAAGCGCTATGATGGTTCCAGCAATTGCCAATGCTGGGTTTGTAATTAATGGTGGTACTGCCGGTCAAATTGGTGATTTTAATGCACCTGGTCATGACTCTAAGATAGATAATGATGTAGTGATTGCCGAGTTTGGTGCTGGAACTGTTTTAAATGGTTTCTTTGGTGCTAACATCACTATCGACCAAGATACTTCATTAAATTTTGAATTTGTTGGTAAAGAAGCTGGTTATACAACGACTTTTTCTTTTGCTGGAAATAGCTTCACTAACAATGATGCAAAAGGCACTTCATTTAATGTTATGAATCTTCTTGCTAGCTCTTTGTTAGACTTTAAGTTTGATGTTACAGAAAATGGTGCATCTGTAACTAACGGCGCAAACAATAATAGCATAACAAGTGGTTTTGCTGACTTTTGGGTTATGCAAGAGCTAGACGGTTCTTTGTTAATCGCATTTGATGATGGCGGTGCAAACCCTGATGACGATAACCATGATGATATGGTAATTCGTATTTCTCAAGTGCCTGAGCCAGGTACATTGGGTTTAATTGGATTAGGTTTAGTTGCAGCAGGTGCAGCACGTCGTAAGACAGCTTAATTTAATGTTTATTAAAGGCATTACTTAGGTAATGCCTTTTAATTACTTCTTTTTTTACCCTCGTACCTTCTAGTTAATCGATTTCATTTCTAATAAATATATATCCTGCCAAGTAATATGCAATGCTCTATTTTTTATTTAAAGAATGAGCCCATGCTTTCATATCTTCGTGGGAAATAAACCCACCTTTGTCTGCTGCTATTTTAGCTTCTTGTATTTGTTTGAGCCTTAATGCTCTTGCCGAAATATAAGTACCTAGTACTTCTGCAGACAATGAGGATTTAGAGCGTTTAGTGGCTTTAGCTAAAAACTCTAAGTCTTCTTTAACGTCTTCTTCTAAACGAAGTGAAAAAGGTGAGGATATCATTGTGTATACCTCTTAATTATTTATGTATACATATAACTACATATGTATACTATTTTAAACTAGTTAGTGCCCATCCTGAAACGACTGTCATTCCCGCGCACCCCAGGGTACTCTGCGGGGATCCATGATTCGAAACTGCGCTAAAACACTGGATCCCCGCCTTCGCGAGGATGACGAAAAAGTATAAATACGGTGTTTCAGGATAGGCACTAGTTAGAATACTACTTGGCTTAACGCTAGGGCAGAAAATTATTTCTGCTTTTGAATTTTTCATGGTTTTATCGGTTATATGCCAACGGCTTGTAATGGTTGGATATGGTTCTCTGGGCGATTTACAGATAAATCATGAACTGATTGTAAGTTAAGCCAGAACTCAGGACTTGTATTAAAAGACTCAGATAATAACCATGCCGTTTCTGGCGTTACCCCTCGTTTTCCACGAATAATTTCATTAATACGCTGAGTAGGAATACCTAAGTGCATTGCTAATGCTTTTTGTGTCACTTTAAGTGGCTCAAGAAACTCTTTGAGTAAGATAATACCTGGATGTGTCGCAATTCTATTGGTAGGAATCATAATTCACCTCGTCTTTAGTGGTAGTCCACAATCTGAACATCATGAGCTGCATTTGACTCCCAGCGGAATACAATACGCCATTGAGAATTTACACGGATACTATGAAATCCATTTAAATCACCTTTAAGCAGCTCAAGTCTATTACCAGGCGGTGATTTAAGATCATCTATGTTTTGTGCTGCATTTATAACATCAAGTTTATACAAGGCTGTTTCATGAATTTGGTTGGGAAGCTTACGTACCCATCGACTTGAAATGCCATGAAATAAATCTGAGGTTGTTTTGTCGCCAAATGAAATAATCATTCGCCAATAATATCGAATACACGGTATTCATGCAATATATTTTGAGTTCCTTGGCTCATATTGGCCGATTTTGGATGGGTAAACTTAATCAAGACTAAATGAAATAGCACTAAATATATCTGTTAAGGCCTTACTTTGTGCTTTTTTGTCGATAATAAAGTTACCCAGCACTAAGTAGTCCATACCCGTTCTCATGAAGCAGCTTAACGCGTCTTCAGGTGTACAAACAATGGGTTCGCCTCTTACATTGAATGAGGTGTTAACAAGCACTGCGCAGCCTGTTAGGGCGTCAAATTCGGTTAATAGTTGAAAGAATGCTTTGTTGTTTGTGTCGTCAACGGTTTGTACCCGTGCGGTATAGTCTACGTGGGTAACCGCGGGTATGGTTGATCGTGTTTCTTGGATCCTTGGGCCGAATTCCATTTTACCTTGAAACCAGCCTACAACATTACCGTTGGCTATGAGTTGTGCGGTTGTTTTTGCTACGTCGGATGTTGGGTGTTCTGCATAGGATAGTGCTCCGCCGTCATCGCCTGCGGCGGGTTGAATCCAAATATTTTCAATGCAGGTGTTGTCTACTATTTTTCCGTTGGCGACACAGTTAAGGGCGACACCGCCGGCTAAGCATAGGTTTGTTGTATTGCTGAGTGTGGCGGCATGATTAATAATTTTAAAAATTATTTGCTCAGTCACTTTTTGAATAGAAGCGGCTACATCCATGTGAAACTGTGTGAGCTCAGACTCTGGTTCACGCCTGGCTTGGCCAAGTAGTGTGTCGAATGCTTGGTTGGTCATTTTTAAGCCGGTGCAAAAATCAAAATAGCGTAAATCTAAACGAAATGAGCCGTCTGCTTTTATATCAAGTACGTTGTTTTCAATTAAATCAACGTATTTGGCTTCGCCATAGGGGGCTAGGCCCATCATTTTATACTCCCCCGAATTAACTTTAAAGCCGAGGAAATAGGTAAAAGCCGTTGACTAGAAGAGCGGCTGCCGAGTCATGCTAGAAAGCGGAAATACCTAGAATAATGGTGTTTCCGCTTTTATTGTTGCTCATCCGTGATATTGCCTATTTAAAGAAAATCGCTTTAAGCACTGATTTTATTTCATTAGATTTAGCTTGTTACTTTCTGTTTTTGGCTAAATCATTCTTTGATCAGGTACGCTTTTAGGATGGTGTTTTTGGGTTTCTGCCACTACCAGATCAAATGCCACTGCAAACATTAATGTGCCACCGGGTCGTTTTTAATGCGGGAATATCGATATTCAATATTTTCACCTGTCTCTGCAACCTGGATCAATAGTAACCAGTCATTGTTTTCTAACGGGCGAATGGGAGACATGACCTTATAAGCCGGACCAAGTTCACCAAACTGACGGAATTCCCCTAGTATTTCTGGTGATGGAAAGTTTTGGTTCAACATAAACACCTCTATAAGATTATTAAAACCTCATGTAATAGTAATCAATTGATAACTTCATTTCAAGAATGCAATAATATGCACAGCCTCTTCCACCAAACAAGTACCGAGTAGTTCATATCATTTTTTATGAAACTGGCCGTTGCAGAATTAATAATAGAAAGCGAAAATACCCAGTAATATGGTATTTTCGCTTTTATTATTGCTTGTCCGTGATAAACCTATAGATAGCGGTTATTTAAACACTGATTTAATTTTACTAGATTCAGCTATATTCCCCTGAGCCTCGTAAACCTCAGCTAAGTGCATAGCAATTTCTTTAACTTTTGGGGCTAGTTTGTAGGCTTTTTCAAGAATACTGACACTTTCATTAAGCTTGTCGTTTTTATATAGAATCCATCCATAAGTGTCAGCTACTGCTGCTGAATCTGGCTTGAGATCAAAGGCTTTCTTAGCGGTTGATTCTGCTGCACTATGGTTAGTTTCAAAATATAACCAAGCAAGGTTATTTAATGAAATAACGTCATTTGAGTTTTTAGCCGCTAGCTTTTCATACAAGTTTATTGCTTTCTGTTTTTGGTTTGAACTTTGATAATGTATCGCTAGTAAGCTCATTGCTCTTGAGCTTTCTGGTGAGGCTTTGTTCCATTCTTCTAAATGAGTGAGTGCTTTAGTGTTTTTCTTAGCCGATTTTAATGAATTATAGATTTTTGTATTTATTTTATCGCTGTTCTTTTTTGCTTTAGCTAGGGTGTAGCTATCTGCTGCTCGTGCGAAGTCTTTGGTACTTAAGTAATAGTCACCCTCAAATTCGTAGGGAATATCTGAGTCAGAGTGAGTTATTTTTAATTCATGTAACGTATCGATGGCATCGCTTGTGTTATCAAGTTTTAGATGCACGCTTGCGAGAAGAAGGCCTATTTTCAAGCTATTTGCTTGAGCTTCTCTTGCTTCTTTCGCTAGCTTGAGGGCCTCTGCTAAATCGTTATTTTTAATCGCTGCTTGCACACCTATGCCATAAATAGCCTCAATGGCTGGTTGTAACTTTTTATTATCTTCGATGTTTTCGCTTAGCTTGCTTGTGATTTCTAGTGCCGAAGTCATATTACCTTTGCGTGCATAAAGCTCAGCAATTGCAAGTTGCAAGATTTTTATATCAGGTTGTTTTGTAGAAAGCTCATTTAAAAACTGTAAAGTGTCGTCATCCGATTTATTTATATTACTCAAAGAGAGGTATCGGGTAAGCATTGTACTGCTGCCAGGTTTTATGCTTACTGCTGTTTTAAGTGTGTTTAACGCTTCTACAGGCTTCTTAAGTTCCACTTGTACATTGGCTAGCAGCGCCAGTGACGGAATATTGGTGTTGTCTTTTTTGATTGCTTGCTTTAATAATTCTTCTGCTTTATCAAGCTGCTGGTTATACGCAGCCATGCCTGCTTCAGCTATCAATGGCTCAGCATTATTTGGGTGCTTCTTTTTCCAGTTGTTAATAATTGATCGAGCTTCTGCTTCTTTTTTGTTTTTTGTATAAATAGCCACTAACTGCATGTTTGCATCGTGTATATCGGGGGACGAAGCCTCTATAGATTTTAATTGTGAAATGGCTGCTTCTGTATCGCCTGTTTTATTATAATATTTTGCGAGCTTAATCTTAAGGTTTGAGTTTTTTGGGTTAAGCTTTAATGACTTATTGATATATTCTAAGCCTATTTTAGTGTCGCCTGAGGTTAAAGAGGCTATACCGAAAAGGGCTAGTAATTGTGGGTCATTACCTGTTTTGTCTAGCTTAGCAAGCAGTGCTTTAGCTTCTTTGGGCTGTCTTAGCTTTAATTTTGTTGCGGCTAATACCTTGTTAGCTTCGTCAGAGTTACTGTCTTGAAGATAGCTTGACAGTATATTCTCTGCCTCTACGAAGTCTCCAAGATAATATTTGGTAATGCCAAGAAGAATGCCGCTCTCTGTATGCCCAGGGGATTGGTCAAGAATAGATTCAAGTTCTGCTTCTGCTTTTTTAAACTCACCATTTTGGAAGTTTTTAACGGCAGACATGTAGGTGCTTTTAATGGTGCCAGGGCTTGATTTAGATAATACCTCTTCATATACAAAGGCTTCAGCGGCTTTACCTTGCTCTCGAAGTACAACTATTAGGTCTGAGATGGTTTGGTACTTCTTGAAAGTCATGAGGTCGTAACTACCGATATCTTCAAGGGCTTTTATGTAAGCTTCTTCAGACTCAGCCCAGCGCCTTTCATATTTAGCAACTTGCGCCTTCCAAAGCCACAGCTCAGGGGAGTTAGGTTCTACTTTTTCTGCATCGCTTATAATTTGTGATGCCTTAGTTAGGTCTTTTTGTAGTAGTGATATTTTTGAAAGACCTATTAATGCCATTACTGAAGTACTGTCTGCACTTAAGGCTTCGTTCAGGTATGTATCAGCTTGCTCGTATTGCTTTTTTGAAATGGCAATATCTGAAAGGAGAACTAATTTATCTACTTTTAACTTGGTATTTGTAGTTGTTACGGAAGAAAGAATTTTTATTGCGTCATCAACTTTTCTTTGAATAAATAATGACTGAGCTAAAAGTATATACACTTCTTGTTTTAGTACAGTATTGGTTTTTATTTCAGGTGCTTCACTATCAAGAATAGACTGAAACTGTTTCTCGGCTGAGCGTCCATCACCTGCAATAAGTAGATTCTGGCCAACAATCATGAAAGGTTGAATGCTAGATTGCTGAAGTTCCATTGCGTTTCTTGCTTCAAGAATAGACGCTTTTAGCTGCCCTTGACGCTGATAAAATTCTGCTTGATCAATATGGCTAAGATATTGTATTTGTTCTTTCGAAGGTTGCTTAGTTGATGCTTTATCATTACAACCCGCAAGAATGAATGCTGACAAGGCGAATGGCACTAATAATTTGCTAGGTCGTGTAAAATGTTTCATTCTATATTCCGTTTATTAATTGTTTTGATCGTTTGTTGTTAGTTTGTATTTATCAGTTAGGTTGTACAGAGTAGGGCGTGTGACACCCAGCAGGCGAGCTGTTTGCGCCATATTATACTGTGCAGCCTGTAATGCATGTTGAATGGCTTGTTTTTCTGCAGTTTCGCGAACTTGCCTTAGGTTCAAAACTGAATCTGTGGTGTTGCACGGTTCGCTTAGCTCTAGGTCGCTGGCAGTAACGCGTTTACCTTCAGCCATTATTGCAGCACGCTTTACCTTATTGATCATCTCTCTAACATTACCAGGCCAGTGATGCTCACGAATAGCGCCCAACGCTTCTTCGGTAAAGGTAAGGTTATTTCTGTCTTGCTGTTTAGAGAAGTTATTAAGCAAAGATTGTGCAATTAGTACTGCGTCACCTTCTCTATCTTTCAAAGGAGGTATATCAAGTGTTATTTCACTGACTCGATAGTAAAGGTCTTCACGAAACCGAGATGATGAAATAAGCTCTTGTACATCTTGGTGTGTCGCACAAACGACCCGTACATCAACAGGTATTTCTCTAACACCCCCGACTCGCTCAATTACACGCTCCTGAAGAAATCGGAGTAGCTTGGCCTGTAGTGCCATGGGCATATCACCTATTTCATCAAGAAATAGTGTGCCACCATCCGTTAGTTCAATTTTGCCTTTTTTCATTTGGTTTGCGCCGGTGAATGCGCCTTTTTCATAACCAAATAACTCACTTTCTAGAAGATTTTCAGGTATTGCTGCACAGTTAATAGCAGAGAATGCTTTGTCAGATCGGCCGCTTAGGTCATGTAGTGCTTTGGCGACCACTTCTTTACCGGTGCCCGTTTCACCTAGTATTAGGGTGGTGACATCTGCAGGGGCAATTTTTTCAACCGTTCTACAAATCTTTAACATCTGTGGGCTGTTTGCAATTAAGCCCTTAAGTGTTGATGAGTGTTGCGACTTGTTGAACTCGATATTTTCTTTTTCGAGTTCATATAATCTGAATGCACGGTTTACTACAAACGATAGAATGTCTGCATCAAGTGGCTTCTGATAAAAGTCAGATGCGCCATTACCCACGGCTTTAACGGCATTTTCTTTTTCTTCTCGACCGGTGACTACAATAATTTTTGTATTGGGAGCGAGTTTTAATATTTCATCGAGTAGGGCGAAGCCTTCTGTTGCTCCACCAGGGTCTGGTGGGAGACCAAGGTCAAGTGTGACTACTTGAGGTTCTATACGCCTTAAAAGGGATAGGGCAGACTCTCTGTCATCTGCGACATGTACTTCGGTATCTTCAAAACACCAGCGCATTTGACTCTGAAGGCCTGGGTCATCTTCAATGATTAATAACTTTTTGTTCACCGGGGTTCTACTTCCTTATTGGGTCTGGCGAGCTATCTAGTAGCTTTTTTAAACTATAAAACAGTCATACTCAATAGAGAGTATAAATTAATCTCATATTTTTAAACACCTTCTACAATTAAATTTATATTGTATTTTGGTCGCTACCTTGTTCTTCTCTGCTTACAGTTTGATGAGGAGTGTGGTTGCAATTTACTCTGTGTTTTTATACAGTATAAGTGTGAGTTGTTAACTAAATTTAGTGGCGCTCTTATGACTAAAATCGAGGGTTTAATTTATTGGTGGGATATGAATATTAAGCAAGCCATTGAAATTACAAGAAATTTGAATTCAAATGATAAAGCATTACTTGCTCATTGCTTAATATCATCACTAGAAACATCTCAAGATGTAGATGTTGATAATGCCTGGGCTGAACTATCTGAAAAAAGATACTCTGAATTAGTGTCAGGAACTGTTGAGCCAGCCTCTTGGAACAGTATTAAAAAGTCTGTGAGACTTTAAGTTGTTACAACTAGAATTTCACCCTGATGTTGCTTCTGAAATTAAGTCATCTTATATTTGGTACCAATCACAAGCTGAAGGGTTAGGTGAAGATTTACTTGAGGAGCTTGAGTCAGCTTTCGAAGCAATAGTCGAACTTCCTAAGACATGGCCATTATTTCAGAAAGAATTTAGGCGATATTTGTTATCTAAATTCCCGTTTTCTGTGATTTATCGTAAAAATGGCAATGTTATTTATATTGTTTCAGTTATGCATAATAGTAAAAAACCATATTATTGGTTACATCGCACATAAATATCCTGTTTTTTTATCTATATCGTAGGTATTTTAACGGTAAAACAGGAGCCAATAGATTGTTGGCTTGTGACATCAATAGCGCCTCCCATTTTTTTAATATATTCACGGCTTTGATAGGCGCCAATGCCCATGCCGGTTAAGCCCTTAGTACTTTCGAAGGGCTTGAATAATTGATTTTTGATGAATTCTTCACTCATTCCGCTGCCGGTATCTTGAATAAACAACATAGCAAAGCCTCGTGAGGTTTTAACAGAGATTGTCACTTCTCCGTCTTTGTCGGTTGCATCTTGTGCGTTTTGGATAATATGCCCAAGCACTGTACGCAGCTTTTCTTTATCGGCTTTAATGTAAACTTTGTCTTTAGGTTTAAATAATTGGGGTACAGGCAGGCTTTTTGTATGATGCTCTCTAACTGACGTTAGTAGCTCACCAAGCTCAATGTGTTCAGGTTCGTCATCTTCTACTTTACCCGGGGTTCTTATTTGTTTTAATAAGTAATCCATCTTCTGAACCGTGTGCTCTGTGGTTTTTACCATGTCATCTACAAAAGCGGGGTTTGTTTTATGCTTGTCAGCATTTTTAACGAGTAATGAAAGTTGGGCTATGATGGTTTTTAAGTCATGTACCATAAATGCGGATGTTCTATTAACCGCTTCAAACTGCTTAGACTCAGCTAATCGACTCTGACTTTGGCTTTGTGATAAATAACTTGATGCCTGACGTGCTACCACTTTTATAAGGTCGTAGTTTTCCCAGTTTAGATCCATGCGAGTATAAGGTCGGGCTACCAAAACTAGCCCCATAAGGTCGTTACCTATAAATAAGGGGATTATTAACCAAGGGTCTGGGTTATTTAAAACAATATCTGGGATTTCTAATAAGTTATAAGTTGTTGGGTCATTAATGTATTCATTTAAGTTAATAATCCAGTCTTTTTCTTTAAAGTATTCAACTATATCGGCATTAGAATCAATGATGTCATGTTTTATAGCAGGGCTGTTTAAATAGCCTTTTACAGAGAAATTACCGTCATCATTTTTACACCAAAGCACACCTGAGTTACTTTCTACAAGCTTGGCTAATATTCTGATAATGGTACTAGGAAGCTCAGACTCATTTGATGTAAAAGAAAGAGTTTTGGTACTCTTGAGCCACTCTTCTCTGTAGTCATATTTGTAGTGGAAAAAGTTTCGGCTTATAAAAACCATTAACTTAGCTCTTAATTTAGGTGAGCCAAGAAGTAATAATAAAATCGTTGCAGCAATAAAAAAGAATAAGATTTGAAGTGCATCACCCCAAGTGCCACCAAAGGCTTTTAGGTAGTAACCACCTAAAGATATTATCAATAAGTAGAGCCCCGCCATTACTAGGGAGCCGGTATAGAAAATAACTTGCCGTGATACTTGTACTTCTATTGGTTGTTTACGGCTGTTAATCATTGTTAATGCAATTAACGGAGCCACGACGACATTGATGGCTCCTCTGGAATCCCACATGGGAGTAGATATTTCTTGGAATAAAAATGCATCGGCATACATAAGAAAGTCGTAGCCAAAAATAGAACCAATAGCGATCGATAAATACTTAATGCTTGAACGGCCAGATATATTGGCATTACGCCAGATTTGCTCAAGTAAAATAAGGCCTACCAACGATAACGCTATTTGGCCACCTAATAACACTTTGCCAGAAACCAGCGCTATCTCTGCGATCCCTTCAATTAACGTTGTTATAAGCATTAATAGAAGAATGATCATTGATATAATGGATAAATAACGACGTGAGTTATCTATATTTGTGTTTGGTATAAAATGAATACCTAAGAGCGCATATAGCACACCAAACCAACTGGCATTACGAAGTATTTCAAAGGAGTAGCGTACATAAAATGGAGGGCTTTGGTAATAAGACTGGTACGCTAGAATACCCAGCCATAAACATGTCATAAGCGAGGCTAAGAACAGTGACCGGTCTGTATTTCGTCTTAAATAACTTTTTGCAATGAATGCAGAAACCAATAAATAAATACAGAACCCGAAGAAATGACTGAGCGTTCCAAAGGGTAATTCCATAAATTTATAAGTCCTCTATACAATGCTGTAAATTGAAATAGGTCGTAAATAAAACGTAGGTCAGATTAAAGCCTGACCTACGAGTAATTCATTAACAGGGGTGTTAGTCACGGTTTTTCATTTCACGATAATATGCAAATATTTCCTTTAATGGTCGCTTCACTTTAAACCCAAATGTTTGATTAAAGCTTCGGCCATCAATAACCACTGAATATTTAAAATAGTTAATTAAAAATAAGGGGAATATTTTTAAACCCATTACTTTTGTTATGAGCTTGGGTAGCGCAGGAGGGATTGATGGTAATGGAATGCGCGAGCAGCCACTCAGTGTTAACGCCTCCTGGTAAGAAACCCAGTCTTCAGGTGCTACATTGTATATTCCTGACTTGTTTTTATCATAAGCCAGTACAATAGCATCTGCCATATCGTCTATGTGAATAAACTGCATTACAGGGGAGAAACCGGCCAATACAGGGCCATGTTTACTTGATAACAATGAACTCATGGTGTTTTGAACACCTGGACCGACGATATTACAAGGTCGTAATATCGTAATGTTGAGGTCTCGATACTTCCATAAATATATATTAGCTAGGTTTTCGAGTTCCACAGAATCTATTAAATCCATGGTCAGCTCGGCCGCTTTTAATGGTGCCGTTTCATCAATGAGTGCAGGGTTGTAAGCATTGGCACCATAAACATGAAAAGTCGAGAGAACAATAACCCGCTTAATATTATATTTGTGGCTTAACTCAAGTAGTTTTTGAGTGCCCAATACATTGGCATTGTAGCGACGCATTGGGGTTTCTTCACTGGATGTTATTCTGCCAAGATGAATAACACCATCAAACTCATATTTACGAAATAGGTCTTCGAATACTCGCTTGTTGAAGTTAATCTGGTAGCTGGGTATATCATCGCTAATATAGGTGTGTTTACGAAAATCCACCGCTACGATTTGGTAATCATCTTTTAGTCGATTTATAACTTGCTGAGCAAGTGCGCCTGCGGCACCAGTGACTAATATTTTAGGTTTTTTATTTTTAATCATTAGAAAAGCCTTTTTCGGTCACTTAGCCCTTTATCAATCAGGTCACTTATTACTGATTTTACCTGCTCAACACGTCGGGTTATTTCTTCTTCCCTTACATCTTCACCATCGAACTTCATGGCTTGGCCAAAATTTAAGCGAACTTTAGCCGGTAGTACAACGGGTAAGGCAAGCGGGGCATAGGGTATGCCAAGCATTTTAGCTAAGGGTTTAATGTTGGCAATGGCCGGTATGGTTTCTTCGCAACCTACAACGCCCGCTGGAATAATAGTCGCGTTGTACTTCATGGCAAGATGCATAAAACCATTACCAAAACGTTGTAACTGATAACGATCTTTATAGAGCTTACCTGAGCCTCGAATACCTTCGGGGAAGACGATAACCGCTTCGTCATTAGCTAACATTTTTGCGCAGTTAACAGGGTCACCCAACACGGCACCAATCTGGTTTAATAGGTTGCCTAAAAAAGGAATGGTAGGGAAAAAACGTTCAATCATGGCCCTTGGCATACGGGGCTCTTTGTCTCTCGTGGCTAAGGCATAGGCGATTAATGTACCATCAATAGGTAGTTGCCCACTGTGATTCGCAATAATTAGAACAGGGCCTTTAGAAGGGATGTTTTCAATACCATCAGTTTTAACTCTGAAGTATTTGTTATAAACACCGCTATACAGAGTTAAAACCAGTCTGTTAGTTTCTGCGTTAAACCCCCATGGATCATAACCCAGAGAGCCAACAGGCTTTTGAATTTTTTTTAATTGCGCATCAAAGTCTTTTGATACGAACTTACCCTTGACGTAAGATTTTAGGCCCATATTCCCTTCACATCCTATAAATCAAATTATTATATTAGTTAAATTGATTATAACGATTTGCGGAGGGGGATACTAATGTTGATTTAAAAGAAAAAGCCCGATCACCTTGGGAAGTGATCGGGAAGAGTGTGAGTAGTATCCATCTAAGATTTTCTACTAGGCTGGTCGCAGGGTCATGCAAGCCAGTCACTTATAAGTATCAACCAAAATTCTGTTTTTACAATGTGATTTTGTATGATTTTTAATCACATTTTTTCATAAAACAGGCAGATCTGTTCATTTAAAATTATAAAAAAGATTTTAATCAGGTTTGTTGCTATGTTCTGTATTGTTCGGGCTGTCTTCTTTCTGGCCGCTTAAATAATGACCCTCTTCGTAAGTTTTAAATTCAGACTCTCTACTCCATGGCATGAGCCTGTAGTGTGGTTTTCCGGTAGAGAAATCAACAAAAGGATATTTGATAATATCGAAGTAGGGTGAATAATCAAAATCACTGGGTGTACAGAGTTTTGGGTTGCGTCTGAATACCTTAACCTCATTGTGGTCGTCTCTTTTTACAAGAGGCAAAATAGGATACTGAATAGATGCAAATGCTTCCGCGAGCATGGTTGAACATACCGTTTTAGTTGCTGACCCAATATTATGTTGAAAAATACTTGATCGCCATCTTCTCGGCATAATCCACCAAGGAAAGAGAAAGCGAGCTAAATCGAATATTTGTCGAATATCATAGTCTGAGCCTAAGCGGCTTATCGCATAACTGACAACGCCCTGCCTATCTTTATAGGTAAGATCTCTTGGACGGCAAATTCGTAAATGGTCACGGTCATATAATGTAAGTGGTCTTATAATAGTCCCTTTGCCGAGTTCACTTTCGACAATTAACTGTACGTCTGGTTGGCCATCAAAAAAAGATTTAACCTTTTCTCTGCTCATTGGGTGGTCTATTTCATGTAGGCGTCCTAGATAAAGAGCAGCATGAGACCAGCGACTTTGGGTTAATAGCTTTATTACTTCACTGACTCGCGTTCTGCCTTCAACTAAAATCACATCACCGGGCTTAATTTCGTGTCGAACACGCTCAAAGTCGCTAAGTGGAATCTCTCTGGGTGGGTGTTCGCGATTTAGCCAATTAACAATGACTTCAATAAGAGAGTACTTGGCTCTCATTCCCATTAGTATTACCTTAATTTTAATTATCTTTTAATGCTTACTGTTAAATTTATAGTTAAAAAAAGAGTGTTTAACCACCTTATTTTCGTTAAACGAGAAATAGTGAGTAATTTAAATCGCATTATGAGTGTGAAAAATCATTCGTTCATTTAGAATAGGCTATAAGAGGTTAATTGTTGATAATAATGTTTGAGGTTTTGTTAGATATGTCAGATAAAGAAAATATAAATGATATTCAGTCAGATGAAGTGTCTGAAGATAGTCAACTCTCTAACAAGATAAAAGATTCAGCACGTCAAATTTGGCTTGCTGGGCTAGGTGCATATACTAAAGCAGAAGAAGATGCTGGCAAGATTTTTGAAAAGTTGGTTAAAGAAGGCGAAGAGATAGAGAACGTCACACGTGGTGTTGTTGAAAAGCGAATTAAAGTCGTTGAAGACACTGTAGAGGGCGTGAAAGAAAAAGCGAATGGCACGATAGGTAAGCTAGAAAGCGTATTTGATCAGCGTGTTTCTAAAGCACTGAATAAAATGGGCATTCCTAGTCGTGCAGAAATTAAAGACTTAGAAGCTCAAATTGCAGAATTAAAAGCACAGCTAAATGATTCTAAGAAAGCTTAAAAATTTCATTATGTAAAGTGGGGAGGCGGTTTAAAGGTAAGCCTCGCCCATTTCTTTAAGCTGCTCTCGTTCTTCTTCTCTCAAGTAAGGCAAAACCAAGGTCATTACCTGATAAACACCTTTGTTTAATGTGCTATCGCATTCTTTACCATCTACAACGGTTGAAAAGCTAATCCAGTAAGTGGCCGTTAGCACAATACTTTTACATAGAGTCTCAATTTCTTTGTCTGACGCATTAAGAATGCCTTGTTCAGCCAGATTTTTACAGATTTTCTCAGATGCTTTTGTCTTCTTATTGATGATTTTTCTAAACCGATTAGCAAGCTTGTCGTGTCTGGATAAAACATTCACTAAATCTTGATATAGAAACTGATAGCGAGCAATGACTTCAAATATTAAATGAAGAAATAGCCACTGATCTTCTCCTGTAAGGCTGGTCTCTGGCACTTCTAGAATTTCACCGATTTCTTTTTCGTACCAGTTGAAAAGCTCACTGAGGATCTCCGTTTTATTTTTGAAATGGTAATAAAGGTTACCAGGGCTGATATCCATTTCATCGGCGATTTGAAGTGTTGTAACATTAGGCTCACCGCATTCATTAAATAATGCAAGTGTTGTAAATAGTATACGCTCACGGGTTTTCATTATTTTCCATACGTGTTGTAACGGTCAAACTATAGTACCCTTTTTGAAATACCTAACACAAAAGAAGATGTGTGAAGTAGTAGTAAGTTCTAACGAGTCATATAACTAATTGCTTTGAGTGTAGCTTGCAATTACTTCGTTATAAATAAATATTATAGCTATATCATGCTGTATGCTATATTTATATAACACAAGTGGTGGTATATGTTGTATTATTGGCAGGCAAAAGGAGATTGCATGCAAATCCAATGGTCAAGAAAAGCATTAAAGCAATTATTAAAGCTAAAAAATAAGTTGATTCAAAAGCAGATAAAAGATGCCGTTGCAAATCAGTTACCTTCATTCAGGCAATCAAGCAATGTGCTACCTTTGAATAATCATCAGTATCAATATCGCCTGAAAGTTGGCCGTTATAGAGTGTTTTTCAATTGCTTAGAAGATATTCAAGTAGTCGCAATAGAAGAGGTGAAAAAAAGAGATGAACGTACCTACTAATGTACAGGTGATAGAGCAAGGTGGAGTGCCCGCTTTTGCAGTGATACCTTATGATGAATATTTAGCTTTAGTAAACTCGCCAGAGGTTTATATTCCACATGAGGTCGTTGACTTCATGATTGAGAATGATGTGACTATATTCACAGCTTGGCGAAAACACTTGGGCAAAACCCAGCAGCAACTAGCGTCAGCAATGGGAGTGCCTCAGTCAAGTGTGGCTAGAATTGAGTCTGGCAAATATCAAAGTCATGCGAGCAGTATTGCTCGGTATGCTTGTGGGCTGGGTATATCGCCAGAACAATTGACTTTATAATCTAGTTCTTTGCTAATTCGTTTGGTTTCCTATAAAAATGCGTAATTGTTCCGTCAGTAAACTTATTAAAGAAGGAGCTTACTTCTGTAATAAGTTTTAATTCATGTTGGTGAGATATAGAGTCTTTGACCAGCACTCTCATTTCATCATAGTTTTCTCTTATTCTCGAGAATCTTGCATTCATCGTGCAGGTGACAATGTCTTCACCGTTTATATTCAGTTTTTTTGCTAGAAAATTTTTGTTCAATTCAACTTGATCATCACTAAGATCATATTGAGTCTCTATGTGTTTAAGTTTTATGCGGTTAATAATGCAGTATGAATAGCTTGCTGGTTTTTTTCGGGCGTAGTTTCTAAAGCATTCCCAAAAATAATTGTCTGTCAGGTACCTGAATTCATTAAGGTCTGTTAGGCATAATTGAACATAATCTGTAATAGATTTATCTTCTAAGACTTCATTGATTGCTTCACGAAGAAGCCAGTCGAACCCTAGTGCTGTTTTATGTGCATATACATGACGGTACATTTGGTAGCGACTATATACGAAGTCTTCTAATGCACTCACACCCTTTGAGGTTACGGCAAGGCCTAGCCATGGCTCGGTGGGCGCCCATCCAAATCTAAGGTTGCTAAGAAGGTGGTCGAGGTTAAACCCCCCGATGGTAACTGATGAATGAAAGCCATCTCGTAGCATATAGTCGGCACGGTCAGCATCTACTTCCCCTGAAATTATCGATGAAAGAAGCTTTTCAACTAAAATGGGGGCTGATGTGTTTTTCTCACCAACAATAAACTCCCAAAAATGCTCTGCATGCTCGCAAAAAAGATCACTGGGTGTTGAATTGGTGGTCTCCATTATAGATAGAACATCGATGGGGTTTATACCTGATGCTTGTACATCCGTTTCTTGTAATAACTGATAAGCACAGCGAATAGAGTAGTGTTCGTGCTCGATGATATCAGGGCTTGATTTATATAGTTCATCAGGGAAGTGGTTTGACCACAGTTTTTTAAATAAGTCGGGGTGGCTCATCATCTTTTTAATGGATGATACATGGGTAAACTGATGTGAGAAGCTGGAATGGCCACAATCATGTAGAAGGCAGGCGAGCCTTATTACTTTGTTGAAGTAATCGATTGCATAAAACTGGGCGTTTGATGTTTTAGTTTTAGACTTATAGTGCCGAGTCTCAAGATAGCTTTTAACCATGGATAGAAAAATACGCTCTCCTACATGCATAACGCCAATACTATGTAAAAACCGAGAGTGTGTTGCACCAGGAAATACTAATGACAAAATATCGTTTTGGCATATATTTCGTAAGCGCTGAAATAAGGGGTGATCAATAACGGTTACTTCATGAGGAAAAAGGGGGATTCCACCATGAACGGGGTCCATTATTAATTTAGAATGGGCGCCTAATAGATCCTCAGGAAAAAATTCCATAAAGCTTTCACTTCGTTTGTTTAAAAAAACCTCTTAGACGAAAGTCGAAGAGAGAAATTAGTATGCATACTCTAAATTATGAGCATAGTCTTAAATATCTACACTATGTGTTAATTTTTCATTCAGCATTGTTGTAAATGAGTGAGCTATTTGTACATAAATAATGCTGTAAACGTTGTTTTTTATAAAAATGCATTTAAAAAACATTTTTTATTTATAATAAGTCTAATAGATTAGCCCAAAATAAGAGTGAATTGTGATGTTTTTAACGGTATTTAAAACTGCGAACACTAATCTATATAAACAGTTAGAAAAAGTTAGACTTGTTGCAGTCGGGCTCTATACTAAAAAATATAAATTCCCGTTATTTAACTGCACTTTTGTGGTTGTCTAGTATGTCAAGCCAAGCGGAACGCCTGTTAGTAATCGATAAAGATGATAGCTGTAGACAGTATTTGTCTAGCGGCCTTGTTGCTAAAGGTTACTATGTTGTTGCTGTTAAAAATTTGAAGGAAGCTTTGGTGAGTATTGCCAATAGACGTCCTGACCTAATTTTTGGTGATCTTAACTCAGAAGAACTTAATCTTTTAACAAAATTAAAAGATCCAGAAAGTCCTCCTTGCCCTGTTGTGGCATTTTCACATACAAAAAATGCCTCTGACGTGGTTACTGCTTTAAGGGCAGGGGCTTCTGACTTTATCATTAAGCCTATTGATGATTTTACAGTGGTTGACGAAGTCATTCAGCGTATGTTTGATCAGATAAGAATATTTCGTTTAAATTTACGTTACCGCGTTGAGTTAGAAGAAACTAATAATGAATTGAAAGCCGGTATTGCAGAGTTAAAAGGCGATCAAAAGGCAGGGCTTAAAGTTCAACTTAAAATGCTGCCAGAGAATAATGTCAATATCAAAGGTATCCAGTTTAATCACTTGATTAAACCGTCATTATTCTTAAGCGGTGACTTTGTAGACTATTTTAAATTAGATAGTAAGAAATCAATTTTTTATATAGCTGACGTTTCAGGGCACGGTGCATCATCAGCTTTTGTCACTGTACTACTTAAAAATCTTACTAATAGATTGTTAAGAAATTTTAAACGCAACTCTAGTGACGACATCCTTTATCCTCAGCGCTTTCTTCACCGTGTTAACCAAGAGTTATTAGATACAGACTTAGGCAAACATCTAACGATATTTGTAGGCATTATTGAGCATGAAACCAATAAATTAACATACTCAGTGGGGGCGCACTTTCCAATGCCTATTTTGGTATCTGGTGGGCCCGCAGAGTACTTGGAAGGAACAGGTATGCCGGTTGGTTTATTTGAAGATCCTACATTCCGAACTTACGATATCGTGTTGCCTGACAAATTTAAATTATGGTTGTTTTCAGATGGAATATTAGAAGTGATAGAAGCAAAAACGTTAATTGAAAAAGAACAAAAGCTTTTAACATTAGTCGAGCAGCATCAGAATGATATAAACGCATTCAGCGACGCACTTTATTTACATAAAATGAATGAATTGCCTGATGATATAGCAATATTGACTGTTTCAGGAGCTGAAAATTAAAATGGCTAATTATAAGATTTTACAGGCAGAGCAGCAGGGCATATATGTGCTTAAATTTATTGGTGAAATAAGACTCTACCTTTGCTCAACTCTCGATATTATCATTGACTCAATGGCCTCTAACCCTCTATTTAAAACAGTCGTGATTGATCTGAGTGAAACCACAATAATAGACAGCACTACTCTTGGTTTACTGGCAAAAATAGCCGTATTAGCACGAAAGAAAAGCCCTTTTCTTCCGACCATTATTACTACAAACCCTGATGTCACCCGTATTATTCAGACGATGGGGTTCAATGAAATATTTATCATTATGAAAGAGCCTGCTAGTAATATTGAAGATCTTGAAGAACTTCCTATCTTAAAGGCGACTGAACAAGAAGTACGTGAGAAGGTTTTAGATGCTCACTTAAGACTCATGGAGCTTAATGACTCAAACCGAGAAGAGTTTAAAGACCTCGTACAAGCACTTGAATGTGAAAATAAACTAGAGCAGGTTGTCGCAACACATTGATATTCTGTCAGTATATCTAGATACTATGATTTTAGCCCATTCAGAAACACAGCAATGATCAATTAAGGTCTGTGTTCATTCTTATATTTTGGTTGTTTTATGTCAGAATCACGTACAGTTACAGTGCTTGGCGGAGGAAGTTTCGGTACCGCTATTGCCAATATCGCCGCAACAAATGGTCATCGTGTTTTTCAGTGGATGAGAGACAGTAATAGAGCCGCTGAAATACAAAGTAACCGTGAAAACAAACGTTACATGCCGGGCATGGCCCTTCATGAAAATTTAACAGCAACAACCGACCTTGAAGGCGCGATTAGTCAAAGCGATATTATTTTTGTATCTATCCCGAGTAAGTCATTTCGTTCTGTGGTAGAAACGGCTAAACCGTTTATAAAAGACAACCAGCTGGTTGTTAGTACGACCAAAGGCATTGAGGGTGGCTCTTTTCTTTTAATGAGTCAGATTCTAAAAGAACTTCTACCTCAAAACCCTGTTGGGGTTTTAAGTGGTCCTAATTTAGCGAAAGAAATAGCTCAAAAAACATTAACGGCAACAGTGATCGCCAGTGAGTCGCCTCAAGTTCGTACGGCTATACAAGAGTTACTAAGTTGTAGTTATTTTCGTGTTTATGCCAACCTCGATACGTTTGGTGTTGAGCTGGGCGGGGCTCTTAAAAACATTTACGCTATTATGTCTGGTTTGGCTGATGCCTACGGTATGGGTGAAAACACCAAGTCTATGTTAGTCACTCGAAGTTTGGCAGAAATGAGCCGCTTCGCGGTTTGCCTTGGGGCTAATCCTATGACGTTTCTTGGCTTGGCGGGAGTGGGTGACTTAATGGTTACTTGTAACTCATCTCTCAGTAGAAATTTTAGAGTAGGTTATGCGGTGGGTAAGGGTACAAAATTAGAAGACGCCATCGAAGAACTTGGTGAGGTAGCTGAGGGCATTAACACCCTTCGTTCAGTTAAAGAAAAAGCCGCAGAGCTCGATGTTTACATGCCTTTGGTTCAAGGTTTATATGCTATTTTAATTGATAAAAAAGAAATTAAAGACATTATTAGTGGCATGATGTTGGCTCAGCAAAGTACTGATGTAGAATTTATTTTACCTAGACATGAAATTTAAGAATACGAGGCATTAAGAAAAGTATGAGTGATGGTTCAAAAAAAGGTAATAGCTATGATAAAGACGCGCACTGGTTAAGGCTGTTATATATGGTTGGCTTTTATATAGTATATAAAGTGTCTGACATAGTTGTTTTAGTTATTGTTGTGTTGCAGGGAATAATAAGCACATTTGGTACAGGCCCTAATGAGCGATTAACTGAGTTTGGTGGCTCTCTTGCAACGTACATTGCTCAAATTGTGAGATTCCTTAGTTTTGCTGATGAGAAAAAACCTTATCCGTTTGCTGAATGGCCTGAATCTAGATAGGTGTTAATGTGAAATTGTTTTTAATGCGTCATGGTGAAGCTTCATTGCAAGCCCCTTCTGATATGCAGCGGCCTCTAACTGAAAGAGGTATTGCTCAAACAAAGTCTTTGTTAGCTAGGTATACAAAAGATTTTTCAAGTATTAAAACAATTTATGCCAGCCCTTATTTAAGAGCGCAAGAAACGGCTCAAATAGTGTCTGATGCTATTGGTGTGCCCATAACTACCATGGCATCAATTACACCCGACGGTAACCCTCGAAGAGTGTGTGATACATTATTTGAAGCTGGAGAGAGTGGGGAGGATATTATATTAATTACCCATATGCCATTTGTGGGTAGCTTGAATAGTTTATTAACCAGTGGTGACTCGTCTTTCCCTGAACCTTTTATGACGAGTCAGGTGGTCTTGCTCAAAGCTGATCAGGTATTGCCTGGCTGTATGAGCAAAGAGAATATATTTATCCCTTAGTTAGCTGCAGAGTTAAAGCCACTTCAGATAGTGGCTTTAACTTTTTCTACCGCCTTATCTATGATTGCCTTTGATGTGTAAAAGTGAGGAGAAAAGCGCACACCTCCCCCCCTACAAGCACAAATAACACCTTGTTTCATAAGCTTTGCATAAAGGGCTTCTGAGTTAATATGCTTGATTCTGAATGTCACAATTCCAGACTGGTTTGCGTTTAATAAAGGGGATAATATTTCAATATCAGAAATACTTAAAAGCTGCTCGACGAGGTATTCAGTCACTTGTCTTAGCTTACTCTGTATATTCGTCACACCAAGCTCTTCTATTAAAGACAAGCTCGCATTAAGCGCATGTATGCCAAGCGTGTTGGGGCTGCCACACTCAAATCGGGTGGCATCTTGTGCCACTGTCCACTCCTCGCGCGTATAATCACCACGGTTAGCCACCATGTGCCAGCCATATTGATTAAGTGTTAATGAGTCTCTAATTTCAGGTTTAACGTAAAAAAGTGCCAAGCCTTCAGGCCCCATCATCCATTTGTGACCATCTGCTACAACAAAATCAGCGTTAGTGTCTGTAAGATCAAACGGTACGGCACCTAAGCTTTGTATGGCATCTACACAAAAAAGAATATTGTTTTCAGTGCATAGCGCGCCAAGACGGTTAAGGTCTAGAGTTAAACCTGATGCATATTGCACAGAGCTTATTGAAATTAATTTGGTATTGGGTGTAATTTTAGCGGCTATAGCTTCGATAGGGTTTGCTCCATCAATATTAGCCACGCTTACCGAAACCCCCTTATTAGCCAAAGACTCCCAAACAATACGGTTAGAAGGAAACTCTTGATTTGAGATGATAACTTCATCTCCTTCTTCCCATGCAATACCATAAGCAATGATAGACAGCGCCTCTGAGGTGCTTTTTGATAGCGCAATGTCTCGGTAAGAATTTGCATTGATAAGTCTTGCAAGCTGCTCTCTAAGCGCCTTATCAACCTTTAACCATTCAAGATAGTAAGTAGCACCAAATTTTACATTTTCTTCTGCAAATTTTGATACCGCTAATTGTGTGCGTTTAGGCCACGGTGATACTGCTGCGTGATTGAGATAGCAGATACTTTCATCTTGAGGGAACTCTGATGAAAAGTCAGTTGCTTCGATGTCAGATAAATGTTGTCCCATTAGATGGTTTCCTTAGCAGATCATTTTAAATAAGGTTTATAGTGAGGCATAACCGCTAATAATTACACCGTTTATTCGGTAATAGTTGTCTGATAATAATTATTTAAATAAAAAGGTTTTTTTATGGATTGGCTCAGAAGAACCAGTAAGAGAAATAATCTATAGGGAATTGCTAGGACAGTTCCAACTCCATTAATACTTGTACGTATCAAAATAACATCAATAACCAGTCATTTTGTTCCCATATTTTCTTTCTATAGAGAAACAAAATATGGGAATGGTTATTGATGTTTAATACTTTCTCTCTAAGGAAGCATCATGCCACGCAATGTAAAGAACATTACCGCGGCCATAATGCCAGATGCTGGCACAGTTATTACCCATGCCGCTGCTATTTTTAATAAGGCGGATCGTTTAACTAACTCTTCTCTATAAACTTTTTTGAGCCCTTTACGATCCTTTTTAGACAGGTGAGACTCAGCTTTATGTTGCTTAAGCTGTTCTAGCATGTCTGATTTTTCTTGAATTGATGCTTTATCAAACTCAATAAGATACTGGTTGATTTCTTCTTCATTCTCGCTGTGGTGATGCATTCTGATATCGTTAATTTTATGAGCGTAGCTGGCCTTTAGATATTCTCGAAGAAAGCCAACACCGAAGACTCCGCCTACTGCAATATGTGTTGATGATACAGGTAACCCTAGTTGTGATGCGATAATCACCGTAATAGCGGCTGCCATGGCTATAGCAAAGGCGCGCATTTGATCCAGTTCTGTAATTTCAGAACCGATGGTTCGAATAAGTTTTGGACCATATAAGGCTAAACCAAGGGCAATACCCAATGCGCCAACCATCATCACCCAAAGTGGAATACTCGCTTTTGTTACGACACCACCATTTAAAATAGCGTCGTTAATCGCAGCTAATGGACCAATTGCGTTGGCTACATCATTAGCTCCATGAGCGAAGCTTAATAGGGCAGCTGCAAAAATTAATGGTACGGTAAATAATTTATTAACAGAGATTTTACTACTATCGAGTGATTTTGCCTTTTTAGCTATCAGTGGTTTTACTATGGCAAAGATGATTCCCGATATAATCAACCCAATGGTTGCTGCTGTCATGAAATCAAGCTTCCAGATCTTTTTGAGGCCTTTTAGTGCTAGATAGGTGCTGAATGCCCAAGCCATTAGCATGATAAGGATAGGAACCATTTTCTTGGCAGCAGTGATCATGTCTTTTTGATAGGTGATCGTTCGTTTAATCAATAATAGAAAGGATGCAGCGATCAAACCGCCAAGTACAGGAGATATAATCCAACTTGCCGCAATCATGCTCATTTTATCCCAATTAGCGATTCCAAGACCGCCTGCGGCAATACCTGCTCCGAGAACACCGCCAACAATAGAGTGAGTCGTAGATACTGGAGCACCTAATGCAGTGGCAATGTTAAGCCAGACCGCACCAGCTAGTAAAGCAGCCATCATAACCCAAATAAAGGTATTAGCATCGCTTATTGCAGAAGGGTTGATAATGCCTTTTTTGATAGTGCTAACAACATCACCCCCAGCAATCAAGGCGCCTGCTGCTTCGAAAATACCAGCAATAATAATCGCACCGACCAAGGATAATGCTTTGGAACCTACTGCAGGGCCAACATTATTGGCAACGTCATTTGCGCCAATGTTTATGGCCATGTAACCGCCGATCATACCCGCTGATATCAGCATGAAGCCACCCGGAATATCGCCAATCCGGGAGTAGACATACAGGGCGATACCGACAATGAATAAAATCGCATAGCCGAACCTTAATAGTTCCGGTCTATTGAATGATGTTGCTTGTTGCATCTTATCTAACTGTTTTATATCCACGTATACTCCCAGTATTTAAATTGTCTTATTTTAATAAGTACTTAACCACTTTACGCCTGTATATATAAAAATTTCTATGATTTAAATCATCTATCTATTAATGGTTATAAAATGATGAATGCTAGTAATGGTTTCAACAAGACTATGACCTACACTCATTAATATTGTAGCTCGTGTTATAATCTGCAAAATACGACTGATTAAAGGTGTTTGAGTTTACAAAATTATGAATTATTTACCTATAGACTACATAGAACCAGTATTCCGACCTCCATCAGAAGCACGATCGCTGATACTTCAAGTAAGTAATGGTTGCTCTTATAATCGCTGTACTTTCTGCGACATGTATACATCGCCTCAGAAGAAGTTTAAACCAAAGGCCATCGCTGAGATTGAGAAAGATATTAAGACGGTTGCTGAAAAAATGCCGGGCATGACTCGATTTTTTCTTGCTGATGGTGATGCGATGACGCTGTCTTTTAGGCGTCTTAAAGAAATTCTTGAATGCATTAATCAATACTTTCCTAGCATGGAGCGTGTTACTGCATATTGCTTGCCTAGAAACATTAAGAAAAAAACTGTTGAAGAATTAGCAGAGCTTAAGGGGCTTGGGTTAAGCATGGTTTATGTAGGTTGTGAATCAGGTGATGACAAGGTGCTTGAGTGTGTACAAAAAGGTGAGACCTTTGAAACCTCTAAAGATGCGCTTGTTAAGCTTAAAGCGGCAGGCATTAAATCTTCAGTTATGATCCTTAATGGTTTAGGGGGGCGTAAGTTCTCTGAGCAGCATGCTATCAATACGGCTAGGCTAATGAATGAAACCCAACCTGAATTCGTATCAACGCTAGTTGTTTCGTTTCCAATGGGTGAAGAAAGATTTAGAGCCGGCTTCAATGGTGACTATGAGCCATTACAGCAAAGTGATTTGTTTACTGAAATTCGTACTTTTATTGCTCACCTAGAGTTAAAGAATACAGTGTTCCGTTCTGATCATGCATCTAACTATTTAGTGCTAAAAGGGGATTTAGGTGCTGATAAGCAGGCGATGCTTGATAAAATCGACTTGGCTCTGAATAAGCCCGGAGCTATACCTTTAAGGCAAGAGTGGCAACGAGGGTTATAAGTTTATGACTTCAAAATCTACAGCCGAACAGTTTGCGCATTCATTGAAAGAATTAAACCTGATAGTGGAGGGTGATAACACCAAGTTACCACCCGTTGATGACTGGCACCCGACAGTTTCTGGTGAAATTGATATACGCATCAATCGAGAAGGTATGTGGTTTTATCAAAACGAAGAAATGACAAGAAAAGCGATGGTTAAGCTCTTCTCGAGCATTTTGCGTCTTGATTCTGACCAGAAGTATTACCTAGTATCGCCTGTTGAGAAAATGCGCATTACGGTAGATGTAGTGCCTTTTGCTATTGTTGATTTTCGTGTGGTCACACTAGAAGGCAAACAAGCTATTATCTTCAAGACCAATATTGAAGAAGACCTTGTGCTCAAAGACCCACAACAGTTTGTTGTCGACAAAAATGATAAAGAAGAGCCTATTCCTTTAATTACAGTAAGGAAAAACCTAAAAGGCCTGTTAAACAGAAATGTTTTTTATCAATTGGCTGATATAGCTGAGTTACATGAAGTAGAAGGGGTTGAATATTTAGGGGTTTGGAGTTGTGATCAGTTTTACCCTATAGATCTTGCTTCTTCAACGTAGTTGAGTGATCTAAAACAAAAAAGGCCTCTTTAAAGAGGCCTTTTAGTGTTTTTTACTACCTACATATTAGGGTAGTTTGGACCGCCGCCGCCTTCAGGTGTTACCCATGTAATATTTTGTGCTGGGTCTTTAATATCACATGTTTTACAGTGAACGCAGTTTTGAGAGTTAATCTGAAAACGCTTGCTGCCATTTTCTTCTTCAACAATCTCATATACGCCTGCTGGGCAGTAACGCTGAGCCGGTTCGTCAAACATTGGTAAGTTATCACGAATAGGAAGCTCTGGATCTTTAAGCTTAAGGTGACAACGCTGATCTTCTTCGTGGTTTGTATTAGAAATAAATACCGAAGTAAGACGATCAAATGTCAGCTTGTTGTCAGGCTTTGCATACTCAATTTTTTTGCACTCTGAAGCAGGCTTCATTTGTGCGTGGTCTTCATGAGTATCATGTAGAGTGAAAGGTAGACTTCCACGTAGTATGTTTTGCTCAAAGTACGCAATTGCTCCGCCAATCATGCTACCAAACTTATGCATGCCTGGGCCGAAGTTACGCGTATCATATAACTCTTTATATACAGACGATGCCTTGTACTTATCAGTGTAAGCAGTAAGATCAGCGCCACCTGTTGATCCACCTTTAATGGCTTCAAAAACAGCTTCAGCACCTAGCATGCCTGTCTTCATTGCGGTGTGTGAGCCCTTAATTTTTGAGAAATTAAGTGTGCCGGCATCACAACCAAGAATTAATCCACCAGGGAATGTCATCTTAGGTAGGGCGTTGAAACCCCCTTTAGTAATTGCACGAGCGCCATAAGAAATACGCTTTCCGCCTTCAAGATACTTTCTAACTTCTTTGTTTGTTTTCAAACGCTGAAATTCTTCAAAAGGGCTTAGGTAAGGGTTTGAGTAGTTAAGGTCTGTAATTAAACCAACAAACACCTGGTTGTTCTCAAGATGATATAAGAATGAACCACCACTTGCACCATGCTGGTCTAGAGGCCAGCCAGCTGTGTGAACAACAAGACCTGGCTCATGCTTAGCAGGGTCAATTTCCCATAGCTCTTTAATACCAATACCGTAATGCTGTGGATCGGAATCTTTATCAAGCTGGAACTTTTCAATGAGCTCTTTACCTAGGTGACCACGACAGCCCTCAGTAAATAATGTGTACTTAGCAAGAAGTTCCATGCCAGGCATGTAAGTGTCTTTAGGGTTGCCTGCTTCATCAACACCCATATCGCCAGTTAAAACACCGCGCACACTACCGTCTTCATTATAAAGAACTTCTGATGCTGCAAACCCAGGGTAAACTTCAGCACCCATGCCTTCAGCTTGCTCTGCTAACCAGCGGCAAACATTACCTAGACTTACAATGTAGTTGCCATGGTTGTGCATGTTCTTAGGAACGAATGCATTAGGTACTTTAATACCTTTTTCTGCACTTTTAAGAACGAAGATTTCATCTCTGGTGACAGGGACGTCTAGTGGAGCCCCAAGCTCTTTCCAGTTTGGGAATAGTTCATTAAGTGCGCTGGGCTCAAAAACAGTACCTGCCAGAATATGGGCTCCAACTTCAGACCCTTTTTCTACTACGCAGACAGTTAGTTCGGTTTCAGATTCCTGAGCAAGCTGCAATACTTTACAGGCTGCTGATAAGCCCGCTGGGCCAGCACCTACGATCAGGACGTCAAACTCCATTGATTCGCGTTCCACTATAGGACTCCTCGTTAACTCTTCTAGTTAAAGTTATATAGTAGTAGGTGTGGCCACTCACTACCTTATAAATACATTACGTTAGTTGAATACATAATGTTGTAATCGATTTAGGACGCGAATTATAACGTCCTGACCCTTAAAAGGATATACTAAAACAACTTTCAAACAAACGTTTGTTTGAAACATAACTTGGCTTACATCAATAAATTATTCATTAATCTAAATTTCAATAACTTAAGCTACATATTGGTTATGTGCTTATAGTGCTTAAACTTACACCTGTTCTATGAATATGCATTAATAATGAGCATATATTCCTTGGAATTGACCTAATGGTATTGACCAATCCGAATTTTATAGTCAGTATGAGGGCGCTTTGCGTTAGGTGGATAATCATTTTGCATTTTATGCATTATTAGTTAAGTCCATGTTAAACGTAATTGCCTAAAATCAATCAATCGCTAATAAACGAGGAATCTATGAAGGTTCTGGTCGCTGTTAAACGAGTAATCGACTACAACGTTAAGGCTCGTGTTAAGCCTGACAATACAGGTGTTGATCTGACTAACGTCAAGATGGCAATGAACCCCTTTTGTGAAATCGCAGTTGAAGAAGCTGTTAGATTAAAAGAGAAGGGTGTTGCTAGTGAGATCGTTGTTGTTTCTATTGGACCAAAAGTAGCGCAAGAGCAGATTCGTACTTCTCTTGCTCTAGGTGCTGATCGCGGTATTCTTATCGAAACTGACGAAGAAGTTCAGTCTCTCGACGCTGCTAAGCTACTTAAGGCTGTTTTTGAAAAAGAGCAACCTAACCTGGTTATTCTTGGTAAGCAATCAATTGATTCTGATAACAATCAGACAGGTCAAATGCTTGCAGCCCTAACGGGTATGCCACAGGGTACATTTGCTTCAGAAGTTGCCGTAGAAGGCGATAAAGTAAATGTAACTCGTGAAATTGATGGTGGTTTGGTAACGGTTGCGCTTAATACGCCTGCGGTTATTACAACTGACCTTCGTCTGAATGAGCCACGTTATGCATCACTACCTAATATAATGAAAGCTAAGAAGAAGCCACTAGAGCTTACTTCACCAGCTGATTTAGGTGTTGAGCTTAAGCCTAGCCTTACAACCTTAAAGGTTGAAGAGCCTGCAACGCGTCAAGCAGGTATTAAGGTAGCTGACGTTGCTGAACTGGTAGACAAACTGAAAAACGAAGCGAAGGTGATCTAAATGAGCATTCTTGTTATTGCTGATCATGAAAATGGTAGCCTTAAGGCTGCTACTTTAAACGTCGTTTCTGCAGCTAAAGCTATTGGTGGTGACGTTGAAGTTCTTGTTGTTGGTGAAAACTGTGGTTCTGCCGCAGAAGCCGCAGCAAAAATTGAAGGTGTAAGCAAAGTATTAGTTGCTGATAATGCAGCTTACGGCCACCAGTTGGCTGAAAATCTTGCACTTTTAGTTGCTGATTTAGGTAAAGGTTATAGCCATATTCTTGCGTCTGCAGGAACAACAGGCAAAGACTTCTTACCTCGTGTAGCAGCACTTTTAGACGTTGCACAAATTTCAGATATTATTTCTGTTGAATCTGCAGATTCATTTAAGCGTCCTATTTATGCAGGTAACGCTATTGCAACGGTTCAATCTTCAGATAGCATCAAAGTGATGACTGTTCGTAGTACTGCATTTGATGCAGCCGCTGCTGAAGGTGGTTCTGCTGCTGTTGAAAGCATTGATAATGTACAAGATGCAGGTATATCTGCGTTTGTTAGTGCAGAAATTGCTAAGTCAGATCGTCCTGAATTAACCAGTGCTTCAATTGTTGTTTCTGGTGGACGTGGCATGCAGAATGGCGAAAACTTCAAGATGCTTGAAGCGATTGCTGATAAGTTAGGCGCTGGTGTTGGCGCTTCACGTGCTGCAGTAGATGCTGGTTTTGTTCCTAACGATATGCAGGTTGGTCAAACAGGCAAGATTGTTGCCCCTAACCTTTATATTGCTGTTGGTATCTCTGGTGCGATTCAGCACTTAGCAGGTATGTCTGGCAGTAAGGTTATTGTTGCAATCAACAAAGACGAAGATGCACCTATATTTCAGGTTGCAGATTACGGCTTAGTTGCAGACTTGTTTGAAGCAGTACCTGAGCTTGAAAAAGCATTAGGTTAGTATCTGCTTAATAGTTATAAATGTTGTTGTTTGGTTTAATAGATCACATTAATAATGTTTCATAACTATATGAAAAAGCCCGATTTTATCGGGCTTTTTCTGTTTCTGAATACCCACTTTTGTATTCAGGGTTGATTCCGTTTTACTCCATCACGGCTACGGGTGGCTTAATGCTTCCAGGCCTTCAAATAACGTTAATGCCTCCGGGTTTGCTAACGCATCTTTATTTTTAACCTCTAAACCATGCACTACATTTCTCACTGCTAACTCTACAATTTTACCGCTGATTGTTCTTGGAATATCACTTACCTGAATTATTTTAGCAGGCACATGTCTTGGCGTGGTATTGCTTCTTATGATGGCTTTAATGTCAGTTATTAAATCTTCTGTTAAGGTAATGTTGTCTATTAATTTTACAAATAATATGACCCGTACATCATCTTGCCATTGCTGACCAATCGCAATTGACTCTAATACTGATTCAACCTTTTCAACCTGTCTGTAAATTTCAGCGGTACCTATTCTTACGCCACCAGGGTTAAGTACGGCATCTGATCGCCCATGTATAATCACGCCACGCTGAGTGAGATCTTGATTTTCAGCATGATGATTTATAAATTCACCATAGTCTCCATGCGCCCATATGCCATCAGAGAATTTTAATGATTTAAAGGCATTGAAATATGCGTTTTTGTATTTACTGTCATCGTCATCATTCCAAAAACCAATAGGCATTGAAGGGAAGGGTGTAAGACACACTAACTCTCCCTTGCCTGACGTAAGTGGCTCGCCTTGATCATTATAAAACGCTAGATCCATCCCAAGCCCTGCACACTGCAGTTCGCCTTGGTAAACTGGCAAAGTAGACATGCCTAAAGCAAAGCAAGATATGATGTCTGTGCCACCGGATATACTTGAAACACACACATCCTCTTTAATCTGTTGGTAGATATAGTTAAAGCTTTCATGAGATAAGGGGGAGCCCGTAGATAGAATCGATTTCAGTGAGCCTAACTTGTGGCTTGTTTTAGGCTCTAAACCTGCTTTTTCACAGGCAGAGAAATATTTAGCGCTCACACCAAATATAGATACGTTTTCTTCTTCGGCGATATCAAACAGTGCGTTTGGGCTTTGGTGAAAGGGAGAACCATCAAAAAGAACTAAGGTAGATCCTTGAGATAGTCCGCTAACCAGCCAATTCCACATCATCCAACCACACGTTGTATAATAGAAAAGCTTATCATCCTCTTTAAGGTCGGTATGTAGGGCTAGCTCTTTCACATGCTGGAGTAGTGTGCCGCCTACACTATGGACGATACACTTTGGAATACCTGTTGTTCCTGAAGAATACATCACATAGAGCGGGTCAGAAAAACTCACTTGTTCAAATTTTAGCGGGTAGGGTGTCGTCGCTTTATAATTACCCCATAAGGTAGTGTTGGTTGAGTAACAAGGCTTGGCCTCATCTTCAATGTATTCAATGATTACAAGCTGCTCCAGGCTATCTAGTGAGTCTACAATCTCACTTACTCTACAGGTTGAGCTAATGCGCTTGCCTGCATAATTATATCCGTTTGTAGCAAATAGTAGTTTGGGACTAATTTGACCCAAGCGATCAATTACACCGTTTCGGCCAAAGTCTGGAGAACATGATGACCAAATAGCACCCAAGCTAGTGGTTGCAAGCATCGCAATAACAGCTTCGCTACAATTAGGTAAAAACCCTGCAACTCTATCTCCTTTTTCTATGCCCAGTTCACGCATAGCTCCTGCTATACGCTCTACTTCGCTATAAAGTATTTTATAGCTAATTTCTTTTCTTCGCCCATCTTCGGCTCGTTCAATAATAGCTAGATCATCATTACACTTTGGTAGAAGGTTCTCTGCGAAGTTGAGTGTTGATCCTGGAAACCATTTACATTGATAAAACCGTTCTTCTTGCTGATAAACATTAGTGAGATCAAAGTTACCTTTTAGTTTAGAAAACGTAACAAGAGAGCTCCAGAACAACACTTTACACTCTACACTCCATTGATGAAGTTCTTCATAGTTATTAAATTGAAGACCTAGCTCATCTGAAAGGTAAGATAAAAACTTGGATAACGTGCTGTTGTTAATACGTGCCTGGTCTGGCTTCCATAGTAATTTATTCATAGCATTTATTGCTCATTGCTGGCCAAGGCGACTTTAGAGCCGTTTTGTCTATTTAATTTATTGCAGATGTAGTTGCCTGCAGTGATCAACTTTTCTAAATCAACGCCGGTACTTAAACCAAGGCCATGAAGCATATAAATAACGTCTTCCGTCGCCATATTACCTGAGGCGCCTTTTGCGTAAGGGCAGCCGCCTAGGCCCGCGACAGAGGTATCTATTGTGCTAATACCTTGGTCAAGAGATGCATATATATTTGTTAAGGCTTGGCCATAGGTATCATGAAAGTGAACGGCTAATTGATCTGTGGAAAAATCTTTTTTTAGTAGCGTTAAAAGTGACTTAACTCGGTTTGCTGTACCTACACCAATGGTATCGCCTAATGAGATTTCATAGCATCCGAGTTCAAGCAGTTTTCGTGAGGTTTCTAATACGTTTTTTTGAGGAATATCACCTTCGTAAGGACAGCCCATTGTGCAAGATACGTAACCACGAACTTTAATATGGTGCTGTTTGGCAAGGTTTATTAGTGGCTTGAAGCGATCAATACTTTCTTCTATAGAGCAGTTGATGTTGGTTTTGCAAAAAAGTTCGGAGGCCGCAGTAAATACAGCTATTTCATCTACTCCTGATTCAATGGCACTCTGTAGGCCTTGTAAGTTGGGTGTGAGTGCTGCGTAAGTAACAGAAGGGGCTCTTTCTATCTGTTTAAATACCTCATCGCTAGAGGCCATTTGTGGCACCCATTTGGGTGAAACAAAACTACCTGCTTCAATGTGCGATAAACCGGTTTCAGAAAGCTGATTGATGAGTTCTACTTTATACTCAACAGGTAGCAGTGAAATTTCATTTTGCAGACCATCCCTAGGCCCGACTTCAATTATTTTTATGTTTGGCTGCATCATTGCCATTATCCTTGCTGCTCTTCAGCTATAAACTCGATAAGCTGTTGGTCTGCATCAACGATTTCATTTTGTGCGCAATAATACTCTTTTACTGTTCCTGTATAGGGCGCGAATATGGTGTGTTCCATTTTCATTGCTTCAATAATAATTAAAGAATCACCTTTATTGACCTTTGTTCCTGGCTCAACTTCAAGGCTAACAATTTTGCCGTGAAGCGGGGCAAGAAGAGAGCCTTCTGTTTGAGTATCATCACTTTCATGACTGATAGTAGGTATCTCAAAATCATAGCTAGAATAGACCTTAAATAACTTTATTAACTTGTTGTTTATAAAGAAATTTGTTTTTATTTTAATTCCGTTTATTAGTGTGCTTATAGTATTATGTTCAACACTAAAATTAACTTGGTATTGCTCATTGTTGTAGCTAATTAAATAACGATTATTAGCAGAAGACCTTAGATTGAACGTGTGTGTAATATCACTTTCAGTTAATGTAAATGTTGTTGCCTGTGTTCCATTCAATTGCCAAAAATCAGTGTGATTCCAGGGTGAGGATAGGTCAGTAACTTGAGTATGTTTATGCGTGCTGTCAGTGACAATTGAGTGTATATACAAGGCAGCAGCCGTTAAAAGCGATGTTGTATCTGGGCTCGGTTTATTGAATAAGTCTACTTTATGATTTTCTATAAACTCTGTCGTGACTTGTTTATTAATAAATTCAGGGTGACTTATGACTGACTTTAAAAAATCGCAGTTAGTATATAAACCAGCAATATGGAGCTCACTTAATGCGCGATACATCGTTTGTGCTGCGGCTGTTCTGTTCTCCCCCCATGTAATTAATTTTGCGATCATAGGGTCATAAAAAACACTAATCTCGTCATTTTCTCTCACCCCTGAATCGATTCTTACACATTCAGATTCTTGAGGCAGCCTATAGTGCAACAATTTACCCGTCGCAGGTAGAAAGTCTTTATCTGGGTTTTCTGCATAAATACGTGACTCAAACGCGTGCCCAATACAGGGTATGTCTGCTTGTTTTAGTGGCAGTGGATCGCCATTAGCAACTTTTATTTGCCACTCGACCAAGTCTTGCCCTGTTATCATTTCACTTACAGGGTGCTCAACTTGCAAGCGTGTATTCATTTCCATGAAATAGAAATTTTGATTTTTATCCAGTAAGAATTCAACCGTGCCTGCACCTTCATAATTTATCGCCTTGGCACAATTTAAGGCAGTTTCGCCCATTAAACGGCGTGTTTCATCTGACAGATCGGGGGCAGGTGCTTCTTCAATGATTTTTTGATGGCGACGTTGAACGGAACAGTCTCTATCATATAAATACACTCCGTTGCCTTGTGTGTCACAAAATATTTGAACTTCAATATGCCGTGGCTGTTCTATATATTTTTCAATTAGGAGCTTCTCGTTGCCAAAGGATGACAGTGCTTCTCGTTGAGCGGCCAAAATTGCATGCTCAATTTCTTCTTTTTGTCTTACAATGCGCATACCTTTTCCGCCGCCACCCAGAGAGGCTTTAATAAGCTGGGGGAAGCCTACTTTAAGTGCTTCGTCTTTGAGCATCTGAAGCGACTGATCTTCACCATGATACCCAGGAACCAATGGAACCCCGGCTTTTAGCATAATATTTTTAGCTTCGCTTTTTGATCCCATTGCATGCATGGCTGAGGCAGGTGGACCAATAAAAATAATGTTGTTAGCGTCACAGAGGGCTGGTAATTCAGCGTTTTCTGATAAGAAACCATAACCTGGGTGTATTGCATCGGCAGAAGAAATTTTGGCTATCTCAATAATGTTATCAAGTTTTAGATAACTTTCAGAAGGCTCTGATCCACCAATATAATAAGCTTCATCTGCTTGCTCAGTGAATAGGGCGTTACAATCTGCATCTGAATAAACAGCGACTGTTTTGATACCTAAGGCTTTTGCTGTTTTGATGATTCTACAGGCAATTTCACCACGGTTAGCAATCAATAATTTATTTATCATGGCTTAGTCCTTCTCCAATTAGGCGCTCTTTTTTCTAAGAACGCACCTAGACCTTCTTGGCCTTCTTCTGAAACTCTTAGTTCTGCAATAAGTTTGCAGGTATAGTCGACTAATGACTCATGGCTTGTTGTTTCGGAAGTAATGTGGTGAATTAATTCTTTTGTTTTTGTAAGTGCTATAGGTCCATTGTTTAGAATGGAGTTGATGATGGTATTTACTTCATCATCTAATTTATCGTTTGTAGTTATTTCACTTATAAGACCAAGACTTAGCGCCTTATCTGCACTAAACACTTCACCCGTAATAAACAACCTTCTAGCCGCCCTTGCGCCTATTGCATCAATTACATAGGGGCTTATGGTTGCAGGGCTTAACCCTAGCTTTACTTCACTTAACGAAAGCTTGGTATCTTCACTTGCAATAACAATATCTGAGCAGGCAATAAGACCGATAGCTCCACCAAATGCGGCCCCATGAACCTTGGCTACAACGGGTTTAGCAAGGTAATTAATGGTCGACAACATCAGTGCTAATTGCTTTGCATCTTCAAAGTTTTCTTCATAGCTGGCTTGAGCCATTCCCTTCATCCAGTGTATATCTGCTCCCGCTGAAAAGTGCTTGCCGTTAGCTTGTAAAAGTATGACTCTAACAGTGGGAGATGATTCTGCTTGTTTAAACACGCTTATTAGCTTTTGGATAAGATGACTATCAAAAGCATTACGTAGTTCAGGCCTGTTTAATGTAATTTCAGCTACACCATTTGGCTTTTCTGTATAAATTAATGTGTCGTTGGTGGTCATAACTCTGTCCTAAAAAACTTACATTCTAAATACGCCAAATTTGGTATCTTCAGGCTCTGCATTAAACGAAGCGGAAATGGCTAAGCCTAGTATTCGTCGTGTGTCAGTGGGGTTAATAATTCCGTCGTCCCAAAGCCTTGCACTGGCATAATAAGGGTGAGATTGTTTTTCAAACTGGTCAATAATAGGTTGTTTGAAGTCCGCTTCTTCTTGCTCAGTCCACTCGACGCCTTTACGATCAAAGTTATCTCTTTTAACTTGAGCCAATACACCTGCAGCCTGTTCACCACCCATTACAGAAATACGGGCATTTGGCCACATCCATAAAAATCGAGGGTTATAAGCTCGTCCGCACATGCCGTAATTTCCTGCTCCGAAGCTACCTCCGATAACCACGGTATATTTAGGCACTTTTGCGCAGGCAACGGCTGCAACCATTTTAGCGCCGTGCTTCGCTATACCACCTTCTTCATACTTTTGACCAACCATAAAGCCAGTAATGTTTTGTAGAAAAACAAGAGGGATATTTCTCTGACAACAGAGCTCAATAAAGTGAGCGCCTTTTTGAGCCGACTCAGAAAACAAAACCCCGTTGTTAGCAATGATGCCGACGGGGTAACCCATTATTTTTGAAAACCCACACACTAAAGTAGTGCCAAAGAGCTGTTTAAATTCAGCAAATTCAGACCCATCTACAATACGGGCAATGACTTCTCTTGCGTCATAAGGTGTTTTTAGATCTATCGGTACTACACCTGCGAGCTCTTCAATTGGGTAGAGTGGGGCAACGGGCTGCTCAAGCTGAACGGTTTGCTTTTTGTGGTTTAGGTTTCTAATGCATTGTCGGGCTATATGTAGGGCATGCTCATCACTGTTTGCATAATGATCAGCAACCCCTGATTTTTTACAATGTACATCTGCCCCGCCTAACTCTTCTGCACTGACTTCTTCACCGGTTGCCGCCTTAACTAGAGGGGGGCCTGCTAAAAATATGGTGCTTTGTTCTTTTACCATTATGCTTTCATCCGCCATGGCAGGAACATAAGCACCACCTGCTGTGCATAGCCCCATAACAACAGCTATTTGGGGAATGCCTTTGGCTGACATATTGGCTTGTCTAAAGAATATATGCCCAAAATGTTCCGCGTCAGGGAACACTTCGTCTTGCTGAGGTAGATTAGCTCCACCTGAGTCTACAAGGTAAATACAAGGTAACCCGTTTTCTTCTGCTATTGTTTGGGCTCTAATATGTTTTTTAACCGATAAAGGGAAGTAAGTGCCCCCCTTTACAGTAGAATCGTTGGCAAGAATCATACATTCCACACCTTCAACTCGACCTATACCTGCAATAACACCTGCCGCTGGTACATTGTCATCATAAACTTCATGAGCCGCTAGTTGGGCTATTTCAAGAAAAGGGGTGCCGGGGTCTAGTAACTTCTGAACACGTTCTCTTGGTGGCAACTTACCTTTAGATAAATGCCTCTGAAGCGCTGCTTCTCCACCGCCTTTTTTTATTTCATTAACCACGTTGTTAAGGTCCGCTACTAGGGTGTTCATTACCTCTTTGCGTTGTTTGAATTGTTCAGAGTGCGTGTTTACTTTACTTTTTATGACTGCCATATTAATTGCCTTCAACAAAGAGTTCACGACCAATGAGCATTCTTCTTATTTCAGAAGTGCCCGCGCCTATCTCATAAAGTTTTGCATCTCGAAGTAGGCGACCTGCGGAGTAGTCATTGATGTACCCATTACCACCCAAAATTTGAATAGTATCAAGCGCACTTTTTGTTGCGGCTTCAGCACAGTACAAAATCACACCTGCTGCATCTTTACGAGTGGTTTCGCCTCTATCGCATGCATTTGCAACCGCATATAAATACGCTCTACAGGCATTTAGGCTGGTATACATGTCAGCGACTTTTCCCTGTATAAGCTGGAACTCACCAATAGATTTGTTGAATTGCTTTCGCTCATGAATATAGGGAACAACAATATCCATACATGCCTGCATGATGCCAACAGGGCCGGCGGCAAGCACAACACGTTCATAATCAAGACCACTCATTAAAACTTTTACGCCGTTGTTTTCCCCACCCAATATATTCTCTTCGGGTACTTCGCAATCTTGAAATATGAGTTCACAGGTATTTGAACCACGCATGCCTAATTTGTCTAATTTGTCAGCTCGGGAGAAGCCTGGGAAATCTCTTTCTACTATAAACGCGGTAATGCCATGGGGGCCTTTTTCCATATCTGTTTTGGCGTATATCACATAGGTATTGGCATCAGGACCATTGGTGATCCACATTTTGGTGCCATTAAGAATGTACTTGTTGCCCTTTTTTTCAGCTTTTAATCGCATACTTACAACATCACTACCTGCATTGGCTTCACTCATAGCCAATGCGCCAATATGCTCACCTGATATTAGTTTCGGGAGATATTGCTCTCGTTGTTGTTGCGTACCATTGCGTGAAATTTGATTAACACAAAGATTAGAGTGAGCGCCGTAACTCAAGCCAACAGACGCAGAAGCTCTACTAATTTCTTCCATGGCTATGGCATGAGCCAAGTAACCCATGTTCGCACCACCTAAAGACTCGTCTACTGTAATGCCGAGAACACCTAGATCTCCAAACTGTTTCCATAAGTGATTGGGGAATTCGTTTTCCTTGTCAGTTTTATCGGCTAGAGGCGCTATTTCTTTGTCAGCAAATTGTTTTACCTGGTTTCTTAGCATGTTAACTGTTTCGCCAAGTCCAAAATTAAGTGTGGTGTATTGATTTGACATCGTAATTTCCTCTTATTATTTTTTTGATGCTTCACGACAGCGCTGTTCAGCTTGGTTAAGCTCTAGCTGCATTGCCTGAATATCTTTTAATTGTTCGTTCAGCGCATCACGCCGTTCTTGTATTTTTGTTAATAGTGTTTGTAATTGTCGAGTATTGCCGCTTTGAGGGTCATAAAGCTCTATAAGTTCTTTTGATTCAGCGAGGCTAAAACCAAGACGTTTTCCTCTTAAAATGAGCTTAAGACTTACACGATCATGGTCTGCATAGATGCGGGTTTGCCCATTTCTTTGAGGGCAGAGTAACCCTTCAGCTTCATAAAACCGGATTGTACGCGTGGTAATTGCGAATTCTTTTGCAAGATCGCTAATTGAGTATGTTTTATTCATGAGTAAATAATGACTGACGTTTACGTTAACGTCAACTTAATATATATAATGTTCCAAAATCTAATAGACTTTGTAGCCGTGATGTAGCGAAGCGGAATCAAGGGAGTTGTTACGAAGAAATTTAAGTCTTAGAGAGGTATTTCATAGATTGCATTTACTTTAGCCCATCTAGTAAGCGGCTGTTTAAATCAACCCATCGGGTAAGTTTATCTGATCTACCAATCTTCTTACCTTGGCCTCTCTGTTTAGACAACCAAAGCCCATCGCCATTAAAGCTATAAACAGGCACAAGGTCTGGGCGTTTAGACGCAGGGCGGATATCACCGACAAGATTATCTAAAATTAAGGGCTCAGCTTCTGGCGTTTCATAGTAGGCCAGTATCATATGGGCTTGGTTAAGTCTTATGGCTTTAACGTAGGTAATTCTAAGTTTTTCAACTGATACTCCCATTGTTTTAAGTGTGAAATATTTAGCAATTGAGTAATCTTCACAATCCCCGCCATTAGTGGCTAGCATTTCAACAGGCGTTGCCCAATAATCTTCTTTGCCCCAATGCTGCCAATCTGATTTAAAATGGGTTTGATTAAAAAATTGATTAACTTTATTTAGTTTTTCTACTGTAGAAAGGTTCGAGGGGGTGTTGGCGATATCTTGCCATATTACTAGGCGCTCTTTGGCAAGGCGCCCGTATTTTTCTTCTACTAAATTGAGTAATTTATCACCCAGCTCAAAGGCATATACCATAGAAATACCCAAGGCAAATATGAGTAACATAAGTTGTTTGGGTGCATTATTTGCTTTGTTAGTAAAATTCATCAGTGTGTTCAAACCCAGCAAATGTTTATTGTGGTTGCTTCATTTTTTCTCTTAGTTGCTGTAATCGCTTTTTTATCTCCTCTTTCCTCTGATCACTTAAGGCGTCCAAGTTGGAGGCTGGTCTTGAAAAATTTTGTGGAATATGAGCTTGTGGAATAGCGGTTGATATTGTGGGTGCTGGTGTTACCTGTGCGGATTGGTTAAGTGCTTGTGGTGATGAATTGCTTTGTAGGCCTGTTGATTCTGCACTACTGACGATGCCTATATTTTTTGCATCTGGAAAATAAAGGTTTTCTAAGCGGCCATTTCTTTCAATAACAATACGATTTGCATAAACGCTTTTCAATTTCGCCTTACCGGGCAAAGAGTCTTTAATTGAGTATTTTAATGTCTCTTTGTTCGGGCCTTCAATTAACGCACTCGCATTACTGCTATTTTCGCCTGTTGCAGATACCCCGCGTAAAATAAGTCTTAGGTTTGTTTTAGGTAGGTTTTCAGTCTTTACCACTGCCTTTTCTGCGTTGGCACTACGACTGCTGCCAAATAGTTGGTAGTTTTTTATGTTTTGGGTAGATGACCTTGCTTTGACCTGACGCATAGGCTCTTTTGCCTGATTAACTGATGCTTCAGTAGTAGGTGTAAAAATAGAGTAGGCCTGAAATGAGAGTGTTGCGATCATAACAGGTACTAAAACAAGCAGTGTGATGTTTGGTAGTTTTTGTTGTAGTGTATTTATATTCACAGAATACAAAGGCCTTTTTGTAGTATAAAAGTAATAAGTGAATTAGAGCATCGCTTCACATATTTGATAATTATAGTCTCGATTATTAAACAGAGCTTCCTTAATTAACATATTGTTAATAAAATAAATTTTGTGTTAATTAAAATTTAAAGACAGAATATGTTTATCAGTGTATCTGTTTTATACTTTGTAAATATTTTTTTCAATAAGAACAGCACTCCATTTATCAGAGTGTATTATAATAAAAATAAATTATGCTTAATCAATTTGTACTTATTTATCATTCAAATCTACATGGCCAAGCCATCCAAACAAGGAGCTCGTTTTGACCTTGGAATCAAGCTTAGATTTAATCCAAGAACAATCAGATACAACAACGGCCAGGTTACCTTTCGGATTTGCTAAGAAGCATTCTGTGGTCATTGCTAAAGACCACTCTGGTGAGCTTTGTTTGTTACATGCAGAAGCAATAAGTAACCGTACCTTTTGTGAACTAAATCGTTTTACACAAGGCCAGCTTCGTTTTGAACAGGTATCTCCTGATTTTTTTGAAGAATCCCTATCACTTTCTTACCAAAATAATTCTGAAGAAGCCATGCAAATGGTTGAAGGCTTAGGTGATGATATGGATCTGGCGAGTCTTGCTGACTCAGTGCCAGAGACTGAAGACCTTTTAGAGCAAGAAGACGACGCACCTATTATCCGCTTAATCAATGCCATACTCACTGAGGCAGTTAAAACTAATGCATCTGATATTCATATTGAAACCTTTGAAAAACAATTAGTTGTTCGGTTTCGAGTTGATGGTGTATTACGTGAAATTGTTCAGCCTAAAAGAGCTTTAGCTCCGCTGTTAACAAGCCGTATTAAAGTCATGTCAAAGCTTGATATCGCAGAGAAAAGAATACCTCAGGATGGGCGTATATCATTAAGAGTGGGCGGTAGAGAAGTTGATATAAGGGTATCTACAATGCCTTCTGCTAATGGAGAACGTATTGTTTTACGACTTCTCGACAAGCAGGCTGGTCGACTTAAACTTGAGTCGTTGGGCATGTCTGAAAGAGATCTTAAAATCCTACGAGGTTTGGTTGCTCGCCCTCATGGAATCATTTTAGTGACTGGGCCTACAGGTTCAGGTAAAACCACAACACTTTATGCCGGCCTGTCAGAAATAAATGACAAGAGTAGAAATATACTCACGGTAGAAGACCCTATTGAGTACAACTTACCAGGCATTGGTCAGACACAAGTTAACACCAAGGTTGATATGACTTTTTCAAGGGGATTACGCGCTATTCTTCGTCAAGACCCTGATGTAGTTATGATTGGTGAAGTACGTGATGTTGAAACGGCAGAAATCGCCGTTCAAGCCAGTTTGACTGGGCACTTGGTATTATCAACACTACATACAAATAGTGCTGTAGGTTCCATTTCTCGCCTCATTGATATGGGCGTTGAACCCTTTTTAATATCTTCAAGTATGGTGGGTATTATTGCTCAACGATTAGTTCGAGTACTTTGCCCAAGCTGTAGAGAACCTTACAAGCCAGATAAAGAAGCGTGTGAGTTTTTACGCCAAAGTGCCATAAATCCGCCCACTGTTTATCGTGCAAAAGGCTGCTCTGAGTGCAACCACTTAGGCTATAGAGGGCGAATGGGTATTTATGAAGTGGTAGATATAGATGAAAAACTCCGCGGTCTTATTCATGAAAAGGCCAGTGAATTTGAAATGGAGTCATACGCACGTCAATGTGGTCCGAGCATTCATTCAGATGGTGTGGCTAAAGTACTGGCTGGTGTTACATCTGTAGAAGAAGTATTACGTGTTACTCACAGGGATTAATTAATGGCTGCATTTGATTACAAGGCACTCGATGAAAAAGGCCGCCAGAAAAAAGGGGTTATCGAAGCCGATAGCTCTCGACAGGTGCGTCAACAATTACGAGAAAACGGCCTTACTCCACTTTCTGTAGATGCCACCATTGAAAAAAAGAAAGAGGGTGAGAGTTCTTTTCCTGTGCGTGGCAAAAGCCTAAGTGTTAAAGATTTAGCTATGATCACTCGTCAGGTTGCCACTTTAATTCAGGCGAGTATACCCATAGAAGAAACACTGTCAGCGGTGTCTGCTCAGAGCGATAAGCCTCATATAAAAAGCATGATGCTGGCAATACGCGGTAAAGTGCTTGAAGGCTATACTTTGGCAGATAGCATGGCTGAGTTTCCAAATGCTTTTCCTAAACTGTATCGCTCAACAGTTGCAGCAGGTGAGCATGCGGGTCATATGGATTTAGTACTTAATCGTTTAGCAGATTATACTGAGTCACGTCAGCAGGCGAGACAAAAAATTCAGTTAGCCGCAATTTATCCCATCATACTTTCTGTTGTAGCCGTTTCTATTGTTATTTTTCTTCTGACTTATGTTGTGCCTGATATTATTGAAGTGTTTGTTAATAATGGTCAGGAGTTACCTGCGTTAACACGATCACTTTTGGTTGTAAGTAGTTTTCTCAGTAACTGGGGCTTATATATTTTTATTGCCTTAGTGATCGGCATTATCTGTTTTCAGTATTCTCTAAAAAAGGATGCGTTTAGATTTGCTGTTCATAAAAAAATATTATCGACCCCCTTCATTTCAAAGCTATCTAAAGGAATGAATACCGCTCGTTTTGCCAGTACACTCAGCATACTTAACAGCAGTGGGGTGCCCCTTGTTGATGCCATTCGAATTTCAGGTGAAGTACTATCAAATGATTGCCTGAAGCGATCTATTATGGATGCGGCAGTGATGGTTAGTGAGGGGTCAAGCTTAACTAACTCTCTTGAAAAAACGGGCTATTTTCCACCAATGATGCTCCACATGATAGCCAGTGGAGAGTCGAGTGGTGAGTTAGATCAAATGCTAGAGCGCACAGCCAAAAATCAAGAGAATGATCTTGAAGGTTTAATCTCGGCTATTGTTGGTTTATTTGAACCTTTAATGCTGCTGGTTATGGGGGTTGTGGTACTAATCATTGTATTGGCCATTATGCTACCAATATTAAGTATGAGTAATATAGTCAGTTAAAAATAATATAATAAATCTTTATAAATTAGAAACTTAATGACGAAAGTTAATTTAATTAGTTAGGAATATTTAAGATGAAATTTTTTAAACAGAATAGAAGTAAAGCGCACCAAAGCGGCTTTACCCTGATAGAAATCATGGTTGTAATGGTTATATTAGGGCTTTTAGTAGCCGTTGTTGCACCTAATATATTAGGCCGTGGTGAGCAAGCAAGGGTAACCGTTGCAGAAACACAAATTCGTGAAGTTTCAAATGCACTTGATCTATACAAACTTGATAATTTTAGTTATCCAGGTAGTGAGCAAGGTTTAGAGGCACTCGTTACAAAACCCGGTGGATTCCCAGAACCTAAAAACTGGAACAAAGATGGATACATGAAAACAGTTCCTGTTGATCCTTGGGGCAATCCTTACCAGTATATTAGCCCGGGCGTAAACGGTCCGTTTGATCTTTATTCTCTAGGGTCCGACGGTAAAGAAGGCGGCGAAGAAGACGCAGGTGCCGATATCGGTAACTGGGATACAAAAGAATAATATCTCATGAAAGGTCATTACGAGAAAGGTTTCACACTCATCGAAATACTAGTAGTCATGGTGCTACTTGGTCTTCTTTCTGGTGTGGCCATTTTCACACTCGGCAGTGGAAAGCTTCAACGAGAACTTGAAGTAGAAGCACAACGTTTGCATACCCTGCTTAGAATGGCTTCTGAAGAAGCCATTTTGTCTAATAGTGAAATCGGTTTTTCTATTGATGATGATCACTATGAGTTTCTTGAATATGACGATGAAAAACAGACATGGTCAAGCTCTAGTGTCAGCGTACTAAAAATGCGTGACTTACCTGAATGGCTTGCACCTATATTTGAGAGAGAGGGCCAGACTAAAATTCTAGGCAAAGATAGCTCTGATACCAAAGACAGTAAAAAACCCGATATGATGTTGCTTTCAAGTGGGGAAGTAACACCGTTTACTATTACACTGCAGGTACAGAATAAGAATGAAGGAGGGTTTATTATTTCTTCAGATGGCCTTGAAGAAATCAAACTTGTAATTCCCGGTAAAGAAGAGGAGTAACATGACACTTATGCAACCTCCACATTCTAGCTCTAAAGGCTTTACTCTACTCGAAGTAATGATCGCATTAATAATATTTGGCTTAATAGCAACGGTCATCCAGAAGGTAACGGCTCAAACTATTGTTCAATCTGAGCGTATACGCCTTAAAACATTTGCAAACTGGATTGCTGAAAATAAGATGTCTGAGCTGCGTTTAAATGATCAGTTACCCCCAACTCGAGAGCAAAAAGATGATGTTGAGTACGCCAATGAAAATTGGAAGGTAGTGTCTAAAGTAACCAAGACGACTAATGCTAATTTCCATCGAGTTGATTTAGTGATTTTTCATTTAGCTGAAGAAAGTCAATTGGATGAGGGTAACCAGGTTTTGAGTTATTCTGGTTTTGTGGGGCTTCATTAATGGCAGGTTTCTATAACAGGGCACACTTAGCACAGCATGGCTTTACCTTATTAGAGGTGCTTATTGCCATTGTTATCACTGCATTAATTGGTTTAGGTACCTCACAATTATTAAGTGGAACAATAAAAGCTCAGGAAATCACACAAAAAAACAGTGAGCGTTTTGAGCAAATACAAAAAGCGGTTTTACTTTTAAGCCGAGACATACAACAAATAAACACACGCGCCATAAGAGATGAGTATGGCGACTTTCAACCCGCGCTCACTAACCGAAATTCATTGTACCTTTTTGAATTAACGCGTTCAGGTTGGCGTAATCCTATGGCAGATGAGCGGAGTGAATTACAACGCGTCTCTTATGAGTTGGTTGACGGAGAACTGTTAAGACATTACTGGCATGTGTTAGACCGCTCTCAAGACAGTGAAAGTGTTTTTCAAACCTTGTTAACGGGTATTGAAAAAATATCTCTACGCTTTATGTCAGAAAATTCACAGTGGGTTAATACATGGCCACCAGAGCAAGATCCTGATGATGAAAACCCTCGTGCTCGCAATCATAAGCTCCCCAAAGCCATAGAAGTCACCATAGTCCATGACTTTTATGGAGAGCTCATAAAGCTTTATGATTTGCCACAATATGTCACTGTTGCATCGACCGCACAACAGGAGCAAGGTAATGAGAATGAGGCATCTAGTGATACTAATGAAGATGCTGAATGAAGATGAAGAATAGAAACCTATTTTCACCTTTGCCTGGCAAGCAAAAGGGGATTGCATTAATGATGGTGTTATTTGTTTTTGCTTTAGTCACCATTCTAGCTGGCGGCATGATTTCTCGGCAGAGCCTATTTATTCAAAAAGCTTCAAATACATTAATACAAAGTCAGGCTTATGAATATGCTATTGGTGCAGAACAAGTAGCAAGGCAGATGCTTTTTGCTGACTGGGAAGAAGACAAGAAAGAAAAATCATTTACCGATGACCATGGAGAAGTATGGGGGCAGGGAGCTGCAGGCTTCCCTATCGATTACGGTGTAATTGAAGCTCAGATTGATGATTTACAAGGGCGATTTAATATTAACAGTGTCGTAAATACCGATAGCTCTCAAGATTCTGCATCAATCGAGCGACTAAAAAACTTATTTATCGTATTAGACATTGAAGAGATCTCAGTCGAAAAAGTGATAGACTGGATAGATGACAATGATGAAACAGAAGGTGGTGACGGCGCTGAAGAAGGTGACTACTTAGTTAAAGAAAGACCTTACAGGACCGGTAATCAGGCTTTTGTATCTACCTCTGAATTAATGTTAATTAACGGGATGACTGATAAAATTTTTCAAAAATTATTACCGCATATATCAGCATTACCGCCAGGTGTAAAAGCCATTAATGTTAATACCTGCTCGAAAGAGGTTATAAGGTCGCTTGCCAAAGGTAAAATACTTTCTGACTCTGAAGGGCAGTCTATAATTGATCATAGAAAAGATAATACTTTTGAAAATATTGAAGATTTTAAAGCGCTTCCAGAGTATGCCGGTTTAACATTAAATGGGGGCTTTTCAATTAATTCAGAATTCTTTAAAGTTTCATCAAAAGTAACGCTAGCCGATAGAGTCAGCCGATTGGTATCAATACTTTATCGAGACTCAGAAAATGGTAACCTTACTTTAATGGAAAGGAATCAAGGTCAGAAATACCTTATAACTAAAGACTTGGTTTTACAGCAGTAGTCATAAAACCTTCAGTGTCATTCCCGCGAAGGCGGGAATGACAGATGGGTAACAAAGGATATAAAGAGAATAATAATGCCAAACAAGTTGTTTATTCGAGTGCTGACTTTATCTGAAGATGAAGACAAACAGCTTACTCATTTTGAGTGGGCACTTTATGCCCGTGCGGGTCAAAAGCTGGCAGGCGGTATGGCTGCACAATTTGATGAAGTACAGCAAATACTTGAACAAAATGCGATTGATGATGTTCAAATTGTAGGTTTGGTGCCTGCCAACTACATAAATTCTACACAGGTGCTCATACCGGGTAAGCAAACTCGTTTTGTACAACAGGCGCTTCCCTTCGCTGTTGAAGAGCAGTTAACTGAAGACTTAGACGATGTACATATTTCCTTGGGTGATAAAAACCCAGATGGACGATATTCTGTTGAAGTGATTAACCGCCGGCTATTTGAAAATTTTTATGATGCATTAACAGAAATGGGATATACCATTAATGGTATTTTCAGTGATGCCTCATTACTCCCCATCAAAGATGTAGATATGGCTATTGGCTTTGAAGATGAGTGGGCACTAGTCAATTTTGAACCGCATACTGTTAGTCGGGTTAAGATTTTTAATTTGGCGCATTACTTTGAGTCATCTTTAATTACTGATGATGGCATTGAAACCGAAATAGCAAAAAATATTAATTGTTATATTCCTCCAGAGCAACTTGACTCACTTAAAATAATTCTTGCAGAGCTGCAACAAAATGAAGGTGTAGCACTGGTCAACCATGACTTAAACATACCGCTGCTTGAGCTTTTGTGTGAATCTTGGTTTCAACTTGGGTCACAAGGCATCAATTTATGTCAAGGTGACTTCAAAGTGCTTAGCACAAACACTCCTTCATTTAAAAAATGGACTGCTGTAGCCACTGTTGCTGGTATTTGGTTTTTACTACAAGTTGGGCTAGATTTAGGTAAAGGTTATTATTATCAGTCACTAGCCAATGATTACGAATATTCTGCTTTACAAGTTTATAAAGATATTTTCCCTGCTGAGCGTCGTGTAACGATTAATAACCTCAGACGAACACTAAAGGGTAAGTTAAATATTGCAGGGGCTGACATGGGTAGCCATGATTTTCTTTCACTCTTAAGTGAAACGGGTTATCAATATTCTAAAATACCTAACAATGCCGCAATTACGTTTAATAGTGTAAATTTCAGTGATCAGCGAAAAGAACTCATTATTGATCTTCGAGCGGCTTCTTTTCAACAACTTGACCAACTAAAAAATGGTCTTACATCCGCGGGCTTAGGTGCCAAAATTAGCTCAACTATCAATGAGAAAGATAGTGCAAGAGGGCGCTTGAGCGTGACAGGTTCTTAATGATGTCTTTATTACATAAATTTAAAAACACACCGACTTACGTATCAGCACAACGTCAGTATGATGCACTGCCAAGTCGTGACCAGAAAGCTCTATTAGCACTAAGTATTGCTTTGGTATTGGCTATTCTATACTTTTTGGTTTGGTCTCCTGCCCATTCTTTTGCTAAGCAAGAAGAAGCAAACCTTGAATCAGCTAAAGAACTACTGAGCTGGGTAAAGGCCAATGAAAAGGTCGCTAGAACATTGGTGTCGGACAACTCAGCGGGTTCTTCTAAAATTTTAGATAGTCAGTCTTTGGTTTCTACCGTTAGCGCTAATGCACAAAAGCATAAAATAAAGCTAAAAAGATTTGAACCCAGTGGTGAGCGGAAGGTCAGAGTGTGGTTAGAAAAAGTACCCTTTGACAATGTCATTGTTTGGCTTAGAGATTTAAATACTACGTACAATATTGATGTTTCGCAGATTTCTATAGATAGAGATGAAAAAGGTGGCTTAGTTAATGTTCGAATAACATTAAAAAGTTAACTATTAATTAAATTATCTGTATTTAAGAAGTTGATCTATAAAAGGAATAATAATAATGATTGAAATGGATGAATGTATTGAAGCTGAAATAGTTAGACTAACCCCTTCAGCCACAAGTGAAGCAAAGGCTATTCTTTATCATGCCTATAAAGGTGAGAAAACATTCACTTATTTATTTGATTCATCTCGAGCGGGTTATGATCAACGCGTTCGGGCATCGATAAGAGAACTTATAGATCTACATTTCTCTCTTAATCAAGATGTAATTGGCCTTAGTGTTGAAGGGCTTCTAATTGGCATTGCTCTAGTAGGCAACCCAACCGTTAGACTTAATCTAGCGGATCAATTTAATTGGCGAATGAGGATGATGCTAACAGCAGGACTCAGCTCAACTCGCAGATATATTGATTATCATATGCAGGTTAAAGCATGTTTTCCTGGCGCTGAATACCATCAATTACCTTTAATGGGCATTGATGTAAAGTATCAGCATAAAGGATACGGCCGTATGTTGCTTAATGCGGTTGAGAAATTATGTGATGAAAACCCTCGCTCTTGTGGTATTGGTCTAGATACAGGTAACACGCGTTATCTTGGCTTTTATGAGTCAATGGGCTATAAAAAAGTAGGCGCGATCAAGTTGGGTAATTTTACCGAAACGGTTTTATTTAAATCACGTGTTTAGTTAAATCTTGTGATTCATTAAGGAAATAATTTTTATGTCTGAATACGATTTTGATCTGTTTGTCATTGGTGCAGGCTCTGGTGGCGTTAGACTTTCAAGAATCGCAGCAGGGCTGGGAGCCAAAGTCGCGGTAGCTGAAGATCGTTATATGGGAGGCACTTGCGTTAACGTAGGCTGTGTTCCAAAAAAACTGTTTGTTTATGCCTCTCACGTTGCTGAAGATGTAGAAGATGGTGCGGGTTTTGGATGGTCAAATAGTGGCAATCTATCTTTTGACTGGAACACTTTACGTGAAAACAAAAATAAAGAAATAAGCCGCCTTAATGGTATTTATGGCAGTTTATTGAGCAATTCTGGCGTGACTGTTTGTGATGGACGAGCTCGTTTTGTTGATAAAAACACCGTGTCAGTTGGTGATAAAACATACACCGCTAAACATATCACTATTGCGACCGGCAGTTGGCCTTTTATTCCTGAATTCCCTGGTTCAGAACATGCTATAAGTTCTAATGAATTTTTCTTTCTTCCTGATTTACCAAAATCGGCCATTGTTTTAGGAGGAGGGTATATTGCAGTAGAGCTTGCAGGCATTCTTAATGGATTAGGTGTTAATACCACACTTATTTATCGTGGAGACCTATTTCTACGTGGGTTTGATGAAGATGTTCGTCAGTTTGCAAAAGATGAAATTAAGAAAAAGGGTATTAATCTCAAATTTAATAATAACATAGCCTCTATTTCTATAAATAATGCTGCAACTCAGGATGGTAAAGTAAGCTATTCGGTTACGTTAGAAGATGGTAGTACTGAACAAACAGACTTAGTACTCGCTGCAACGGGCCGTAAAGCGCATGTACAAGATATTGGCATTGAAAATGTAGATATAAAACTTAACAAAGCGGGCAATATAATTGTAGATGAAAACTTTACAACATCCGTTGATTCTATATTTGCTGTGGGCGATGTTAAGGGGGGTTATCAATTAACACCTGTTGCTCTCGCTGAAGGCATGGCATTGGCAAATAAGTTATTTAATAACACGCCTATATGCATGGATTATGAAAATATAGCCACTGCAGTGTTTTGCCAACCCACTATTGCTACGGTAGGTCTTACTGAAATTCAGGCACGCGATCGCTTTACTGATATTGATGTATATAAGTCAGATTTTAGAGCGATGAAGCATACGATATCAGGAAGAGATGAAAGAACCTTAATGAAGCTTATTGTTGATAAAGAAAGCGATAAAGTTGTGGGTTGTCATATGGTTGGACCTGAATCCGGTGAAATTATTCAGGGTATCGCTATCGCTATTAAAGCGGGTGCTACCAAGGCTCATTTTGATCAAACTATAGGTATTCACCCTACCGCGGCAGAAGAGTTTGTTACGATGAGAGAGCCTGTTTAAGTGTCTATAAATGACCCGTTATTAGATTTTGATCGACAGCATATATGGCACCCCTACAGTGCCATTGGTGCAAACCAACCTTTATGGCGTGTTAAGTCTGCCGAGGGCGTTAGGCTTCATTTAGCTGATGGGTCAGAATTAATTGATGGGATGTCTTCTTGGTGGAGTGCTATTCACGGTTACAATCACCCTAGTTTAAATAGTGCGCTTCAAGAACAAATAGGTAAAATGTCTCATGTTATGTTTGGTGGGCTAACACATGAGCCTGCAATAAAATTAGCCAAGTTACTCATTGATATAACGCCGCTCGATATACAGACTGTTTTTTTCTCAGATTCTGGTTCAGTAGCGGTTGAAGTGTCAATGAAAATGGCGATTCAATACTGGCATGGCAAAGGTAAAAGTCGCAAACAACGGTTTCTAAGCCTCAAAAACGGCTATCATGGTGATACTTTTGGTGCGATGTCGGTTTGTGACCCTGTTACCGGGATGCATTCTCTGTTTTCTGACACTCTCACAGAGCAGTTCTTTGTAGATGCTCCTACTTGTAAGTTTAATGCTTCTTGTAATGAAGAAGATATTACCCCCCTTAAAGATCAGCTAAAAAAACATCACGAAACAATTGCTGCGGTCATTATGGAACCTATAGTGCAAGGCGCAGGGGGCATGCGTTTTTACTCTCCTGAATACCTTCAGCAGGCCAGGTCGCTATGTGATGAATATGGGGTGCTTTTGATTCTTGATGAAATTGCCACGGGTTTTGGTCGAACAGGTAAAATGTTTGCTTGTGAATATGCAAACATTGAGCCCGACATAATGTGCGTAGGAAAAGCGCTAACCGGTGGTTATTTAACCCTTGCCGCAACCATGACGACTAAAGAGATTAGTGAAACCATCAGCCATGGTAACCCAGGGTTATTTATGCATGGCCCTACGTTTATGGCTAATCCACTTGCATGCTCTGCCGGTGTCGCTAGTTTGGAGTTATTACTTAGCACTGACTGGAAACACAATATAAAACGAATTGAGTCTAGGTTAGTTAAAGGCCTTTCAGCGTGTGAAGCATTAGATAATGCTGCCGATGTGAGAGTGCTGGGAGCAATAGGTGTTGTAGAGCTTAAAGAGCCTGTAAATCTTGCAGATATTCAGCCCAAATTTGTAGAGCAGGGGGTCTGGGTTAGACCTTTCGGAAAGCTTGTTTACCTGATGCCTCCATTTATCATGAGTGATGATGACTTAGATTATTTAACTCAGGCTGTTTATAAAATATTAAGTACTCAGCCATAAACTATTCATCATCAAACTCAGATAGCCTTAATCCGTTTTTTTGAGCCTAACCTATTACTTTAAAAATTCACTAATTTCTTATACTTTTACGCCTTTTGATGGTGTAAAAGAATCCATTACTTCAAGGTAATTCCCCCGTGCATAAATAGAAGGTGATGCGGCTTTATGATAACTAAGGCTCCCTTTAAGTTGTTCAACAGAGGAATATTCTTTCTCTCCCATCCATGAGGTGAGGTCAGCTAGGATTTCAGTGAGAACATCAGGACCTCTTTGAATGAGTACACTACATAAATAAACCGCATCAGCGCCTGCCAGTAAGGCTTTTATCACTTCTTGATAACTATGAAAGCCTCCTGTAGCCGCTAACGATAGTGTCACCTGACTCCTTAATAAAGCAAGCCACCGGATTCTTAAGAGTGATTCAGTAGGGGATGAAAGTTGAAGAGTAGGCGATAGCTCAAGTGTTTCAAGGTTAATGTCAGGTTGATAGAAGCGATTAAAACAAACAAGACCTTTCGCACCACTGCTTTCTAGCTGTTGTGCGAAATGGCTTAACGAGGTGAATTGAGAAGAAAGCTTAACGGTAATTGGAATACTGACTTCATTTGTTAAACTCTCAACAAGCCTTATAAAATCACCTTCTACAAGGCTAGCTGTTTTTTCGGCCTCCGCAGCTACAGAATATAAATTTAACTCAATTGCATCACAACCAGCCTGCTGTAGATCTAAAGCACAATCGATCCAGCCACTGGGCGTTACTCCATTGATACTAGCAATAACTGGAATATCAAGTGATTGCTTACAACTTGATACGAGTGACAACATTTTATCAAGGTGAGATGAGTAGTTATCAGGGGGAGGTAAAAAACTATCGGCCTCATTATGACCTATATCTTGATGATGTATAAATCTGGCCATATGCTCTTGTTCATGTATTAACGCTTCTTCAAAAAGAGACGGTAGTACAATCGCAGAAGCCCCTGCATCTTCTAGCTGACGAATACTATCTATATTGTTAGTGAATGGGCTTGATGATGGTACTAGAGGGTTTTTTAATGATAACCCTAAATAACTTGTTACTAGATTAGTCATTATCTTTCTCCCCATTTTCATTCACTATTTTAAGTGCCGCTAATTGTTCATATTGCTCGTATTGTTTAAGAACATCTGATTGTGCTTGCTTGAGGAACGTATCTGCCCGTTTAGGATCGGAATGCCACAGCATGCTAAAACGTGCTTCAGATTTAATGAAGTTAGAATAATCTATGCTTGGTTTTTTTGAATCTAAGCGCAATGGATTTTTACCTTCATCAAGCTTACGAGGGTCATATCTTAATAATGGCCAATGCCCAGAATCAACAGCCATTTTTTGTTGTCGATGATTATTTACCAGGTCAACACCATGAGCAATACAAGGGGCATATGCAATTATCAGAGAAGGCCCTGGGTAAGATTCGGCTTCAATAAATGTATGCAGGGTTTGAATGTCTTTTGCACCATACGCAACATGGGCGACATATACATGGTCATACGTCATTGCCATTCGTGCTAGGTCTTTTTTAGCGGTGGGTTTACCTGCTGCAGAGAATTTCGCAACGGCACCTCTTGGGGTCGCTTTTGATGTTTGCCCTCCGGTATTAGAATAAACCTCTGTATCAAGAACCAAGATGTTTACGTCTTTTCCTGTTGCTAATACATGATCTAATCCACCAAAGCCTATATCGTAAGCCCAGCCATCACCCCCTATTATCCAAATGCTTTTTTTACTGAGAGCATCAGCAACAGACAATAATTGTGCAGCTTTATCAGAATCAAGAGAAAAGAGAATTGTTTTTAGTTCTATTATTCTCTGTCTTTGCTCATAAATTCCCATCTCATTTGTTTGGTCCGCGTTTAAAATATCTTCGTATAACTCTTTGGGTACATACGCGTTGAGGTTATTAAGTAGGTCTAATGCCATCTGATACTGATGATCACAAGCAATTCGCATACCCAAACCAAACTCAGCGTTGTCTTCAAATAATGAATTATTCCATGCTGGGCCTCGATTATCTTTATCTTTAGCCCAAGGTGTTGTTGGTAGGTTACCACCATAAATAGACGAGCACCCTGTTGCATTGGCGACGAGCATACGGTCACCAAAAAGTTGTGTAGCCAAACGAATATAAGGTGTTTCACCGCAGCCTGTACAAGCGCCAGAAAATTCAAAATAAGGTGGACGCAACATCGCACCTTTCATTGTATTGGTTTTGCTCTCTTTAAGGTTCCAGTCAGGCAATGAAAGGAAGAATGCCCAATTTATTTTTTCTTGTTCTTTGATTTCATGCTGAGGAACCATATTAATGGCTTTACGGTTGGCTTGTGTTTTATCTCGAATAGGACAAATATCGACACATAGGGTACAGCCAGTACAATCTTCAGGTGATATTTGGTAACTGATATGCACATCATCAGGGTAGTCTTTACCTTTTATCTGAGTGTGCTTGAAACCCTCTGGTGCAGTTGCAACAGATTCTGCTAAAAATGCCTTACTTCTAATTACACTATGAGGGCAGACGAACACGCATTTACCACAATGGGTACATAATGATTCATCCCAAAGTGGTAGCTCTAATGCTAAGTTTCGTTTTTCATATTTTGCTGTCCCGCTTGGGTATACTCCATCGTCTGGCAGCAGGCTAACGGGAATAAGATTGCCTTTATTGGCAATGATTTTCTTTGTTACATTATTGATGAAATTGTCGCTATATAGGGCTTCTTCATTATCAATTTTTGTATTTTTAATATCGTTATTTTCTGTGTGTTCTTTTGTGGTTAAACTTTCTGGGTAACTTATTTTGTGAAGACCGTTCAGGGTGTTTTCGATCGCCTGAAAATTGGTCCTTATAATATGTCTTCCTTTTTTACCATAGGTTTTTTCAACGGATTTTTTTATTGATGCTATCGCTTCTTCTCGGGGTAATGCATTAGAGATTGCGAAAAAACAGGTTTGCATCACTGTATTTATTCGACGACTCATGCCACTTTCTGCAGCAATCTTGTAAGCATCAATCGCATAAAATTGAATGTTTTTTTCGATAATTTGAGATTGCGTATTACTCGGTAAACTGTCCCAAACCTCATGACTATTAACTGAAGTATTCAATAAGAAGACAGCACCTGGTGCTGCATAATCAAGTACATCATGCTTGCCTAAAAACAGTGTTTGGTGACAGCCGACATACTGAGCTGAATTTCGATCAATCAAGTAACTTGAGCTTATGGGGTCAGGGCCGAACCTAAGGTGTGAAATAGTGATTGCACCTGATTTCTTTGAGTCATAAACAAAGTAGCCTTGTGCGTAAAGTGGTGTGTTTTCGCCAATAATTTTGATGCTATTTTTATTAGCACTTACTGTTCCATCAGAGCCTAAACCAAAAAATATGCATTGATTTGATCGACTATTTGAATCAGTTCGATAATTACAATCCCATGTTAAACTTGTGCCTGAAAGGTCATCATCAATCCCAATAGTAAAGCCATTCTTGGGTTCTTTATTATTGAGTTCATCAAACACCGCTTTTGCCATACCTGGCGTAAATTCTTTAGACCCTAGGCCATAGCGCCCACCAATTACTTTTGGGCATAAGGAATGTTCAAAAAGAGCAGTACATACATCTTTATATAATGGCTCCCCCTCTGAACCCGGTTCTTTTGTTCTGTCTAAAACAGCAATGGCTTTTACTGACTTAGGTAGGGACTGAACAAATTTTTCAGCGTAAAAAGGTCTATAAAGTCTAACTTTTAGTATACCAACTTGTTCTCCTTTGCCAACCAAATGAGATACCGTTTCATCAGTAGTACTAGCAGCAGACCCCATGATAACAATTACTCGATCAGCATTAGCCGACCCGCTGTATTCAAAGATCTCATAACTACGACCGGTTAACTCTGCAAACAAAGCCATCTTAGTTGAAATAATATCTGGGAACTTTTTGTAATACGGGTTAACGGTTTCTCTTGCTTGAAAAAACACATCAGGGTTTTGTGAAGTACCACGAATAGTTGGGTGCTCAGGTGACATAGACCTTGCTCGATTAGCATCTATATGTTCCTGTGAAAGCATGGCTAAAATAATGTCATCATCAATAGATGTTATTTTAGAAATTTCATGGGATGTACGAAAACCATCAAAGAAATGAAGAACAGGAATGCGACCTTCGATACTTGCACACTGAGAAATTAAAGCCATATCTTGTGCTTCTTGCACTGAGTTTGAAGCAAGTATTGCAAACCCTGTAGCGCGAGTGGCCATTACATCACTATGGTCAGCAAAAATTGAAAGTGCTTGTGCTGCAATAGAGCGTGCAGCCACATGAAAGACGGTAGGAGTGAGTTCACCAGCAATTTTATACATATTAGGGATCATTAATAATAATCCCTGAGAGGCCGTAAAGGTCGTTGTTAAGCAACCAGTTTGCAATGCCCCGTGAATAGCCCCTGCAGCGCCGGCTTCACTTTGCATTTCAATAATATCTGGAACACTCCCCCAAATATTTCTTTTTCCAGAAGCAGACCATGCGTCAGAGTGCTCACCCATAGGTGACGCTGGTGTAATAGGGTAGATCGCAATGACTTCATTGGTTTTATGAGCAATGCGGGCAACCGCTTCATTGGCATCAACTGTTATCTTAGAAGATTCATTCATACTAATCGTCCATATTAGTGATACAACCATACTTAAACTATTTTAGTCAGGAATATATCGGTATTGTGATGATCTGGGTCATGTTATATATATCAGACGTGTAATCATTCACTCTGTATAAGGTCTGTTAATTAGTATGGAAGATATTCAGTTCGTCTTTGCATTAAACTCAGTGTTCATTCATTGATAAAAGTAAAATTAATGAGATAATGAGGACATTGAATTAGCTATTCAAAACAAGTCTTAGATACCTCCATAATTATTTAATAAGTTAGAGTTAAAAACTATGAGCGAAAATCAGTTAGAAAGTATATTGGGTTTAAGTTGCGAAGAGAGATACGATTACTTTTTAAGTCAAGTGACTGAAGAGAAGGAAATTTGGATACTCGTTAATAGTGAAAATCAATTTCTAAAGATTCTTGCAGAAGATGATGGTTTTGAATATTTACCTGTTTGGCCACAATCAGAATTCGCAGCAGAGTACTGTAAAAATTCACAAGAACTTTCACCAAAGAACCTTTCCTTACCAGAGTTTTTAGAAAAGTGGGTTCCAGGCTTAAAGAAAGATGGCTTAGAGGTAGGTGTATTTCCTGGTTCTGATAAAAACCTTTGGGTTATGGAACCATCAGAACTTAAGAGTGATATTCAAGAGGAACTATCAAACTTTTAAATAATTAAACTTGCATGCTTGCTTTGTAGGTCGGCACAAAACCGACCTACAAAGTCTGGCTATTAATGCTCTTGTTTGTTTTCTATCTCAGTACTAAATCTAGACGATGACCTCCCACTGTTTTTCTCTCCACGTTGCCATCTATGAAACTTTTCTAGCCAGTTCAGTATCTTTTCAGGCTTGTGTGCACGTTTCCATTCACCAGCCGCATATTTGTTCATTTCAGCTAGAGTAGGGTAGATGTGAATAGTGCCAAGGATTTTATTTAAACCAAGATTATGCTTCATAGCCATCACATACTCTGCGATCAAGTCTCCAGATTGCTCACCAACAATCGTTGCACCTAATATTTTATCTTTGCCCGGTACTGTCAGTATTTTAACAAAACCATGTGCTTCTTCGTCAGCGATGGCTCTATCTAACTCTGCCACATCAAATCTTGTAACTTCATAAGGTATAGCTTGTTCCTTAGCCTCTTGCTCGTTTAGACCTACTCGTGCAACCTCTGGTTCAGTAAATGTTGCCCATGGAATCACTGAGTAGTCTGTTTTAAATTTCTTAAATTTACCAAAAAGTGCATTTACGGCTACATACCATGCCTGATGCGCTGCGGTATGGGTAAATTGAAAGGGGCCAGCAACATCGCCAGCGGCATAAATGTTAGGAAATTTTGTTTGAAGAAATTCATTAACCTCTACCGTTCTTCTATTAGTTGTAGGTATCTGTAGCTCTTCTAAACCGAAGCCAGACACATTTGCAACACGCCCAACTGCGATAAGTATTTTATCAAACGGTATACGCACCGCTTTACCTTCATTATCACAAATGAGGATTTTCTCACCATTTTCAATTACAAACTCAACGGCTTTATGTCGAGTTAATACATTAACGCCTTCTTTCTCAAAACGTTCTTGTACTAGAACTGATACGTCTTCATCTTCACGAACCATAATTCTTGCATTACTTTCAACCTGAGTAACATGGCTACCTAAACGTGAAAACGTTTGCGAGAGTTCGCAACCAATAGGCCCACCACCTAATACAATTAAACGCTCAGGTTGCTCGCGTAAATCCCACACATTATCCGATGTAAGGTAGTCAATTGACTCAATACCCTTTATCGGCGGAACAAAAGGACGTGCGCCAGTTGCTATCACGATGTTTCTGGTTGTGAGTGTTTTACCATTCACTTCAACCGTGTAGGGTGATGTTATTTTAGCTTCACCTTTAATAACATTAACGCCTAAGTTGGTATAACGCTCAATAGAGTCATGTGGCTCTATCGTTTTTATCACACGCTGAACACGCTCCATTACATCTGAGAAGTTGAAGTCTACCGATGCAGATTCAAAACCAAGATCTTTCGAGCGCTTAATATCCGCAATAAATTTTCCTGAACGAATCAGTGCCTTTGAAGGCACGCAACCAGTATTTAAACAATCACCACCCATTTGATGCTTTTCTATGAGTGTTACATTAGCTTTAACGGCAGCAGCAATATAAGACGTGACTAACCCCGCTGATCCACCACCAAGTACCACAATGTCTTCATCAAAAACCTTAGGCTTTGGGTAAGCTTGTAGTGCTTTTTTACTTTGAGCTAATGAGACTAAGCGCTTAGCCAATAATGGAAAGAGACCTAATAATACAAAAGAGAAAATAATAGCTGGGGATAAAATACCACTAATAGAATCTAAAGAAGCAAGTTGAGTACCTGCATTAACGTAAACCGCAGTACCTGCAAGCATGCCAACCTGACTGACAAAAAAGAAAGTTTTTACGGGTATCTTAGTGACTCCCATAACCAGATTTATTATAAAAAATGGTATAGCTGGCACCAAACGTAAACTAAATAGATAAAATGCACCTTCTTTTTCTATTCCTTCGTTTATTGATTTTAACTGGTTTGAGAATTTACTCTGAATGGAGTCTCTCAGTAAAAACCGTGATACTAATAACGCCAACGTAGCGCCTATGGTTGATGCAAATGACACAATGACCAAACCAATGACTAAGCCAAATAACGCCCCAGCTATTAACGTTAAAAGTGCTGCTCCAGGTAATGATAAAGCGGTGGTTACGATATATAAGAGTGAAAATAGCGCTATGCTTTCTATTAAATTAGACCTTACATATTTTTCTACTTCACCTTGTTGAGTCTTAAAATATTCCAAAGACATATACTGGTTTACATCAAAATAGAAAAACGCGACCACCGCGATAATGATGACGAAACCTAAGAACAGCTTGCTTTTACTCATTATTTATAACCTTGTTGAGGAGCTTATTTGTGTTAATTACCTATCTATAGACTCAGAATTTGTAAAAATGTTTCACATAAAATAAAAACTTTAAATATTAGATCTACTTTGTTTATCTAGCCACTCAATCGCATCAGATAAGCTTAGGGCTTTGCCTTGATTTACAATTTTCTGTAAAACAGCATGCGCTCGGGGCTTTAAGGTGATCGTGATATCAGTATTTGACTCTTGATAACGCATTTTTCTGATGCTTAGTTTTAACCTTTGCCATTGAGTACTATTAAGGGCTTTTTCACACCAGCGATTTAAAATCTCAGCCTCAAGCTCTGGATCATCTTCTAAATCAACCCGCTCAAGGTATTGCCGGAACTGAAAAGACCTAATAGTACCTAAAACAAGATATTCGTTATCTTCCAATGCCCGCATTAAATAACGATGAGCAAAACTCAAATCATGAGGACTAATTTTATACTTTGGGCGTGCCATATTTCGAAACAACCAATTGCGTTACAAGGTAACGTTTTTATTTATATTGTTTATAGCAAATAACTTTCTTACAGGCAAAATAAAACCCCGATGATTTTCATCACCGAGGTCTTAAGAGCCAAACAGCTTAGCTTAAGTAAAATTTACTTTTTAGCAGCTTTCTTAGCTTTTTCATCTTCAATAACTTTATCTGCTACTGAATTAGGACATTGAGCGTAATGATCAAATTCCATTGAGAATTGACCACGACCAGAAGTCATTGTACGCAATGAACCAATGTAGCCAAACATTTCTGAAAGCGGTACGTTTGCTTTAACACGTACACCAGAAGCACCTGCATCTTGTCCTTCAATCATGCCGCGACGACGGTTAAGGTCACCGATAACATCACCAACATGATCATCAGGAGTGAACACGTCAACTTTCATGATTGGCTCAAGTAATTTAGGCTGCGCTTTTGCGATTGATTGACGGAATGCACCTTTAGCTGCAATCTCAAATGCTACGGCTGATGAGTCAACTGCGTGGAAACCACCGTCAAATAACTCAATTTCAACATCTAGCACTGGGAAACCAGCAAGGACACCAGTGTCCATCATAGATGCGAAGCCTTTTTCGATAGCAGGGAAGAATTCCTTAGGAACATTACCACCAACAACGATAGAGGTGAAAGTGAAACCAGAGTTTGGCTCACCAGGTTTTATACGGTAATCAATTTTACCGAACTGACCAGAACCACCAGACTGCTTCTTGTGAGTATAAGAATCTTCAATTTCAGCCGTAATAGTTTCACGGTATGCAACTTGAGGCTCACCAACTTCTAGATCAACACCGTATGTACGGTTCAGTATATCTACCTTAATGTCTAGGTGAAGCTCACCCATTCCACGTAGGATAGTCTCACCTGAATCTTCATCGGTATGAACTTTAAATGTTGGATCTTCAGCAACCATTTTACCGATCGCAATACCCATCTTCTCAGAACCACCTTTATCTTTAGGCTTAACAGAGATTGAGATTACTGGCTCAGGGAATACCATGGCTTCAAGTGTACATTCATGCTTAGGATCACATAATGTATGACCAGTCTGAACGTTCTTCATGCCTACGATTGCAAGAATATCGCCTGCTTGAGCTGAATCTAATTCTTTACGCTCTTCAGCTTCCATCTCACACATACGACCAATACGTTCAGTTTTACCTGTAAACGAGTTAAGTATAGTGTCGCCTTTTTTCAGCTTACCAGAGTAAACCCTTATAAAGGTTAGTGCGCCAAAACGGTCATCCATTATTTTGAATGCAAGTGCGCGGAACGGTTCGTCAACAGAGACTGTTGCAACTTCACCTGTAGGCTCACCTGTTTCATCAGTCAATGGCTGAGGAATTACTTCTGTTGGAGAAGGTAGGTAATCAACAACTGCATCAAGAATTAATTGAATGCCTTTGTTTTTAAATGCAGAACCACAATATGTAGGGAAGAATGTTAATTCATTAGTACCCTTACGGATACAAAACTTGATTTGCTCTTCTGTTGGAGCTTCACCTTCCATGTAGGCCATCATGATATCGTCGTCTACTTCTACAGCAGTTTCAACTAATTGATCATAATACATGTCAACGTCATCAACCATATCGGCAGGAACGTCTAATACTTCGAAATTTTCAGGCAGGCCTGAATCATCCCATACGTATGCTTTCTTAGATAGGATATCTACTACACCACTAAAGTCATCTTCAGTGCCGATTGGCAATGTCATAACTAAAGGTTTTGCACCAAGAACGTTTTCTACTTGGTCAACTACTTTTAAGAAGTCTGCGCCAATTCGGTCTAGCTTGTTTACGAAGATGATTCGAGCAACACCCGACTCATCGGCATAACGCCAGTTTGTTTCTGACTGAGGTTCAACACCGCCAGATCCACAAAATACACCAATACCACCATCCAATACTTTAAGAGAACGATATACTTCAACTGTGAAGTCAACGTGCCCAGGAGTATCGATGATGTTCATGCGGTGATCATCCCAGAAGGTAGTGATCGCAGCTGACTGAATAGTAATACCGCGCTCAGCCTCTTGTTCCATGAAATCGGTAGTAGATTCACCGTCATGTACTTCACCAGTTTTATGGATCTTACCGGTAAGCTTAAGAATACGCTCTGTAGTCGTTGTTTTACCCGCATCTACGTGTGCGAATATACCTATATTTCTATACTTCGATAAATCTGTCATTTCGTTACTCGATAAGTCAGGGCCAAATTTGGGCGTTATTGTACATGATTTTTATAAAATGGTTAAAAAAATAATACTATATAGAGCATAATTTTTTAAAAACGATCATTTCTGCATGGTTTTAGGCCCATAGAAAAGGTTAGTGTGGTTTAAATTGAGTCGCTTCTATACCATATTTAGATAAGAGCTTATAAAAATCCGTACGATTTCTCTGAGCAATTTTTGCTGCATTTACAACATGCCCTTCAGTCATTGTTATTAATTTTTTCAAATAGTTGCGTTCAAATTCTGCCCGTGCGTCACTGAATGAAGGCAAGTAATCAGCTTGGCATTCGAGTGCTTGCTCTACTGAAGCGACAGGAATAATGGGCGTTGTTGCTAGCGCGAGTGTTTGCTCGACTACGTTAATTAATTGACGGATATTTCCTGGCCAAGGTGCGGCGATGAGCATTTGCATCGCTTCAGGGGAATAGCCTTTAACTTTAATATTTTGTTTTCGGTCTAGTAAGTAGCGCACTAATGCTGGAATATCTTCGGCGCGCTCTGCTAGAGTGGGTATTTTAAGCTTAACTACTTTAAGGCGATAATAGAGGTCTTCTCTAAATTGTTGGCGCTGCATTGCTTCTTCAAGGTTACAGTGGGTGGCTGATATAATCCTTACGTCAAACGGTACTGACTTAACACTCCCTACGGGGCGCACTTCTCTGTCCTGAAGTGCTCTGAGCAATTTTACTTGTAGGGTACTTGGCATATCACCTATTTCATCAAGAAACAGTGTGCCTTTATGAGCCGCTAAAAATAGACCTGAATGCTCATTTATAGCGCCGGTAAATGCGCCTTTAACATGTCCAAATAATTCAGATTCCAACAAATGCTCAGGTAGCGCTCCACAATTGATGGCAATAAACGGCTTATTATGTCTTGGACTGGCTTTATGTACCGCGCGAGCTAACAATTCTTTACCTGTTCCACTTGGCCCTGTTATAAGAACACTAACGTCACTTTGAGCGACTTGATAGGCTTGCCCTAATAAAGTTTCCATCGCGTCATTGTTAGTCACCATTTCAGAGCGCCACTCTTCACTTATTTGTGAAGTTTGCTGTAATGCTTCTCGGATTGATGAAAGAAATTCATCGCGATTGATGGGTTTGGTTATAAAGCTGAAAACCCCTTGCTGAGTGGCAGCAACGGCTTCTGGAATAGAACCGTGCGCTGTCATGATGATAACCTGTAATCCGGCTTGCAGTTGTTGAATTTTCCCAAATAAGGTTAAACCATCAATACCTTCCATTCTTAGATCAGTAATAACGAGGTCTACACGTTTTTTTGCGATCCATACGAGAGCAGACTCACCACTATCAACGCAGTGAACTTGATAGCTCTCGGCTTCAAGCCGAATAGAGAGCAAACGTAACAAGCTCACATCATCATCCACTAACAGTATTTGAGGTACACGCTTCATAGTGATACCTCAGGCTTAACTTTTTTGGAACGCTGTTTCATATGATGTTCGATGTTAGTTAATGCTTCTATTTTTTTTTGTAGCTCTGCGTTTTCATCAACTTGTGTTTTAGTTTTTTTGTTCTGGTCATTCAGTTGCCGCTGTAAAAGAACAACTTCTGATTTACGCTTTTGTAACACTCGGTTAAGCTTAATAATGTAATCAAGTAGTTCTTTAGATTTACATTTGACTAACTTTGTATCACTTAATTTTAGTTGCTTAAGGAGTAGGCTTTCAGCTTCTTGAAGTTCACGGTAACTCGCCTCATTATGGGTGAGTAAAATCGAACGTAACCAAATTTGCTGCTCATTATCAGGTGTATCGACCGTGCTGAGTGCCTCCTCACGTAAAGAGTGGGGCAATAAAAATATTTGAACCCACTCTTCAGTCCCAGAGTAAGCACTACAGCTTTCTAAGCGATTTTTATTAGTATATGAATACATTTCAAAGACTGGTGCATCACTTATTTTGTGAGTGTTGCAAGCCGTTAACCCTAGTGCCAGCAAAGTCGTGAGGGGTAATATCCATTTCATGAAATTTTTATCTCAGTATAATTAGTACTATTATTTGGTATCAAAGGAATATTTAACTGAAAACAAACCTCTGCCTGAGGGTGGTTCGCTAGCTGTAACGTGCCTCCATGCATTAACGCATACTCTTGCGCTACGGATAAACCGATACCAGAGCCTTTAATGGTCCCTGACCTAGGTTGTCGTCCTTGTTCGAATGGTCTAAAAATACGCTCACGATCCTCCTCGGGAATAGCAATACCGTGATTGGCAATTTGTAGCATTAGGTCTTTGTCTGTAGCTTGCCAACTAATCCACATTCTTGATGGTTGAATGCAGTAGTAAGTCGCATTAGATACGAGGTTGCTCAATAGTGTTCGTAGTTTCACCCTATCTGCGTGGAGCATTAGTGATTGCCCCTCTAAGCAGTAATAAAGATCAGCTCTATTTATGTCTAACCGGTGCTCATATAACACCTCATCGATTAGTTTTCTTAAATCAAACAGGCTAATTAATATGCTTCGTTGATATTTTAGCCCATTAAAGTCGAGCAAGTTTTCAATGATACGTTGCAGTTGTAGCCCTTTATCTTGAAGAATAACCACAATTTCTCTCTGAGGTTTCGTTAAGGGTCCAAGAATTTCCTCTTCCATAAGGTCAGCTCCTTCACGAAGGCTTGCAAGAGGCGTTTTTAATTCATGAGACATCTGCCTTATAAAACGTAGTTTTTGTTCTTCAAGTGCTTGCAGTCTAGACTGTAGCCACTGTAGTTTTTCTCCTAGATTGTTGAGCTCCCGCGGTCCATGAACTTCAAATTTTAATGATTCTTGCCCTGACCCTAGCTGCTGAATAATATCTTCAATTCTTTGTATTGGACGTATAATTAAAAAGGTAAACAGTACGCTCATTGCAATACTAAGTGGAACCAAGCTAACCCCCTGCCATAGTAACTTCGATTTAACCGATGCGGCGTCTGCAGCTAACTGTTCTGACCTCTGTTGAATGAGCTGTTGAATTTGCTGAACAAGTTGCTGTGTATGTTTGGCTAATAACTCAAAGTCACTAAGGGCATTCTCATAAATAGCAGAGTCATAAGGGGCATCACTCAGTGTTCTTATTAACATCTTGGAATTGCTATTAAGTTTATTACAGAGTAATAGGCTATTTTGAGAGATGTTCCTTTTGCATATGTTATTAAGATCTTCATTAAAACGTGTTTCAGTTGTCTGGAATATTCCTTTTAGTTTAGAGTCTCCCAATACTTGATATTGTCTTGCTGTATGCTCCATATCCAAAACAATTTCAGGTAAGCTCTGGCTGTTTTTAGAAAGAGAAACTATTTCCAGAGTAGTCACTCTGCTTTTCATTGATACACTCTCCAACGCCTGCATGGCTTGTAACAGCAGTGCACTAAGTGGCGTCAAAACTAAAACGAAAGAGATAACAACAAGTTGTAGTAAAGAGCGGGGGCGAAATAACATAACAGGTTTCGTCATAGCTAGCTGAATTAATACTCGTTAGTGTAGGGCAGGTGTCATGAATCGACTGTCGCAAAACAAAGACACGTAACTTATTGTTTTATAATAACTAGTTGAATAGATAAAAATAAAGTGTCTCTAATATGCGACATATTTAATGGTGGAATTACAAAATATAAACAATATACATTATAACATTATGAATAATAAGAGTTTTAAAAAACTGGCACATATTTAGCTTATAAGTTCGTAGCACTTACAGTATTCGATAATGCACTGAATAAAGTTTAAGAGCTGCTGTTTACAATGATACTTACGAGCATCATAAATAAATAGCTTTTTAAATACAGAAAAATTTATGTTATGAGCTACGTTTTATCAGCTCATTAATGTTGTGTTTTTATAAAGGAAAAATTATGACTATTCATACTAAAACTATCGTTACTACGGTACTTCTCGCACTCAGCACTATAGCCATTGCTGATGAGATGAATAAAGAAGTATCACCAACAGCTCCTAAAATTCAGGAAGAGTTTTCTGCGCTTGATAATAATAGTGATGGAAAATTAACTCAGGAAGAAGTTAATGCTAATCCTGAATTAGCCAGCTTATTTGTAGAGCTTGATGCAAACAGTAATGGTGATGTTGATATGAGTGAATATGTTTTATACAACAGCCCTGCAACATCGGCTGGAAAGCCAGAAGAAACTGTACAATAACTAGTTAGCTCGTGTTATTAAGGTTGTTGTAGTTAGCTATTTTTAAGCCCCATACCCCTTTGCTGTCTTGGATCATCCCTGCTTCAAGGCAGATTTTTAATATTGAAGCGCATAAGGTTAATTTATAGGTTTAATCGACTTCTTTCGGGCAGATGCATGTCTTTCACGTAGCTCTATATCTATATACTTATCGGTAATGGCGCTAGAACCATGCCCTGCATCATCTCTTACATGCTCACGAGGTCTTCTTTTTACGTCATCGGATATACCTGTGTGTCTCAACCAGTGAACAGTAGCCGTTTTTAATCGCTCTGAATCTTCAATGAACTCATCTTGAATCATTCTTTTAACGGCAGCATCAAAACACGTTTGAACAATATTTCGAATTTGACGAGTACTCGATATTCCACCCGTGCCTCGGGTTTTTGGAATAAGTGGTGTTTGCTCACCAGGGTAGGGTGAAACGGATAAATTCCTAAACTGCCTGTAACGTTTAAGTGCAGTCAACATTTCATCACTCACAGAGACAGAGCGTTCTTTATTACCTTTACCTACGGTAATAAACCACCAATTACCATCCATATCTAACTGAAAGTCACCCATTTTAGGGTACCAACGCTCACTTTGCGTTAACTCTGATACTCGTAAATACATGCCATATAGGCAATTCATTACAAAAAGAGTTCGCTCATGAATCGTTGGGTTATCATTCGCCATTAATTCAGCCGTTTCTATCACGTACTCCCATTGAAGATCTGAGAGTCGACGTATTGTTTCATGTTGTTTTTTACGTATAAATTTACTTTTTTGACGAATTAAAGCAATAGGGTTAACGTCACTATGCTCTTCTTGTATAAGAAAATTAAAAAAACTACTTAATATTGAAAATATAGCCTGAAAAGACTTTTGAGATAAAGCCCAGTTACTAACGTCAGGAGATTGCTCTTCAGAATATTCAACTTTGCCAATTTTTGATACAAAGGGACGCCAATCACGATTAATTACTCGCCGACCATTCTGATCAACAAACCGAGAAACCGTTTTGACACCTATCCACTCTTTTGGTGGGTTTTGGCAAAATGCCAAGAAGTCATCGATTTCTGATCGACGGATATCTTTAAGGCTTATACCCGCAACAAACCACGTCCATTGTAATAATCGTTCAACTTCACGGCGATAAGAGGCAAAGGTATCGTTACTGCCTCGATAGCTATATAAAAACTCACAGGCCATTAAATAATCAGCTACGGCATTGGTCGGTGCATTTTCTTCTATACGCTGTATAACAAGGGGGTTCTTTTCATGCTTTTCTTCTAGCATCACCTTTAAGGTATCAAAGAGGGCAAGTGGTTTTTTATTATTTACTTTCAATTAGTTAACCAATGTAGTTAATGTTTAACATTAAGTATGCCTTACAGAGTTTAATGCGTTTTTATTTTTTGCGGATAGGTAATATTGATTTAGTATCTTTTAAGGCGTTGTAACGTGCTTTACTGCTGACGCCAATGGTTTTAAACTGCCATTTTTTAAACCGATTTTTTTCATACATATAATATAATATATATATTGCCAATAATAAGAACATTGAAAAGAGCACAACCCCATACCCATAAAATTCACTAGCATTCAAATTCATAATGTCACCTAGTAACTTATTCTTTCCTACGCAAGTGTAGGTTTAGATCTTACTATAACTGTTTATTTATACAGCTTCAATTGGTGTAAAAAAACTTCATGAAACACCATATAAAATACGCACTAAACAGAAAAGGGTAGTCGCCTCGAAATAGCCTCCGACACTCTAGGGAAGTGATAATAAAACCCTCTACCTACCCTGGTTTTGGTATCAACTATAATAGGTGGTCTCTCTTCAACGGCTCTAACAATCCACTGGGCCGCTTCTTCAGGTGACATTCCAGGAAGTTTCTTGAACTTTTCAGTCGCATTGCTCATAGGTGTATGAACCAATGGGAAATGAATCTGTGTAATCGAGATCCCTTTATCCTTCAATTCAACTCGCATACACTCAGCAATTGAGTCTAGAGCAGCCTTACTCGCATTATAAGGGCCAAAACCAGCAACAGGCAGCATAGTTCCCCAGGTTGACGAGTTAATAATTTGGCCATCTTGAGCCTCTAACATTGAAGGCAAGAGCTTTCTGGTAAGTCGCACCGGGGAATAGTAATTAAGTTGCATGCAACGTTCAAAGTCATGATATCTCTCAAGCGATGCCACTAAAGGACGGCGAATTGAGCGTCCGGCATTATTAACGAGTACATCAATTTTTGAGTAATCTTCAAGTAATTTATCGCCAAGTTGATCAACGGCATCGAGGTCTGATAAGTCTGCAGGATACGCTTTAGCTTTTCCTCCGTCACGAACAATAATATCAATCACTTCATTTAATGCTTCTTCTCGCCGTGCAACCAAAATAACAATGGCTCCTTCAGCAGCTAACTGAATGGCAGCTGACCGGCCAATACCACTAGATGCGCCAGTGATAACAATTTTTTTACCCTTGATTCTGTTATTATTTTTCATTATCACTCCTATTAAAACAAAAGACACTTATAACCATATTATCACTAACTTCTGTACTTCATATAAATTTATCCTACTCCTATAAAATAATATAAATACCATAAGTTAACTTGATGATTCGTAATCACAAAATAGTTGTGATATATATTATGTAATGATTTTTAACTTGTTGAACAGAAGGCTTATTTTAGTATGAAAATATTATTCACGATTATATATTGCTTAATTCTGTCTTCGTGTAGCTTAATCGAAACGACCGAAATTGACCCAAATGCAATAAATATAAGAATGTATGAAGATTACCCACAGGTTGAATCATGTAACTATGTAAGTGAGGTTATCGGAACAGAGGGCAGTTGGTATAACTATCTTTTTATATCCAACAAAGATCTTACACAGGGTGCGGTTAATGACTTAAAGAACAGTGTGCTGGCCCTCAATGCAAATACTGTTCATACTCATACAAATATGGGGTTTGCTACATCGGTAACAATCTTAGGCCAGGCTTATCATTGTAAATATAATAACAATTAAATCTGGCTATTTGCGGAGTTAATTAAACGTGTCTATTATTCTCTGTCGAAGCCAGGCATGAGCAGGGTCACTCTGGTCATGTTTATGCCAGACCATGTATAGTTTTACCGAGTTAGTTTCAAAGGGAAGTGGCGAAAAATCGAGCCCACTCATCAAGTGATCACTTAATAAACTAAGCTGTGTCGAAATTAAGCTCGTACCTTTTATAAACGATGATAATGAGCCATGGTTAGAAACCGTAATTATAGGGGCATTTAGCGTAGTCATATCAAATGGCTGCAAAATCATCATAGTTGACTCGGCCTCACCAAATTTCACATCTACGTATTGGCTATCAAGATATTCTTCTCTGCTTTTTGGCGGCATTCGATGTTCTGAATCATAGAAACATACCATTTCAGACTCAACTAACTCCTTAACAACAAAATCTTTCCCTAAGGGCGGGGCGGGTGTTATTAATAACTGGCAGCGAGAAGGGCGTGCACGTAGTGGGTTAACACTAGGAACGCCCGAGGGAATAAAATTAAAATTGAGGTTTATTCCTTCACTGTATAATTGTTTAAGGAGTTTAGGAAAAATATACATTACAGTGAAATCGTTAGCGGCGACCGTAAACTCCAAACCTTTTTCAAACGGGTTAAATTCATTCTTATAAGTAAGCGCTTTAAGCTCACTCAAAACTTTTGTTACAGGAGCTTGGAGTAACTCACCTTTTTTCGTAGGGACAATACCGCGCCCATCCCTCACAAAAAGAGGGTCATCAAATGCTGTTCTAAGCTTATCCAGAGTGTGACTAATAGCAGATTGACTCACATTTAACTTTATTGCTGCTTTAGAAACAGAGTTCTCCTCGAGAACAGTCAAAAAAGCCCTAAGTGAGTTGCCATCCAAGTCTAAGTAATCGATTTTACTCATATATACCATTAGTTTAAGTTTGTTTTTTAATATTAAAACTTTATGTATATTAATAAGCAAGTATTAGTGAGAGTAACTTATTAATTTTGTGAGTAATACAGGGGATTCTATTTAAAAGCTAAATTTTACTAGCCCTGAACTAGTGTGCCTTTAACCATTTATGTACGTCCAAAAATTGTGATATCTAAATGGATGATATTAGCAAATGAGAACTTGTAAAAATAATTTAATTTAGTAAATCGATGAGAAAGTATAATGAGTAATATAAAAGCAATAGCTAAAATGGTTCCACTTTCAGTGCTACTAAGCACTTCAGTTATGGCAGAAGATGCTGCGTCTCAAGATGATGGATTGGCAGATATGTCAGACCCTCTTGCTGTATTTACAATGGCAGGTTTTGGTATAACCAATAGAGGCCTAAATATCAAACTGGCAAAAAGTTACGATACGGGTGATGAAAATAAATTAGGCATGAATCTTCTTGAAATTAAAGGTATCTACAGTGATGCCTTAGGGTGGGAAAGTGATGCTGAAGATTCAGTTGATTCAATAAGAATTCGTAACCTTACGGTTAATCCAAATACTGGACTAGGCGCACAAATAGACATGAGCTATGCGCTTGACAGTGAAGCAGGCAGTTTAAGTTACAGCATGCTTCAAGCACTGCCACAAATGGGAAGGTTTAATCTTTATCCATTGGCTGGTGCGGGTATATCCTTTGCTAATAATGCACTTCAAGATGATGGAACAATAGCCAGTGGTTATTCATTCCCGGGCACATTTGCCACGGTTGGCATGTATGGTAAATTTACAATTACAGACAAAGTATGGCTTAACTACAACCCAATATGGAATTCAACCTTATCGGGTTCTGATCTTTTTACAGATTATGGTTTTGAAGGTCATAGCAGTGTTCTAATGCATGAAGCCATTGCCTCATACCAGTTAGATCCTCGATCTAATATTCGCTATTTTGCCAACTGGTCAGAACATACTGACATTTCAAATGGCGACCACCGAATAGAATATAACTATCAATTTTAAATATTATATTTATATAAAATATAATGATTGAAGTGGTTTATCAGTTATAGCTAACCAAGAAAGGATCGTCTCGCAATAAAAAGGATAAAAAATGACTATAAACTAGTGGTTTACAGGCTAGCAACAATAGACATTTAAAAGCTTAACCAAAACTTTTGAAAACTCAGGCAAAGATAAAATAATCTCTGTTTATTTTATAAACTTGTAGGAAAGTAGTATGAAAAGATATTTATTAGCACTTATTGCCACTAGCGTGTTTCTGTCAGGTACAGCTAATGCGGTAGTAAAACTAGGCTTTGGTTTTGATCAAGGCTTTGGTGTAACGGCACAGTTCGAGGATGTTAATGCATTTGTCGGTAATGATGGTGTTTCGGCTGATTACATTTTTAATAGAGGGTCTTTTGGTGGAGATGCTCCTTTCAGTTGGTATATGGGAGGCGGTGCTTTTCTTGGCTGGGATGATGGATTAGGTGTTCGTTTACCTTTAGGTATTAGACTTCCATTTAATAGTCAATGGGATAGCTATCTTCAAGTTCATCCTGAGTTAGATTTTGATCACGGTTCACGCAGTGACATTAAGTTTGGTATTGATGCTGCAATTGGTGTTCGTTATAGTTTTTAAGGACGTAACCAATAAGTGATTCCAGTCGTTCAACATTAGTATAGTGTTTAATCACATTATAACGGCTGTTGAACGTCTAAAGATCATAGAGATAATTTATATAAAAGGACCTAATAATGTTTTTAAGATCACGGTTTCTTATTGCTATAACACTGCCCATTTTAATGCTCGGTTGTACCTCGCAAACAAAACAAGATCAGCCAGTTATTACCTCCTTATCCAAAGAAATTCAAGAAATTAGTCCTGGGGTTTTAGCAGGGTATTTATCAGAAAAAGAAATACCGAATAGCTTACAATTAGTACCACCTCCACCGCAGAAAGGCTCTGCAGCGTTTAAATTTGATCAAGCACTTTCAGAAAAGTACATTGCTCTAATGGATGAAGCTAGAACAAAACAAGCAGCACAAGATGCCGTATTATCATTTCCCGGTGCTGTAGAGGCATTTAATAGTGTATTAAATCTAAAAATATCTGAAGAAGATACACCTCATTTATATATAGTTCTCCGCAGAACCCTTGCCGATGCAGGGCTATCTACTTATGCAGCAAAAAACCATTATCAGCGTATGCGGCCCTTTATGGTCAATAATGCGCCTACTTGCACTCCTGCTGATGAAGCTAGCTTACGTAAAGATGGCTCTTATCCTTCAGGGCATACGGCCGTTGGTTGGGCTTGGGCGTTAATCTTAACGGAGGTGTTTCCTGAACAAGCTAATGTCATTTTAGAAAGGGGTAAGCAATTTGGTATCAGTCGAAATGTATGTAATGTTCATTGGCATAGCGATGTCGTTTACGGAAGAATGATGGGTGCTTCAGCGGTATCTATGTTGCATTCAAATACTGATTTTATGATCGATCTTAACGCAGCTAAAGAAGAAGTTTTTTCTTTGAAAAAATAAAACAAGAGTATTATTAATTACATAATGTCTAAAAGTGAACTGATATAAATATGAATCATCAAAAATATCTTCTAATGTGTTTAATGGTAATAACGCTTGTTGGGTGCAGTAGTCTTCAACAGAAGGAGATACAACAATGTCCACCGGGGACTCAAAACCTGCCAGATTGTCCACCTGGAGATGCTGTTGAAGATGATGAGATCACCGAAATTTATGATAGGCGCACTTGGGTCCCCCCTTCAAAGCTAAAATTCGATCCAATATTACTTGGCAAACAAGCACAGATTCCCGTTAATTCTTCCCGCATTAAGGTCATCGGGCCATCACATGACGATGCTATGAGGTCACTAGCCACTAAAATTTGGTTGATTGATCATGCACAACACACCATTGATGTGACATATTACATTTTCAAAACTGATCTAGTGGGTTATGCCATACTGGGCGCGCTGTGCAATGCCGTAGAGCGTGGGGTTGATGTGCGTATCATGGTTGACTCAATCGGTTCATTAAGCCCTGGTCATACTGGGTTACGGGCCGTTGAAACATGTACTGAAAATGGTGGTTTTGTACGTAATGCCAAGGGCCAAATAACCACGAAGAAAGCGCGTGCTCAGGTCGTTATATTTAATGCGATAACTAAATTTCAATTTAATCGTCGCTCACATGACAAGCTGCTAATAATAGATGGCTCCTTTGCTGACAAAGCGGTAGTCATGACCGGCGGACGTAATATCTCGCTGGATTATTACGGTATTAATAAAGATGGCTCAGAGGATCTTGATGTATTTCGTGACCTTGAAATACTAAGCATGTCAGGTAAGCACAGTGGCGACGAAAAGCACACGGTAGGCATGGTGAGTGAAATTTATTACTCCTTACTATTTTCACATAAAGGTAATCGACGCATATGGCCAAATGAGGCTAGCAGTGAATTTGATAAAGGAAAATTTGAAAACCGATATATTTCTAAACGTATCAAGGCACAAGAAAGCTTATCGACGGTAAAAGCGTTCCCTGAAATAAAACAACAACTGAATAATATGCCGGATTACATGAACCAAGGGTTTGATGAGGTACAAGTACGTCTTTCTCACCAGTTAAGTAATCTTACTAATAAAGAAGTAACTACTAATGTGGTTGAAAATCTGGAACGTAACCCTAACTCCATCCTTTATTTAATGAGCCAGATTTTAGGTGATGTAAAAGCAAGAGGAATAACAAGCGGGTCGTTGCAAATTGTTTCACCGTATTTATTCAGTGGGCAATATTTTGATGAAGAGGGCGTTTTGATTTATGACGGTGCAGAAGAGACTCTCAAATGGCTTAGTGAAAACCCGAATCTTAAACTTGAGGTCATCACCAACTCAGTATTAACCAGCGACAACTTTTTTACCCAAGCGATTATCGATATGGGGATGGCTCCGAGATTTTTACTCACGCCTAAATTACAAAAAGTTTGGTTGTCTAGTAATAAAAAAGGTGAATTTAATCCAGATATTGTTGAAAGCGATGAATGGAAACAGCTGATCAATCACCCGCAGATTTTCTTTTATCAGACCGGCAGGTCTGACTCAAGTATTCTTGGTGGTGATGAACATTATGGAAAACTTCATGCCAAGTTTATTTACGGCGATGAAGTCGGCTTTGTTGGTACCAGCAACTTTGATTACCGCTCCAACCTTTATAACAATGAAATGGGGTTCTTTTATAAAGGGAGTGACGTAAGTAATGAGCTAGCCAGCGTGTTTGAACAGTTAAAAGCCACATCATATCGCTGGGGATCACCTGAGTGGTTAGAAATGCGCAAGAAAGTAATGCAGAGCGACAGCAGTAAAGCAGGTCCGGCACGCAAACAGCGTGGTATTTACAAGACCGTTCGTGCACTTGGCTTAGAATACCTGTTGTAAAGCAGGCTTGTTTTGACTTAATCAAAATTAAATATGGACGAAAAAATATGAACAGAACAAATTTTTTAAAGCTGACTCTATCAGCGCTTTCGGTATCAATGGTAGCGGGCTGTTCTATGCAAGGAATGACCGGCCAGAGCTCAGTTGAGAATTTAAATACTCAGAACAGCTATTTAGGTGCTATTGAGTATCAAAACCAAACCATTACTAAAGAATCCGCTAAAAAGCTTAACCGTGAAATCGATTTGCAGCGAGCTTCTCAGCTTGCCCTTTGGGCCTTACCGATAACGAGTATGTATCAGGGGCATGAAGCGGCAAAGAAGAACCTAGGGTTTAGTGATGAAGAACTTGTTATAGGCTTATACGAAGGCTACGACGGGGTATACCCGTTTATAACTGCCAATGTTACAACCCCTTATACTGTTTGTAATTTAGACTTATCAGCTACAGGACCTGTAGTGGTTGAGATTCCTGCCGGTGGTATTTTTGGTGTTGCTAATAATGCATGGCAAGAACCGATTATCGAAATTGGTTCTGGGGAAAAAGAAACCTTACTTTTTGTAGGTCCTGGGCAGGATTATCCTAAAGATTTTAAGGGTCAAGTCGTACAAAGTGATACGTTTGTATTAGGGTATTTTTATCGTGTACTTGGAGTAGGTGCTGAAGCGGATAAACTCAAAACAGCAGTGACCACCTACAAGTTAACAGAAGCAAAAACTCCACCTAAAACTAAATATATTACTTTTGATCCAAAGTCTGATGCTGATGTGACTATTGCCACTCAACCTCGGGGTATGGAATATTGGAACTTGGTGAATGCTTATGTTCAAAAAGAACCGATGGCAGACCGTGATCGTTTTTTTTACGCTTGGTTGAAAGATTTAGGCATCGAAAAAGGAAAGCCATTTAACCCAACGGACTATCAAAAAGAAATTTTGTTAGAGGGTGTCAATACCGGCATGGCTATGGGCCAAGCAACATCATTTAATAAGACTAAAGAAAAGTTCGCCTCATCGCTATATGGTAATGATTCTGGTTGGGAAGATGCCATGGCAGGTATGAATCCTAAAATCGATTTAGACACCTATTCAATGTTTAATGAACGTACCTCTTATACCTATGAAGCCGTAACAACGTCATCGGGTATGGTATCGAGAGTTCCAGGCAAAGGCTCTGCCTATTTAGGAACTTATTATGATTCTGATGGTAATGCATTAATGGGAGGTCAGAACTATAAGCTGCGCATTGAGCCTAACCCGCCCGCCGCACTTTTTTGGTCTATTACGCTTTATGATATCGAGAACCGTTTAATCATTCGAAATGATACTAAGCGCTCAGATATCTCTTCGCGATCAGAGAACTTAGTAACCAATAGTGATGGGTCTGTAGACTTATATTTTGGCGCTACGGTACCAACAGGTTTTGAAAGCAACTGGATTCAGACCAATCCAGGTGAGTCTTTCTTTGCCTATTTGAGGTTATATGGCCCAGAACAGGCATTCTTTGACCAAAAATTCCCAATGAATAAAGTTGAGAAAATAGGGGAGAACCACTAGTACGCTGAGTACATAAAATTCATCTGCAACGCAGCCCCTCTCAGTACAAGAAGGGGCGTCTATTTTCAGAGAGGGGAGCCATTAGGTTTCCCCTAATGATTATTTCAAACGTGAGGCGTGTTAACTAGGGTGATCGTTTATTGCATTCCCACACCAGCTGTTAGTCTTATAAAAAATAAAAAATTTAGTAATTATTAATGACAATAAATATTCAGAGTAGTCTAAGCTAATAATAATTATAACTTAAAATAACTGTAGGTATTTTGTTGTGTCTAATAACGAAATAAAAATGCTGCCTGACAAAATTATTATTAGTAAGACTGATGTAAAAGGTAAAATTCTATATGTTAACAAAGAATTTTGTCGAATTTCAGGATTTGATCGTACTGAGTTAATAGGTGAACCGCATAATATCATCAGGCATAAAGACATGCCTAGAGGTATATTTAGGTTGTTTTGGCAAACACTGCAATCAGGCAACGAGTTTAACGGTTTTGTTAAAAACTACTGTAAGAATAATGACTATTACTGGGTTTTTGCAACTGTAAGTCCATGGTTTGGAGCTGACGGTAAAACATTACAAGGTTATTTCTCTGCAAGGCGTTTAGCTAACCCTGAGGGCGTAAAATTTTTTTCTGATATCTATAAAACTATGCTGGTTCAAGAGTCTGGCCTGTCGGGTAGTGAATCCCTAAACGACTCAATGGCTCATTTAACTCAATTATGCGAAAATAGGGGGCTCAGCTATGATCAGTTGGCTGTTCACTATCAGACCCGATAAAGTACTTAACGTTATATTGGCCTCAGTATCTCTACTAAGTCTATATGTTCTCTTTGCCCATACGGCCGATTATCTTCTCCTAGTATTAACTCTGACATCGAATCTCGGACTATTTATTATCCGAAAATCAATGCTTGAAGATTACGCAATTCTAAATCAAGTGTCTGATGTGTGTTTAAAGGGTGCTCAGGGTGACATGAGTGGTCGTATTACAGACGTTAAAAAAGATCATTTCTTAGAATCATTTTCTGAGTCAGTCAATGAATTACTTGATCAAATTGAGATTGTAATGACAGAGACTCAAAAGGTTTTCGATAATGCTCGAAGTAATAAATTTTATAGGCCGCCTTTTTCTGTAGGTTTAAATGGTATTTATGGGGCTGTTTTAAAAAATATTGGTCTGTCACAGGTCGATATAAAAGAAAACGCTCAGCGTATCGAGAAAAGTAAGTTTGACTACGATATTAACAGTCTACGCTCAACAAAAATGCGAGAGAAATTACTGAGCGCTCAAAATGACATTAAAAATATCACAGTGCAAATGGAAGAAGCGGAAATACAAACACGCAGTACTGTTGAACAAGTTACTGAAGGTAATAGCTCAGTTAAAGCGGTGCAGTCAGATCTTGTTATGCTAAAAACACTATCAGAGAAAATGTCTGTCTCTTCGGGTGAGCTAGAAACCAACTCACAAGTCATTGCTGATGTTTCAGCCCTTATTGCCAGCATTGCAGATCAAACTAATTTGCTAGCATTAAACGCGGCCATTGAAGCGGCTAGAGCAGGTGAGCAAGGTAGAGGGTTTGCGGTTGTTGCAGACGAAGTACGTTCTTTGGCTTCAACGACTAAAGACGCTACAGACAAAATAGCATTAGCAATTAAAGATGTTCTTTTAACAAAAGACGAGTTTATAGAGCAAGCTCAAACTTTCTCTGAAACCACTGATCGCTTTGAGGGGGTTATGGGACAATTTAGTGGTGTATTCACTGAGTTTACAAATAAAGCACAGCTAACGCTCTCAAAAGTTAGCCACGCTAAGCTTCTTAGTCAGTGTGATTTAGCTAAATTAGATCATTTTGTTTATATGCAAAATGCTTACGTTGCATTAGATACTGGACCAAATGGCGACGAGGCAGAAAAAGTAAGTGTTGATCACTCATCCTGCCGGTTCGGCCTATGGGTGAGCGGTGAAGGTGGTGAGCGTTACGGGCATTTATCTGAATTTTCTAATATAGAACAGCCTCACTTTACTGTTCATTCTAGCGTACATGCTTGTATGAAATTAATTGAGCAAACTGACTGGGCGCAGAATCAAGACACAATGAAGCAACTTTACTCTACTTATAATGAAGCAGAACTAGGCAGTGAAACATTGATAGCTACACTTGATCGTATTGTTGAGCAACGACAATCGTATGAAGGTTATAAAGACAAAGGGCATAAGGAATCTGACGTCGAGCTTTTTTGATAGATGTAAACCTTTATGTATAAAAGCGATTGCGAACACTCAAGTTATTGGGAGTTAGAACAATTATAAGTTTTAATAATTTTTAGTAGCTTTCAGCTAGCCGGATTACCAAAAATACGCAGCGTCAGCTCTCTTCGTAAGGCGTCTAAAAACAAACTATAGGGTTATTGACAATATAGGGGGCTAGTTGCCCCTTTCCATTCTGTAACGTGTTGAAAATAAATGATTCTTATCTCGTATTTAATGCTTCTCCTTCAAATTAATTTACCTCACTATTAAATTTGGCTTTCTATTTATAGGGTGTATTTAAAATGTCTGGCTTTGCATTTGTTTAAGAGTTGCTTTAAATGAACGTGTTTTTTGTCTTTTGTTAAAAAGGTATATTCCGTACATATTTACGTGTGCCCATGCTATTACTGACCCTCTACTTATTGAGTCAACCATTGCTTGTTTTTCCTCTTTATCTTCGGTCTCATAAAGAAAACTTGAAAGATATAGATAATTCCAGAGAATGATGGCATTTTTTAAAAGAATAGTGCAAGAAACGGCTTTTTGAATTTCATTACCAAGGCCAACCTTAAGTACGCCTTTTCTTCCAAAAAAGATGGCCTTTGACATTCTCTGCCCAAGCTCAACTCGATTTAATTGCTTTCGTACTGATTTTCTAAGATCTGTATCGCGTAAGTAATTTAGAATAAAAGTTGATTTTAGGAGTCGACCAAATTCTCTAATTGCCTGGTAAAGTTTACTGGTTTTTGAACTACTCAAAGCTCTAAAAATGAGTGATGCAGAGCAATATCCCAACTTGATAGATGCCATGAGATGAAGAATTTCATCCCAATGAGTAAGTATCAATTTTTTATTTACAGTTTGTTTAGGGGCAATGGTAAAGTTTGAATTTTTCTTAAGAGATTTTGATTCATAACCATATAAGGTTTGATTGTGAATCCCTTTAATATGGGGGGCGAATGCGACATCTAAAAAATGCAAACCGGAGAACATTGCTTCTGTATACCCGTGTGTATCAGTAGAGTGAATATGTTCGAGATCAGACTCTTTATATATAGATTCTTTAGAGGAAACGATGCCATCCATCATAAATGCGGCTTCTCTGTCAGAAGATGAGAGAACGTTCACATGAAAGAATGACTGTTTATTATCTACGAAACTATTAACAGTGATACCTTGTTCTTTTCCGTAATATTTGTATGAATAATTAGCTAGTAGTGAATTGACAGCCACAACTACTTTTTGACCATCACTGCTTGTATGTAACCTACCATCTAGTTTTGAGTATACTGAAGGTAAGGGCAAAGATTGTATTAACTCAACTATTTTATTGTTGGCATTATTTAAATTTTGATTCGACAACCAGAGTTTTTCAGTGTCTAGTAGCTGCTTAGAGGTGATTTCTGGTGCAGCTTTTGACATATTGGTATGGCCTAGATTAGACCCTAAGCTGATAATTGTAGCGAACAGTAAACGTGTATCAATTTCATTAGCGCTATTCTTATTTGTTTGATGAGTAAATGCCTCGGTAAATTGCGTATGCATTTCCGCCTCAGAAAGAAGTTCATATAAAGATATTGATTTCTCTTCGTTTAATAGGCTTGGAATATAACTTGATGCATCATAACTAGCTTCATTATTTTTAAGAGTCCAATCACCATTTCTGCCAAATTTAATGTCAGGGTGCATATTCCACATGATCATGATCACCTCCTGCGAACCAAGTTGATCACCTTCTGCGATTGAACGTGATCACTCCCTGCAATCGATGATGATCACTTT